>LJTT01000076.1 GCA_001303585.1 Betaproteobacteria bacterium SG8_41
GGCCGGGCGGTCGCGCTCGCGTTGCTGAAGGACGGCTACCGCGTCGCGCTCGCCGGGCGCCGCAAGGAAATGCTCGAGCAGACCGTTACAGAATCCGGGGCAGCCGGCAAGAATGCGCTTGTCGTGCCGACGGACGTAGGCAAGGTCGACGCCGTGCGCGCGCTGTTCGCCACGGTAAGGGAGCAGTTCGGACGGCTCGACGTGCTTTTCAACAACGCCGGCGGCGGCGCCACCGTGCCGCTCGAGGACCTTGCGTTCGAGCAGTGGCAGGGCGTCGTTGACGTTAACCTGACCGGGTTGTTTCTGTGCGCGCAGGAGGCCTTCCGCATCATGAAGGACCAGGACCCGCGCGGCGGGCGCATCATCAACAACGGCTCGATCTCCGCCCACACGCCTCGCCCGAATGCGATCGCGTACACCGCAACGAAACACGGGGTCACGGGCATCACCAAGACGATCTCGCTCGACGGGCGAAAATACGACATCGCGTGCGGGCAGATCGACATCGGCAACGCCATCACGCCGTTGACCGAGCGCATGGCCAAAGGCGTCATGCAGGCCAACGGCACGGTCGCGCCGGAGCCGCGCATGGACGTCGCTCACGTCGGAAGCGCCGTGCTCTTCATGGCCAACCTGCCGCTCGACGTGAACGTCCAGTTCATGACGATCATGGCGACGAAGATGCCCTTCGTCGGGCGCGGCTAGCGCGCCCAACTGGTGATGAGGTACTGGTGATGAAAAACAGTGATGAATGATGGTGATGAGAAATGGTGATAAGAAGCGCTGCGCGCCGCAGCTGTGCGGTTGAGGGATTTTTCCTATCACCAGTACTCATCACCATTAATCATCACCAGTAATCACCACTTCTTGGTTGGACCAGTGCGATAAGGAAGGAAGACACATGTCAGCGGCGACCATAAGGGGCGTGCACATCAACTACGAGGTGCTCGGGACGAAAGGGCCGTGGATGGCACTCTCGCCCGGAGGCCGGCGCCCGTTGCAGGGCGTCAAACCGCTCGCGCAGCGCATGGCCGACGCTGGCTACCGCGTCGTCATTCATGACCGGCGCAACTGCGGGGCCTCCGGAATCACGATCGGCGGGGATGACCCCGAAAACGAGATCTGGGCCGATGATCTCCACGAGCTGCTAGGGCAATTGGGCGCGCTTCCCGCGATCGTGGGCGGCGGCTCGTCGGGCTGCCGGCTCGCGATCCTGTTCACCCTGCGCTACCCGAAGCTCGTGAACGCCCTTTTGCTTTGGCGCATTACCGGCGGCCGTTTTGCGGCGGAGCGGCTTGCGCACCAGTACTACACCCAATACATCGAAGCTGCGGAGCAAGGCGGCATGGCCGCGGTGTGCTCAACCGAGCACTGGCAGGAGCGCATCGCCGCGCGCGCCGCCAACCGCGATTATCTGATGAAAATGGATCCGAAGCGCTTCGTCGAAGCCATGTCACGCTGGCGCGAGTACTTTCTCGGAGGGGCCGACCTGCCGATCATCGGCGCCTCCGAGGCCGACCTGAAGTCTATCCGGCTGCCGGCCTGCGTCATTCCCGGCAACGACCGGACCCATGATATAAAAACCGGCCGGAACCTGGCACGGCTGCTCCCCAACGGCGAGCTGCACGAGCTCTACGACAAGGACGAGGACATGGACCTCGTGCCGCCGGAGGAGTGGCAGAAGAGAGATGACGAAATCGCTGCAATATTCACAGGTTTTCTCAATCGCGCCCTCGCTTCCGCCAGCGCCCGGCAATCGTGACTCTCATCTGGCGAAGGGACCGTCGGCATAATGTAAATTCAATGTCTTGGCTCCTGAACCGTTGGCTCTGCCGCGGGCATTGGCGGATCACGGGTCACGGATTACGGGTCGCGGCCTTCGAGGCGGCCAAGAGCCGCTTTTGATCTGCATCAAGGATGCCCGCCTGCGGGGGGGCAAAATGAATTTGTTACCTGCGCTGGCTCTGCATTTGGAGGAGGACGACAAACATGCCTGAGAAGAATAGGCGCAACATCCCTGTTGCTTCGGAACGGCGGCATGGACTCTCGCTGCTGCGCGACCCGGCGCTCAACAAGGGGACGGCCTTCACCGAGAAGGAGCGCGACGCGCTTGGGCTGCGCGGGCTGCTGCCTTCGGTCGTGTCCAACCAGGAACAGCAGGCCGCGCGCATCCTCGAGAACCTGCAAGGGCTGCCGAACGATCTCGAGAAGTTCGTGGCGCTGAACGCCCTCCACGATCGCAACGAGGCGCTGTTCTTTCGCGTCATCTGCGACAACATCGACGAGATGCAGCCGCTCATCTACACCCCGACCGTCGGGCTCGCCTGCCAGCGCTACGGCCACATCTATCAGCGTCCGCGCGGAATGTTCATCTCCGCCAATGACCGCGGCCGCATCGCCAAGGTCTTGGAGAACTGGCCCTACCGCGCCGGGATCATCGTGGTAACCGACGGCGAGCGCATTCTCGGGCTGGGCGACCTCGGCGCGAACGGCATGGGGATTCCGGTCGGCAAGCTCTCGCTCTACGTGGCCTGCGCGGGCGTGCACCCCAACTCGTGCCTGCCGGTGATGCTGGATGTCGGCACGAACAACATGGAGCTGCTCGACGATCCGTTCTACATCGGCGTGAGGGAGCGCCGCTTGAGAGGCAGCGCCTACGACGAGCTGGTGGAAGAATTCATCAGCGCGGCACAGGAGGTTTTTCCGGGCGTGGTGATCCAGTTCGAGGATTTCGCCAACCACAATGCGTTCCGGCTGCTCAAGCAGTACCGCGACCGCGTCCCGACATTTAACGACGACATCCAGGGCACGGCAGCGGTTGCGCTCGCCGGCATCTTTTCCGCGCTGCGCATTACCGGCGGAAAGCTGACCGACCAGAGAATCCTGTTCCTTGGGGCCGGCGAAGCGGCCGCTGGCATCGCCGACCTCGTGGTTTCCGCAATGGTGTCACAGGGCCTGAAGGAAGACGACGCGCGCCGGCACTGCTGGCTGGTGGATTCACGCGGTCTCGTCGTGAAGGGCCGCACCGACCTCGTCGAGCACAAGCTGCCCTACGCGCACGAGCACGCGCCGGTCGGTGACTTTCTAACCGCCATCAAGGCGCTCAGGCCGACCGCAATCATCGGCGTCGCTGCCGTCGGGGGTACCTTTACGCAGGAAGTTCTCGAGGAAA
Source organism: Betaproteobacteria bacterium SG8_41 (assembly GCA_001303585.1). GTDB lineage: Bacteria > Pseudomonadota > Gammaproteobacteria > Burkholderiales > SG8-41 > SG8-41. Next base: position 3,173 of record LJTT01000076.1, read on the forward strand.
TGGCGCGGCTGAACGAGCGCCCGATCATCTTTGCGCTCTCGAATCCGACTTCGAAGTCCGAGTGCACCGCCGAAGAGGCCTACCGCTACACCGGCGGCCGCGCCCTCTTCGCCTGCGGCAGCCCGTTCGACCCGGTGAAGCTGAACGGCCAGACCTTCGTGCCGCGTCAGGGCAACAATTCGTATATTTTCCCCGGCGTGGGGCTGGGTGCAATCGTCAGCGGCGCGCATCGCATCACCGACGAGATGTTCATGTCGGCGGCGCACTCGCTGGCACACGATGTGACGGAAACCGACCTCAAGCAGGGCAGTCTCTATCCGGCATTACCGCGCATACGCGAGGTCTCCGGTAACATTGCGGTCGCGGTCGCTCGGGTCGTCTATCAGCAGAACCTGGGCAGCGGGGACGTTCCGGGCGATATCGCCGCGCACGTCCAGACGCAGATGTACGACCCGCACTACAAGAGCTACCTGTAAAGACGGTCTCTGCGCGGGATCCGAACCGGGAAACCGCGCGCCGGACAATTCCGCCGGCAGCGATGCCGGCGCGAATCAGGCGGCCTTTGCTATAAGAGCGAGAGCAGCAGCAACGCAAGCGCCACGGCCTGCAAGCCGACGCGCGCCACCATCCACTCCTGGCTGCTGTGATGCGCGACCTCGCCCCCTTTTGCCATGGAGGCCACCCCCATCCCCAGGGAGAGAGCGACGAGAGCCGCCGCCGCCAGAACCATCGCCGTCATGAATGTCATGCTCCACCTCCTTTGGGCTACAGCTGCATTTACGCTACGCCCCTTATGGGGGGTGTTTTTGACCAGGATCAAGAAAACCGTTTCCGGCATGCCCGATTGCTTCGGTATCGTGACCGGTGACACGTGGCCGGTCACTAGCATCGCTGAGAACCGTTGGAGGGCTGCCTATGCCGGCGCTACACTGGTGGCCCTTTTTCCCGTTCTCCAACGCAATGGCTAAGCCGCCCGACCCTTACCGCCGGCGTGCACTGGGCGCCGCAGCTGGACTGGCAGCGCTCTTACCCGCCGCATCGGCACAGGGCCAGCTGCGCGGGCATGGAAACGCGGTGGAGGGCCTGCCTATACCCGGCTCGGCGGAGGAACGCCGCATTCTCAACGTCATCGAGGAGGTTTACCGCAACCACCGCTATCTGAGCGTTCCGCCCGAAGACGGGCGGTTGCTGCGCATCCTCGCCGAATCGATCGGCGCGGAACGCATCGTGGAGCTGGGCACCTCAACCGGATATTCCGGGCTCTGGCTGCTGCTGGCGCTGCGCAAGACGGGCGGGAAACTCGTGACCTACGAAATCGACGAAGGCCGCCAGGCGATTGCACGCGAGAACTTCGCGCGCGCCGGCCTCGGCACGCTCGCCACTCTCGTGCTCGGCGACGCACATGAGGAAATCGCGAAACTCAAAGACCCACTCGACCTCGTTTTCATCGACGCCGACAAGCAAGGCTATCCCGACTACCTGAAAAAGCTGCTGCCCCTCATTCGCCCCGGCGGCCTCATCGTCGCTCATAACATGGCTTCGCCTCCTCCCGACCCCGATTACGTTCGCGCCATCACGACCGACCCGGCACTTGACACCGTGTTCGTCAACATGGACTCCGCCGGGGTGGGAATAACGCTCAAGAAGCGGTGATGAGTACTGGTGATGGATAAGGAGCTAACAGTCCGCGAACAAGCACTTATCACCATCTTTCATCACCATTAATCATCACCATCATTTATCACCATCATCTCATGAGCAAGCAGCGCGCAATCGTAATCGGCGGCTCACTTGGCGGCCTCCTCGCTGCCAACTGGCTGCGACGCAGCGGATGGGACGTCGACGTGTTCGAGCGCGTCGAGGACGATCTGGCAAGCCGCGGCGCGGGAATCGGCACTCACGATGAGCTGCACGTCGCGCTGGGACGGCTCGGCTTGACGGTGGACGACACGATCAGCGTCCTGGTGCAAGACCGCATCTGCCTCGACCGCAGCGGCCGTGTCGTCCACGAGATGCGCAAGCCCCAGCGCATGAGCGCATGGGCCCGGATCTATCGCCTTCTGAAGGACGCTTTTCCCGCCGGGAGCTACCACTTCGGGATGCAGCTCACCGGCATCGAACAGGACGCGGGCGGTGTCACTGCCCTGTTCGCCGACGGCTCGCGTGCGCGCGCCGAGCTGCTCGTCGGCGCGGACGGTATCCGCTCGACGGTGCGAGAAATACTCATCCCCGAAGTGCAGCCGCGTTACGCCGGCTACGTGGCATGGCGCGGCCTGGTCGACGAGGAGTCCTTCCCGCCCGACGTGCATCGCGAGCTCTTCGAGCGCTACACCTTCTGCCTGCCAGAGGGCGAGATGATGCTGTCCTACCCGGTGCCGGGTCGCGACAACGACACCCGGCCGGGACGCCGCGGCTACAACCACATCTGGTACCGGCCAACCGACCCCGAGCGCGCCTTGCCCGACATCTGCACGGACGCCACGGGCCACTGCCACGGCATCGCAATTCCTCCGCCACTGATTCGACCGGAGGTCATCGCCGACCTCAAAGCAATCGCGCGCGCGCTGCTCGCGCCGCAGATCGCGGCGATCGTGGCGCGCACCGAGCAACCCTTGTTCCACGCGATTTTCGACGTCGAGTCGCCCACCATGGCGCTGGGCCGCGTCGCGCTGCTGGGCGATGCAGCGTTCATGGCGCGGCCCCACGTGGGCATGGGCGTTACCAAGGCGGCGCTCGACGCCGAGTGCCTCGCCGGAGCGCTCAAGGAAACGGGCGGCGATGTCGACGCCGCGCTTGCGCGCTACAACGCCGAGCGGCGCGTCTTCGGCGAGCGCATCGTCGCGCGAGCGCGGCGGCTCGGCGCCTATCTCGAGGCGCAGCTCAAGCCGCCGGCGCAACGCACCGCCGCCGAGCAGGAACCACCGGCGGAGGTGCTGATGCGCGAGATCGGATCATCCTCGGTGGACATCGCGGAACTGGCCGCCGCCTCACCGCTCTAGTTTGGGCTGCCGCTTACGCCGGGGCCTCGGTTACCCGGGAATTAAGCGCCAGCCGAGTAAAGCCGCTGGCTGCAGAAGACCAAAAACGCACGGCTTTTTCAGGCGGTTCCGGTCCGTCGCTATAAACCTTGCAGGTACGCGGCCACCTGCTCGGCTTCTTCGTCACTTAGCCGCTCAACGACGGATTTCATCGTCACCGCAAGATTGGGGCGATCGTCCGTATGAAAAACCTTGATCTGCTTCACCAGGTACTCGGCGTGTTGTCCAGCCAGGCGAGGGAAGACCGCGATGCCCTGGCCTTGTTGCCCGTGGCAGAAGACGCACGCGGGAACGCCCCTGCTTTGGATGCCGCGCTCGTAAATGACCTTGCCCTTCGCGGCCAACTGCGCATCGCCCGGCGTGCCGCGAGCGGGTTTCTGGGAAGCGTAATAATCGGCCAGCTTCGCCACCATTGCGTCATCCAAGCGCCCGCTTATCGTCCACATGTCGGTATGCGCATCCGGGTCCTTGCGTGACCGGTCACGAAAGGCCTTTACCTGGGCAACGAAGTATTCCTTGTGCTGGCCGGCCAGCTTCGGGATAGCCGGCGAGCTGGAATTTCCATCGGTTCCGTGGCATTTGGAACAGACCGTAACCACCATTTGTTTCGCATCATTCCCTTGTGCATGGACCGGGGCAAGCCACAACGCTGCCAGAATGCCTGCTATCAAGCGCGCGGATTTCATGGAAACCCCTCTTTTCTGGCGTTGGAGGAACAGTGGAAACAGGGAAGAAATCGAAAGATCAGGCGCCACTTCCGGTTAGTTGAAAACTGTATCACCGGGCTTGTCGAGCGGTCAATTATGCGCCGCGCCGGGTCAAAATTTCAGCATCCGCGGAGAGGAATCTGCCCGTCAGCGCCCACGCGGCCTGCATCAGACTTTCGTTTTGCCTTGTACCTTCTGCCGCCGTCCTTCCGCCTTCCGCCTTGGTATAGTGGCGCCTTCGCAAACAGCGAACAGAAAGCAACGTTTGGCCTATCTGCAAGAAGGCGGCGCCGCGCCCGCCGCTAAGCAGCTTTCCTTCGCCGCACTGCGCCACCCCGCCTACCGGGTGTATTTCGTTACCACGGCGCTGGCGATGATGGCCGACAACATCGAGCACGTCATCAGCTACTGGGTAATGTTCGAGAAGTTCCGTTCGCCGGAACTGGGTGGATTCGCCGTCATCGCGCACTGGGTGCCGTTCCTGCTGTTCTCGTTCTATTCGGGGTACCTCGCTGACCGCTTCGACCCGCGGCGCGTCATCCAGATCGGCATGGGGCTGTTCATCGCCGTGTCGCTCGCCTGGGGAACGCTTTTCATCACCGATACGCTCGAGGTGTGGCACGCCTGTGTCCTGCTTGTTTTTCACGGCCTCGCCGGCGTGCTGTGGGGGCCCGCTTCCCAGATGCTGATCCACGACATCGTGGGACCGGCGCACCTGCAAAGCGCCGTGCGCCTCAACGCCACAGCGCGCTGGCTTGGCATATTCCTCGGCCCCGCGGTCGGCGGCAGTCTCATGCTCGCGCTCGGCCCTTCGATCGGGATCCTGCTCAACGCGCTCATCTACCTGCCGATCGTTCTGTGGCTCTGGAAGGCGCCGTACGGTCCGCGCTTCAGACAGGAGCAGGCCCCGCCCGCTCGCGCCGTGCGTGGCTTCGGCGATATTGCGGGCACGATTCGCGATATCGCCGGAGACCGCACCATCGTGTCCATGGTGCTCCTTGCGGGCTGCGCCTCTTTTTTCATCGGCCACGGCTACCAGGCGCAGATGCCGGGCTTTGCCCACGACCTCGGCCACAGTGACGTGGGCATGCTCTACAGCATGCTGCTCGGGGCAAACGCCGGCGGCGCCTTTATTGCCGGAATTGTTCTGGAGAGCCGCGGGCTTCTGCCCGCGAACCCCCGCACCGCCCTCGTGCTCGCCCTGTTCTGGTGTCTCGCCATGGCTGGATTCGCGGTGTCGAGCGTTTATTTCCTCGCGCTCGCCCTGCTCTTCGTCGCGGGCTTTCTCGAGCTTTCGTTCCACACGATGGCCATGACGCTGGTGCAACTGCAAGCGCCCGCGCACCTCCGCGGCCGCGTGATCGGCCTCTACAACATGTCCGCGCTCGGGCTGCGCGCCTTCAGCGGCATCACCATCGGTGTCGTGGGCGGGGTGATCGGGATCCATTGGTCGCTGGCCTTGAGCGCCATGGCGCTGCTCGCCACAACCATCGGCCTGCTGGCGTTCAGCGCGCGACCGGCGCGACTAAGGATGAGGGATAAGGGATAAAGGAGATTCTGGGTCAGAAGGCGGAGGGGCTCTTGAAGTTGTACCTGTATTTATCTGTGGCTACCTAACGGTGTTCCGAGTTCAAGGTTCCGGGTTCCGAGTTCCGAGTTCCGAGTTCCGGGTTCAAGGTTCAGGGTTCCGAGTTGTAGATCTGCGTTTATCTGCGTTTATCTGCGGTTAAACGAATTGGGTTTTACAATTCACGATTCACGATTCACGATTTACGATTCACGATTCACGATTCACGATTCACGATTCACGACATCGAGCACTTCGGGATTCATCAAGTTCCGCCGGTCGTAAATCTCCCCGCGCAGTTCATCAAGTTCCGCCGGTCGTAAATCTCCCCGCGCAGGTAGCTGATGATGTTATGCGCGCAAATGGTGCCCATGAGGGCACCCGCGTCCGTCGTATAGGCCGCGACATGCGGCGTGCACAGCACGTTCGGCAGCAAAAGAAGTGGACCCGCCGGGTCCGGCGGCTCGGTTGCGAACGTATCCAGTCCGGCGCCAGCCAGGTGCCCCCTCTTCAGCGCGGCAATGAGCGCGGGCTCATCGACGAGCTTGCCGCGCGCGGTATTGATCAGCAGGGCGCCCGGCTTCATCAGCCTGAATTGCCTCTCCCCGATCATGCCGCGCGTCTGATCGGTCAGGGGGCAATGAAGGCTCAATATGTCCACGCGTCCCAGCAGCCGGTCAAGACTTGGTTCCCAGTCCATCTCTGGCGGCAACGCAGACCGCGTGCGCGAGTGGACCACAACTTTCGCGCCGCAGGCGCTCGCGAGCTGCGCCGTCCTCTGGCCGATCTGGCCGTAGCCGACAATACCGACCGTGCGCGCGCTGAAATCACGCACTACATAATGCGGGTCTTTCCAGACGCCCTTGCGCAACTCGCGGTCGAAACGCGGCAGATCCCGCGCAAGGGCCAGCATCAGCGCGAGCGCGTGCTCCGCCACCGCCCCCGCGTTGGCGCCCATCGTCACCATGACCGCAATCCCGTGCGCGGTCGCGCTCTGCAGATCGACCGAGTCGATGCCCGCGCCGTATTTCGAGATGATCTTCAGGGCTTTCGCCTCGTCAAAAACGGCACGGGTAAAGGGCGCCGGCCCGCGCAGGATAACTGCGGCGATGCGGTAGCATGAGAACGCTTTCAGCAAGGACACCTCGTCGACCGTCCCTTGCATGAACACGAGCTCGATGCCCGCGCCCCCGAGGAGCTGCTGCGTTTCCTCCGAGGCGGCGGCGGCGGTGACGAGGACGATTGGCTTGCTCACGACCGCTTGGCTTGCTGGGCTAACGTGGAAATTCCAATACAATACCCGATTTGGAGTGGCGCGTTTGACAGCGACCTCACTCGCAGGAACGGTGACGGTCAGAAGGGCATCCACCGCGCATTGGGTGACGGACCGCAATTTACGATTCGCGATTCACGAGCAACCGAGGTGACAACCGGCATACAACAATGGAGCCAGCGCGCCGCTCCTCTCCAAGTCGACAGCACCACAAGCGTCTCGGAGCAGAAGGCCGCCCGCATCCTCGCTCACCCCGATGACCCGCAAGCTGCTGTCCCCTGCGCGAGGAGCGGAGTTCCTCGAGGGGTGAGGGGCTCGATCGGAAGGCGCGGTGAAGGGAACCGGCGATGAGAACCCGTTTTGCATCACCAGCACTCATCGTCTTTTCCGGCGGATGAGATTCTGATCCTCTAACCACAGTGAAGACATAAATGGCCAAGATAAAAGTGATGGCGTCCGCCGCCTTCAAGGAAGCGTATCTGGAGCTCGTGCCGCAATTCGAGCGCGCGACCGGACACAAGGTAAACAATCTCTGGGTTCCGAGCGTGCAGATGATGAGCCGCCTCAAGGGTGGCGAGACAGTCGATGTCGTGATCCTTTCGGCTGCCTCGCTCGACGAACTCACCAACGCCGGCATCATCGCCAGCCGCGTCGACCTCGCCCGATCGGGCGTGGGCATGGCCGTCCGGTCCGGCGCGCCGAAGCCGGACATCAGTTCGGCCGAAGCGCTCAAGCGCGCGGTTCTGGCCGCCAAGTCGGTTGTCTATTCCACCGGCCCCAGCGGCATCTACCTTGCCGGGCTGTTCCAGCGCATGGGCATCGAAGACCAGGTAAAACCAAAGCTCAAGCAGGTGCAGGGCGAGCCGGCCGGCGCATCCGTCGCGCGGGGCGAGGCTGAGATCGGTTTCCAGCAGATGAGCGAGCTGCTCCCGGTGCCCGGGATCGACATCGTCGGTCCATTGCCGCCGGACGTGCAGCAGATCACCACCTTCTCGGCCGGCCTCCACGCCCGCGCACAAGAGCCGGAGGCGGCAAAGGCGCTGGTCAAATTCCTGACTGCGCCAGCGGCGGAACCTATAATCCGGAAAAAAGGGATGGAGCCCGCCTGAAGGATGGAGTGGACATCGAGGCCGGATCGCTCCTCGCCATTGCGTACCGCCCGGCGACCGGCGACGGGCAGGGGAAGCCCGGACGGCAAGGTTTAGACCAAATTTGCCACAAATTCTGCCACTTCCTTGACACGGAGCGCGCGCAGTTATTGAATTCGTAATCGATCCGTATCCTATGTGTAAGTCAACGGTCACTCGGTGCGTTTGAGAATGCCGGTGAACGCACCATTGGGGGCCGGGTCGTGCTCGTTAGGCATCGCCACACGAACGAAACGATAATGCGCGGGAGCACCACACTTACGCTTGAACCGGGCGGCTTGAAACAACGCGCCGCAGCCGGAATCCGGGCAGCGACAGATGTTTCGATCCTGGCGCTTGCGCGCTCGATCGAGTTCGTCGTGATCTTCGGCTCCGCGCTATTGCTCCCGGTGTGGCCCGTAATCGCCGCAGCAGTTCTGCGGGAAGGCGTTTACCTGCGACGCTACCGGGCCACGCTGGCACGCATGACCAAGCACATACTCGCGGTCTGGCATGCGCGCCCAGTCTCGCGCATGATCACGCGGTGGCTGACACCGGCCGAGCGCGCTGTCCCCGAGCGCATCGTCGGCAATTGCACGCACTGCGGCAGATGCTGCCTCGACCAGGCCTGCGTATTCCTGAGCTTCGACGAGCAGGGACGGTCGCGCTGCCACATCTACGGCAAGAGGGTCTGGAAAGTAATGTTTGCGAACTGCAGCCGCTACCCGGTCGACGGACCGGAAATTGTGTTGTATCGCTGCCCCGGCTTCAATGCGGTTCGCGACCCGGAAGCAAGTCCGCAACGCATCATTCCCATCGCGCCCGCGGTGCAGCCCGCCGTGCTTGAATCAATCGGCGCCGAATGGTCGGAGACCTCTGGAGCGCCGGGCTCTTAGAGACCGCCTTTTTCGCAAAATTGGGCTTCGGCAACTGCCGATGAAGCTGCGTCTGCAGCGAATCCTGTTCGCGAGTGGGTTGTATGTTGCGTGAACCGTCGATCGGCGCCGCCGTAGATTCGCGCCGCCCTGTACCGGTCACGGGTCACGCCTTCGGGCAATGGTGACAGCGCGCCGCTCTCCGGTGTCTAATGCTGCGGTTTCAATCTCCAGGAAATCAAAGGAAAAAGCAATGAACGAGCTCTCCCCCGCTGTCCGCTCCGAACTCGCGCCGACCGGCACACTGCGCGTTGGCATCAACCTCGGGAACTTCCTGCTGACTGCAAAGGATCCCCATACCGGCGATTTCAAAGGGGTTGCCGTAGACCTCGGGAAAGAACTGGGCCGGCGTCTCGGGGTTCCCGTCGAGGTCATCGGTTACCCTTCACCCGGCGCACTGGCCGATGCCGTAGGCACGGGAGCCTGGGACGTGGGCTTCCTCGGCGCCGAACCGCAGCGCGCGAGCCAGATCGATTTCACTGCGGCCTACGTGGAGATCGAGGCGACCTATCTCGTGCCGCCCGGATCGGCGCTCAAGACCATCGCCGACGTGGATCGCGACGGTGTTCGTGTCGCCGTCTCCGCCAAGAGCGCGTACGACCTCTACCTGACCCGGCACCTCAAGCATGCGCAGCTGATCCGCGAGGTCGGCCTGGACAATGTGTTCAAACGCTTCGTGAGCGACAAACTCGACGCGATCGCCGGGCTCAAACCCCGGCTCGTCCAGGACCAGGAGAACCTTCCCGGGTCGCGCATACTCGACGGGCGTTTTACCGCGGTTCAACAGGCGATTGGCACGCCAAAGGGCCGCGAAGCAGGCGCAAAGTACCTGCGCGAGTTCGTCGAGGACATCAAGGCAACGGGGCTGGTGGCCAAGGTCATCGAGAAAAACAGCGTGCGCGGGCTCACGGTTGCTTCGAAAGCGTGACCGGCGCCCGGTAGCTGGGCACCAGAAACGGGTGATGATCAATGGTGATGTGCAACCATTCTGGCGTTGAGCATCACCCTCGCGCAGCACCTTCTTCCGGCGCAATTCGTCATTACGCCCGTGACTGGTCACGGTGCGCTGGCGGCATGACGTAAAGTCCGTCCCGGCAGCCGCTCCAATGACCCTGTCACCGGCTGATCAGACGGTGACAGCCGAATTCGGCCCGCTACCGCCCGCATCGGGAGAGCGGCCGTGCCATCCGCGGCAAAAGTAAGCAATCCGTGACCCATCCGTAATTGGTTCGTATCCCCCCCGGCACCATCCTGATACCCAATGCCGCCAGTCCCCCGAGCGGCAATCCGCGATGGAGGAAGCCATGGATACGACCACTCGATTGACGGCCCGCGAGACGGACGTGCTGCAGATGCTCGCCATCGGCCACACCTATGAGCAGGTCAGCGACCGGCTCGGCGTGTCGCTCAATACGGTTGCCAGCCACGTCAAGAACATCTACCGCAAGCTCGAAGTCCATTCGGCGCGGGCCGCCGTGTGGCGAGCGCTCGAGCTGCGTCTGCTGAGCGAATCCGAACGTCTGCAATCCCCCACGTACTGAGCCCGGGAGAAAAAAAAGGGGCAGGTCACACGATCGTGCAAGGGCTCCCCCATTGATCCCGACAGATCAGGAAAGTCTGGAGCAGCCGTGATGATCCACCGGGCCCCGAAGATGCGCCTCGCGACTCTCGGCGGCACGGCAGCACAGAAGCTGGGAGCCTGCCTGTTTGCTCTGGCAACGGCACTCGCCGGCTGCGCATCGCGACCCCTGGTCGATCCGCCCTCGCCGGAGCTTCGTCAGCGCATGGACCGGGTGATCATGCGGGTTTTCGCCGAGAGCAAACCCGGCGCGCATGCGGTGGACGAGTTGCTGGTCGGCGCCGAGGACGGCGCCAGTTATGCGGCGAAGAATGTCGCCACCGCTGGCGCTAAAACCGGTCTCTACATTTTCGCGGGCAGCTGCCATCCGGGCTGGGGCGTCTTGTGGTTCCTTACCTGCCCCTATGGGGCCGCCGCGGGTCTCGCGGTCGGCGTCGGGACCGCGATGGTCGGCGGCGCGGGAGGCGCGGTCTACGGCGCGATGCAGGCGCGGACGCAGGACGAAATCGACACAGCCGTTGCCACGCTGGACAAAGCGCTGTCCGACATGAGGCTCGGAGCGGATTTTCTTGACCAGATCATCTCGGCGACGCGAAAAAAAACTACCGCCAAGATCATCGACGACGAGCGCCGCGAGGGCGCAGCGCCGCCGGATTTCCAGGATGAAATCTTTCCGATCATTGTCCTGACCAAAATCGACGATTTCACTATTGTGCGGGAGGGCCGCCTTACGCCCAGTTTGTCGCTCCGAGTCTCAGTATCGGCTGACCTGTTCGATGCGCCTGAAGCCGGCCGCCGTTATACGCGAAGCTGGTCGTTTTCTTCCACACTCGGTGGCTTTTACACCCTGACGGAGCAAAGCGGCGCCGGCTTCCGGCGCGAGATCAACGCCGCCCTCGAAACCCTGGCAACCGCGATTGTCGAGGATGTGTTTCTGTCCGTGGAGTCCGTACCGCCGAATTCCGGGCGCGCGATCGAGGGAACAGTCGTTACTCTTAATGGAGGTGAATCGCCCTCGACGCTGGAATGGTTTCGCGAACAAAAGCAGAAAGCCGACTGCGGAGACGTCGAAGCGCAAGCGGCGCTGGGGAAGGCCTACGCGGCTATCGAGCCCCGCGTATATGGCCGGAGGGTACGGCTCGCCCTGATCGAAGGGTATCACTGGCTGCGCCGGGCTGAGATGTCCGGGCATGGGGATACCGAGACCGCGTCTTACCTGGCCAAGCTCAGGAAGCACCTGGAGCCTGGGGACATCGAGGAGACCGAGCGTCGCGCCGAGGAGTGGCTGCCGGCGAATTGCGGCCCGAAATCAACGTCGACTGCAAGTTCTGGTGGATTGGCAGACCCACCCGATCACACGAACTCTTGAAGTCGATGGATGAGGATGGTTGGCGAGAAGAAGGCGGTCGTACGTCACCATCATTCATCGCCATCGATCATTACCTGTTTTGGTAAAGGCTGACGAGGCCGTTTAGAATGTCGGCCTGCCGGCTTTAACGGGATGACAGGATTTGGCCCACGCGCGCATTACGCATCACCCATCAGCCTTTGCCAGCTGCGCGTGTCCGGTCATGGGTCACCGGTCAGCGGTCACTGGATCCGGGTCTTGAGCGCGATCCCGCGAGCCTCGACGCTCGCTCCCTTCCGCATCCGCAGTTTCCGGTTCCAGTGGCCTGCCGACATGGCGACGTCGTGGGCCTTCGAGATGGAGAACCTGATTCTCGGCTGGTACGTGCTGGTCGAGACCGGGTCGGTCCTGCTGCTTACCGTGTTCGCCTCGCTGTTGTACATCGGCACGTTGCTTGCGCCGATGTTCGGCGTAGTGGCAGACCGCATCGGCCACCGCAATCTGCTCTGCGCCATGCGCGGCATCTACGCGACATTGGCAACGACCCTCATGATCCTCTCGTACACCGACGTCCTCACGCCGGTGCATGTGCTCGTCATCACGGCGTTGATGGGCCTGGTCCGCCCTTCGGACATCGGGATGCGCGCCGCGCTGGTCGGCGAAACCGTGCCGCCCATACAGTTGATCTCGGCAATGGGCATCCAGCGCACAACCCAGGACTCGGCCCGAATCGCGGGCGCCCTTTCGGGCGCTGGCCTCGTTGCCTTACTGGGCATGGGACCGGCCTACACGGTGGTCGCCGCCCTCTACGGGACCGCCATGCTGCTCACCAAGGCAGGCGCCCCGCCCGGCGCGCGGCGCGCCGGCACCAGCACGGCACACGTGCCCGCGCGCCCCTCGCCCTGGCGCGATCTCAAGGAAGGGCTGGGATACGTCTGGACAACGCCCCACCTGCTTGCGGTGATGTGCCTCGCTTTCCTGCTCAACCTGACGGCGTTTCCACTGATGCATGGATTGATGCCGGTCGTGGCGAAGCAGGTCTATCAGGCCGATCAGACGACGCTCGGCTACATGGTCGCGGGCGCCGCCTGTGGCGCTCTCATAGCCTCGATCGCAGTGAGCCGGATCGGCCACGTCATTCGCCCCGGGCGGCTGATGCTCATCGCCTGCGGGGGGTGGTACGCGGCGCTGCTCCTGTTCGCGCACATGCCTCAGCCTGAAAGCGGCATCCCGGTCCTTCTTCTTGTCGGGTGCGGGCAAAGCGTGAGCCAGGTTCCGATGGCGGCAATCCTGCTGCGCACCTCGAACGAGAAGTTTCGCGGCCGCCTCATGGGCATACGAATGCTGGCGATCTACGGCAACCTGCCCGGGCTGTTGGTCGCCGGCCCGCTGATCGCCAACTTCGGTTATCCCGTCACCGCGACGCTTTACTGCGCGCTCGGTCTGGCGTTCACGTGGCTTGTTGCGACGCACTGGCGGGCGCATCTGTGGCGGGCCGATGCCCTTGCGAACACGAGATGACAAAGTAAAGCAGTAAAGACAACATTGAACCGCGGAGACGCGGAGAGAAACGATATAGAGACCGATCCACCATGCCGACAGCGCCGTTCGATCCACGAATAACAATTTATTGTCATCAATCGGCGTGTATCGGCGTTCATCAGCGGTTGAAAAGAGACGTTCGGTGTTCGCAGTTTGGTTTTTGAATAAGTCGATCTGTGTTTATCTGCGTTCATCTGCGGTTAAATAATTCTTCGTTTTACGATTCACGATTCACGATTTACGATTCACGGAGAAAGACATGCGCCCATTCGAAGGAGTAAGGATTCTCGACTGCACCCACGTCCTCGCCGGTCCGTTCACGGCCTACCAGCTCGCGGTGCTCGGCGCCGACGTCATCAAGGTCGAGGACCCGAACGAGCCCGACCAGAGTCGCGAGACGGGAGGCGACGTTTCGCTCAACAAGGCGCGCATGGGCACGAGCTTTCTGACCCAGGGCTCGAACAAGCGCTCGATCGCGCTCGACCTCAAGACTGAAGGCGGGCGGGCGGCGCTCAAACGCCTGGTCGTCGAGTGGGCCGACGTGCTGATAGAAAACTACCGCCCCGGCGCCTTCAAGGCGCTCGGCCTGGGCTACGAGGATCTCGCGCGCCTCAAGCCAAGGCTCATCTATGCCTCCATGACCGCGTTCGGCCAGGACGGGCCGCGCGGCACGCAGACGGCCTACGACCACGCGATCCAGGCCACCTCGGGCATCACCGCCGCGACCGGCACCGAGGAGAGCGGGCCGATCAAGGCCGGCGCGCCGGTGATCGATTACGCGACGGGAACGATGGGCGCCTTTGCCGTCTCGGCGGCGCTCTACCAGACCCTGCGCACGGGCAAGGGCCAGTACGTCGACATGGCGATGCTCGACGTTGCGATGATCCTGCAGGCCTCGCATATCACCGACTACCTGCACACGGGGCGGCACGGGAAACGGGCGGGCAACCGGATGCGTTATGCGGAGTCATCCATGCACGAAGCGAAGGACGGCCTGCTGCAGCTCGCGGCCTCCAACCGCCGTCAGCACCGCCGCTTTTATGCGGCCATCGGCGAGTCCGAGGAAGCAGCGCGCTGCAGCATCGACGAGCGCAATGCGCGCTTTGAAGAGAAGCATGCGACGATCGCGAAAAAGATAAGGGAACGAACGGCGGAAGAGTGGGAAGATTACCTGCAGTCGAAGCACGTGCCAGCCACCCGCGTGCGCGAATTGCATGAAGCGTTGCAGGACCCCCAGCTCCAGCACCGCGCGGTGCTGCACCGGCACGAAAACGTTCCCGGCGTCGGCAAGCCGATGACCGTGCCCCTTGCGGCGTTCAAGTTCGCGCACGACGGCCCCTCCATTGAGCGCGCGCCTGCGCGCGTGGGGGAGCATACCGACGAAGTTCTGGCGTCAGTAGGCTACAACACGGCGGAAATTGCGGCCTTAAGGCAGGCTGGCGCTATTGCTTGATAGGTGATGACTGATGACTGACGAAAAACTTCACCGAGAAGGACGCATAGGTCGCCAAGGGAAAGAAGAGCCCCACCCCGGAGGTCGCAGAGGACGCGGAGGAAATCCGCTCAAGAGCTTATAACCCAGGACTGGGGAGATAGCGCTAAGAGCGACCTACAGGTGGGCCGTCGGTCTTCCCTCCGCCTTCTGCCTTCTGCCTTCTGCCTTCTGCCTTTGGGTACGTCGCCCGTCACTCGACTTTCTCGAAGTCGATGCGCTCGTAGACGGGCAACCCCTGCAGGTAGCGCCGCAGGCAGTCGAGTCCCATCTCCACCGCACCGAGGCGCACCCACTCGCGCCCCCCGACGACCCGGCTGCGGCGAGAGGCGACGTTGCCCCCGGTCGCGATCGCGAGGCAGATGGTGCCTCCGAATTCGAGCTTGTCCGCGCCCTCGTCCACGTCGATCAGCACGGCCAGCGCGTGCGTCGTGCGGGTGTGCCCCTGCGCGGCGCGCGCAACAGCCTCCGCCGTCTCGCGCGTGATCCCCTCGGCCACTGTGCCGCGGTCAAGTCCTACCGCTGCGCACGCTTCGCCGAAATCGCGGGCGACGATGCCCCGGCGAAACACCTCTTCGGCGCCCGGCAGGTGCGCGATGCGCCCGGCGATCTGCCCGCTCGTGAACATCTCGACGACCGTGAGCGTGGCATGCTGGTCTTTCAGCGCCTCGAGCACGACGCCCTCCAGCGTGCGATCGTCCTCGGCCAGAATGAAGTTGCCCAGGCGCTTGCGCACTTCCTGCTCGACCGGGCCGAGCTTTCGTTGAATGTCGTCCATGTCGCGGCCGCGCACGGTGAGCTTGGTCTCGAGCTGCGGATAATGCGCGCGGAAACCGAGCTTCACGGTGCCATCCGGCACGAGCTCGGCCACTCCCGCGAGCAGCGTATCCGCGTGCGATTCGCCGATCCCGTAGGAATGGAAGCGCTTGAGGAAAATCGCCGCCTGCAGTCCGCTCTTCTTCAGCAGCCGCGGGATGATCTCCTCCTCGAGCATGCGGCGCAGCTCGCGCGGAACGCCGGGCGTGAAGAAGAACCGCGCTTTCCCGATGTCCACCGCGAAGCCGCAGGCGGTGCCGATGGGATTGTCCAGCACCTCGGCGCCTGCCGGCAGCATGGCCTGCTTGCGATTGTTGGGCGGCATCACGCGGCTGCGGCGCGCGAAGTACTCGTGCATCCGCGCGAGCCACTGCTCGGAGAGCTCGAGCTCGACGCCAGCGGCCTTTGCGGCAATTTCCTGGGACAGGTCATCCACTGTGGGGCCCAGCCCGCCGTTCACGATGACGGCATCGGCCCGCTGCCCCGCGAGCTGGAACGCCAGCAACAAGTCCTCGCGGTCATCCCCGACCGTAGTCTCCCATTTCACCGACAGGCCGGCGTCCTCGAGCCTCTGGGTGATGTAGCTGAAATTCGTGTTGACGATCTTGCCTGTCAACACCTCGTCTCCCGTACAAATGACTTCTATACGCATTCCGCCTCACTTATGCGGCGACAAATAGTGATGATTGATGGTGATGAAAAATAGTGATAGGAGGTTACAACGCGATCGTGCTTCTTATCGCCAGTAGTCATCACCATTTCTCATCACCAGTACCTGTGACCCGGCCGGGCCGGGTCACTCGTCGCGCCCATAGTGGATTCTGCGATACGGGAGCGTAACCACGCTGCGCGAAATCCGCGCGTCGATCATCCGCGCAGATCTTCGATGGTGCGTGCCATCTTGCCGCGCCCGCCGAAAGCGATCCCGACCGCTCCCAGGTCGGGCATCGGAATATTCGCGAGGTCCGATTTCATCTTGTGCGCGTCGAGCTTGTAGTACTCCGAACCCAGTGATTCATTGTCCATGCACACGACGAGAAGCGGCATTCCGTGGCGCACAGCAGTCTCGAATTCAGCGATGTGCATCATGAGGCTTGCGTCGCCGTCGACGAGAACCGTCGGCTTGTTACCCTGGGCCACCACGGCACCCATTGCCGCGGGCAGCATCTGCCCGATACAGCCAAAGAAATGGCCGGCAAGGACCAGCGAGCGAGGACGGTTGAACAACATATTGGAGAAGCCTGCGGTCACGCCGCTGCCGGTGATGACGCCGATTTCGGACGGGATCATCTCATCCAGTGTAAGGCAGACTTCGCGCGGATCCACTGTATTCGGGTCGAGCGGGAACTCCGTGCGATCCACATGCTTGCCCGCGAGCTGCTTTTTGACCTCGGAAGTCCGGTAGCCGACGTTCTTGACCGAGCGCTTCGCAAGCGCGGCGCCCAGCGCCTCCACTCCCGCGCGCGCGTCGGCCTGGAGATAGCACTCGGCCGCGCGGCCCTTCCCCATGATGAGGTGTGGCTTGCGGTCGATGTGCACGAAGCGCGCATCGGGATAGAGATAGCCGTGCTCGGTTGTATAGCGGTTCATGCTCGCGCCGACCGCGATCACGCAATCGGCTTCCTCGAAGAGTTTCATCGACGCGCGAGTTCCGTAGGTCCCGGAAATCCCGGCGTTGTATTCCTCTTCTTCGAGCCAGCCTTTAGCCATGAGCGACGTTGCGATCAGCGCACCGATGCGGTTGCCGAGCTTCTTCACAGCATCACCCGCTCCCGACCACCTTGCGCCTCTTCCGACGATGATCACGGGGTGCTTGCTCGCCGCCACAATATCGGCCGCTTTCTCGAGCTCTGCCGGATCCGGATGCAGCACGCCCTTCGGCATCATCGTCGTCGACGGCTCATAGGGGTCATCGTCGTCGAAATTCTTCTGCTGAATGTCCATAGGCGCGCTCAGCATGACGGGGCGCGACTCCAGCCGCGCCGTGTGGAACGCCTTGCGCACCGTGTCGTCCACGGTATCGGGCGATGTCACACGGAAAAACGCGGTCTCGCAGGCTGCCGCGAAGCGCGCCTGGTCGAGGCGCTGGTTGTACTCGTCGTCGTTGGAGGGAAACTCGCCCACGAAGGCAACGAGCGGCGACTCTGCCCGGGCGGCGGTAAGGAGCGCCGTGGCAAGCTGGGATACGCCCGGCCCGCAGGTCGCCGTGGCGATGCCGGGTGTGCGGGTAACACGCGCCCAGCCGTCGGCCATGCCCAGCCCCGCGCCTTCATGGCGCACCTCGAGCATCTGCACGCCGCCGAGCTTGTCGAGCTCGTGCATCCAGTACATGTTGCCGTCGCCCATGATGCCGAAGAGGTGCGTCGTTCCCTCGGCGATGAACGCACTGGCCAGCCGCTGATATA
>LJTT01000077.1 GCA_001303585.1 Betaproteobacteria bacterium SG8_41
AGATCAAGCGCGGTGTTCGCCAGGCCACGGTGCATCTGCATGCGCAGTTCACCGGCCGCCCGCTGCGGGGCGCGTTGAGCGCCCGTGCGCGCCTGGAGAGCTTCAGCACGGGCGGCGCCGTGCGCGAAGCCCAGTCAAGCGCGACAATTCATGCCGCCGGCAAGCCGGTGTGCCATGCCATGGGCAGCTTCGTGGTGCTGCCCCCGCCGGCGGGCGTGAAGCTCGCGCCGCTTCCGTGGCAGCGCAAGTCGGGCGCGGCGCGGCGGATGCTCGATGAGGCCGACTTCGACGCGCGTGAAGCGGCCACAATGGCCGCATGCGATGCGGCGCTCGAGCGCACGAGCGGGCGCGCGTCGTTCATCGAGCATTTCTGGGGCGTGCTGCCGCGGGCAACCCCTGGTGGCGCGCGTTGCCAGGTGAGGATCGGTCCCCAGCACCCGCGCAGGCCGCGGCGCCGCGACATCCCCGCCTCTCCGCGATTTCAGCCTGGTTCATCAGCCCCGGGCAGGGCAGCTTGCTGAATATTCGCTCCGAGCGTTTTCACGAGGGGCGAAGCTTCGCGGGAATACGCACGGAGATCAGGAATGCCGACGGGATCCGCGTGCTGGAAGTGGTCAGCCATCACGCCGCCTGACTTCGGTCACCAGTGACCCGTGACCGGCAAACAGAACGCGCAAAAACAAATTTAGCCGCAGATAAACGCAGAGCAACGGAAAAAAGGCAGAAAGAACTCGAGGCAACTCCGCGCCAAGAGTCTACCGATCACCGGTCACCGCTTTAGGGCGCTCGCGTCGTTGCGCCAGCGCTCCCACGCCCAGCGCTGGTCCTCCCGGACCGATTCCTCGTCCAGCATGCTGCGGATGAGCGCGGTCGTGTCCGACTCATAGCCGTCGGTACGCTTCTTGAAGTGCCACTTGTGCCCCAGCGCGAACACCGGCGATTTCAGGATCTCTCTGAGCTTCATTCGTAGCAGGCGAGCAGTCAGCGATAAGCGGCGAACGGCACAACCAACGATGCCGCGCGCCTCATTTCACTGTTCACCGTTCACCGTTCTCCGTTCCTTCGTTGTTGGCGGTTGGTAGCCATAGCAGGAGCAGGTATGCAGTATCTTGGCACCCGCGGGCAACGGCTTCGGCGCCGGCGTCGCTTCCTCGCCAATGGAAGCGAACAGATCGGCAAGGAGCAGGCCCACCACCAGGACCGCCGTGGCCTCGTTGCCCAGCGTCACCTGCCCGCCTGGCGCATTGGCCGGGACTGCAGGCCCCGAACTAACCGACGCCCTGGCATTCGAGAACTTCGCGCTGCCCGCGACCGAGGCAGAAGTCACTGTTGCCGTCGAACCCCCGCTCGAGGATTGATAGCCATAGAGCGTCGTCGTGCAGGCGGACAGTGCCGCGCAGGACAGGAGGACAAACACGAATTGGAAACTGAGGCGCATGAGTCAAATAGCGGCTTTGCGAGAGCACGCGCAAGCGGCACTGTCAAATTATAGCGCGGGACAGCCTCCGGCAGACTCAGATCATTTCTTGGGGGGTTTAGCGGCCGTCATTTCGCCCCGGGTCTTCCGCAAAGGCTCGACCTCGCTCCCGGCAACAACGAATCCCCATTTGGCAAGCGCCTTTTCCGCTTCAATGCGCTCTTCCAGCGCCTTCAGAGTCTGGGCAAAGTCCTTATCGAGACGCTCCTTGTCCTCCGGCTTCTCGCCCTTCTCCGGCACCCGCTTGCGCGGCGGTTCACCTGACACGGTGACCCTGACCTGATAATCATCACCGGCCTTCCGTTTGGCGATCCGGATTTTGTAGGTGAGCTTGTCGAACGTTTCAGCCATGGCCACAGTGGCGTTGTGGACGGGGTCCTGCTCAGGGTCGGGCAACACATCGACAAAGCTCATCGCTGCAAGCTTGTTGACGGCAGCCACCGCCGCGCTGGCGTCGAGCGCGCCGGCGCCGGCAAGGCGCCACTGGCCCCACTCTTCGCTGCGGGTGATTTTCCACTCCGGCGCCCTGCCCTCGGGGCCGACTGCGAGCGTCCTTACGCGCTCCGCCTTGAAGAAGCCCTTCTTCAGCCACTTCGCCGGGTCAGCCTCCGCGGCATTGAGCGGGTCAGAGACCGCAACGACCCGATCCTTTGCGGCAGGGGGCAGAACGTAACGTCCCGCCGGCACGCCGTCTCTCGCACCCGGCAGGGGATTCATCGGGTCCTTCTTCAGCACCTTCTTGCCAAGGGTGATGCGCGCCAGCGATGCACCCGATGCATCCTTGAATTCCATCACGGTGCCGGCGCCTTCTCCCTTGCCCGGCTCACCCAGTTCGAGCCGCGGATAGAGCTTGGCCGCAACCTGTTCGGATTGTGTGATCTTGAGTTCGATCAACTTGACCATCAGGTCACTGATCGCATTAAAGTCGGCGGGATAGCCGCCCCGCTCCTGAACCGCCCACCCTTTCTCCTTGCGGGCGAGCGTAGTCTCGTGCTTCCCGTCTTGCAGCCGGATCTGCGCGACATCTGCGATCTTGAGGTCCGGTAGCAGCTTGGCACCGATCTTGGCCCCGCTTTCGCGATACTGGGCGAGTTCCTGCCAGAACAAAGCAAGGCCGGCGCCCCCGAGCACCACCAGCACAACAAACAGGATCAGGAATTGCTTGCGATTCATGATGCCCGCGCCCTCCCTCGCCGCACCAGAGCCAGCACGAGGCCGACCACCGCCACGAGCAGCGGGATCAGTGCGATATTGATCGCCTTGGTCCACAACTCGAGCCGGTCGGTCTCAAGGCGCAGGTTTTTCCGAAGGTCCTTCAGCTCCAGCCGCGTCTCCACGGCTTTCTTGCGGAAGTTTTCAAGCTCGGCCTGCTGCTCGGCCGTCAGTATGGTGGCCGATGCGCTCCCACGCGCCTTCTGCAGCGACTGCAGCTTCTCCTGGGTCTGGTTGAGACTGTCTTCCAGTTCCTTGATCTTGCCGAGGTACTGCTGCTGTGCCTGCGCTTCCATCTCCCGGACCACGGTCAACGGCCGGCTGAAGGCCGCGCGGCTCCTCAGGCTGATGAGCGCATCGTCGCCTGCGAACTGCTCGACCAGGCCCTGTGCCAGCGCGAGGTTGCCGTTGCGCGGAATGACGACCCGCTGTCCAAAGATTTCCTGCACGTCCACCGCGGCGTTGTCGGTGAGCATGTCGACGTCCGCGACCAGAACCACGGTATTTTCTTCCGCCGACTGCTTGATCTGCGGCTCGGTCGCGCCCTTTTCCTTGCCGTCGTCGGCCTTTTTCTGCTGGTCGGCACGAGCACCGTACGGCTTTGGCTTCCCGTCGGGGAAAGCCGTGTGGAAAGTGCCGGTGAGCCGGATCGCGAGCGGCATCTCCTCGCCCGAGGGCTCGAATCCGCGCGTGGACGGCTCGCCCGACAGGGTGGCGATGATGAGGTCCACGGGCATCGCGTTCTTGGAGGTGTGGGCGAGCACGGTCTGAGTCAGCCCCTCTGCGGGCTTGCCCTTGAACGCGCCGCCGAAGGGAATGAGCAGCGTGCCCACCTGACTCGTGACAACGTCATCCATGTTCAGCGCCTGCGTGTTGAGCGACAGCAGCGTGGGCAGCAACCGGGGCCCCTCTCCGCTACCGAACGTCATATCCGCAATCACCTTGCCCATGTCCACGTCCATGCCCCAGGCCTTGAACAGCCGGTAGAACATGGATTGCCCGGCACGCGAGCCGCCGAAGGGGTTTTGCATGTCGGGCTGCTGGTCGAAGTAGGCGTACGGATCGACAAAGGCAATGAGCTTGCCGCCCCGCAGGACGAACTGGTCGATGGCGTACTCGGTCTCCTCCAGCATGTCGCGCGGATGGATGACGAGCAGCACCTTGATGTCATCGGGAATCATTTTCGCGTCGAGCTCGATTTCCTTCAGCTCGAAGCTGCGCTTGAGCTCGGATATGAGCACCCAAGGCTCGCTCGGCGGCTGCTTGGTCATCGGGTTCAGCGTGCGCCCCATCACCGGCAGCGCGCTCATCACGCCCACCACCGGTTTCTTGGCCGCCGTGACCTGTGCAATGGCGCGTGTGATGTCGTATTCCATCAGCCGCTCACGGTCGGGCGCGAGCACCGGAAGCGCGGCCTTCTTGTCCAGGAAAGCGATTGCCAGCCCGAGGTAGAACTTCTCTCCCGTGTTGGTGAGCTGGCCCTCGACGCCGTCGAGCTCGGCCGAGTCCTCGGCATCCGAGTCGGGCAGCGGATTGAATTTTTCGATTATCACCCGCCCGCCCGAAGCCGCGCGATATTCGCTCAACAGATCTTCAACACGCTTGGCAAAGGTCTTCAAGCCGACCGGCACCGCCGCGCCCTGAGTGTAGTAAAAGCGCACCTTGACCGGCGCCTCGAGCTTTTCAAGGACAGCGCGCGAACCGGGCGAGAGCGTGTAGACCTGGCCCTCGGTGAGATCCGCGCGGAAACTGACGGCCCCGACGATAAAGTTCAGCGCGACCAGGACGGCCAGCAGAATGAGCACGCCGCCGGTCGAGTAAAGCATCGTTTCGAATTGCTTGCTTTTCATATCGGATCTATCTCCGGCTTCCCTAGCCTGCCCGGTGGCTGCGGATGATGACGCCGGTGGTGAATAGCGCGAACCCCATCAGCGACGCAAAGAAAACGATGTCGCGCAGGTCAACCACGCCGCGCTGAAATCCCTCGAAATGCGTCATCACCGAGAAGGCGGCAACGAGATCCACGACGCGCGCACTTGCGAACCGTGACAGAAGACCGGTCACCGGCTCGTAGCCGGCGAGGATCAGAAAAAGGCAGATGAGCACCGCCACGATGAAGCTGATCACCTGGTTGCGCGTCATCGCCGAGGTCATGCTCGTAATGGCGAGATAGGCGCCGGCGAGAAGCACGCTGCCCACGTAGCCGGTGAAGATCACGCCGTTATCGGGGTTGCCCAGATAGTTCACGGTGATGGCCACGGGAAACGTCAGCGCGAGCGCGAGGGCAAGGAACAGCCACGAAGCGAGAAACTTGCCAACCAGCGCCTGCCACGTCGTCACCGGCATCGTGAGCAGAAGCTCGATCGTGCCGAGCCGGCGCTCCTCCGACCATAGCCGCATCCCCACCGCCGGCACCAGGAAGAGGTAGAGCCACGGATGCCAGGTGAAGAAAGAGACAAGCGAAGCCTCGCCGCGCTCGAAGAAGCTGCCGACCGTAAAGGTGAAAAAGCCGGTGAGCAGCAGGAAGATGATCAGGAAAACGTAGGCAATCGGCGAGGTGAAGTAGCCGCCCAGCTCGCGTTTGACGATCGCCTTGATGTTGGACCAGGCATTCATGTTTGTCAGTGCCCCTTAACGGTATCTGGCAGGGTGATCGCCCGGAATACTTCGTCCAGCCGCCCTTCCTCGGTGCGCAGCTCGTCGAGTTGCCACTTCTGCTGCGCCGCGAGCTCCGCCACGTCCCTGATAAGGCTGACGCCCGCCCGTGTCTTGTCGGGATAAGCCCGGATCTCCACGGTGCCCTCGTCGTCTCTTAGCACCTCGGTATTCGCCGCGCTCGAAATGCCGGAAAGCGCCTCGGTAAGTGCAGCGGCGGGCACGCCCTTGACGCGCAGCCACGCGGCGCCGGAATTAGGCGCGCGCGCTTTGAGCTCGTCCGGCGTGCCGTTTGCGACGATCCGGCCGCGGTCGATGATGATGACCCGCGAGCACACCGCCTCGACCTCCTCCAGGATGTGGGTCGAGAACACAATCGCTTTTTTCGACCCCATGCGCTTGATGAGGTTGCGCACCTCATGCTTCTGGTTGGGATCGAGACCGTCGGTCGGCTCGTCCATGATCAGGACATCCGGGTCATGGATCAGCGACTGCGCAAGGCCAGTGCGGTGCTTGTAACCCTTGGAGAGCGTGTCGATGACCTGATAGCGCACGTTTTCGAGAAAACACAGCTCGACGGCGCGGTCGACGGCACTTCGGCGCGCCGCCCCGCGCAGCCCGCGCAACTCGGCGGCAAACGAGAGGAAGCCCTGCACGGTCATGTCGGCGTAGCCTGGCGCATTCTCCGGCAGGTAGCCGATGAGCCGCTTCGCTGGCAGGGGCGTCTCGAGCACATCAAAGCCGCCGACCCTGATCGTGCCGGAGGTGGGAGGGATGAAGCCCGTCACCATGCGCATGGTGGTGGACTTTCCCGCACCGTTCGGTCCGAGAAAGCCGAGCACTTCCCCGCGCGCTACAGCGAACGAAATGTTATTGACCGCCAGCTTCGGCCCGAATGCCTTGACGAGGTTTTCGACCTGGATCATGCGCCTGTCCCCAGCACGGCATGGTTAAGATCTCGCATTTTCTTGAAGCCTCACTTAAATAAGTCTTAAAACCGCGCCTTCAACTCCCAACTCCCGACACTGTCGCAAAAGCACGACGCATCCCGCACGACGCGGCCAGAAACTCCCGCCACCTGACCCAACTAAGGGATTGTTTCGGGGCGACTTTTCGCTGGGCACCCGTCAGAGGCTGCCGTGCCCGGCGAGCCGGACTGCGCGCTACTGCGGATCGCGCCTCGCCCATGTGGTGCCGACAGTCTGACTCGAACAGACGACCTACCGCTTACAAGGCGGTTGCTCTACCACTGAGCTATGCCGGCTCGGGGCGCCATTATAGACCGATAAGGCGCCATTCGCGCCGGGCGCCCGGACCTGCACGACCGCGCTACTTGATGATTTGCAGCTTCGGCTTGCCGCCGTTGCCATTTCCGTTGCCGTTTGTCTGCGCGGGCTCGGCCGGCGCCTCATTGCCATTTTCCTGCGCGGGCTCGCGCGGAAACAACATGCCCTGCCCGTTTTCCCGGGCAAATATGCCGGTCACTGCGGATATGGGGATCGAACACTCGCGCGACACCCCACTAAACCGCGCCGAGAACTGGATGACCTCATTGCCAATCGTCAGCTTGTGGGTCGCGTCGTAGCTCACGTTAAGCACGATTTCGCCATTCTTCACGTACTCGGCCGGCACTCGCGTGTTGGCATCCAGCTGCACGCTGAGATAGGGCGTCAGGTTGCTGTCCGAGCACCATTCGTGGATGGCGCGGATGAGGTAGGGCCTGGTCGAGCGCTCTGCCATGCTTTTACCACTTCGTGACCGGTGACTGGTGAGCGGTGACCAGTGTCTGTTCCACCGTTTGATTCGGCATACTCATCTTGTTCCGATCACTGGTCACGGGTCGCCGGGGTTACCTGCGCATGACCTTCTCGGAGGCCGTGAGCGCGTCGATGAAAGCAGGCCGGCTGAACAGCCTTTCCGCGTATTTCATGAGCGGCGCGGCGGTCTTCGGCAACTGGATGCCGTAATGGTCGAGACGCCAGAGCAGCGGCGCAATCGCCACGTCAAGCATCGTGAATTCCTCGCCCAGCATGTGTTTCTGCTTGGTGAATACCGGCGCGATCTGGGTAAGGTTGTCCCGAATGACGGAGCGCCCCTTTTCGGCCTGCTTCTGGGTCCCCTTTTCGATCGACTCGATGTGGCAGAACATCTCGTGCTCGAAACGAAACAGGAACAGGCGGGCGCGGGCGCGCATGACCGGATCGGCAGGCATGAGCTGCGGATGCGGAAAACGATCATCGATGTACTCATTGATGATGTTCGACTCGTACAGGATGAGGTCGCGCTCAACCAGCACGGGAACCTGGTTGTAGGGATTCATCACCGCCAGGTCCTCGGGCTTGTTGAACAGATCGACGTCGACGATCTGGAAATCCATCCCCTTCTCGTACAGCACGATACGGCAGCGCTGGCTGAAAGGGCAGGTCGTGCCTGAATATAAGGTCATCATAAGAGCGGTGAAGGGTGGCGGGTGGCGGGTGGCGGGTGATGGATGAAGGGTGACCGGTCACAGGTCACGGTATCAGTGGACGTCCTTCCAGTATTCCTTTTTCAGCGCATAAGCCAGCACGAACAGCAAGCCGAGGAAGAGCAGCACGTAGATGCCGATCTCGATCCGCGTGCGCTTCGCGGGCTCGGCCATGTAACTCAGAAAATTGACGAGATCGGCGACCAGGCGGTCGTACTCGACTGGAGTCAGGCTTCCGGGCGCGGCGAGCACGAGCTTCTGCTCCTCGCGCTTCAATACCTCTTCCTCGTCGCCGCCAAGGGGGATCTCGATCACTTCCGTGCGCAGAGCTTGCTCGCCCTGCAGCTGCCACAGGACGTGCGGCATGCCCACGTCGCGATAGACGACGTTGTTCCAGCCCGTCGGGCGGGCCGGATCACGATAGAAGCTGCGGAGATACGTGTAGAGCCAGTCCGCGCCGCTGCCCGCTGGAGAGGAGCGCGAGCGCGCGATTACGGTAAGGTCCGGCGGAACCGCGCCGAACCACTCCTTGGCGTCTCGCGAATCCATGCTGTTTTTCATCAGGTCGCCGACCTTGGCATCCGTGAAGATCAGGTTGTCGCGGATCTGCTGCGCATTGAGGCCCAGATCTTCCAGCCGGTTGTAGCGCATGTAGCTCGCCTCATGGCAGCCGAGACAATAGTTCACGTAAACTCGGGCGCCTCGCTGCAGCGAGGTCAGATCGCGCTCATCGATCGGCGCGCGGTCAAGCCGCACCTCGTCTCCCGCCGCCAGGGCGAGCGCCGGCGCAGCGAACAGCGCCACAAGTAATTGTCTGGCGCGGCTCATCTCAATGCGCTCCTTCCCACGTCACCCGCGAAGGCTCGGGTCTGGTCTTATCCATTCTCGTGTACCACGGCATGAGCAGGAAGAAAGCGAAATAGATCAGCGTGCCGATCTGCGACAACAGCGTGCCCTCCGTCGTGACGGGCTGCGTTCCAAAATACCCGAGCACGATGAACACCAGCACGAAAACGGCGAGCGCCCCCTTGAAGAGCGGCCCGCGATAGCGTATCGACTTGACGGGGCTGCGGTCGAGCCAGGGCAGAAGCGCGAAGATGAGCACCGCAGCGCCCATCAGAACAACGCCCCACACCTTGGGGTCGATGGTGAAGAAACCCACGAGGAGCAGGACGGCGATCGCCGCGACAGCCAGCCTGACCGCGCGCGCCCCGACCGCCTGGATTATCAGCGCCGAATACCCGATCACGCCGGCGGCGAGCACCCACATGAAGGTCTCGGTCGTCGCCCGCAGGATCGAGTAATACGGGGTGAAATACCACACGGGCGCGATATGCGCCGGTGTTTTCAGCGGGTCGGCGGGAATGAAATTGTTGTACTCCAGAAAATAGCCCCCGAACTCCGGCATGAAGAACATGACCACGCAGAAAATGATCAGGAAGAAAACCGCTCCCATAATGTCCTTCACCGTGTAATAGGGGTGGAACGGAATGCCGTCGACGGGACGGCCGGTCTCGGGATCCTTCAGCTTCTTGATCTCGATTCCGTCCGGGTTGTTCGAACCCACCTCGTGCAGCGCCATGATATGAGCGGCCACAAGTCCGAGCAGCACGAGCGGAATCGCGATCACGTGAAAGGAGAAGAAACGGTTGAGGG
Source organism: Betaproteobacteria bacterium SG8_41 (assembly GCA_001303585.1). GTDB lineage: Bacteria > Pseudomonadota > Gammaproteobacteria > Burkholderiales > SG8-41 > SG8-41. The sequence continues at coordinate 9,468 of LJTT01000077.1, forward strand.
TTGCGTCCGAGACCACATAATCGCCGCGTATCCACAGCGCCAGATCCGGACCGATCAGCGGAATCGCATCAAACAGGTTCACGATCACCTGCGCGCCCCAGTACGACATCTGCCCCCAAGGCAGCAGGTAGCCAAAGAACGCCTCGGCCATCAAGCACAGGTAAATGATCATGCCGAAGAGCCAGATCAGCTCTCGCGGCTGGCGATAGGACCCGTAGAGCAGCCCCCGGAACATGTGGAGGTAGACCACGATAAAGAACGCCGACGCCCCGGTCGAATGCATGTACCGGATCAGCCAGCCGCCGGTCACGTCGCGCATGATGTACTCAACCGACGCAAACGCCTGCGCGGCGTCAGGCTTGTAATGCATGACCAGAAAAATTCCAGTGGCGATCTGAATGACCAGGACCAGAATCGCCAGCGAACCGAAGTAGTACCAGAAATTGAAGTTTTTCGGCGCGTAGTACTCCGCAAGGTGCTCGCGCCAGAGCTGCATCAGGGGGAAGCGCTGGTCGACCCACGTCAGCACTCCGTTGAACGGGCCTGCCCCTGTGACCGGCTGCTTTTCGGTCCCCGCCATCGCCTACGCCCCCTTCTGGTCTTCGCCGATCAGGATCTTGTTGTCGGAAAGAAAGGTATGCGGCGGCACCGGGAGATTGTCGGGAGCGGGCTTGTTCTTGTAGACGCGTCCCGCCAGGTCGAACAATGAACCGTGGCACGGACAGTAGAAACCGCCCTTCCAGTCGGGGGCAAACGGCTCGGGCTCTGCCTTGAACTTGTCGACCGGCGAACAGCCGAGGTGCGTGCAGATGCCGACAACGACCAGATATTCAGGCTTTATCGAGCGGAACTCGTTGCGCGCGTAGGGCGGAGTGTAATCGGGGTTCCGCTGGCTTGTCGGGTCGGCGACCTTCGGATCGCTTTCCTTGACCAGCTCCAGCATTTCCTTGGTCCGCCGGACGATCCAGACCGGTTTTCCACGCCACTCCACGCGCATCAACTCCCCGGGCGCAAGGTTGCTGATATCGGCTTCGACTGGCGCGCCTGCCGCTTTCGCGCGTTCCGACGGCAACATGCTTCCGACGAATGGCACCGCTGTGGCACCGGCAGCGACGCCCCCCGCGACACTGGTGGCGGCGATCAGAAAGCGCCGCTTGCCCGCGTCCAACTCTTTGTCCGCCATACGAATATTCCCCGCTGGTCGCAAAGGGCGACATTGTACACAAACGGCCCGCGAAACTTAAGCAAAACTTGAAAAAA
>LJTT01000025.1 GCA_001303585.1 Betaproteobacteria bacterium SG8_41
TCGTAAATCTTAGAAACAAAGACATTTAACCGCAGATGAACGCAGATACACACAGATAGATCGATACAAAAATGAACAACCGTTTCACATTCTGGCCTCTACCTTCGAGGGCGCCGGTCACCGGTCACTGGTCACCGCAGTAATGCCGCAGATAAACGCAGATTTACAACACGGAACCCTGAAATCTGAACCTTGGACCCGGAACGTTGAACCGGCAACCCGGAATAGTGTTTTTGCCGCCGATGAATGACGATTACATGGTCGTAAAACGTAGAACTTCGGCCCTAGAACCCAAACCTAAACTCGAAACTCGAAACTCGAAACTCGAAACTGGAAACTGGAAACTGGAAACTGGAAACTGGAAACTGGAAACTGGAAACTGGAAACTGGTATCACTTGTTCTTCCAGACAGGACGGCGCTTTGCGGCGAAGGCGTCAATGCCCTCGGCGGCGTCCTCGGTCATCATGTTCTCGACCATTGCTTCGGTCGCGAGGCGGTAGGCTTCTTCAAGGTCCGCCTCGACCTGGCGGTAGAACAGACGCTTGCCGGCGCTGACGGCGATCGGGGTTTTTTCGAGGATCAATCTCGTCAGGTCTGCCATCTCCTCGTCCAGGCGTTCCGCCGGGGCAACGCGGTTGACAAGGCCATAGCTGAGCGCGGTGTCCGCGTCGATGGCTTCGCCGGTAACCAGCATTTCCATCGCGCGCTTGCGCGGGACGTTGCGCGCGACGGACACGCCGGGCGTGTTGCAGAACAGTCCGAAATTGATGCCGGAGGTCGCAAAGGTCGCGGCGCTCGAGGCAACCGCCAGGTCGCATTGCGCGACGAGCTGGCAGCCACCGGCAAACGCAGGGCCGTGCACGCGCGCGATGACGGGCTGGGGCAGGCGAGTGAAGCTCATCATCACATGGGCAAAGCGCTCGAACACGTCCTGCGCGAAGCGGCGATCCCGATGGGCTCGCAGCTCCTTCAGATCGTGGCCGGCGCAGAAGGCCTTGCCGACGCCCGCAATGACGACGACCCGCACCGACTTATCGCTGGCGAGCTCGTCCACCGCCGACTGCAGCTCAATGAGCAACGCGGCAGAGAGCGAGTTGAACTGTGCCGGCCGGTTCAGAGTAAGCGTGGCAATACCGTCCGCATCTGCGCGCAGAAGGAGACCGCTCCGCGCACCCGCCGGTTCAATAATTGTCATAAAGTCCTCCTCGCGCCGATCTGTATTATAGGGCTGGCACCCAGAGGCGCGGCGCGCCTGCCGCGCGGACGACGATTTGGCCGGTGTAGGGCGAGCGGGGGGGGGAGCGCTTGTCCTACCCGGCGAGCTCTATCGATCGATTTTATGGCGCGATAGGGGGCTCGGGTTCGCGTGAGGTGGTGCGCAATTGCCGCAGGTGGTCGAGCACGAGTTCCTTGGCTTCCTTTCGGGCGAACGCCATGAAAGCCTCCGTCACCGCCGAGGGCTGTTTGCCGGCGGGGTAGACGAGATACCACTGTCCCTCGAGTGGGAACCCCTCCACGTCGAGGGTGGCAAGATCGTTTTGCTCGGTATCCAGGCCCAGCGTATAGCGCGACATGATCGATACGCCGAGGCCCGCGAGAACGGCTTGTTTGATCGCCTCGTTGGTCGAGAGCTCCATACGCACCTTCGGCGCGATGCCGTGCCGCGCGAAAACCTGCTGGGCCACCATGCGCGTTCCCGAACCCGGCTCGCGCATGAGAAAAGGCTCTTCGGCGAAGCGACTGAACGGGATGCGGCGCTCTCCAGCGAGCGGATGGTCGGCGCGCGCGAACACGGTCATCGGATTGGGAAGAATCGCCTGCGTTACCACCTCTTTTGTCGTCGGCGGATTGGCAAAAATATAGAGATCATCGGCGTTGGCCGCCATGCGCTCGATCAGGGTCTCGCGGTGGTGAATTTGCAGCGAGACCTCGATGCCCGGGTGTTCGTGCACGAATGCCGCCAGCAGCCGCGGCGCGAAGTATTTGCCGGTCGTGCTCACCGCCAGGCGCAGGCGGCCCGACTTGAGTCCACGGATATCGGCGAGCCGATCCTCGACGTCGATCAGCTGCTGGAAGATCTCGTGGCAGGCCCGGTGCAGTTCGCGCCCGGCTTCAGTGAGATGCACGCTTTTGCCGATCTGCTCGAGCAGTTGCACGCCTACCGTCTCGGTGAGTTTCTTGATCTGTACCGATACGGTTGGCTGCGCGAGGTAGAGTTCCTCGGCTGCCCGAGTGTAGTTGCCGAGGCGGGCAACGGCCTCGAAGACGCTGAGCTGCGTGAGCGTACCGTGTTTGAGATAGCGTCGAATCTTGCTTTGGGGCATCGCTTTCCTCACGTTGTCGCGTTGGCAAAATCGCATGTTGGCGCCGACACATTCGTGAGCGCCAAAAGCAATGTGGCCTTCACCTCGGACAGGCGAAGGCCGCAAAAAAAGACCTCGCCAGTCTGGGCAAAGGTCTCGCTCACAACGCAACCCGTTGTCAACGGGGCCGGAGCACTAAACCACTCGTAATGACGACCCCGCTGCAGCAGCGCCTCCCGGCCGCTGCTCAAGCTACTCCCCTTTGGAGGGACCGTTCCGTTTCCGAAACGAGGCCGGAGTTAATCATGATCCCTTGCCCCGCGTCAATCTGTGCGTCATTACAAAACACAATAGTTGTCATCCGGAAATGAAAAAAAAGCAAAAAAATACAATGATATGTATTGCGCTTCTTCATTTCTTATCCTGCTTCTCGTGTCTTATAGTCCACCCGTCTCTGGAAGAGGCGATGGTCGGACAGCGCGGGCAGGTGGCGTAGTTGACCAGAGGGTTCCTCGCAGAGGGGAGTAGCTTGCGGCGGCCTCAGGCAGGCCGTCTGCGGTGCAGCCGTCAATTCGGGGCGTTTCCCCCGGCTGTTCCGGTGAGCGCGAAGCCGTGGCTTCGCGCGCACAAGCGAGACCTTGCCGGACACGGCGGGTCGCGCTCCGTTCGTGTCGTGGCGGGAGGGTTTGTCAGACACGAGATGGAAGGATCAGAAGGATGGAACTGTTCTCTGCGGAGTTTTTCTCGGCGCTCGTCGCCATTATCGTCATCGACCTTGTGCTTGCGGGTGACAACGCGATCGTGATCGCGCTTGCTGCCCGCAACCTCCCTGCTCAGCTCCGCAAACGGGCGATCATCTGGGGCACCTTCGGCGCCATCGCGATGCGCACGGCGATGACGCTCATCGTCGTGTGGCTGCTAAAGATTCCGGGTCTCATGCTGGTTGGCGGGTTGCTCCTGGTCTGGATCGCCTACCAGCTCCTGACCGACAACGAGGGTGGCGAATCGCAGCACGGCCGCAGCGCAACCAGCTTCTGGGGCGCGATGAAGACGATCGTTGTGGCCGATGCCCTGATGGGGCTGGACAACGTGCTGGCGGTGGCAGGCGCTGCCCACGGCAGCTTCGTGCTGGTCGTGCTGGGACTGCTGATCAGCATCCCCATCGTGATCTGGGGCAGCCACCTCATTCTCAAATACGTCGAGCGCTTCCCGGTCATCGTGTACATCGGCGCGGGCGTGCTGGCCTGGACCGCGGTCAAGATGATCACCGGCGAGCCGATGGTGAGCGCATGGGCTGCGCAGAACGCGGCGCTGGTCTGGATCATCTATATCGGTGTGATCGGCGGCGTGCTCGGCAGCGGCTTTCTCATCAACCATGGCAGTACCCGGGCGCGTGTTGCGTCGCATTTGGTCGATTTTTCACTTGCGCCTGCAAAGGCTGGTGCCAGCGCGGGCATTCAAAACGGAGGGGCACACATGTTCAAGGTCCTTATTCCAGTCGATGGTTCACCCAACGCACTCAAGGCGGTGCAGCACGTCGCTCAGGATTGCATCAACAACGGCATGCGAGAAGTTCACCTGCTCAATGTGCGCACGCCGCTCACGCAGCACGCCGCGCGCTTCATCAGCAAGCGCGACCGGGCCGCCTACCATCGCACCGAGGCGGAAAAGGCGCTACAGCCGGCGCGCGCGCTTCTCGAACGATTCGGAGTGCCGTATGCGGCGCACACCGAGGTGGGCGACAAGGCACAGGTGATCGACCGCGTTGCGCAGCGCCTGCGTGTTGATCAGATCGTGATGGGAACGGCGCGGAAGAATTCGTTCACTCGAATGATCGAGGACTCGGTTTCGAACCGTGTTCTCGAGCTGGCGCGGGTGCCGGTAGCCATCGTTCCGGGCGATTCGGTGTCCAAGCTGGAGCGGATCGGCGTGCCGGCCGGCATCGGTGCGATGGTCGCGCTGCTCTTTGCAGCTGCCGAATAATCCCGCGTAAAGTGCGGGTCGTGTTGTGTGGCGCGGCGACACGGCCGTGCTGGCGCCGCGGTCCGAGCCGGTAACGACCGACGCGGACCGCCATCACACCACCGATACCTATTGCGGCCATCCAGATCGTCTGGATGGCCGTCACTTTTTTCGCCAAACCTTCTCCCTTACAAGAACCCCGAGTGGGTTCGAGCCGCGCTGGCCGGACTGCAATGAGCGGTGTGGATCAATATGGTTCGCATGAACCGTGTTGGGGCTGCCACGGCGGCCATTCTGGTGACTGCGCTTCGAAACGATTGAAAATGCGGCGCGTTGACGCGGGGCGCACGATCGCCCGTCGCCCCGCGTGCGTGGTCCTGCGCTCGGTCGCATGATAGGATGGGCATGAAATTGAAAGCAATTCGAAAATCCCTTGAAGCTCTACGTCAACGAACGCTCGGGCAATTCGTACAAGCCGCGACTCCTGCTCTCGATGCTCGGCGTTCCGTGCGAGCTGGTTGCCGTCGACCTCGCCAGGCGCGAGCAGAAGCGGCCCGATTACCTGAAGCTCAACCCGCGTGGTCAGGTGCCGGTGCTCGAGGACGACGGCACGGTCATCTGGGATTCGACGGCGATACTCGCGTACCTCGCGCGCAGGCACGGAGGCGATGCGTGGTTCCCGCTTGAACCGGAAGCGATGGCAAAGGTGATGCAGTGGCTTGCTTTTGCCCAGAACGAGATTCACTACGGGCTGCAATTTGCCCGCGCCATCAAGCACTTCGGCCGACCGGGCAATCTGGAGGAATGTCGTGCATACGGCAGGACAGCGCTGGCCGTGCTCCAGGGCCGTCTGGCGAACCATCCTTGGCTTGCCCTGGAACGAATGACGATCGCCGACATCGCCTGCTTTCCGTACGTGGCGCTGGCGCCAGACGCCGACATCGCTCTCGATGACTACCCGGGAGTCCTGGCCTGGATCGGTCGCCTCCAGGCCCAGCCCGGCTTTATTCCCCTCCCGGCGATCAAGAAGGCGGCCTAGACCATGCTGGAGTTCCGTTACGGGCATGCGAGCGCAGCCGACTGGCGCGAAGCCGCCGAGTCGTGCCTCGCGCAGCTTGGCCAGGGTGCCGCCAGCCTCGGTTTTCTTTACGTGACCGACGTGCTCGCCGATCACGTGGGCGACGTCCTTGCTTTCTTCAAAAGCCGCACCGGCATCCCGCACTGGGTGGGCACAGTCGGAATCGGGATCTGCGCCACGGCGAAAGAATATCTCGATGAGCCAGCGATCGCCGTTCTGGCGGGCGATTTCGAGCCGGATTCTTTCCGTGTCTTCTCCGGTGTGGCGGGTGCTGCGGATGTCGACAAGGTCGCGCTGAGGTGCGGCGATGCCGTGCCTAATTTCGCGATCGTGCATGCCGATCCCCTCAACCGTCGCCTGGGCGAGCTGGTGCCGCGCCTCGCGGGCAAAGTCGAAAGCGGATTTCTGGTTGGCGGCTTGACGAGCTCGAGGCGGCAGAACGTGCAGATCGCGGACGGAATCGTCGAGGGCGGGCTGTCGGGGGTGTCATTTTCAGAGGGTGTCACGATCGCCACGCGTCTCACGCAAGGCTGCTCGCCAATCGGCGGAAAGCACGTCGTCACGACAAGCCAGCAGAACGTCATCATCAGCCTGGACGGCCGGCCGGCGCTGGATGTTTTTCGGGAGGACGTCGGCGAGACTCTGGGGCGCGATCTCAACCGCATCGGCGGCCACGTGTTCGCGGCGCTGCCCATACCGGGCAGCGACACGGGGGACTACCTGGTGCGCAATCTCGTGGGGATCGATCCCGCGAACCGGCTGATCGCCATCGGTGAGATGGTGCAGCCAGGCGCGAGCGTGATGTTCTGCAAGCGCGATGCCGGCACCGCGCGTGAGGACATGGAACGGATGCTGGAGAGCATGCGCAAGGGGCTCTACACGCGCCCGCGCGGCGGAATCTATTATTCATGCCTCGGGCGCGGCGCAGGCTTGTTCGGCCCGGATTCCGACGAGCTCAAGCTGGTTCGCGAGGGACTCGGCGACTTCCCGCTCGTCGGATTCTTCTGCAACGGCGAGATTTCGCACAACCGGCTCTATGGTTACACTGGCGTGCTGACGCTTTTCCTATGATGCTGTTCGACCGGTTTCTGGCGTCGCTCTCATTCACCTGGCTTGATCTCCTCGCGCTGGTGCTGTTTGCGGCGCTCTGGATCGGCTACCAGTGGTACTCGGATTACAGCGGAACGCCGCAGCCGCGGCTCGGCCGCGAGATGCAGCGCCACATGCGCGAGTGGGTCGTGCGGATGGTCGAGCGCGAAAATCGAATGGTGGACATCAATGTATTGCGCAACCTTACGCGGAGCTCGCAGTTCTTCGCATCCACCACTATGCTGATTCTGGGGGCGCTGGTGGCGCTGATGGGCTACACCGAGCGGGCGGCGAGCGTGATGGCAGAGCTGCCCTTCACGCAGCAGGTGTCGCAACGGGTGTGGGAGCTCAAGGTCCTCGTGCTGCTGCTGGTGTTCATCTACGCTTTTTTCAAGTTTTCCTGGTCCATCCGCCAGTTCGGGTTCTGCTCGGTTCTGGTCGGCGGGACCAAGAGATCGCCACCAGACACGGCGCAATACCTGCCGCAGATCGAGCGCATTGCGGTGGTGGCGTCCTACGCCCATCGCAATTTCAACCATGGGCTTCGCGCGTATTATTTCGGCGTGGCGGCGCTCGCATGGTTCCTGCACCCCGCGCTCATGATCGCGGTGACGCTGGGGGTGATCTACGTGCTGTATCAGCGCGAATTCCGCTCGCATACCCTCACGGTAATGAGGGAGAGTTGAGGCTGTGCGTTCCGCGCTGTAAGGCGGTACGGACGTGCCGTAAGAGAGCGTGACCAGTGCTGCTGCTCAGCAATGACGACGTGCAAAAGGTCCTCGATGTCGGCGCTTGCCTCAGTGCGCTCGAGGATGCCTATCGCGCCCAGGACGCGGGACGGGCGTTGAGCCGGCCGCGCACGCAGACACATGTGCCGCTCGCCGAGCCGGGCCTCACGTACTGCCTCAAGACGATGGAAGGCGCATTCCTGGACGGCCGTTACGCGACGCTGCGCCTTACCTCGGATGTCGTCAGCGAGCGCGCGGTCGATGGCGTGACCCGGCGGGAAAAGCTCGCGCGCGGGCCCGGCGGCACCTACTGCGGGCTGATCATGGTGTTCAGCGTCGAACGCCTCGAACCGGTTGCGCTGCTGCACGACGGTTACCTTCAGCTCATCCGCGTCGCCTGCACCAGCGCATTGAGCGCGCGCCTGATGGCCCGTGCTGATGCAGCAACGCTGGGTCTGCTCGGCACGAGCGGACAGGCGTGGGCGCACCTGCTGGCGATGAAAGAGGTGCGCCGGCCCGGGCGCGTGCAAGTCTACAGTCCCAATCCGGAGCACCGCACTATCTTTGCGGAACGGGCGCGCCGTGAGCTCGGCCTCCAGGCAGAGGCCGTCGACAGCGCCCGGGCCGCGGTATCAGGCGCCGACCTCGTTGTGGCAGCGACCAACACGAGCCAGCCCATTGTCGACGGCTCGTGGATCAAGCCCGGAGCGCACGTCGTGTCGATCGTGAGCGGCGACCACGAGATGCAGCGCCGCGAGCTCGACGACGAGGTGTTCCGCCGGGCGGCGCTGGTGGTGGCGCATACAAAGGAGAGCGCCCGGCTGCAGCGGCATGGCGATCTGTGGGAACCTGTCGCAGCAGGCATCCTCAGCTGGGATTCAATATACGACCTTTGCGAGCTGGTCGCGGGCCGTATCCCCGGGCGAGCGCGCGCCTCGGACATCACGGTATTCAAGAACAACGTCGGTATGGGGCTGCAATTCGCGGCCATCGCGCCGCAGATCTACGAGCTCGCGCGAACGGCAGGCATCGGCCGGGACCTCCCGGCGGAATGGTTTCTCGAGGACATGAAGCCCTAGATTCCGTGAATCGTGAATCGTGAAACGTGAATCGGACTCCGTTTAGCGCCCAGAATTTAGCCGCAGATAAGCGCAGACTTAACAAGAATCAAAAACTAATCCTTGAATGCCCCAATTTGGCGTGCTTGGCGCCCTGGCGGTTCAATACGGATCAGGCCGCGCAGCGCCCCCTTCCTTTGCACCATCGTTCTCAGAAGGACGATCCGGGTTGCTCCAGAAATGCGAGCTCCTCCGTTGTGGAGGACCGGCCGAGCGCGGCATTGCGGTGCGGAAAACGCCCGAAGCGCTCGATGACGTCGCGGTGCCGCTGCGCGTAGTCGAGAAAGCTCTCGTAGTCCTTGCGCCACGCTTCCGCTACCGCCGTGACGAGCTGCTCGTAACACCGGACGGACTTTGCCTGTAGCGCGCGGTCCTCCGCATGCTCGAGCGGCAAATAGAAGAATGCCCGCTGCACGGGCGCGAGCTGCAGGTCGATGCCGCCGTGGACGCCGGCCAGCGCAAGCTGCTGCGCGGCAGGATCCTGGGCGAAGGCCCTCGCTGTCCCGCGATGAATATGGCGCGAAAACTGGTCGAGCAGAACGATCAGGGCGAGCCGCCCAAGGGCGGTCGCGCTCCAGGCTGAACGGATCTCGCTGCCACACGCCCGTTTATGCAGCGCTCCGAACCGCTCGGAAATGCCGGCGTCGTACTGGGCGCCGTCTTTGAACCACATCTTGCGCCTGCTTGCATCGATGGCGCCGTCCGGGCCGCAGGTCCCGAACCAGAACCCGAGGACGCTCTCGATTTCGTCAGCGGCGGGCATCGGCATGCGCCAAGAGCAGCGGGGCTGTTGCCGGAATGCTCAACCCGGCGCTTCCAAAGTCGGGAGCCAGCGGCCAACGCGCGAGCGGTAGTTCTCGTGCTCGGTCCGGAAAATCCGACTCAGGCGGTGCTCCTCGTGCAAAACGACAAACACATGCAGGACCGCTGCCGCCGCGAGCGCGTACAGCAGGAGCGAGGGCGCCTGGAACAGCGCAGCCCAACCCGGGATAACGGTGAGCACGCCCACATACATGGGATTTCCAGTGTAGCGATACAGCCCGCGGATAGTGGGTCGCTGCCCCGATGAGTAAGAGAGTCAACGAGGTAATGATATAGCCGGGAGACCCGCCCGGCCTGTTGCCAGACAAAAGCCACGGGAGATAACCGGCGACTGTCGCGGGAACGACGAGTGTGAAGACGAGAATTTTGAGAAGCGGGATCACGAAACGGCTGCTGGTGCACAGGCTATTTCTGTGGCGCTCAGTGCGTGGTCGGGGAGGGCGGCAGAACGGCGCGGGCACAATTGCGGCCGTATCCGACCGAGTGCCGGTCAGGACGGGCGCGCAATTCTGGTTTTTTTTGCGGGCCATTCTTTCCAGCGGCGGTGCACCCACCACCACTGCTCGGGATGGCGCAGGATGATCCGTTCGAGACTGGCGTTGAAGAGGCGCGTGTTCGCCCGGATTTCCTCTCCCACGTCCTCGCGTTGGACGAGCTCGAGCGGATCTTCGAAGCGAAGCACGTGCCGTCCGTCCGGACCGCGCCAGCTTGACGCGGGCAGGACGGGGGCGCCGCTTGCCTGCGCGATGAGCGCAACACTCCGGAAAGTACCCGCCGCATGGCCGAAGAATTCCACGCGCACGCCGTCCCTGGGTCCGGCATGCTGGTCAAATGGAAAAACGACGATGTCGCCGGCATTCAGCCGCTCGAGGATGGCCTCGAGCGAGCCGCTTTTCGGCAGCACCCCGAACCCGGCCTGCCGGAAGCGTCGGATGATCACCGCATCGAGCCAGCGCGGCTTGAACGGCCGTCGCACGAAATAGAACTTCCCCTGCGCCTGGGGAAAGCTGGCAATCCCGGCGGCGGTTGAGACTTCCCAGTTCCCGAAATGACCTGTCACCACGATCACGCCTTTTCCGCGCGCGTGCGCCGCGATGATGGTCTCCGGATTCTCGACCCATGCCCGCGCCGCCCGCTGCGCGGGGGTCAACCAGGGAAACACAACGAATTCCCATATGAGGCGCCAGAGATGCGCGTAGTGCGCCTGGGCGATTCTCCTGATCTCCTCCTCGGGAACGGTTGCGCCAAAGACGCGGCGCAGGTTGTCGAGCACCACACGTCGGCGCACCGGAAAGAGCTGAAAGATGATCTTGCCCGACAGGGGCACGGGGATCTGCTCGGGCTCGGCGAGCGCGACGGCTGAAGCGCTGCCGCGATCGTGAGTCAAGGAGAGTCCGATCGACTTGATTCGATGCCTGCCGAGCACCGCATTGGCCGCCGGGCTGCAGGTGACGTGTGGCGCCCCATAGGCGTCCCGGATGACCGCGAAATCGGCCGCGGTGACGAGGTTCAATGCGGTTTCGCGGGGAAACAACTTGAGGCAGGCCTCTTTTGCCGCAAACCGCGCGGCGAGGCTTGCGGCGCGGCCGGGGCCGTCGCCGCTCTCGCGCAGCTCATCAGGCGAATAGAGCTTGAGCAGGTCCTCCGGCGGCGACTCGCGCACCAGCCGCTCGATGCGGGCAATCTCGACGGTGTCGATGCCGCAGCGCGCGGACGTTGCAGGCGCTTCCGGCATTGGCGCTATTGGGCGGGCGCGGCACGCAACAGCAGCGCCGCGTTGGTTCCCCCGAACCCGCGGGACAAGACGAGCGCGATGTCGCTTCGCGGCGTCTGTGCGCGCGCGGATACCGGTATGCGCGCAATCGCGGGATCCGGTTCGCGCAGCGTTCCGAGACCCGGTACCGTACGGGCGCGGAGGGCTTCGAGCGCCAGCACGCTGTCGAGCATGCCCGAGGCGGCAAGCAGGTGGCCGAATGCCCATTTGAATCCCGTTACCGGAGGCGGGTCGTCGCCGAACACCTGGCGGATTGCCGCGGCTTCGGTTGCGTCCGAGTTAGGGGTGCCGTTTGCATGGGCGACGATCATGCCGACATCCGCTGCGCGCAGCCCCGCGTCGTCGAGCGCTGCTGTCATGGCCGCGGTCGGCCCTTCGCCGTCGTCGCGGATCGGCAGCAGGCCCTCGCACTCCGTCGCGGAGCCGCCTCCAAGAAATTCTCCGAGGACGGAAGCACCACGCGCGGCTGCAGACTCTTCGGTCTCGAGCACCAGCCCGCCGGCACCCTCTCCCAGGATGCTGCCGTCCCGTCCGGCATCGAAGGATCGCAGCGTGTCCGCCGCGACCAGCCCCACGGAGTCGTAATAAAGCACTGTCTGTGGCTCGATTGGCGCATCATGCGCCACCACGACCGCCCGATCCGCTTCCGCCGCGCGCAAGCCAGCCGCTGCCTCCATCACGGCGAGCATGCCGCTGATGCTGTGGTTTGTGATGCAGGCGTTCGTTCCCTTGAGGTTGTACTTGATGCCGATATGGCAGAGCACGTTGTTGGGCAGTGCCCGCAGCAGCCACATCGGATTGACGATGTCGGGGAGCTGGCGGCCGAATTCCACCAGGCTGCCCGCCGCGCTCGTCATCAGGGGAAAATAGTCGTACTGGCTCTCGTGGGTGCCGCAACCGGAACCAACGTAGACACCGGTCCGGTCGCTGTAAGTCGCCGCGGTGGCTTCCTCGAGCCCGTCGCGCCAGGCGGCAATGCCTGCCGCGTCGATTGCGCGGCCTGCCGCATAGATCCCGAGCACATCGGAACGCCGGATGAACTTGAGGATCTTGCGATCACCCAGCAGCTTGGCAGGCTGGAGGCCCCGGATCTCACCCGCGTTCTTCCGGGGCCAGTCCGTGGTGTCCCACAATTCGATCGGTCCGATCGCGGATCGGCCCGATTGCAGCGTCTCCCAGACCTCCGCGGGGCTTTTGCCCGCAGCGCAGATCGCGCCGCTGCCCGTAATGACGATTTTCGGGGAGCCTGCCATTACCCGGGCTCCGCAGAATTGCGCAACACCAGGCAGCTGTTCGAGCCTCCGAAGCCGAGCGAGTTCGACATTGCAACCCGGACATGACGTTTGCGCGGAGCGTCGCGCACGATGTCGAGATGCTCGCATTCTGCGTCGAGCTCGCGCAGATTGGCGTTTATCGGGAGCATCCCGTGATGGATCGTCAATGCGCACACCGCGGCTTCGACCGCACCCGCGGCTGCGATGAGGTGGCCCATCACGCTCTTGGTCGAGCTAACGGCCACTTTGCCAACGCCCGCGCCGAACACCACCTTGGCCGCCGCGCTCTCGCTGCGGTCGTTCATCGGCGTCGAAGTGCCGTGTGCATTGAGATAGTCCACGTCGGCGGGGGCTGCCCCGGCATCGTCGAGCGCCTGACGCATGGCCTGGATCGGACCATCGCCGGAGGGATGCGAATCGGTGATGCGATAGCTCGAAAGCGAGTTGCCGTCCCCGGCGAGCTCCGCGTAGATGCGGGCGCCTCGCTGGCGCGCGGCCTCCCATTCCTCCAGCACGAGGAATCCGGCCCCTTCGCCCAGCACAAATCCGTTGCGGGTGGTGTCGAAGGGTCGGCTCGCGCGCTGCGGCGTGTCGTTGTCAGGGGAGACCGCGCCAAGCAGACAGAATCCGGCGAGACCGACCGGCGAGACCATCGAGTCGAAACCGCCCGCCAGAACTCGATCGACCGTTCCCCGGCGGATCAGCTTCATCGCCGTCCCGACCGCCTGTCCGCCCGATGCGCAGGCGGTATGAACGGAGGTTGCATAACCGCGGATGCCGAAGCGCCGGACAAGCGCCGATACCCCCGCCGTGGACTGGCTGCGGCAGAATACCATCGGGTCGTGCGCCGCCTCGTCAGTCAGCAGACGGCCGACATCAATCTCGCCGCCCGCTGCGGAATGTGCGTGCACCGCGGCGAGTGTGTCGTAATCGACGCCCATCATGCCGGTGCCCACGCAAGCGCCCCAGCGTGCGGCGGTCTGCGGTGTGGGTCGGATGCCCGCGTCCCGAATGGCTTCCTCGGCGGCGGCGAGCGCAAAACTGTGCGAACGGTTCGCGAATTTCAGGAGTTTTCGATCGTCGATCACGGCGCGCGGATCGAAGCCCTTTACCTCTGCCGCTATGCGTGTCGAGAACCCGCTCGCATCGAACAACGTCACCGGCGCGACGCCGCTGCGCCCGGCAAGCAATGCCTCCCAGGTGGTCGCAACATCGTTCCCGACCGGCGTGACGAGCCCGATGCCGGTGATCGCAACCCTGCGTGGTTTGGCGCTCATGCGTTCTTTCGGGCGACGATTTCCAACCGCGCCGTCGCAACGGGTTTGCCGTTCGCGCGCGCCGAGAGCTTCGCCGAGTACGCGTTGTCCCTCGCCGGCACTTTCTCCGCGCTGAGCTCAAGTACCTGGCCGGGGGAGATGAATGACCGAATCTTCACATCCAGGATTCGCGAGGCGGTCAGCTGACTCCCCTCCGCAGCTGCGGTGGTTTCACGCGCGAGGTCGAGCGCGAGGCGGATCTGGCAGTCGAGGAGCAGCGTCGCAGGAAACACTGGGCGCCGCGGGAAGTGATCCTGGAAGAAGGCGGCCGCCGTCGGAACACAAAGCCTCGCTTTCATCCGTTCTCCGGGTACCGACTCGGTGCGCTCCAGCTCAAACCTCGGCAAGCCCGCGAACCGGTCGTTGGGGGCGCCCGATCCGCAGAGCACCTCGTAATCGCGGCGCAGCGCGTCCGGCTCGTCGAATTCTTCCGCGGGCAGCATCGGGCCAAGGCACTGTTCGAGCGCGATCACCGGGTTCCCGCCCACCGTTGCGCTTCCGGAATATGCCACGTCATCGTCGGTACAGTTTTCGATATCGGTCTTGAGTTCCAGCAGGTCGCCGGGTTTGACCGGGCGCAGAAACCGCGTCTCTTGCGCGAGCCCCGCGACGGGACGCAGCCGAAAGCCGAGATGCGCCATGCTGGCCCATGCCGCAAGCTGACCGACTGCCTCGGCCACTAGTGCTGACGGAAACTCCAATACCCGTGATGGAACGTGAAACGTTCCGCGCGCGCGCGTGCCCGGCGCGACCTCAGTGATGCGGTCGACGAAGGAGAACGCGCTGAAGCGCTCGCCCATCAGTCTCGCAGGACTTCGCGTGCGCGCCGGGTCAGGCCGCGGCCTTTTGGGAACGGACCACCAGCTTGCAGAATGTCTCGGCGGTGAAAAGGCGCGGCACATCGACCACCTTGAGCGGTGACTTGATCCGTTCGGCGGGCACTTCGGACAGAAACGTGCGCAGGCGCGCCATGCCGGCGTCGCTGACAATGCCCTTCTGCTCAAAATCCGCTTCGGGCAGGTCTCCGCGCGCGTCCTCCACGATCTTGCCGCGCGGGATCTTCACCTTGAACGCGCGTTCCAGGCGGAACACGAGATCGAGAAAATCGATCGACTCCGCGTCGAGGCCCTCGATCAGGGACACATCGAGTTTCACGTCCTCGACATCGCAGCCCAGCGCATCGGCAATCGTCGCCGCAACGGTGGGATAGACAGCCATTATTTCTTCCTTGGTAATTTCCGCTTGTGTCATTGATATCACTCCATCTTGAATCCGCCGTCCACGTGCAGCACCTGCCCGGTGATGTAATCGGCAAAGCCGGATGCGAGGAACCACACCGCGTGGGCAATCTCTTCCGGCTTGCCGAACCGCCGAAGCAGGATGCGCGACTTCACCTCGTCGCCCGCTAGATCGCGGACCGCCTGCGACATATCGGTCTCGATGACACCTGGCGCGACGGCATTCACCGTTATCCGGCGCGAGGCGAGCTCCACGGCGAGCGCGCGCGTGAGCGCGTTGACCGCTCCCTTGCTCGCTGCATAATTCGTCTGGCCGCGGCCGCCTTTTTCCCCGGAAACGGAGCTCACGTTGATGATTTTGCCGGCGCGCCGGGAAATCATGTGCGGCACGACCGCGCGCGTCACGTTGAAAACGCCGCCCACGTTGGTGTCCAGCACCGCTTGGACGTCATCGGGCTGGAGCAATGCGAGGAGATTATCACGGATCACGCCTGCATTGTTCACGAGGACGTCGATCCTCTCGCAGCGATCCGCCACCCGCTCCACTGCGGCCGCGCAAGCCGTCGCGTCGGTTACGTCGACCTGGTCGGCTGTTACGCGCAGACCGGCTGCTTGCGCAGCGGCGGTCACCTCGGCAGCTGCTTCCGCGTTGCCCTTGTAGAAAAACGTCACGTCTGCGCCGTCGGCGGCGAGACGCTCGACGATTGCGCGGCCGATACCGCGGCTGCCGCCCGTCACGATCACCATCTTGCCGGAAAGCCCCGAATTCACGCGTCCCTCACCCCGAGATCGCGAACCCGCCGTCCACGACGAGGGTGTGCCCGTTGATCATGTTCGCTTCGGGCAGGCAGAGGAGATAGACCGCCCCCGCGACGTCCTCAGGCGTCAGCTTGGGACCGGCCGGCGAGCGCTCCGCGAACGATTGGAGCAGCTGCTCCCGATTCGGAAAATAGCTGAGCGCATCGGTCTCGACCACTCCTGCGCTCACGGTGTTGACCCGGATGCCGCGCGGCCCGAGCTCCTGCGCCAGGGTGCGAACCAGCGCCTCGAGAGCGGCCTTGGAAGCCCCGATAAACCCGTAGGCGGGCATCGCCCGCACGGAGCCCAGGCTCGACATCGCGATGATCCGGCCGCCCGCCGGCATCATCGGCACGGCTTGCTGAGCGAGAAGGGCGAGCGCGAGCGCATTGGTTTCCATGCACCAGCGCCAGTGCTTGAGCGACATCTCCATCGCCGATTTCAGCACGCCGCTCGCTGCGTTGCTCACGAGGATGTCTACGCGATCGAACTGGCCGCGCAGTTCCTCGAACAGCTCGTCCACGCTCTCGGGCATGCCTACGCTTGCCTTGATCGCGCAGGCCCGCCGGCCCATCGTGCGGATCTCTTCGCAGAGCGATTCCGCCTCGTCATGGCTGTTGTAGTAGTTGACCGCCACGTCGCAACCGGCCACAGCCAGTTTGCGCGCGATCGCGCGGCCGATGCCGCGTGCTGCGCCCGTGACGAGCGCGACTTTTCCTTCCAAAGCGCCTGCCATTGTCCTTGTCTCGGCGACCGATCATTTATCCCGGCGGTCGCGGGTCCGGTGTGCTCCCAACGTGAAGCCGGCCGCTAAGCCGGGTTCGGTATCGTTTCGGTTGGGGCTGGCCAGCCAGCCCCGTCCCGGGGACCGCGCTGTGACCGACCGACCGGGCAAGGCGCGATTTTACCCTTACTGCCCCGGACTGAGGCAGTCTGCGTCGCGCTGAGCCCCGCGCGGTGGGGCCGGCGCCAAGCGTGACGATGCGGTGCCTCTACCAAACCGCAAACAGCAAACAGGAGCCCAAACAGAGACGGGAGACCGATTCCGCGAATCGGCGCGCCACGTCGATCGATTGATCTGACCGCTGATGGTGGGTCTTGATGCGCGCTGGGCCGGGATGGGATGGACAAGAGCCGAGGTGACCGTCCCGCCATCTTGCCCCCTTGCTTCAGCCGAAGCCGTAAAACGACGCGTTCATCCAGTGAGCACAACGACCTGCGCGGTGGCCAGACTTAGCCTGACTTCTGTTCCGACGGAAAACGAAGGTTGATTGGGTTTGTGGGCATCATCGACCAGAATGACACTCTCACCGACCGTGACCGCATAGCGGATCAGGTTTCCCAGGAACTCCCGGTGCCTGACAACACCGTTCATGGTAACGCCCGCACGAGAGTCGGGCGCTGCAGCCGGTTGAGTCGCGACACTCTGGGGCCGAAACATGATGCTGCATGATTCCCCGGTTGCGCGGTCAGGGATTTGCGAGGCGCTCAAAGGCACCGAAATACCGCTCTTGGAGTGAAATACTGCCGTGCCGTTCTCGCGGGCCAATTGTCCATCCAGAATGTTCGCGATCCCGAGAAAGCTCGCCACGAAGCGATTGGCGGGTTTGTCGTAGAGCTCGGCAGGGGTACCCACTTGCTGAACGACCCCCGCATCCATCACGGCAATACGGTCGGCCGTCGTGTTGGCCTCTTCCTGGTCGTGGGTAACGAAGATCGTGGTGAGCGCCAGCTTGCGCTGCAGTTCCAGCAGCTCCTGGCGCATCTGCACGCGCAGCTTCGCATCCAGGTTCGACAGCGGCTCATCGAGCAGCAACACCTGAGGCTCGACGACAACCGTCCGGGCGAGCGCGACACGTTGCTGCTGGCCGCCAGACAGCTGCGAGGGGCGGCGTTCGGCCAGCTCCGAGAGGCCCACGAGTTCAAGCACTGCATCGACCCGGCGCCGGATCTCGGGCTTCGGCAGACGGCGCTCCTCCAGCCCGAACGCGACATTCCTGCGCACGCTCATGTGCGGCCAAAGGGCGTAGCTCTGGAATACCATGCCGACGTCCCGCTTCCACGGCGGCAACGCGGTGACATCGTTGCCGCCGATCCGCACGCGCCCAGACTTGGCATTGCCGAACCCGGCAATCAGGCGCAGCAACGTCGTCTTGCCGCAACCCGAGGGGCCGAGAAAAGTGAAGAACTCTCCCGGCTCGATCACCAGTGATACGTCCTTCAGCACATGGTTCTTGCCGTAGTAGAGATTGACATTCTCTATGCTGACGCCCGCGGCGTGCTTGCGTGCCATGCCCGTGTGCTCCGTCATGCCAGTCCTCTAATATTCATCCGCCAGGCCGCGCGCTTTGTGGCCGCGCTCGATAACCCGATGAGAAAGGTAGGCTGCAACGCCGACAATCACGACCGCGATGATCCCGAGCGCTGCGCCGGGTCCTCTGCCCGCGGCCGTCTGCATGAAGACATAGAGCCCGTACGCCAGCGGCGCATCCGATTCCCTCGAAACCAGCATGATAGTGGTCGACAACTCGACTGCAGCGGTGGCGAAGCTGGTGACAAACCCTGCCAGGATACCGCCCACCATGAGCGGCACTACGATGCGACGCACGGTTGTGAGCTTCCCCGCACCCAGGTTCTCGGCTGCTTCCTCAAGCGCGACACTCAGCTGCTGGAGCGCAGCCGTACAGGCGCGCAGTGCATAGGGCAAGCGGCGTACCGACAGCGCGATCACAAGCATTACCCACCAATTGGAGAGCGGCTCCCCGCTCCAGGGCAAATGCACGCCGAGGAACGTCCGCAGGTAGCCGATGCCGAGCACTACGCCCGGAACCGCCAGCGCTGCCATTGCCGTGTAGTCCAGCCACTTGCGCCCGATGATCTTTGTGCGCAGCGCAAGATAGGCAATCGCGGTACCGATCGTAACGTCGATCAGCGCCGCCAAAGAGGCGTAAAGCACGGTATTGGTGACGAACTGCGGCGATTGCTCGAATACCTCCAGGTAATGAGTGATCGTGTATCCGTCGGGCAGCACGCTGAATGACCAGATCGTTCCGAATGAAAGCAGCGTGAGGCCGATGTGCGGCGAGAGCACGAGCAGGAGGATCAACCCAATCACGCCGTACGACAGTATTCCCTCCCAGGGCCGCATCCGTCGTTTGGCCAGGCCGCCGCCACCGCGTTGCTCGGTCCCGTAGTCCTTGCCGCGCAGCGCCAGCGCCGCGATCCACATGGCGAAGAGGGAGAACAAAACGAGGATCACCGAGATCACATAGCCCATCGGGTCGGTGATGCCAATAGAGGAGATGCGGAGATAGGCCTGCGGCGCGAGCAGCGTGTTCACATTCAGCAATAGCGGCGTGCCGAGATCATCGAACACCTTGAGGAATACGATCGAGGCGCCGGCGACGTAGCCGGGCATCGCCAGCGGAAAGACAATGCGACGGAACAGGCGAATTCCGGAGGCGCCCAGGTTTTGCGCCGATTCCTCCATGGCGCGATCAATGTTGTTCAGGGCCGCCGAGAGATTGATCAGGATGAAAGGAAAGTAATGAATGCTCTCGACGAATATGACACCGTTCAGCCCTTCCATGAACGGTATGTTGATTCCGAACCACTCCTCCAGCAGCAGATTTATGCTGCCGTTGGTCCCGAACAGCAGTTGCATTGCCACCGCGCCGACGAACGGCGGCATGATCAACGGGATGATCCCCAGCGTCTGGACGATGATCGCTCCGCGGAACTCGAAGCGGGTCGTGAAGTAGGCGAGCGGCATCGCGAACAGCGTCGCGACCAGCACGGACATCACGGCCACATAGAGCGAGTTCCAGAAGGCCTCGCGGAACAGCGAGGTGTTGAAGAAATCCTGGAAATTGACGAGCGTGAACGCGCCCGTCGCCGGCGCCTGAAAGGCGACGAAAATGACCTGCACGACGGGGATAACAAGAAACAGCAACAGGAATGCCGCGATCAGCAGTGCGGCAACCCGTTGCCCCCAATGCGCGTTCATTGAGACGTTCCGGGAGCTGAAAAAAACAAACGGGTCCGGGAAGACCGGACCCGTTCGGGACGGGCGCTACCGTGCAAGCGACAGAGCCTGTTCAGCCTTGGCCCGCGCTTGTGCATAGTTCTTCGTGACGAACGCGTCCCACTGTTCCTCCACCTCGGCCTGGCGCTGCGGTACGACGTCGGTCTTTTTCCGGCGTCTCTTCTTGAAGATGCTCGAGAACTTCGGATCCGCCGCCTGCGCCTCGGTGACGGGCGTTGCTGCCACCAGCCCGCGCGCTTCCTTGATCAGCGCGGCGACCTTGGCATTGTTCGGTTTCCTTGCCGCTGCCGCCTCCGCGTCCTGAATCGCGCGTACGGCCGCTTTCAGGTCGTCGAGCCGGTACGTGACCATCACGTCGAACAACGAGTTGACGACATTGTAACGACGCTTTGACAGATCCACGTCAAACTTCACCGCTGCGCCGATCGACTTGTCCTTGAACGGATTGGGAAAGCCGGCGGGTGCCTTCGAGTAGGTAGCGGGATTGACCGGCAGCCGGCGAATCTTCGGGTCGAGTAGCGTCGCCTGGCCTTCCGGCGAGAGCAGGAACTCGACGAAAGCCTCGGCCGCCTGCGGGTGCGGCGCATTCTTGAGGATCCCCACGTTGGCCGGCACCAGCGTGGTCACGGTCGGATATACAAACTCCACCGGAAATCCGGTGGCCTGCGACGACAGGCCGAAAAAGTCGATCACGATTCCGAAACCGAAGTCGCCGCTGTTGACGCCGTCTGGAACACCAAAGCTGCGCTCGGTGACGGTCTTGAAGTTGCCGGCAAGCTCCTTCCACTGCGCCCAGCCCTTGTCCCAGCCTTCGCCCTGCAGCAGGGTCTCTACCGTGAGGTGCGTCGTGCCGGAGCGCGACGGCGCAGACATGCCGACGTGGCCGTGATACTCGGGTTTGGCGAGATCCATCCATTCCTTCGCCGGCTTCAGATTCTTCGCTTTTATATAACGCGTGTTCCACATGATGCCGTATCCGGCGGCGGCAAAGCCGATGTAATAGCCATCGGGATCGTTGATCGGGTAGGCCCCGACTTTTTCGGGGATCCCCGTGACTTTGGGCGTGTACTTTTTCAGCAGACCATCTCCTTTGAGCACTTCGAAAGCATCCGGCGCCGAAGCCCAGAAGATATCGGACGTGTTGTTCTTGGCCGTTTCCTGCACGTACTTGAGACCGGAGCTGGTGCTCTTGTTCAGGATCTCGACCTGCACATTGGGATTGCGCTTCTCGAATTCAGACTTGAATTTCCCGGTCAGATCCTTTGGGAACGACGTCACGACGACGACCTTGTTATCCGCCGCATGACCTTGGGCCGGCAGTCCTAACAGAGCGGGCGCGAGCGAAAGGAGCAGAACGGCTCTCAGCAAACTACGAGAGTTACTCATGATAGCTATCCTCCAGAAAGTGAATTGCGCCGGTGGCCTGAAATCTTCCGGCAGCGAGAAGCCTTCAGGCAAACCGGTTTTTCATATTACGCTAATGAGTCGACTAGATCGTAAACCTGACGTGCCGGGCGCGCAAAGACGCGGTAACGATCTGGTTTGCTCGCCACTTACCAATTTTCATTCAAGGTCTTGCAGAAACGGCTAAAAGCCAACCGCTTGCCCGTCGGTGCGGCGCTCCGATGCCGCAAGGTAGCCGTCATCCATCTTGTAGATGAGCTGGGCGCGCCCGAAATCAGTGCTCCAGCGGTCGGCTTCAGTGAGCCGATGGCCTCGGCGGCGCAGGTCCGCGAGCACCGCCGCGGAAAAGCCCGGCTCGATATTGACATTGAGGCCCTCGTCGACGCGCCAGCGCGGGGCGTCGGAGGCCGCCTGCGGGTTCTGCCGGTAGTCCGCGAACCGGATCATCACCTGCGAATGGCCTTGCGCCTGCATCGATCCGCCCATCACGCCGAAGCTCATCACGGGCTTGCCTTCGCGAGTGACGAAGGCGGGGATGATGGTGTGGAACGGCCGCTTGCGCGGCGCCACGACGTTGACGTGGTCCGGCCGCAGCGCGAAGCCGTAGCCGCGGTTCTGCATGCTGACGCCCGAGGCCACGATGCCGGAGCCGAAGCCCATGAAGTTCGACTGGATGTAGGAGACCATCATGCCGGAAGCATCGGCGGCCGTGAGGTACACGGTGCCGCCGCGGCCGGGAACACCGTGCTGATGCGCCTGCGCTTTTTTCATGTCGATCAGACGCGCGCGCGAGCGCAGGTAGTTTTTGTCGAGCAGCTCGGTGCTTTTCACGCGCATGGTCTCCGGATCCGACACGTGCTCGTAAAGATCGGCGAAAGCGAGTTTCATTGCCTCGATCTGAAGATGCAGGCTGTCCCCGGAATCCGGCGGGAGCGAACCCAGGTCGAAGCCCTCGAGCATGCCGAGGGCCATCAACGCGCCGATGCCCTGTGTGGCGGGCGGAATTTCATGCAGCGTGTAACCGCGATACGGATGCGCGATCGGCTCTACCCAGTCCACCACGTGCTGGGCGAGGTCCGCGACCGTCATCGCGCCGCCGTGCTGCTTCGAATGGGCGGCAATCTGCTCGGCGAGATCGCCCTTGTAGAAGGCCTCGCCTTTGGTCTCGGCAATGCGCTTCAGCGCTTTCGCATGGTTTGGCGCGACGAATTTTTCTCCAGCCTCGGGGGCGCGCCCGCGCGGCATGAAGTGCTCGGCGAAGCCGGGGACGTCGCGCAGATCAGGCACCTGTCTTGCCCACAGCCGCGCGATGGTCGGCGACACCAGAAAGCCACCGGCCGCGTAGTCGATCGCCGGCTCGAACAGGTCAGCAAAAGGCAGCCTGCCAAAACGCGCCGACAGTGCGACCCATGCTGACACTGCGCCCGGAACAGTGACCGCGTCCCAGCCGCGCGACGGCATCACCGTCTGCCCCTTGAAGCGATCGAGGTTCCACGCCGCCGGGGAGCGCCCGTTGGCGTTCAGGCCATGCAGCTGTTTTCCATCCCACAGGATGCAGAAGGCGTCGCTGCCGATGCCGTTGCTGGTGGGCTCGAGCACCGTCAGCGCAATCGCCGTGGCGAGCGCGGCATCGACCGCGTTGCCGCCTTTCAACATCATGCGCAGCCCTGCCTGCGCGGCGAGCGGCTGCGAGGTCGCAACCACGTTGCGCGCCAGAACCGGCATGCGCTGCGAGGGGTAGGGGAAATCCCAGCTAAATGGCTGCATATTCCTTGGAATCGCGATTAGTGAGTGACGAGCGGACTGAACCGCAGTTCAGTCGAGCCGCAGATAAATGCACATACACATAGACCGATTCATCCTGTTGACTTCTGGTTTCAGGTCGCCGGTCACGCATCGTCAGATGGGCTTGACGCCCGCCTCCTTGGCCACCTTCTTCCACTTCGCCAATTCCGAGAGGATGGCGGCCCGATGCTCGTCGATCGAGCTGCCAACCGGATCCGCGCCGCGGGCAACCAGGGTTTTGTTGTTCTTGGGGTCCTTGATTGCCGTGGCCAGCGCGCCATTGAGCTTCTCCGCTATCGGGCGCGGAATGCCCGCCGGCCCGATGAACCCAAACATGCTGCGCACGACATAGCCCGGAACGCCGGCCTCCTGCATCGTCGGGACGTCTTGCAGCGATACCGAGCGCTTTGAACCCGTTTGGGCGAGCAGGCGCACCTTTCCTGCCTGGACGTGCGGGAAGAGCAGCGGCATGCTGGCAAACAGCATCTGCACGTGACCCGCGATGAGGTCGACCAGCGCGGGGCCGGCCCCCTTGTACGCCACATGCACAAGCTGGATCTTGGCCGCCGAGTTGAGCATTTCACCTGCAAGGTGCCCGATCCCGCCGCGTCCCGAGCTCGAAAAGAAGATCTGCCCCGGCTTCTGCCTCGCAAGCGCGATCAGCTCCGTGACGCTCTTCACCGGCATCGAGGGATGGATGACCAGGCCCGAGGGAACGTCGACGATGATTCCGAGCGGAGTGAAGTCCTTCGCTGTGTCGAACGGCAGCTTCTTGTAGGTCGAGGGGTTGATCACGAAGCTGGCGGCGACGAGCCCCGTGGTATAGCCATCTGGCGGACTTTTCGCGATGATGTCGCCGCCGATCGTGCCACCGGCGCCCGGTCGATAATCCATCACGAAATTCTGGCCGATCGTTTCGCTCATTTTCGCCGATAGCAGCCGGAAGAAAAACTCGCTGTTTCCTCCCGGCGACGCGGGGTTTATGACGCGAATCGGCTTCGTCGGGAAGTTTTGTGCCCACGCGCCCCCGATGGCAGCAGAAGCCGCCAGGAGGCTCAAAAACAACAATACTTTCGTTTTCATGATTGTCTCCCTGATGTTCTGCCACATTCCGGCTGGATGCTCGCACGCTACGCGAATGCCCTGAGCTGGCGACCTCGTTGCGTTTGAACCTGTCGTGCTCCAGCAGCGTGTTACTGGCGTCCCCGGCGCCAGCGCAGTCGTCTTTTTTGTTGTCGCACGCCCGGGCAGGTGTTGCGAATTTTGATATTTGAAGCGCCCGCTGCGGGTGAGCATGATACACCATTGATCATGCCCAGACCGGGCCACGGCGCATTCTGCCCGGGTTCGCAGGCGACCCCAAAGCAAGGGCTGCCGGAAGGGCGAGTAGAATGCGTGGTCGTCAAGGCGCACACGACACCCGGCGCCGCTGTCAGGAGGGAGCGCATGAAATCCAGTCGCATGACCATCATGGGCACCCGGCATGTCATTTCAGCCGGCCATTATCTCGCCGCCCACGCGGGATTCGAAATCCTGGAGGCAGGCGGCAACGCGGTCGATGCCGGCGTCGCGGCCGGTATCGCGATCGGAGTTCTGCAGACGGACAAAGTCAATTTCGGCGGGGTGGCGCCGCAGATCATCTATACCGCCCGCAACCGGCAAGTGCATTGCATCGACGGCCTGGGTGTCTGGCCCGCGGCGATGACCGCCGATTACTTCGTCAGGAAGCACGGGGGCAAGATTCCGAAGGGTGTCGAGCGTTGCGTGGTGCCCGCTGCGCCTGACGCCTGGCTGACCGCGCTCGAGCGCTTCGGAACGATGAGCTTCGGAGAAGTAGCCGGCGCCGCGATCCGCTTTGCGCGCGATGGCTTTCCCATGTATCCCCTGATGTCCGAGTTCATAAAGGATAACCGCAGCGAGTACGAGCGCTGGCCCTCCAGTGCCAGGGTCTTTCTGCCGAAGGGCCGAGTGCCGCAAGCGGGCGAGATCTTCGTCCAGGCCGACCTTGGCAGAACGCTCCAATACCTCGCGGACCAGGAGAAGAAGGCGGCGCGGCGCAAAGGGCGCAAGGCCGGCCTCAAGGCTGCGCGGGACGCGTTCTATCGCGGGGACGTGGCACGCGCCGTCACGCGCTTCATCGAGAAGGAGGGCGGGCCGATGCGCTTCGAGGATTTCGCGGATTTTCGCGTGCGCTTCGAGCCGACCGTGCGCGCGCACTTCGAGGGCGTCGAGCTGCACACCTGCGGGCCGTGGTCGCAGGGACCGGTGCTTCCGATGGCGCTCAACATTCTGAAAGGCTACGACCTGAAGTCGATGGGACATAACTCGCCCGACTATGTCCACGTGGTGACCGAAGCGCTGAAGCTCGCTTTTGCCGACCGCCATCATCACTTCGGTGATCCACGCTTCGTGGAGGTCCCGATGAAGGGGCTCGCGTCGGATCCCTACGCGGAGCATCGCCGGTCGCTGATCAGCGTGGAGAAGGCATGGCCCGGGATGCCCCCGGCAGGCGATCCCGCGACGCTTTCCCAGCTCAAGCATCGTTGCGTGCCGGCGCCGCAGCCGGAGGACGCCCCGGGCCCGGGCGACACCTCGTACGTCTGCGTAATCGACCGGCACGGCAACGCGTTTTCCTGCACGCCAAGCGACGGCTCCGACAAGACCCCGATCATTCCCGGCGTCGGCATTTTGTGCTCGGGACGTGGCACCCAGTCGTGGGCGGATCCCAAACATCCTTCTTCGGTCGCTCCGGGCAAGCGCCCGCGCCTCACGCCCAATCCCGCGCTGGCGCTGCGCGGCGGGCGTGCCTACATGCCATTTGGTACGCCCGGCGGAGACGTGCAGTGCCAGGCGATGCTGCAGGTGTTTCTCAACATCAATTTGTTCGGAATGGATCCGCAAAGCGCAGTCGAGGCGCCGCGGTTCTCGAACTACAGTTACCCGGGTTCGTTCGAGCCTCACGCCTACTACCCGGGGCGCCTCTATCTCGAATCCCGCATCGATCGCGCCACAGGTGATGAGCTGGCGAGCCGCGGCCACAAAGTTTATTGGTGGGATGAGTCCACCTGGCTCGCGGGGTCGGTATGCACCATAGTGGCGGATCGCGAGCGGGGCGTGCTGCATGGCGGCGCCGACCCGCGCCGGCCTGCCTATGTTCTGGGGTGGTGACGTCGGAATCCTTTTTCGAGCCCGGCGCACAGCTTTCCAAGAAGCAGGGCACTAGAAAAAAGCGTTGCCGGCTTTTTTCTGCCGTCCGCGAATGATCTTGACGGCTGCGGAACATGGAATAACGATCGTTGTTCAAAGGGTGCTGCGCATGCCATCATCAGTTCAGGACTGGCTATGATTCATGTCTTTGGGCGGTGGGTTCTCGCCGCGCTGTTTGCCGTGGTGCCGACAGCCGGCCTGGCGGGTCCGCCCTACATCACGGATGACACCGGTACCCAGGGCCGCGGCAACTGGCAGCTCGAGCTGATCGGCGACTATATTCACCACGACAAGTCGGCGATTTCGGAAGGCACTCCGGTCAATCAGCAGCGCAGGGTAACGGTCTTCGGCCCCGTGCTGACCTATGGCGTCGTGGACACGGTTGATATCGCAGTCGGCGTGTCCCGGCTCCGCGATCGCATAACCGAGAACGGTACGCTGGTGCAGGATGTCGAGGGCACAGGCGATTTGGCGGTAGAGGCGAAGTGGCGCTTCTATGAGTCGAAGGATTTGAGCTTCGCGGTGAAGGCCGGGCTGCTGCTGCCGACGGGGGACGAGACCAGGGGTCTCGGCAC
Organism: Betaproteobacteria bacterium SG8_41; assembly: GCA_001303585.1. Taxonomy (GTDB): domain Bacteria; phylum Pseudomonadota; class Gammaproteobacteria; order Burkholderiales; family SG8-41; genus SG8-41. Next base: position 26,518 of record LJTT01000025.1, read on the forward strand.
CGGGGAGGCTTCGGGGGTGCTAAATGCCATCGTGACCTATAAAGCCGAGCCTTGGACATGGCTCGCGAATCTGGCCCATGAGCATTTGCGCTTCAAGCGACCGGAAGATGCACAGGGCAGCCACCGGCATGTTTGGCGGCTGTCGGGCGGATTCGGATATCGGCTGAGTGAAACGCTGAACCTCGCAGCTGAAGCAGGCGTCCGGACCAATCCGGCACGGGATGACCCCTTCCTGCCGGGCAACAACGGCCACTTCGTGATGCTCGGGATCATCTACTCGCCCGCGGAAAACGTGGATATAGCTGTCGGGTTTCGCAAGAGCACGAACGAAGGCGAATCCGACAGGGCGTTTCCCTTCGGCGTCACCTTTCGCTGGTAGGTCCGCTTGCCCGGTGTGATATGGTGCTACCGCACCCTTGTCTTCTTGCCGTGTACCTGCCGCGATGCCGCGCATGCTGTGGAATATCTTCATTCTTGTGGCGCTGGGCTATACGGCGCTCGTCGCTCTCGCGTACGTGTTCCAGACGCGCCTTGTCTATTTCCCGCAGATCGGGCGCGAGATTGTGGCAACGCCTCTCGCCTACGGCCTCGCATTCGAGCCGGTCACGCTTGCGACGGCCGATGGCGAAAAGCTTGCGGCCTGGTGGGTGCCCCATGAACGTGCCGCGGGAGCCGTGCTGATCTTCCATGGCAACGCCGGCAACATCTCGCATCGCCTCGACTATCTCACGATGTTCCACCGGTTGGGCTACGCGAGCCTCATTGCGGACTATCGCGGCTACGGCCAGAGCACCGGCTCGCCATCGGAAGACGGCACCTATCGTGATGCCGAGGCGGCGTGGAACTGGCTGACGAAAGAGCGCGGCCTGGCTGCCGCCGACATCGTCGTGCTCGGAGAATCGCTGGGCGGCGCGGTCGCCGCGTGGCTCGCGGCACGGGTAAAACCGCGCGCGCTGATCATCGCCTCGGCATTCACGTCGGTTCCCGAGCTGGGCGCGCAGGTCTATCCCTTCCTGCCCGTGCGGCTGATCAGCCGGATCTCGTACGACACTCGCGAGGCGATTAAGGCCGTCAAGGGACCCATCCTGATCGCGCACAGCCGGGAGGACGACATCATCCCGTTCGCCCATGGAAGGGCGCTTTACGAAGCGGCCCGCGAGCCCAAGCGCTTCCTCGAGATGCGGGGCGGGCACAACGACGGTTTCATCTTCATGCGGCAGGAGTGGGTCAAGCAGCTCGGCGTGTTTCTGGAGAACGCCCGTCTCCGAAAGTCAGAAGCATCAGCCGCAGATAAACCCTGATCAACTCAGGAAAAAAAGCGCAAACCGATTTAGCCACAGATAAACGCACATAGAATACGATACGAATAACGCGAACCCCGAACCCCGAATTCCGAACCCCGTAACCCGTTATTTAGCCGCCGATAGACGCCGATCACCGGTCGTGAAACGCGAATCGTGAATCGTTAAATGGGCTCAAATGCGGATGAATGTCGATTTACATTGGTTCCGTTTCGATTTGGGCATCGTTGAGTCACCGGTGTGCATCAGCGTTTAGCTGCGTTTGAATCGCCGTTTGCCTACGAACTCGATTCACGATTCACCGTTCACGATTCACGGCTTTTGAAAGGAGGAGAAAATGGCACAAAAGAAATTCATCAATCCCGACGGCATGGCCCGGCCCGGGGCGTATACGCCCGTGGTCACCGCGCAGGGCGGCAGGACCCTTTATATTGCGGGCCAGGTGTCGCTGAACGAGAAAGGGGAGCTGGTAGGGCGGGGCGACCTGATGACGCAGGCCGAGCAGGTGTGGCGCAATGTCGGGCTGGCGCTGAAGGGTGCGGGTGCGACCTTTGAAGACCTCGTCAAGATCAACGTGTACGTCGTGGACTACAAGCCCGAATACCGCGACATGCTGCACAAGATGCGGCTGCGCCACGTCTCCAAGGACCATCCGCCGGCCAGCACGCTTGTGGGAGTTCAGGCCCTTGCCAGAGAGGGCTTCCTGATCGAGATCGAAGCAATCGCGGTGGCGGACTAGATTCCGTGAGTCGTCGGTCGTCAGTCGTCAGTCGTGAGTCGACTCACCCCTACTTCGTTCGCGGGACAAAGAGCGGGTTAACGGCGCTGGAACAATCGCGAGTCGCGAGTCACGACTGACGACTGACGACTTACGCAGTCGAGTCCGGCCTACTTGATGCCAAGGACCGACTTGACGCTGTCGAGCAGGGCTTCGGGCTTAACGGGCTTGCTCATGAAGCCGTTCGCCCCGTAGACCAGCGCGGCGACGACGTCATCGTGCTGGGCCTGCGAAGTGACGACGATCACCGGCACCGATTTGAAGATGGGGTGCTCGCGCAGCTTGGCCAATATCTCGATCCCGACCAGATCGGGCAGGATGACATCCATCAGTATGAGGTCGGGCGGCGGCTTGGCGAGCTCCGCAAGAATGTCTTCGTCACGGGAGGCGCTGCGCACGTCGAACTGCGCGAGCACGAGCTCGCGGGCCACGATGAGCGTGTTGGCTTGATCGCCATCAATGATCAGAATGGAGTATTTGTCGCCCGACCGGGGCGCAATGGGCTTGCCAGACCGGCTGATGATGTTGACGAAGAAGCCGGACTGCTTGAGCGCGCGCATGCTGGTGAGCGTTGCCTGCTCCGCCTGCTGCCGCTGCGCGGCGGTTGGCACCGGAGTTGGCTTGTTCAGAAGCGAGGCAAAATCCAGGTCGTCGCCCGCCGGCGCACTCGCCGCCGGCTCGAGGTACCCTTCCTTGACCAGGGCATCGAGCGCAGCGAGCAATCTGTCGAGTGGAACCTTGTCGAGCTTCTTCTGCAGGTCTTCGACCGTTGAATGGCCGTCGAACATTCCGAGAAGAGCTTTCAGGTTGGGGCCGAGGTTCCCGGGCGACGCAGAGAGCTCTTCTCGGCCTGCTGCTGTCTGTATGTAAACGACTTTTTCCGACATGGGTGCGCGGTCACAGCAATTTTGAATTATCGCATGATCGCCCGTACCGCGTCTGGCGGTAATCCACAGATCACGGCCGCAGTAAATTCGCCACGTGGTCCGCAATAGCAAGCGACGAGGTCAAGCCCGGTGATTCGATGCCGTAAAGATTGACCAGTCCGTCTATGCCGTGCTCTTCCTTGCCCTGGATCACGAAATCCTGGGCGGGGCCGCCGGGTCCCGTGATGCGGGGGCGGATGCCCGTGTAGCCGGGCTGAAGCGCGCCGTCACGAAGGCCGGGGTAATAGAAGCGGATCGCTTCGTAAAAGGCCGCCTCGCGGCTCTGGTCGAAACGGTAATCGATGCGTTCGATCCAGGAGAAATCCGGGCCAAACTTGACCTGACCACCGAGATCGAGCGTGACGTGTACGCCGAGCCAATCTTGCCGCGCCACGGGATAGATCAGGCGCCGGAACGGCGCTTTGCCGGTGAGCGTGTAGTAGTGGCCGATTGCGTAGAACGAGGGCGGGATTGTGTCCGGGGGCACGCCGGCGAGCGATCGCGCCACGGCCTGTGCGTTCAGGCCGGCACTGTTGATTACGGTCTGGCATTTCAGCGACATGGGTTCCGCGCCGCCGACGTCAAGGCGGACGCCGTCGCTTTCGACCGCGCCGGCTATTACGGGGCTCTCGAGCGCCAGCGAGGCACCGTGCTGCTCCGCGTCTCCCAGATAGGCGAGCATCAATCCGTGGCTGTCGACGACCCCGGTTGATGGCGAGAGCACGCCTGCGACGCTGCGAACTTCGGGCTCGAGTTCGCGCACTGCCCTGCCATCGAGCCATTTCAGGTCCGACACGCCGTTTGTCTGCGCCTGCGCCTTGTATTGCTCCAGCCCCGGGATTTGCGTGTCGTCAGAGGCGACGATCAGCTTGCCGATGCGGCGGTGCCCGATGTCATGCTGCTCGCAGTAGCGGTAGAGAAGGCGCCGTCCCGCAACGCACAGCCGCGCCTTGAGCGATCCTGTCGCGTAGTAGATGCCGGCATGGATGACTTCGGAGTTGCGCGCGCTGGTGTGCGTGCCGAAGGCCTTCTCGGCCTCGAGCACAACGACCTCGCGCCCTTCCATCGCGAGCTTGCGGGCAATCGCCAGGCCGACGACGCCCGCGCCGATGACGGCGCATTCAATTCGCTCTGCCATGACTCAGTAACAGGAAGGAAAGTGTATAAGTTTACAATGATTGAAATGTATGAATGGTGGATAGTGAATAATGAGTGGACGGACCCGATTGGGCGGGCAGTGATAACGGTTTAGTCCATTCACCAGTCACTATTCACGATTCAAGCCTTTCGAGAAAATGAAGTGGGACCCGTATTTCCTGGCGCGTTCGCTGATGTTCGAACCGCTGCGCGCACATGCACCGCAATCCTTTCCGGATCAATGGCCCGGACTGCCGGCGCTGCAGCGCCTGCTTGACCAGCGCCAACCGCCGGTAGTCGTGGCCAGTGGCGCGCCGTTGCGCCTCGTGCCGCAACCCGGCAAGTCCAGCCGCTCCGGGCTCCGTTACGAGGAGCGGATCTACTGCTGCGGCGAGCTTCAGGTGCGGGAGTCGAATTGGCACGACCTGTTGAACGTTCTGGTCTGGCTCACGTTCCCGCGAGCGAAGGCGGCTCTGAACGCTCGACATCATGCCGCGTTTGAGGAACGGGCATCGACCGGGGCGCCCAACCGCGGGCCAACCGAGGACGCCTTGACCCTGTTCGATGAGGGCGGTGTCGTCGTTGTGGCCGCCTCGCCGGAGCTGCTCGATCTCCTGCGGTCGTTTGCGTGGAAGGAGCTTTTCTGGCGTAGGCGGCTGGAGGTTGCCGCGAGCATGCGATTCTTCTTGTTCGGGCACGCCCTCTACGAGAAAGCGCTGCGCCCGTTTGTTGGGATCACCGGGCGCGGCCTCTGCTTCGAGGTAGAGACCGATTTTCTGAACGCGCCCGTGGCTGATCAGCTGGCCGAGCTCGATACCCGGCTTGCAAGCCATATCGGCGCGCCGGATCTGTTCAATGCACCGAAGAGTCTCGCGCCAGTGCCGATCCTGGGCGTGCCGGGTTGGTGCGCGGAGAACGAGACCGGATCCTACTACGACAATACTGATTATTTCCGCTCTCGCCCTAAAAGCCGTGACCCGTGACCCGTGACCTGTAAATCGTAAATCGCGGGTTGTTTCGCTCGACGTTTTCGGCAGTTTAATGGTCGTTCTCGGTTTTAGTTGTCGTTATTTCTGAGAGTGTCCGCGTTTGTCTCCGGTTAACATCAGGTTCTGACGTTTCGAGTCACCGGTCACCGGGTTCAGGGGATCAGGCGGAGTAGAGCGTGATACGGTTCTTGCCGCCGTTCTTGCTCGCGTACATCGCGTGATCGGCGCGCTCCACGATCGTGCCCCTGGTTGGGGTAGCCGGCGATGCCAATGCTGACGGTCAAGGCAACTTTCTTGTCGCGGGTGGTGAGAGGGCTTGATTCAATCGACTTGCGAATGCGCTCGGCCACACCGACCGCGCCGTTGGACGGCGTTTCCGGCAGCACGACTACGAATTCATCGCCGCCATAACGCGCGACGACGTCGGTCTGGCGCAGCTGGCTCTGGATGCACTGCACCGTGAGTTTGAGCAGGCGATTGCCCGCCTCGTGGCCGAGCGTGTCGTTCACGGATTTGAGATGGTCGGAATCGATCATCAGCACGCTGAAGGGCCTGGCGTAACGCTCAGCTTGCCGGAAAATGCGCTCCGCGACCGCGCCGAAAGCGCGCATGTTGAGCACACCGGTCAATTCATCTGTTTCCGAGAGCAGCTTCATGTGCCCATAGGCACGGCGAATATCCGCCGAGAGCATCGTGGTGATGTAGGCGACAAGCAGCATGGGTGTGATCTGCGCGACCAGCGCCGTGCCGAACGGCAGCAGCAGGAGGTTGCGCTGTGGATATCCGAGCCAGATATAACAGCCAGCGATGAGCACGAGCTGCAGCAGCGTTATCAGCTTGCCCAGCGTGAGCGCGCTCACGATGACGACCAGGATATAAAGGTCGTTGAGGGGGCTGGTGGCGCCTCCCGTATATAGCAGCACCCAGGTGATGAAAACCGTCATGACCAGGGTCTCGATCACGAGCTTCCACTGATTTTCCTGCCGGTAGAAGTTCGCGTAGTGAAAAGAAAGAACGAACGCGGAAAAGAAAAACATCGCCATGGCCAGTGCGGCCGAGGTGATCTCATCGGGAGACGCCGCCAGCTGGTATAGCAGCACCAGAATCAGCAGGAGCCATTCGATCTCGGCCACCGTGCGCGAGAAGCCGCGCAGCTCCTCTGCTGTCAGGGCTGGCTGGAAGATGATCTTGGTTGGCATGGCGTTCAGACTGGCGCTCCGGTGGCGGCTGCGCCGAGATGTCTTTTTTCTTTCTGGTTGTTCGCTGAATCCTGCCCGCGAGCAATTGACGCTATGTTATTCGAAAAGTCCCGCGCGGTGGACGCCCCGGCGCCCAGGGCCGCAAGTTTCTCGACCGCGGGCGGCTTCGGAAGTGACGTATTTCACGGCGCGAGGAACGGGCGCGTCTCGAAGACATTGGTCGCAAAACGCTTGCCGGCATGGCGCAGGTGGCGCTTGAGCACAAAGTCAAAAAGGAGGGGATTGTGCTCATGGATGGCCGACAGCGCGGGTACCAGCCTCAGTTCGATCAACCGCAACTCGACCAGCTGCTGCAACGAGTACAGCGGGATGACGCCGGGAAGAGGGTAGTCAGAGCCGTTGAGAAGCCGCGCGTGCCAATCGGTACGCTCGAGCAGGCGCGCAAGGGCCGGGCCAGCGCGGTTCGACTGAGTCACCGCCGAGATATCGCCGAAAAGGTTGCGCTCGTAGCGGGCATCGTCCATCAATCGCTCGAAGAGGGTGAAACTTTCGAGGTAGGGACCGAGTGGTCCGCGGTCGAGATCGCGGTCGGCGCCGGCCGTCGCGCAATGCGCCACCACCACGCGTATGCCGTGCTCGAGCGCTCGCCGAAGCAGCAGGGGGTTGCCAAGGTGCTGGCGCTCGCCGACATGCACCGCCCGCTCCAGCCCGCCGTGTGTGATGAGCGGCATATCGAGTCGCGCCAACGCCGCATAGAACCGGTCGCAACGCGGGGAGGACGGGTCGATGCCCATCGCTGCCGGCAGCCATTTCACCGCGCGCGCGCCGGCCGCCCGGGCTTGCTCGAGGGCAGGGACGCAATCTGTCCTGTAGGGATGGATCGACGCGGCCCATTCGAAGTAACGTGGATGGCGACGCGCTACCGCCATCGCGTAATCATTCGGGACGAATAATGCGGTCTGCTCCGGCAGCGGCCTTCCGTCCGTGCCGTGATGGCGGTCGAACGCGAACAGCACCAGCTTGCACCCCGGGCGCATGCCGTCGAGCAGGTTGTGCATGCGCTCGATGTAGCTCTCGTCCACACGCCCGGTCGATTCGTGCGCGCAGCCGGCGTTCATGAAGAACAGGCGTTGCGCAAACTGCACGGGGTGCGCGAGGCTGTACATGTCCGGGCTCAGCCAGATGCCGCTGCCGGAGTCGCCGTTTCCGATGAGGTGTGCGTGGCAGTCCCATACGAGGGTGGCATCTATCCCGTCCCATGCCGCGCGTACGGCGTCGTGCTCGGCCAGTACTGCGGGCAGGGCCGCATGGCAGGGGTTCACCAGGCGGTGTTGCGGCCAGTAGCGCCCAACCAGGGCCGCACCGCCCAACACGGCCGCGCCACTGGCGGCCAGGATCAGCCGGCGCCGTCGTTTACGCATGCGCGGGGGTGCCCTTATGATGACAGACGGGGAGGCTCGTGATGAGGTCCGGCATATGGCAAGCATAAAGCTTTCGGCAGGGCTTTTCCTGGGGCTGCCGGAGGCAGCGACGCGGTAAGGGTTTCGCGCCCGTTATGATTGGTCTCCTGCAGCGCGTGAGCCACGCACAGGTCGCGGTCGAAGGCGTTGTCATCGCCGCGATCGAGCGCGGCGCACTCGTGATGGTTGGTATCGAGGCGGGCGATGGCACGGTTCAGGCAAACCGGCTGCTCGAGCGGCTGCTGGGCTATCGTGTTTTCCCGGACGATGAGGGCAGGATGAACCGGTCGCTGCGCGATATCGGGGGCGGGTTGCTGCTGGTTCCGCAGTTCACCCTGGCGGCCGATACCGGCAAAGGGGCGCGGCCGAGCTTCTCGACCGCTGCGCCGCCCGAAACCGGTCAGAGGCTCTTTGAGTTCCTGGTGACCGCCGCGCAAGCGTGTTATCCCCACGTTGCCTGGGGGCGTTTCGGGGCCGACATGAAGGTGACGCTGACCAACGAGGGCCCTGTGACATTCTGGCTGCAGGTCCGTCCAGGCGGCAGTGTGCCGTCGTAGGTTGTTCAAGACGAATACCTTTCATTATTCAATGTGATGAAAGCGAGCGCTGGCCATTGAACCCTGCTGGCCCGCCCCCATCTAACCAGCGTTTCCATCTGATAGGAATCGTGCGGCCATGAAAAGAATCCTGTTGTTCCTAGGCACCAACATCGCCGTGTTGTTGGTGCTGTCCATCACGATGCGGCTGCTGGGGATCGAAGGCATCCTCGACCGGGAGGGAGTGGGCCTCGATTTGAACGCGCTCCTGGTGATGGCGGCGGTGATTGGCTTCGGCGGCTCGTTTATCTCGCTCCTGATCTCGAAGTGGTCGGCAAAGAGGATGACCGGGGCGCATGTCATTGAGACGCCCACGAACACCACTGAGCGCTGGCTTTTCGACACGGTCAAGCGCCACGCCGACCAGGCGGGGATCGGTATGCCGGAGGTGGCGGTCTACGAGGCTCCAGAGATCAACGCTTTTGCGACGGGCTGGAACCGCAACAGCTCATTGGTTGCGGTGAGCACGGGATTGCTGCAGAACATGACGCAGGACGAGGCCGAGGCCGTCATTGGCCATGAAGTAAGCCACGTCGCGAACGGCGACATGGTGACGCTGGCGTTGATTCAGGGCGTGGTCAACACCTTCGTTATCTTCCTGTCGCGCGTGATCGGCCATGTGGTCGACCGTGTCGTATTCAAAGTCGAGCGCGGTCATGGCCCGGCATTCTGGATTACCGCGATCATCGCGCAGTTCATCCTCGGGATTCTCGCCTCCATAATCGTTATGTGGTTCTCTCGCCAGCGCGAGTTCCGCGCGGACGCGGGCGGTGCATCACTCGCTGGCCGCCAGAAGATGATCGCCGCGCTCGAGCGCCTCAAGCTGAATCATGAACAGCCGGCGCAGCTACCCGATCAGATTGCGGCCTTTGGCGTCTCGGGCGGTGTCGCGAAGGGCATCAAGCATCTTTTCATGTCCCATCCGCCCCTTGACGAGCGCATTGCGGCGTTGAGGGCACAGGCGCGATAGAGGCGTCGCCATGACAAAAAAGCCCGCTTGCGCGGGCTTTTTTTTCGGCTTGGGTCTGCAGCTGATGCTTCGTCTTTTCCCTGGACGCCCCTATGGTAGCAGCACGGGTGTCCTGATATCACCGCGTACCGCGAGATTGCCGCGACCGACGATGAGTGCTCCGGTGCCCACTTCGGCCCTGATGCGTCCGGTGAGCTCACCCCCCGGGTTGATCGTGACCTCGCCGTTTGCCCGCATGGGGCCTGAACCCAGCCGCAGGTGCTGGTAGGCGTATCGGGGACCGGCTACCTGGAGCGTGCCGGAAAGCTCGTTGAACAGGGTCTTGCCTCCCCGGATGCCATCAGTCAGCGGGGACTGAACGGCGCGCACGACGTCCACGTTGTTGAGCACGCCGTTCTCGATGTTGAAGGTTGCCTGCACACGCGGGTTGTCGAACAGGCCTTCGATGGTTTCGCTCTGGAGGGCGTAGGTCCCGTTCAGGTTCAAGCTACCGTTCGCCGTGAAAACGTTGGTGAAGACGCGAAGCAAATCCTTCAATTCCCCGTTTGACAGGTTGAAATCGCCTTCGAGCCGGAATCCGCGTTCCCAGGCTGCCGTAGCGGATCCCTTCAAGGTGCCGCGGCCCATTCTGGCCTCAATCTTGCTGATGCGGGCTTGGCGACCTTCGATGACAGCCGTTGCCGCCAGGTCATCGAACGGAATGGCGGGTCCGAATGGGGGCTCCCAGCTGCCAGCCCGGAATTCGGCTTCCAGCGTTCTGCCCTTCGGGATCAGCTCAATGCTGAGCCTGCCGTCGAAAAGCGACGCCCGCTTCACAGTGCCGTCCGGCTCAAGGAGCAGATTCGCATTGAAACCAGGGATATCAATGCCGCGGAACGCGATCTTAACGGCGCGAAGCTTCAGGCGGCGCACGGTGAATGACTTTCCTCCGGCCGGGGGCTTGACCCAGCCCGGCAGGAGATGGAGGGATTTCTGGTCCGCTGACACGCCGATCAGATCGACTTCGTCGAAAGTGGCGGGCCCGCCAAGCAACTGCATCGGCGACGCGCTGACTTCGATTGTGCCGATCTTCATTTCCTCCAGTTGGCCGATGGCGATCCGTTCCAGCGTCAGAAGCGGCGACGGGACGAGCGCATATCGCACTTCGCCGACCTTGACCGGCATGCCCAGACGCGCCGAGAGGGCGTTTTGGACGGCGGGCACATACACCGTCAGCGGCAGAAGGTGCACCAGCCCCAGGAAACCGACGATCAGTACGAGAAGACCGATGCCGCTTACCTTAAGCCAGTTGATCTTCTTCCCCGGTGCGCGAACGTGAAGGACTTCGACCTCGCGTTCTTCCTTTTGCCGTTTCTTGCGCTCCGTGGCTGACGCTTTGGCGCGCGCGGCGGCGTCCTTGCGGTATCGCGCATCGGCCTCCATCTCCGCAACCTCGCGCGCTTTGAGCTCGGCCGCGACCCGCGCAGAAATTTCCTCCTGCGCTTTCTCGCGCAGCTCGCGCTCGTGCATGACGCGCGATACAGCTTCTGCCTTGGCGCGGTCCTCGGCATCCGCGCGGGCCCGGCGTTCCATTTCGGCTTTTGCTTCGGCCTCGGCCTTGGCCTGCGCTGCCGCATCGGCGATCGCCCGCGCCTGGGCCATTGCCTGCTCCGCCCTGCGCGCGATCGCTTCTGCTTCCATGCGCTGCTGGCGACCGCGGTTCGATTCGTCGGTCTCGCGCGCCTGGCGGTCGGCGTCCTCGCGCGCCTTCCGCGCAACCTCTGCCTGGTGCAACGCCTCTTCCAGCGCTTTCTTTTCGGCAGCAGCCTTCGCGGCGAGCTCGGCCTGTACCCTGCGCTCGGTTTCTTCGCGTGCCTGGCGCTCCGCGGCGACCTTTGCTTCGGCCTCTTCGCGCGCCTTGCGCTCCTGCTCGATCATCTCCTGGACTTCCGCCCGGGCGCGCGTTTCTGCTTCTGCCTTGGCTTTTTCGAGCGCCTCTTCGCGGGTCTTGCGTTCGGTTTCGGCCTTGGCCTCGACTTCTTCGCGGGCGCGGCGTTCGGCTGCAAGCTTGGATTCCGCCTCCTCGCGCACGCGCCGCTCTGACTCCGATCTCGCCAGGGCTTCCTCGCGCGCGCGCTGCGCCTGCTCCTGCAGGTCCTTCAGCTGTGCCTTCGCACGCCGGTCGGCTTCTTCGCGTCCCTGGCGTTCGCGTTCCTCGCGCGCCCGGTATTCCTCCTCTTCGCGCTGACGCGCCTCGGCTTCTTCACGCGCCCGCCGCTCGGCTTCTTCGCGCGCCTTGCTTTCCGCGACTGCCTTGGCCTTGGCCTCCTCGAGCGCTTTCATGGCGGTTTCCACGCGCGCCTGAGCCTCGGCATCTCCGCCGACGGATTTCATCGCCGCCTGCATCTCGGCCTCGTGCCTCGCCCGCGCAGCGGCTTCCGCCATCGCTCGCGCTTCTACTACCGCGTCTTCCGCAGCCTTGGCGCGCGCCTCGGCTTCTTCACGCGCCTTGCGTTCGCGCTCCTCCCGCTCCTTGGTTTCGGCTTCGACTTTTATGCGCTGCTCGGCCTCTTCCTTGGCGCGTTTTTCCGCTTTGGCGAGCGCGTCCTGGAGCGCTTTGAGCTGGGCCTCGACCGCGGTCTTCGCCTTGGTCTCGGCGGCGGCTACTGCCTGCGCCTCTTCCTCAGCGCGTGCCCGCTCCTCGGCTTCTGCACGCGCCTTGGCTTCCGAAGCGGCCCGTTGCTCGGCATCCGCCTTGGCGCGCATTTCGGCTTCTGCACGCGCCTTGGCTTCGGCGTCGGCGCGCGCCTTCTCTGCCATCGCGGCCTTCACCCTGGCTTCGGCTTCCGCGCGGGCCTTGGCGTCTGCCGCGGCTGTTGCCTCGGCCTCTGCTTTTGTCCGCGCTTCAGAGGCGGCTTTCGCCGCTGCTTGCGCTTTGAGCTTTGCCTCGGTTTCAGCCTTGGCTTTGGCTTCTGCCATCGCCCGAGCGCGCGCTTCAGCCTCCTGGCGGACTTTCGCTTCCGCGGCAGCCCGCGCGGCGGCCTGGGCTCTGGCTTTCGCCTGCGCCTCCGCCTTCGACCGCTGCTCGGCTTCGGCATTGAGCTTTGCCATCGCGCTCGGCGAGGTAAAGTCCAGGTCCTCGCCCTCGTCCCTCGCCGGAGGCGGGGAGGCGGGAGCGCTGGCAACGGTCATCTTGGGCTGGGTCGGCGTGTCCCGGGTGCGAACCGGGGAGGAAAAGATCCTGATATAGCCGTCAGCGACGAGCTTGTTGACCGCTTCCTCGAGCTTGTTCGCCGGAATCCCCGATTTTCCGACGAGATCGGAAAACGTGGACTTGCCGTCAACGGCCAGAAACACGACCCCAAGCTCGCGCGGCAGCTTGATCGTCTTGTTCTTGACTTCCAGGACGCCCTTGGACGTCTTGGTGAACACGGTTTGTGGATGCATAACTCGCGATTTTTTCGCTTACTTTAAGTTCGCGCAATGTCAGGGGCCACAGTTGCGCATCGCGACACACTTTCTGGTGACCGCAGTGGACCTAGTTGACGGTGCGCTGCTCAACGCGATCTCTTTCGAATCCTGCGTGATATCGGTCACTGCTGCAATCGGCGCATTATAGTCTAATAGTGCGCTAAATCTCTATCGTACATGGTGTTTTGTATGCCGAAAGTCATTGATGAGTGACCGGCGCAACGAGTACGACGTCACCAATAGCGTCGATACCACCAGTCCGGCGGACGTCTCCGACACGGTCCGGGACATCTACCAGGATCTCTACCAGAAAGACGCACCCGGGAATCTCGGCCAGGCCTTTTCCGACCTGGGCCTCCTCTATCAGGGGAAGTACAACGGATTCCATGAGTGCGAGACGGATTACCACGACCTGCAGCATGTGCTGGATGTCACGCTGGCCATGGCCCGGCTGCTGGACGGCTGCGTGCGCAGCACCAGGGCGAATTCGGTCAGCGAACGGCTGTTCCGGTTCGGCGTCATCACCGCGCTCTATCACGATTGCGGCTACATCCGGCATCGCAAGGACACCAAGCACGGGAACGGCGCTGAATACACCGCAATCCATGTCTCGCGCGGCGCGCGTTTTCTCGAGGAATACATGCCGAAGATCGGCATGGCGGACCTCGCGCGTGCGGCAGCCAGGACGATCCATTTCACGGGGTATGAGGTGGCGGTGGACAAGATCCGCGTGCCGGGTCCCGAGTTCCGGCTCATTGGCAATCTCCTGGGCAGCGCCGATATCCTCGCCCAGATGGCCGATCGCTGCTACCTCGAGAAGTGCTACGACCGGCTCTATCCCGAATTCGTTCTCGGCGGTATTGCACGCAAGCGCGGACCGGACGGGTCCGAGCAGGTCTTGTTTGCTTCAGCCGCCGAACTGATCTTCAAGACGCCGCTCTTCTACCAGGGCGCGAGCAGGCGCCTGCGGCAGGATTTGGGCGGTTGCTACAACTACATAGAAAAGCACTTTGGCGGGCAGAATCTCTACTTCGACGAGCTCGAAAAGAACATCAACCACGCGCGTGCGATCGCGGCCGAAGGCGACATTTCGATGCTACGCAGGCGCCCGCCCGCGCAGGAAGAGAACGAAGAAAATTCAGATCCGCAGCTGCGGCTTATCTAGCTGGAAGCGTGGCTCATGACGGGTGACCGGTCACTGGCACCAGCGACAAGACATTCTCGCGGCAGCACTACGACCCTTTTCCGTGTGCTTCCGTGGTTAATGATCAGGCAACGGTCAGCAGTATCTTGCCGATATGCTGGCTCGATTCCATCAGCGCGTGCGCCTTGGCCGCCTCGGCAAGCGGAAAAGTCTGGCGCGTCACCACGCGGATGCGCCCGCTCGCGATGTGCGGCCACACCTTCGCCTCGAGCTCCTGTGCGATTTTGGCCTTGAATGCGGCAGGACGGCTGCGCAGCGTCGAGCCGGTGTAGACGAGACGCTTGAGCATCACCGGCATCAGGTTGATCTCCACCTTCGAGCCCAGGGCGAAGGCGAGCTGAACGATGCGCGCATCATGGCTGGCTGCCTTGAAATTGCGCTCAATGTTCGGGCCGCCCACGATATCGAGAATGACGTTGGCGCCGCCCTCGTTGCGCACGACTTCCACGAAGTCCTCGCGCTGGTAGTCCACGACCCGATCGGCGCCCAGATCGTGGCAGATCCGGCAGCGTTCCTCGGGGCTGTCGGTGGCGATTACTCTCGCCCCGAATGCCTTGCCCAGCTGGATGGCGGTCGTGCCAATGCCGCCGGCGCCGCCGTGCACGAGCAGCGTTTCGTCGCTGGCGAGGCCGACGCCCATGAAGATATTGCTCCACACTGTGAAGAACGTCTCCGGCAGTCCGCCGGCATCCTGCAGACCGACCGTTTCCGGAATCGGCAGGCAGTGACGGGCGTCGACGGCGCAATACTCCGCGTAGCCACCGCCGTTGGTAAGGGCGGCAACCTTGTCGCCGACGTTCCAACGCGCGGCCTGACTGCCCAGCGCCACGACCTCGCCGGAGATTTCGAGTCCCAGCAGATCGCTGGCTCCTGCGGGCGCCGGGTAGACGCCTTTGCGTTGCCACAGGTCCGGGCCGTTGACCCCGGCAGCGGCAACCTTGACCAGGACGTCGCCGGGCTCGAGGTTGGGCAAGGGGCGTTCACCGGGCTGCAGCGCCTCGGGGCCGCCGGGGGTTGCGGCTGCGACGACCTTCATCGTTGCGGGCAGGCTATTGCTCATATTCTCCTCGTCAGTCATGAAGGCGCTCTACAGATGCCCCGCGTCCGGCTTGCCACGCCGCGCGGTTCTGCCGGGCTCTTAAGCTCCTGCGGCAATTTTCTTGAGCGCCTGCCGGTCGATCTTACCCACGCGGTTTTCCGGCAATGCGTCGAGAATCGTGACGCGGGCCGGCACCCAGGAGTTGGGGAGCCGGGATGCGACCGCATCCTTCAGATCACGCTCCGGAACATTCTGCCCCTTGTGGATGGTAACGTAAGCCACTGCTACTTCACCAAGGTCGGGGTCCGGCGCGCCCACCACGCAGCAGGCGCGAACCGCAGGGTGCGCCGTGAGCGCCTCCTCGATCCGGCCGGGTGAAAGATTTTCGCCGCCGCGGATGATGATGTCTTTCAGTCTTCCCGTGACCGTCAGATATCCCTCGGCATCGAGCTGGCCCAGGTCGCCCGTGCGCAGCCAGCCGTGCCGTACGCTGGGGCCGTCGGCCTGGGCGTTGGCTGGAACGTAGCCCTTCATGACCGAGGGCCCCGCGATACAGATCTCGCCCTCGGTGTCCGGCGCCAATTCGTGTTCCGTCCCCGGAGCGAAGATGGTGACACGCTGTCCGTAGAGCGCGGTGCCTACCGTGCCGACCTTGCGCGCGGCGGGCGGGTTCATGGTGCAGGTGCAGGTGGCCTCCGAGAGCCCGTACGACATCACGAGCGGCACCCCGAGGTGGGCTTCGATCTTGCGATGGAGTTCCGCGTTGAGGGGCGCCGCGCCGCCGCGTGCAAAGCGCAGGCTCGAGAGTGAGCCGGGCGGCGGCGTGAAGGAGAGCAGCCGCGCGTAATGCGTCGGCACGCCGGTAAAGTAGGTTGGCCGATGCCGGATGATCTCCGCGAAAAAGGTTTCGGCGCGGAAATGCCCAAGCACGACGACCGATGCCCCGCACGACCACGGCACGATGAGCTGATTGTTGACGCCGTTGGTGTGATGCATGGGCATGTTGTGCAGCACCCGGTCAGCAGGGGTGATGGCCGTGCGCTCGACGATGCCGCGGGCATTGGACAGCAGGTTGCCGTGCGTTAGCAGCACCGCCTTGGGATGGCCCGTGCTGCCCGAGGTCAGCACGAGCAGCGCGTCATCCTCGGGGCGGAGGTCCTCGATGAGGCGGGGCTTCGCCTGTGCGGCATCCTCCAGCCGCAATATCGCGCGAGGGTTCGCCGCGGCAGCGAGCGGAAAGTGCGTCGCGTCTGCAAGGATCCGCCCGATGCCGGCGCTCTGCAGCCGTGCCCCGAGCTCTGCAGCCGCGAGCCGCTCGTCGAGCACGCAAACCGCTCCCCCCGCGGCCATGACCCCGAGCACCGCGGAAGCCGCCGCGGCCGTCCGGCCGGCGAGCAGGCCGACCCGCTCGCCGCGTTTCAGCCCGGAGGCGAGCAGCAGGCCCGCCACGCGCGCGATATCTTCCTCCAGCTGCGCGTAGTCGAGGCAACGTTCGTCGGTCCACAATGCCTGCCGGGTACGGATCGCTGGGTCGCGCGCAGCGGCGAGGACCAGCTCGGGAATGGATGCGGCGTTCATCATGGGGCGCTGCGAGTGTATGGTAAGTTCATCCTCCGCTCAACCTGCGGGCGGCGTGCTCGCCAGAAGAACCGAATCGGTCTCCCAACTTGTACCGTGGCATTTCCGCTACGATTATTCTCCTCTTGCCGAACGCATGGATCACAGCTGGCCGGGGGCAAGCGGCTCGCGTTCTGCATCACGACCAATGTCGAGGTATTCACTCCCGGCAAGGGGCGCGGGCGCGATCGTGCCAAGCATGGCGAGCCGCAGACGCAGCGCAACTATCTCTGGCGCGACTATGGCAACCGGTGGCATTTGGCGGCTGTTCGATCTTGCAGAGGAACTGGGCATGCGGCTTGCCCACAACGCGAACAGCCTGCCCGACGAGCACGCGCCGCAGATCATGGAACGCATACGGCGGCGGGGCGACGAAATCGTGGGGCACGGCCGCGCGAACTCGGAAAATTTGCACGATTTTCGCTGGGAGGCCGACGAAGCG
The DNA here is from genome assembly GCA_001303585.1 of Betaproteobacteria bacterium SG8_41. GTDB lineage: Bacteria > Pseudomonadota > Gammaproteobacteria > Burkholderiales > SG8-41 > SG8-41. The sequence continues at coordinate 43,626 of LJTT01000025.1, forward strand.
CGCGTGATTCGCAAGGTAACCGAAACCTTCGCGCGGGACTAAGGAAAACCATACCAAGGGATGGATGAGCGCCGGTGCCTACGAGAATCCCTGGACGCCGGACTTGTCCAGAGAGGCGGGTTACGCCTACATCGTGGACTGGCCGCACGATGACCAGCCGATCTGCATGCGCGCGCTCCGGCCCGATCCTGTCCGTGCCGTACCCGGTTGAGCTCAACGATTCATCGCAAGTCATTCAGCGGCAGCACACGGGCCGTGAATTCTGCGACATGCTGGTAGACCAGTTCGAGGAGATGGTCGAGCAGAGCGCGAGGCGTCTGCTCGTGTGCAACATCTCGATTCATCCCTACGTCTTCGGTTATCCCTTTCGGCTGCGGCCATCAGGCGGTGAACGCGACAGAGAGCGAGCCGACCGGCTCGAGCGTGAACAGGATCCGGTCGCCGGTCTCGACCCAAAGCGGTGGCGTAATCGAGCCCGTGATGATGATATCGCCGGCGCGAAGGCGCTCGTCAAACGCCGCCAGCACGTCGGCCACGTGCCGCACGATACCGATGAGTTCTCCGGTAAGTGCCTGCGGGTCGGTGGTGCGGGCGACTTCGTGTCCGCCTCGCGACACGCGGCAAGTCAGGCCGTCCAGCCTGCAGCCTGCCCGTGAGGGGTCGCGCGGGCCGACGATTACGTGGCGCTGGTAGATGTCCGCAGCCAGTATCTTCTGCACGTCGTCGGGCGGAAACTCGAGATCGGCGATTTCGATCGCGGGGCCCAGGCCGGCGATCGCCGCAACGGCTGCATCGCGCCCGCCGCCACCGGGGAGGTCCGCGCCCATGTGAACGGCGATTTCGGCTTCCGCCACCGGTTTGGCCCAGTGCCCGACGGGGATGGATGCGCCAGAACGCACCAGGGCGCTTTGCAGTAGAAAACCCACCAGTGGCGCGTCGATCCCCAGTTTTTGCATCGCAGCTGGCGCGCCGAATCCGACTTTCCAGCCGAGGGATTTTTCGCCGGCGGCGATGCGCTGCGCGCGCAGCGCCAGCTGCGCGCACATGCCATTCGCGATACGCGGATCAATCGACGCGGCGCTCATCCCGTTAACCTTGCGGTGGCTCAGTGCGTGCGTCCGCCTTCGACCGACTCGTAGCCCGCCGCCTCGAGTGAGCCCGCGCCGCTCCAGCCCCAGACCAGAACAACATCCTCGTTCGAGGTGTTCTTGAATCCATGCCAATGGCCGCGCGGTGTGAACACCACATCGCCCTCGCTCGATTCCGCCTCTCCGTCTTCCGTGTACATGACTCCGCGTCCCTTGATGACGATCCAGAACTCGTCGCAATTGAAATGACGGTGCCGGTCATGTTCCGCGCCGGGAGGCAGCACGGTCCAACCCACCAGCAGCTTGTCGGAATTGGCGGTCTGCCGGTCGATGAGGAACTGGACCTGCATGTTGACCCAGCCGTCCTTTTTCTTCAGCCCGGCGACCTTGGGTACGTCCTTGAGACTGGTGCGGAAAGGTTTCAACACGGTATTTGCATCGGGTTTCATTTCGATTGCCCTCCCAGACGGCGATACGCCTCGTGAGCGATCACGAAGTCGTTGTGATCGAGTCCCATTCCCCGGCAGGCGTTCATCATCTCATTCGCCGCGGCAGCGAGGGGGGCAGGGGTGCCCAGCCGGCGAGCGAGTTCCAGCACCAGCAGCATGTCCTTCTGCTGCAGATTGACGTCGGCAAGCGGCACTTCGGGCATCTTCCCCTCGAGTATGAACGGGCCGCGATAGCCCAGCACCGGCGATGCGGCAACGCTGTTCAGCATTGCCTCGAGGGCGACCTCGCGCGAGACGCCGCCTTTCTCCGCCATGGCGACCCCTTCGCAGAAGGCGATGACCTCGACCATTAGCAGGAGATTGACGGCGAGCTTCATCTGCGCTGCGAGCCCGCTCTCGCCGATGTAGGTCGCGCTCGCCCCGATCGAGAGCAGCACGGGCTTTGCCCGCTCGAACGCGGCCCTGTCGCCGCCAACCATAATCGAAGCCTTGCCCTGCGACAGCGTCACCGGGCTGCCGGAGATCGGCGCATCGAGCATGATGCGGCCGGCGTTTGCAAACTCGGCAGCGACGTCACGGCTCCTGTCGGGCGCGATCGTGCTCATGTCGAGGTAAATGCCCTCTCTGCGGAGTCCCGCGAGAATCCCGTCGCCGCCGAGCGCGACCGCGCGGACCGCGGCCGCGTCGGTCACGATGGAAAAGACGATTTCCGATTTACTGGCTGCCGCGCGTGGGCTGTCGGCCCAGTGCATTCCGGCCCGGACGAGTGGCGCTGCCTTATCGGGGCTGCGGTTCCAGCCGGTCACCTGGTGGCCGGCAGCCATCAGGCGCGTAACGATGCCCGCGCCCATCGCGCCAAGGCCAACAAAACCGAGTTGCATTTAGGTCCTTTCCGGCGCGCCGGGGCGCCATTCCGCGAGAGCGGTTTACGGCGAGTTCCAACGGCGCACGCCAGTTCGCGCAAAAGTGTAGCGCGCTAGGCGGGCTTTCGCTTGAGGAGGAAAGCCTGAATTCCTTCCTGGACGACTTCGCCGCGCTGGTTCAGGACCTGTAACTGGCGCTTCATCACGCCGCGGTCCGCATTCGAGGTCTCGCGTTTTTCGAGCACCTTGATCCGGGCATGAATCGTGTCCCCCGGCTTGACCGGCTTGGTGAACTTGAGGTTCTCGAACCCCAGGAAGGCGATCAGGGTGTCGTCGTAGAGATGGAGCTGGAACAACAGCCCGGCCGCGATCGCATAGACGAGCGGTCCGTGGGCAATGCGGCTGCCGAAAATCGTCTTCTTGCAATGCTCCTCGTTGATATGCAGCGGATTGTAATCGCCCGACAAACCCGCGAATGCCACGATGTCGGCCTCGGTCACGGTCCGGGCGGGGCTCTCGAACTCCGCGCCGATGTCCCACTCTTCCCAATACATGCCCCTCATTGCTGCTCCTCCTTGGTTCTTCGTAAATCGTGAATCGTGAATCGGAACCCCTATAACCACGGAGGCACACGGAAATAGCTTGTTCACTCCAGCGCTATTCGCGTCTTTATCCGTGTAATTCTGTCTAGTTCCGTGGCCGGCGCGCTTCGATTTGCGATTTACGATTCACGGAATTGATCAGCGCTATTTGATGGCGCCTTGCTGTCGCAGCTCGGCGATGCGTTCAGGGGTGAGCGACAGCAGCTCGCGCAGTAGCGCATCGGTGTGCTCGCCGAGCCTTGGCGCTGGATTCGAAATGGTGCCTGACATCCCCGCGACCTTGATCGGGTTTCCTGGGAGCCGCACCGTGCCGACGTCGGGATGATCGTATTCGACGATCATTTCACGCTCCGCCACCGGCGGCTCCGCGAAAGCGCGGTCGAAATGATTGACGGGCGCGGCCGGCACCCCGGCAGCACGCAGGCGCTCGAGCCAGTCCGCGACGGTTCGCGTGCGGAAAATGCCTTCCAGGTGCGGCACCAGCACGTCCTTGTGCTTGACGCGGTTTGCATTGGTGTCGAAGCGCGGGTCGTCGGCCAGTTCCGGGTCCTCGAGCAGCTCGCACAATGCCCGCCAAAACGTTTCCTCGCGGGTTGCGACGACGACATAGCCGTCCTTTGCAGAGAACGCCTGCCACGGCACCGTGTAATCGTGACCCGAACCCGGCGGCTGCGGCAGCTCGCCGTTGGTGAGCCACATCGTGCCCATGTAGCTCAGCAGGTTCAGCATGGCATCGAACATGGAGATCTCGACGCGCGCGCCCCGACCGGTGCGCTCGCGGGCAAAGAGGGCGGCGAGGATTCCCTTGCACGAGAAGATGCCGCCGCTCAGGTCCGCGAGCGGCACGCCGATGCGTGCCGGCGGGCGTCCCGGCTCGCCGGTGATCGCCATGTGGCCGCTGATCGCCTGGATGATGATGTCGAGCGCGGGGTAGTTCTTGTATGCGCCGGCCGTGCCGAAGCCGGTGACCGAGCAGTGCACGATGCGCGGATTGATGCGGTTGAGCGTGGCGTAATCGGCCTGCAGGCGCTCGAGCACGCCGGGCCGGAAATTGTCCACGACCACATCGGAAATCTTCACCAGTTCGTAGAAGACCTCTCGACCCGCGTCCGTCTTGAGGTTGATGACGAGGCTCTTCTTGTTGCGGTTGAACGTGAGGAACAGCCCGCTCGCGCCACGGTACGGCGCGACTGACGGGTTGCGCCCGAGGTCGCCCTCGGGCGCCTCGATCTTGATCACCTCGGCGCCGAGATCAGACAGCACCTGGGAGCCGTAGGTGCCGGCGATGATCTGGCCCAGCTCCAGAATCCGAACGCCCCGCAGTGGATAGGATCCTTCTGCACTCATTGTCGTGGCTGACAGTTCAGTGACCCGTGACCGGTGACCAGCGGATGGCGGTTTCGAGTTTCACGTCTTAAGTCTAGAGTTTCAAGTCTGGCGTCGGCGACCACGCGCCTGGCCGATAAACCTTAGACCTGCAACCTTAAACCTGAAACGCATCGGCGTGTATCTGCGTTCATCTGCGGCTGAATTAAAGCCCGAGGCCGCGGGCGATGATGTTGCGCTGGATCTCCGAGGTGCCGGCGCCGATCACCGCGAGCCGCGAGTCGCGAAAGAAACGCTGCATCGGGTATTCCATGCAATAGCCATAGCCGCCGAGGATCTGCAGACCCATGTCGGAAACCGCCTTGTAGGACTCGCTGGTATAGAGCTTGAGTACCGCGGCGTCATGCCGCGTTGCCTTGCCTTGGTCAAGGAGCCAGGCGAAACGATAGGTAAGCATGCGGCTCAGGTCGAGCATGACTCTCATGTCCGCCAGCTTGTGCGCGATCGCCTGGAATTTTCCGATGGGCCGCCCGAACTGCTCGCGGTTCTTCGCATAGTCCAGCGCGTAGTCGAATGCGGCGGTAGCGGCGCCGGTGCGCGCAGCAGAGAGACACAGCCGCTCGTACCACAGGTAGGCGTCGACTGCCTCCCACCCGCGGTCAATTTCACCCAGCACCGCGGAGGCTGGCACGGTCACGTCGTTGTAGAAGACCTGGGTCGTGCCGATTGCACGCTGCCCCAGGGTCGCAATCTTGCGCACATCGATGCCGGGCAGTTTGGTGTCGACCAGGAAGTTGGTAATGCCGGCCTGCTTCTTCTCGCTGGTCGAAGTGCGGGTGACGAGCAGGCAATAGTCGCTGATGTCCATGCCGGAGGTGAAGACCTTCTGGCCGTTGATGGCGAAACCGCCCTCGCGAGGCGTTGCGCGCGTGGTGAGCGCGGCCGCATCGGATCCCGAATGCGGTTCGGTCAGCGCGAAGCAGAACGATAGCTCGCCGCGGGCCACCCTGGGCAGCAGGTTGGTCTTTTGTTCTGCGGTGCCATGCCGCGCCACCGCGTAACCGCCATAAGTCATCGTCCGGAATACCCACATCCCGAGTTCCTCGAAGTGACGGCCGCACTCCTCGAGCAGAATCGCGAGCTCGATCGCGGAACCGCCGCTGCCGCCGTGCTCCGTGGGGATGTTGAGACCCAGCCAGCCGTGCTTGCCGAGCGCGTCATAGGCCTCGCGCGGCGGCCGCGCTTCCTGGTCGCAGCGCTCGGCGTATTCGGGCGGGCAGACCGCGCCGAGCAGCTCCTGCAAATGCGTCCGAAGATTCTCCTGGTCCGATGTGAACGAGAAATCCATGCCTGAATGCTATCCAGAAAGCGGACTGAAACCGCCGATGAGCGCCGGTGAATGCCGGTGAACAGCAATCAGATCAACGCTTCGAAAACTGTTAGCAGAATGGCTCATTCGCGCTTGTAGGTTCTGGCCGCCAGCGACGGTTTATTCGAGCCGCCTATTTTCGATCGAGCCCGGCGTAGGCGAGCACGCGCTTCGCACGCTGGTACATGGCGTAATCAACGAGTTTCCCTTCCACGGTTATGGCGGCGGCGGCGCCGCTCTTTTCGACGGCCTCGAACTCGCGCACGACTCGCTCGTAGTAAGCGACTTCCGCCGCCGGCACCGCATAGGCTTGTCGCACCGGGGCGATCTGTTTGGGATGGATCACGGTGCGGCCGACGTAGCCCAGTCGAGCGGAAAGCGTCGAGTCGCGGACCAGGCCTTGTTCGTCGTTGAGGTCGCTGAAGACACCATCGAACGGGAACACATTGCCGGCCGCGCGCGTCTCGAGCAGCACTTTGGAGCGAGCGTAGAGCAGCTCCGTGCCCTCGATCGACCAGTTGCAGCCGAGGTCCGTTTGCAGATCGCCGTCGCGGGCGCTCCCGAAGCAGGTCGCGGTGACGCGCGGCGAGGCCTTGATCAGGTCGAGGCAGCGGTGCACGCCAAGCGCGCTTTCGAACATGATGACGATTTCCACGGTGCCCTGTTTCATTCCAGCGGCCGCTTCCTGCCGGTCGAGCAGTGCCGCGGTCTGCTGCAATTCCTCGACGTGCTCGGCCTTCGGGAGGAACACCGCATCGAGCCCCGGACGCACGATCGCAGCGAGATCATCTGCAAGCAGCCCGGTGGCAACCGCGTTCGTCCGAACCGTTACAACGGGCCGTGCTCCGGCCGGCATCGCGGCGGTCTTGTCGATCGCTTGCGCGACGAGGCCGCGCGCCTCCGCTTTGGCTGAGATCGGGACCGAGTCCTCCAGATCGAATATGACGGCATCCGCGCCGCTTTCCGCGGCCTTCGCCATGACTCGTTCCTTGCTGCCGGGCGCGAACAAAGCGGTGCGAAACGGTTTCAAGAAGCCTCCCAGTAAATGCGGCGCTGCGAGGGCGTTGCGCGATCAGCGCGCCGCCCAGGCTGCGTCCGATGTCGAACGGCGCAGCTGCTTGGGTCTATTTTGCCAGTCGCGATGCGCCCTGACCATCCGGACTTACGGTCTCAGCTGAGCGCTGGACCTGAAGCCGTAGATCTTCATCCATTCGCCGAGCGAGCGCCGGTCTGGCCGCTGGTAGAGCAGCCTCTGGCTGGCGCGTAATCCCGCGCTCTGGGAGAGCTCCGCCATCGCTTCCGTGAGCTTGATGAGGACCGCGTTGCAGTCCATCACCAGTGCACCGTCAACCTCGTGAATCTTTTCCCGGCGAATAATGGCGTTGACCGTCGCGCACGCGGCGAGAATGACCTCGGCGCCCTGGGCGGCAAGGCGGCGCGACTCGCTGATGAACGTGCCCGTCATCGTCTCCGGGCTGGTGAAGGCCGTTTGCACCTGATTGAAATCGATGCCGAGATTTCCGAACGGTATATGGCGGGCGGTCAGTCCGTATTCGAACGCCTTGCGGTCATAGTACTGCGCCTGCTTGTTGTGGAAAGCGACCCCCGAAAACCGGTGGCCGTACATGCAGGCCATCAGCATGGAAGCCTCGCCCAGGCCGAGCACGGGGATCGGCACAACCTCGCGCGCCTCCTGCATGGCCGGGTCGAGAAAGCAGCCGATCGCGACCGCGTCGTAGCCCTGATCGGCGGCCTGGATGATCTTGTTCAGAACGCCACCGGGGCCGTAGCTGTTGACGGCCACAACAGCGTTATAGTGCAGGTCCATCGACCCGTCGTCGACGCCGTTGATGTCGATTTCGGTCTCGGGCCGCTTCACGCTGTTCAGATGCTCGGCGAGCGTGGAACGATAATCGTGCAGCCGGTGAATCGGCGTGCTGCTTTGCCACCAGATCTTCATATTCAGCTCCTCCAGCCTGTACGCGTCATGTGCCCGGACAATTTGCCAGGGGCGGCTCCATGCTACGACCGCTTCTGCCAGGGGCCTTGATCCACGTCAAAAAATTCGCGCACGGCGGGCGGGGCCGAAGCGATCGGCGGCGATAATCAGGAATTGACCTCCGCGGCGAACAGGCCGTGCGGGTCGAGCTCCGCAAGCGCAGCCTGCTCGCGCGGCGTCGGCGGCGGCGTGGGCGATGCCGCTGTGGTGTCGAACACAAAGCCCGTGCGCTGGACGACTTCATCGCGGTTAACCTCCGCGTTCCACGACTCGAGCGCGAGCCGCCCCCCGCGTTTCTGGAATACGGCGATGGGCGTCACGACCGTCTGCAGGTTGCCGGCGGCAGTGACGAAATCGAGCTTCTCGACCAGCGCGCGTCTGGAATGCTCGGTGCGCCACGTCGTAACCCGCTTCGCGGTCGGCATCATGACCGCTGCACCGCCACCGCCGGGCAGCCGTACCTTTGGATGGTCCCAGGGCCCGATCACTGATACGTTGGTCCGGCCCTCGGCATCGACCTGCGCGCAGCCCAGATACACGAGATCGATGCCGCCGCGCGCGCACAGATCGTAGAAATCCTCGTTCGGGAAGATTGCCGGCGACCCGTCGACGATAGCGGGATCGCTGCTCGAATGCGGGACCTTCCGGGGCACTGGCTCGACACCGCCCGCCACGTTGATATACGTGAAGTGAAAGTCATACGCGCGTTTCGCCAGCAGGCAGGCCAGCATCGGCAATGTGGAATTCACGCCGCTGAACGCGATCTCATCGGGCCGGATCTGCCGCGCCAGGTTGATCACGATGTAGGAGAACGGTGTCCAGTCCATTGTCGTGAAACGCAAAACGTGAAACGTGAATCGTCGTTACGCATCTCGTCCATTCGCTGCTTACCGCTTATCGCTGGCCGTTTACCACTCACCATTCACGATTCACGACATTCAGGGGCGGCGGCAAGGTGCGATTCGAGCGCGCCAGCCTCGTCCTTGAGGTAGGCCTCGACGGCGGGGTAATCGACCTCATAGAGAGGATGCATCGATCCGGGCCATGCCCCTCCCGGAACAATCGCGGCGGCCTCCACCATGAAACCGGGCACGAGTGTCAGCTCCGGTTGTGCCGCAAGCATGCCGGACGGCACCAGCTTTTCGGCTGTCACGAGCACGCGCCGCGCCGCACGGGTAAGCGGATGGTCCCAAAATGGCGAGCCGAGCACGCGCGCGTTGCCCTGCTCATCGATTTCGTTGGCGTGAATTACCGCGACATCGGGCCGTATCGGGGGAATGACATAGACTTCCGCGCCCGAGCCGTAAGGATCCGCGATCTTGCGCCAGCCGTTGAGCCGCGCGATGTCGCTTCCGTGCACGCCCGCCACCGGCTGGAAGGGGATTCCGTATGCGGCTGCACGCAGCCCGGCGACAAGCGTCATTCAGGCGTGCTCTTCGAGCTGCGCCTCCTTGCGCTCAATCGCGCGGCGATACCACGGCGCGAGCCCAAAAGTGCCTTCCATCGCAACGATGCCGGCGCGTACCCGCGCGACGGCCTGCGATCGGCAAAGAAGATCGAGGTCGTAGCCGGGCGAAGGCTTGATGATCTCGAGGTTGCGCCGCTTCTGCCGGACGAGCTCCCTCACGAGCGCAAACGGTCCGCGATGCAGGAACACGCCGCCCAATCCAAGCGCGCAACCATCCGGAATGCGTTCGGCAAGTTCGGCCAGGCTGGCAAGTTTGGAGCGCGCGAACTGAGTCATGACGATGCTCGGGGGGAACGTCGCACGGATCATAGCATCGCGACGGGGCGGCTCACAGTCCACCATGTGTGACAAGGGCGTTTCGCGAGCGCGACGAAATGCCATAATTGCCAGCGGCACAGCGGCTCGTGCCGGTTCGACGCTCCGAGTTCAACGGGGCGGGAGCAGCGCCAGGAATTCCCGTGCAGCACGTTCAAGAGGATCCCACATGGCCAGGGCAAAAGGCATCAAGGAGGTTGGCTACGTCGATGTGAGGCAGGGCGGAGGCGTCGGCCCGATGGGCAGCCCCAGTGGCGGATTCAACCCCGTTTCGTGGTTCAACTGCGCCGGCGGCGGGCAAGTGGTCGTCGAAAACGGTATCGCCTATATCGGCAACATGCGCAATCCGCATGGCACGCTCATCGTCGACGTGTCGGACCCCAAACATCCGAAACAGCTTGCATCGCTGTCGATGCCGGCGGGAACGCATTCGCACAAGGTGCGGGTGGCGAACGACATCATGGTGATCAATCGGGAGGCGCTGCCGAGACACGCGCTTCTTGGCGAGGTGGCGCCGGAGGGTTTTCGCGGTGGCCTTGGCATTTACGATGTATCCAACCCGGCCAAGCCCAAGTCCATCACGAACTGGGACGTAAGCGGCACGGGTATTTCGAATTCCGGCGTGCATCGTTTCGATTTTGACGGGCGCTATGCCTATATCTCGCCCACATGCGAGGGTTACATCGGTAACATCATGATGATCCTCGACCTCAAGGATCCCGCGCGCCCCGAAGAAGTCGGCCGTTGGTGGATGCCGGGGCAATGGGTGGCAGGAGGGGAGAAGCCGACGTGGGAGCGCGACGCGCACAAGTGCCATCACCCGTTGCGCCACGGCAACCGGCTCTACACGAGCTACTGGCACGGCGGCCTCGTGATACTCGATATCGAGGACATGACGAAGCCGAAATTCGTTTCCGGCCTCGACTGGAGCCCGCCGTTTCCGTGGCCGACCCATACGGCGCTGCGCATCCCGTTCAAGATCAGCAACCGCGACTTCATGCTCGTGACCGACGAGGACGTGTTCCGGATGGAGCATTTCCCGAAATATCCGGCGTCGTTTCTGTGGATGGTGGACATCACCGACGAGAAGCACCCGCAGCCCATCTCGACGTTCCAGGTCGAGGGCATGCCCGACGAGCCGCAGCCGCGGATGACCGGCTGCCACCAGCCATGCGAGAAGGTCACGGGCACGGAGATCCCGGTGGCATGGTTTGCGTATGGGCTGCGCGTCATCGACATCTCCCGGCCGCATGCGCTCAGGGAGGTGGCGTATTACATGCCCGACGTGCCGGAAGGCTCCGAGCGCGTGCAGAGCAACGACGTGACAGTGGACGACCGCGGTCTCATCTATCTGCTCGACCGCGTGCGGGGGCTGCACATCCTCGAGCGTATCGGGTAGAACCGGTCACGAGGTTGAGCCGATCATGGCTTCCGGCATATTCGACGACGCGCTGCTAAAACACATCTGGACAACCGATGAGCTGCGCGCCGTTTTCGATGACCGAAACCGCGTCCAGAAGTGGTACGACTTCGAGGCGGCGCTTGCACTGGAGCAGGCGGGTCTCGGGATCATTCCGCGCGCTGCTGGCGACGAGATCGCGTCGAAGGCCCGCGCCGATGATGTGGACATGGAAGCGATTGGCGCCGAGATCCGGCGAATAAAGCATCCGCTGGTTCCGGCGCTGCGGGCGTTGCAGGAAAGATGCAGCCCGGCGCTCGGGGAATACGTTCACTTTGGCCCGACGACGCAGGATGTGCTGGACACGGGCACGGTGCTGCAGTTGAGGGACGCGCATGCCATCTTCCTGCGCGACATGAAGGCAATCGGCGAGGCGCTCTATGGCCTGGCCGAAAAGCATCGTGCAACCCCGATGGTTGGCCGCACACACGGCGTGCAGGCGCTGCCGATCACATTCGGCCACAAGTGTGCCGTATGGCTCTCCGAGATGGGCCGCCATCACCAGCGCATGCGCGAGCTGGAGCCGCGCTTGTTCGTGGGCGGCCTCGTCGGGGCTGTCGGCACCAAGGCTTCCTATGGTCCCCAGGCCAACGAGCTCGATCGCCGCGTCATGAGGCGCCTGGGGCTTGGCGTCGCCGACATCTCGTGGCAGGCGGCGCGCGACCGTTTTGCGGAATACGCCTGCGTGCTCGGCATGCTCGGCGCGACGCTGGGCAAAATCGCGAACGAGATCCTCATTTTGCAGCACAACGAGATCGACGAGCTCGCGGAGCCTTTCAGCGCCGGCAAGCTTGGTTCATCGACGATGCCGCACAAGCGCAACCCGAGCACAGTGGAGGGTGCATCCGGAGTGGCGCGCGCGCTGCGCTACAACGTTGCCCTCATGCTGGAATGCATGATCATCGAGCATGAACGCGATGCGGCCTCCTGGCGCGCCGAATGGCGCGCGCTACCCGAAACCTGCCAGATGGCGGGCGCGCTGCTGGCGAGCATGCGCTACGTGCTGTCCGGGCTCGTGGTAAACGCGGAAAAGATGCGCAGCAACCTCGACCTGCTTGGTGGGTTCCTGCTCTCGGAGCGCGTCATGTTCGCGCTCTCCGAGAAGGTGGGCAAACAGACGGCGCACGAGCTGGTCTATGAGGTATCAATGCGCGGCATTGAGCAGGGCATCACGTTCGAGGAGGCGCTCCAGCGGGACGAACGCATTGGCACAGCGCTCACGCGTGCGGAGCTGCGCGCGGCGCTGGACCCCACGACGTACGTCGGGCTCGCGCCACAGATCGTGGACGATGTGCTGGCGCAGGTGCGCGCAGCCGGCTGGCTCAACTAGAGCCGTGAATCGTAAATCGTGAATCGAAAGGGCGCCGTTTCGGTCCACTCACCACTTACCGCTCACGCACCCGAGAAATATGAAAATCACAATACTGGACGATACGCTTGACGCCATCCGGCACCTTGACTGCTTTGCGAAGCTGCAGGGCCATGACGTCAAGATCTGGAACGACCACACCAAGGACCTCGACGTCCTCGCGGACAGGCTGAAGAAGACGGAAGCGCTGGTGCTGATCCGCGAGCGCACGCCGGTTCGCGCGCCGCTCATCGAGCGTCTGCCCAGGCTCAAGCTGATTTCACAGCGCAGCGTCTATCCGCACATCGACGTCGACGCCTGCACGAAGCATGGCGTCCTGCTCTGCTCCGACATGCATCCGGGGCGCCCCTCATTCGCTACGGCGGAACTGACATGGGGCCTGGTGCTTGCCGCGATGCGCGGCATTCCGCAGCAGATGGCAGCGCTGAAAACGGGACGCTGGCAGACCATGCTCGGCACCGCGGTGCGTGGGCGCACGCTCGGAATACTCGGCTATGGTCGCATCGGCGCGAGCGTGGCGGGTTATGGCAGGGCGTTCGGGATGAAGGTGCTCGCGTGGGGACGAGAAGGCTCGGTTGCACGCGCACGTGCCGAGGGATTCGAAGCCGTTGCCACCAAGGAAGCGCTATTCGAGCAGTCGGACGTCCTGAGCGTGCACTTGCGGGCGACCAAGAGCACGCAGAGCCTGGTCACGGCCGCCGATCTTGCGCGCATGAAATCGACTGCGCTGTTCGTCAACACAAGCCGCGCGGCGGTCGTCGAGCCGGGTGCGCTGTTGGCGGCGCTGAGCGCCGGTCGGCCTGGCATGGCGGCAGTTGACGTATACGAGGAAGAACCGATCGTCGACGGAAATCATCCGCTGCTCAAAATGGACAATGTCGTCTGCACGCCGCACATCGGTTATGTCGAGCGCGACGGCTACGAGTCGGCTTTCGGCATGATCTTCGACCAGGTGCTCGCGTATGCCGAGGGCAAACCGGTCAACATGATCAATCCCGAGGTGCTGGGCAAGAGCTGACAGGGCGGTTGCGCCAACGTTCTGAACTGGCAGCACCCGCGTTGATCACGCGGCCTTGAGGCTATTGAGGGGCTCGGGCGTAGTTGACGGCTTCTAGACCATTACCGGCGATCGGCCGACATCGTGGCTGGAGTGGCGGCCTATGTCGATCGGGCTGGTCAGTTGAATACGTTAGTTAAATCAAACAGCTAGGTCTGCAGAACCCTGGCGGGCAGAGTGGCACGGTTGTTGTATCAGATGTGCTATCGCCCCGGCAGGTCTTGGTTGGAGGTGTCTGATGGACAAGGGGAAAACAGGCGTCTGTAAGGCGATTTTCTCCGCGGGGGTCGACCGGCCGCAGAGCAGTTGGGCAACCCCCTCATCGGTCGGTGGACCGTCCGCGCCACAGCGGTTGCCGCTACGCAGGGGCTTGCGGTCTACCGCACAGCACCTGTCGTTCGCCGCTCAGGCGGTGCTGGTCGCGGCGCTCCTCGTCACCGGATCCACAGTCGCGCTTGCTGACAGGGGAGGGCGCGGTCAACCCGGCGGTGTTCCTAACCCAAACCTCGGCGTGTCGGAATTGCACCGGGCCAGGTCGGGTGTCGGTGCCTTTGCGCCTTCCGCGGTTCCTGGCGCTGCCCGGCTGACCCCCTCCAACGGACTGCCGCCTCCGGGCCATCTCAGCACACCCGGTTTGGGTCTCGGGCGGGGACAATCAGCGGGATCGCCGCCGGGGCTGACGGGGACAACCGGGGTCCTGCCGCCGCGGAACGGTATCGAAATGCCGCAGCCTGGCAACGGTTTTGCTCTCGGGAACGGCGGCGACGCGCTTGCTCCCGGCGTGATGGGCGCGCCGAGAGTGCCGGAGGCCGAGACCGCGAGAATTCCGTCGGCAACGGACGCGCTCGGTAACGAGCAGCCACGAGGTGGCGAGGCGCTTCCGAGACGGATTCCAACCTGCCGCTGATCAGCGCCTCTGCGGTCACGACTGCGCGGCTCATGGGCGGGCCGTCAGCAAGACTGCCCCTTCCCAAATTTGTCCTGTCGAGCCGATCAGCGCCCGCTTCCGCTGACCTTGTCGGGGGAGCGATCGTCTGCCTCGACCCGGCTCGCCCGGCCTTGTTGCGGCGCAAGAAAGATGGGATGATCCCGCGAGGCGGGCGGCGCTGGTTTCGTGCATAATTCGCGCTGTCGCGAGCGTGGCAGTAAAACAAACAGTGTTTCAGCATTCGCGACAAGAGGAAACGTTCGGCGCTCAGGCGCGGCCCGAAAAAGAATTGGAACGCTCCCGGTCGTCGTGTGTGCGCGGCGACGGCGGACGTCGATGACGGGGCCAGCGGCATGTCTTGCAACCGCTCGATCATCTAAACGCGGGTCTGTGGTCGTGTGCCAGCAGGCTGGTCGATAACAGGAGGATGCAGTGCAACTGAAGATCAAGAGCCAGGAAGATTTCTGGGCCGGAATCATGTTCATCGGCTTCGGCCTTGTCGCCATCGTCGTGGCGCGCGACTACCCGATGGGCACCGCCATGCGGATGGGCCCGGGATATTTCCCGACCTATCTTGGCGTGATCATGATGGTCATGGGCGCGATCATCTCGATTCGCTCGTTGTGGGTGAAGGGCGAGGGCATCCGCCGATTCGGCTGGCGCGGCTTGTTCTTCCTGAGCCTGGCGTTCGCCACATACGGCTTCCTCATCGACACGATGGATGTCGGATTCATCCTGTCTATTACTGCGGTAGTCATTTTGAGCACGCTCGCGAGCCGTGAATTCCATTGGCTCGAGTCCTTGGGACTGGCGGCCGTGCTGGTATTGGGGACGGTAGCTGTTTTCATCTGGGGCCTCGAAATGCCCTATCCCCTGTTCTGGTGGAGATAACATGGAAACGATCGCAGAGTGGTTCCCCAATCTAACCCTGGGCTTCAGCACGGCGGTTTCGCCCATAAACCTTCTCTACTGTTTCCTCGGCGTGTTCGTCGGCACGCTGATCGGCGTGCTCCCCGGCATCGGTCCGCTGGCGGCGATCGCGATGCTGCTGCCGATCACCTTCAATCTGCCGCCGGTCGGCGCGCTCATCATGCTGGCGGGCATCTACTACGGTGCGCAGTACGGCGGTTCCACCACGGCGATTCTGGTGAAACTGCCCGGCGAGTCCGCGTCGGTGGTCACCTGTATCGATGGCTACGAAATGGCGAAGCAGGGCCGCGCCGGCCCGGCGTTGGCGATCGCTGCCCTGGGCTCGTTCTTTGCGGGCACGGTGGGCACGATCCTGATCGCAACCGCGGGGCCACCGATCGCCGAGATGGCGCTCAAATTCGGCGCGCCCGAGTACTTCTCGCTGATGGTGATGGGTCTCATGGCCTCCGCCGTGCTCGCGCACGGGTCGCTGCTCAAGGCGATGGCGATGATCATTCTCGGTCTGCTGTTCGGGATTGTCGGCACCGACGTCAATTCGGGCATGTCGCGTTTCGCCTTTGGCGTTTCGGGGCTGACGGACGGCATCAGTTTCGTGGTGATCGCCATGGGGCTCTTCGGCTTTGCCGAGATCGTGAACAACCTCGAGGGCGGCGGTTCCAAGCGCGACCTCCTGTTCCAGAAGATCAAGAACATCTGGCCGACGATGGACGACTTCAGGCGCTCCTGGCGGCCGGCGATGCGCGGCACGGCGATCGGCGCGTTTTTCGGCACGCTGCCGGGCGCCGGGCCGACCATTGCTGCCTTCTCCACCTACGCGCTTGAGAAGAAGGTGGCGAAGGATCCGTCGCGGTTCGGCAAGGGCGCAATCGAGGGCGTCGCGGGCCCCGAGTCGGCCAATAACGCGGCGGCCCAGTGCGCCTTCATTCCGACGCTGACGCTTGGTATTCCCGGCAGCGGCACGATGGCGCTGATGCTCGGGGCGCTGACGATCCAGGGTATCGCACCGGGCCCGCAGGTGATGACGCAGCGGCCGGAACTCTTCTGGGGCCTCATTGCCAGCATGTGGATCGGAAACGGCATGCTCGTCCTGCTCAATCTCCCGTTGATCGGCTTGTGGGTGAAGCTGCTCACAGTGCCCTACCGGATGCTGTTCCCGGCGATCATGTGCTTCATGGCGATCGGCGTCTTCAGCGTGAACAACCAGGCGCTCGACATCAATATGACGCTGATGTTCGGCTTCCTCGGCTACATCTTCGTCAAGCTCAAGTGCGAGCCGGCACCGCTGATTCTCGCCTTCGTGCTGGGCCCGTTGATGGAGGAGAACCTGCGGCGCGCCCTGCTGATATCGCGCGGAGACGCGACCGTCTTTCTCACGCGCCCGATCAGCGCGGGTTTCCTGATCGCCACAGCGCTGTTCCTGGTCATCATGCTGGCCCCAGCGATCCGCAAGAAGCGCGATGAGATGACGGACGAGCCGATAAAGGCTTAGCAAGAAAGATTATTTCCGCAGTTCCGAGCGTAGAAAATGCCGCGCCTTTGGGCGCGGCATTTTCTTGCGGCGGCGGTGGCTGGCTTCGCGCTCTGACGCCGCTCGATCTATCAGGAGGAGGTCCCGTGTACGAACCATTTCGCAGCAATTACGTGTGGAATCTGGCAGTCAATCTCGCGCTGGGCTCGGGCGGGGTCATCGGCGAAGTGGACGAGGTGTGCCGCTCGCTCACCGAGGCCGCCGCGCGCAATGACGACCCTGCCCAGGAAGAGTTCCTGCAGGGATGGCTGAAAATGGCCGGGCGCGTGCATGCGCTTGCTCAGGCCGACGAGAAAGCCGGGCATCTATACTCGGCGGCCCGCAAGCTCCTGCGCGCGTCGATGTACTACATGACCGCGGAGCGCCAGGCTCATCCGAAGGATCCGAGGAAGCCAATGCTCTATCGCCAGATGCTGGATTGCTTCCGTGCCGGGATACGCTATCGCAAGGACGACGTCGAGTGGGTCGAGGTGCCCTACGGTGGGACGATGATGCCGGCTCTCTTCGTGCCCGCGGAGGGAAAGGGGCGGGCACCCTGCATGATCCATTTCGACGGGCTCGACGTGATGAAGGAATGGATCTACCTGGCGGGGATTGCGCAGGAGCTGCGGCGCCGCGGCGTGGCAACCCTGATCGTGGATCATCCGGGCGTAGGCGAGGCGCTGCGTTTGAGAAATCTGCCAAGCATTCCTGAGATGGAGAAGCCTGCCGGAGCGGCGCTTGACTACCTGGCAACGCGTGCCGACGTCGACGCGGCGCGTGTTGGCATCATCGCGCTCTCGCTGGGCGGCTATTACGCGCCCCGGGCGGCGGCTTTCGAGCCGCGGCTCAAGTGCTGCGTCGCGTGGGGGGCGCAGTGGGACTGGCACGAGCGTGTCGTCGCGCGCCTGAGTCCGCACGCGACGACGCAACGCTCCGTTTCGCATTTCGCGGACCACCTGAACTGGGTGTTCGGCAAGGCCAGCATCGAGGAGTCGATGAAGGTCATCAGCCAGTTCAAGCTCGACGGCGCCGCTCAGCGCATCGCCTGCCCGCTGCTGATCGTGCACGGCGAAAATGACCGGCAGATTCCGCTCTCTCATGCCGAGGCCCTGCTCGATGCGGCGAGCGCAAGCCCCCGCCGCGAGCTCAAGGTCTTCACGCTTGCGGAGGGCGGGGCAGAGCATTGCCAGGCCGACAATGGATCGCTGGCCGTGGATTACATGAGCGACTGGATTGCAGAGGTGCTCGGGGGGCGTGCGCAATAGCAAGCGCCGATGGACCCAGATATGCGCGGATTCATACCTGCAGAAAACCCGAACCGCGTTTTATTTTGGCCGCCGATGCATGCCGACCAGGGTTAAAGCTGAACCGCAAGGGCGCCGAGGACGCGGAGGAAAACAAAAGCCTTACCGCCAAGGGTGCGGAGGGCGCGAAGGTAACCTACTCAAAATGCTGGAACGCAAGGTCGCGGAGTCAGCGCTAAGAGCGGCATACCCGAAACGTCTCGGTCATCCTGTCCGGCTTCATCCTTCGAGTACCCCTCCATCACTTATCATGCATCACCCGTTCGTCAGTAGCCGCGTCGCGGATCCACCCGGTTCTTGAGCGGCTTGCCTTTCAGAAAACGCGCGAGGTTCTCGAACCAGAGATCGAGCGTGATATCGATGTAATGCTCGCCGTCGTCGCACGAGATGTGCGGCGTAATGATCAAATTCGGGGTATCCCAGAGCGGGGATTCGGCCGGCAGTGGCTCCGGCTCCGTCACGTCGAGCACCGCGCCGGCCAGTTCGCCATTGGCAAGCTTGTTGCGCAGGGCAACGTAGTCCGCCACAGGCGCGCGCGCAATGTTGATCACTCCGCTGGCCGGCCTGAGAAGGTCGAGGCGCGCGCTGTTGAGCAGGCACCGCGTCTCGGGCGTCAGCGGAACGGCCAGCACGACGAAATCGGCCTGCGCGAGCATTTTGTCGAGCGCTGCCGTGCGGTAAACCTTGTCCGCATGCGGCACCCGCTTGCCTGTGCGACTTACCCCGATGACACGGAGCCCGAGCTGCTTTCCCGCGCGTACCGCCGCCTGTCCAAGGTCGCCCAGCCCCACGACCAGCGCGGTTTTCCCCGCCATGCTGCCCGTAAAAAGCTGCCGCCACCTGCGATCGCGCTGCTGGGCGATGATCTCGGGCATGCGGATGTGCAGCAGCGTATAGGCCATGCGCATGAACTGCTCGGCCTTTACGCCATGTGCCCCGCGGTTATTCGTGAGTGCGGCGCGTGCCGGGAGCCAGTCGAGCGGCAGAATAGTGTCCACCCCGGCCGAGGTGGTGTGCATCCACCGGAGGCGCGGCGCGCGCTGCGCCATATCTTCTCGTCGCTCGGGCACGCCGATCACGATGTCGGCCGTCTTCAACGCATCGCCCAGGGTGTCGTCATCCGAGCCAATGGTCGCGTCCAGCCGCCGCGCCAGGCTGCGGTGCCGGTTACAAGCCGCATGCCAGAGTTCAGGCGTAATGCGGAAGAGCTCAGGATTGTCGCGCGCGTTTTCTATGTGAACGCGAATTCTTCTCGAGGCCATGGTGCAAGGGCGTGATCAGCGAAAGCAACAAGGGTCGACGCGATCTCGGGCAACGCCTTGCTCGCTACCCGGCGCCGGTCGTGGGAGGTCTTGCGGCGAAGGCGGAGTCCCGGATGCACGCGCGGCCGCGCGCGTCCTGCCAAAGCTTTCCCTCCGCGTGCAGCCTGCCCATGGCCCGGGCCACAGCCTGAAACTCGTGCTCGCCGAAGTGCTCGGCAATCTCCTGGTAGTACCTTGGCTCGGCCTCGATCAGCGCGAGGATTTTTCCTGCAAGCTGGGCCGTGAGCTTGTCGTCATGGCCCGCCGCTTTCGGGGACGCATCGGCCTTGCCCTTCACGTAGTCGTCGATCCTGGCCCGGTCAGCGTAAGCGTAAGCAATACGCTCGAAGCGTTCGCGCGGAATGCCCTCGCCAATGGTCGCGTCGATGCCGACTTTGGCGCCCGTCGGGACGACGCCGGGCGGGGTCACCGCGAGGCTTGGATCGAGCGGCTTCGCGCGCGCGCCCGGTACAATGATGATGTCGCGGTCGCCCTGAACGCGGGTCGCAATGGCCCACTCAACGTCCATTGCGTTGAAAACGTCGATGTCATCGTCCACGACCACGACGTGCTTGATGTCCTGCGCGGTGAGGGCGGCGAGCAGGGCATTCTTGCCTTCACCTGCCTGTTTCCTGATGGAAACAACGGCATGCCAGAAGCCGCAGCCGCCAAGCGTCACGTTGATGTCCTTCACCTGAATCCCCGCGCTTCTCAGGGCGCGCCGGATCGCCGTGTAGCGGGTAGGGGCGGCGAGCCATGTGTTCTCCCACGGCATGTGCAGCGCGTAATAAATAGCGTCGCGGCGCAAGGTTATCGCTTTTACCTTGACCAGCGGGTTCCAGTGCAGCCCGCCCATGAGCCGGGTGAATTCGCCAAAGCGGCCCTCGGGCTGCGTCCAGCCCGTCGGCAGGATTTCCGCCTCGAGCACGATTTCCGCATCCGCGAGGCACGGCAGGTCCATCGTCTCGCACATCGCGAACTCGACCGGTTCACCCCGGATCCCGCCCGCGATGGCCATCTCGTCGACGCCGAGCGGCGCGCGGAATCCCGATCCCATGATTTCGAAGGGGTGCGTGCCGATCGAGATCGAGATGGGACACGGCCGCCCGGCCTCGTACGCGCGCTGAGCGAAGAGTCGCATGTTGTTCGGCGTCACGATGTCGATGCCGGTCAGATTCTTTTCCTTGACCATGAAGCGGTACATGCCGGAGTTGATACCGTATTCGGGATCCCGGGCGATCACGATGCCGGCCGTTATCATCGGACCGCCATCGTAGATCGAAGACATCGGGATGGGCAGCCGGTAGAGATCGACGTCGTCGCCGAGTGCGATCACCTGCTTGTGCTTCGCAGTCTCGACGAATTTCGGGGGCACGGGCTTATCGATACCCTGCTGCAGGCGGTGCTCGATTTCCGGATAGTCGTCGCAGCCCATGGACAGGATAGCGCGCTCGCGCGAGCGGATAATGCCGGAGACGACGGGCATGTCGTAACCGATTACATCGTGGAAGAGCAGCGCGGTCTTTGACTGGTCGACCAGGGTGGCGATGTGCCGGATGTCGACGGGCTGCTTGATATCCAACAGCTCTTTCTCGCCGCGGAGGCGTTCGAGGAAGCCGCGGAAGTTCTCTTCTGAGTAGCGTGCCTTCATGCGTCCTTGCGCCTGGCCGACGTGCCCATGCCCTGCCAGCGGGTGATCGTTTCGTGCTGGATGCCAAACATGTCCAGTAGCCGACCGACCGTGTGATTCACCATGCCGTCGATCGTCTTCGCGTGGCTGTAGAAAGCCGGCACCGGCGGGAAGATGACGCCGCCCATTTCGGTCACCTGCACCATGTTGCGCAGGTGGGCGAGGTTGAGCGGCGCCTCGCGCGTGAGAAGGACGAGGCGCCGGCGCTCCTTGAGAATGACGTCGGCGGCCCGCGTGATCAGGTTATCGGCAAAGCCGTGAGCGACCGCGGCCAGCGTCTTCATCGAGCACGGCGCGATCACCATGCCTTCGGTGAGGAAAGACCCGCTCGCGATGGTGGCGCCCACGTCGCGCACAGGGTGGGCGACATCGGCCAGCTTCTCGATGTCTCTTCGCTTCAGGCGATGGTCCTCCCATGCGTTCATGAGGCCGGCATCGGAGATGATGAGGTGCGTTTCCCAACCGCCCATGGCGCGCAGCCGCTCGAGTATCCGGATGCCGTAAATCGAGCCGGTGGCGCCGGTCATCGCCACGAT
>LJTT01000078.1 GCA_001303585.1 Betaproteobacteria bacterium SG8_41
CCGAGCAGGGTGCGTTCTATCGCACGCAGCGGCGGCTGTTCGAGGGAATGGTCTACGTCCGCGCTTCCCGCGTCCCCGGTTTACTCGGGACGCGAAAGGGTCACGCCATCGCTGCGTGATGCCTGGAATGGAATAAGAACTGGTGATGAAAAATGGTGATGAAAAATGGTGATAAGACAGCGTTGCGTTTCGCGTCCTATCACCAGTAATCATCACCATTAATTATCACCATCTCTCATCACCGGTATTTCAGGCGGCATCCTTCTTCGCCCCCGTCGCCTTCTTCGCCCAGTAGTCCGGCGCAGCCTTCGATTTCGCGAGCGCCTCGGCCGTCTCGAATCCGGGAGCCATGGAGGCGGAGGTGCCCGTCATGACCTGGTGATGCTCGATATTGAGCAGGCGCAACCACATCGTCAGCGCGATGAAGCAGCCAAGCTCGACCAGTTCCGGCTCGGTGAAATGCTCGTGCATGCGGTCCCAGAAGCGGTCGTCCGTATCCAGCCGCCATGTGATCGCTTCGGCGTAGGCAAGGGCGGCCTTTTCCCGGTCCTTGTACTTCGTTGATTTTTCGAAGTCGATCAGGTCGTCGACTTTGGGCTCATTGACGTTGCCGCTTTCGGCGGCCTTGATCGACCGCTGATTGCCGCAGAACTCGCAGGTCACCGCGCGCGAGACATAGAGCCGGGCAAGCTCCTTGATCGCGTGGTCGCAAACCCCGGTATGGAAGATGTCGCGCCAGGAATTGGCGAAGGCCCAGAATGCCCCCGGCACGTGCGCGCGCACGGCCGAGCTCTCGGGCCGCGGCGTACCCATCTTTGCGCAACGCTCCATCTCCTCGCGCATCTCGGGCGTCATGTTTTCCAGCGGGACGTAGCTGATTCTTTGCGTCTTGGCCATTCTTCACTCCCTTGCGAGCGCAACGGGGCATTATAGGACGCTGGCCTGTTCGCGACAAAAGGCGTGAATGGTGAATGGTTAATAGACTGAAACGTCCGTGAGACGTGTCTTAGACGTAAATGACAGAAAAGCCTTAACGCCAGGGGCGCAAAGAACGCCAAGGAAAAAGCAAAGCCCCGCCGCCAAGGCTGCAGAGGGCGCTAAGGAACATGAAAGCCGCACCGCGAAGGGCGCGGAGGACGCCGAGGAAAGTAACAGCCTCACCGCCAAGGCCGCAGAGGACGCTAAGGAAGACTTATTGGTACGAACCCCAAGGGCGCGGAGGTTTCGCTAAGAGCGGCGTACAGGAATGTCGAAGGTAGGGAAACGGTAGTCGCCGTGCGGTGTAACCTGTATTGAAAATTGTTTGCGACCTTAGCGAGCTTTGCGGTAAAGCTTTAGGTTTCCTCCGAGGCCCTAGCGGTAAAGCTTGTCTTTTAAATCTTGAGTGCTTTACCGGTGTCACCGGTCACGGGCCGCGGGGCTAAACGCTTTTCAGTTCCGTTACCCGACCCGGCCGCAGCAGGAAAGCCACCGGAACGGTGAGAAAGATGAGGGTGCCCATCAAGGCGATGGAGGTTTCGACGCCGTAGAGATCGCCGAGAAAGCCGTAGCCGAGGGGCGAGGCGATGCCGCAGACCGCCCCGATAGTGTAGATCGCGCCAAAGGCCCGAGGCAGACGTTCCTTGTCCACGAAGTCGCCGATGGTGCCGTAGAGTACTGACGAGGTGCCGTTCACTACCACGCCGACGAGCGGGAGCAACAGAAACGCGCCGAGTGTCGGCAGTGCCAGCGTTGCCAGAATGCCGCAGCCGGTGCCGATCTCGGTGATGATCACCATGCGCGCAACGCCAAAGCGCTCCGCAAGAAAACCGCAGGCGAGCTTGCCCGCCATGCCGCCGATGAGGACGAGCGGAACGGACATTGCGGCCCAGCCTTCCGGCAGCCCGCGCGCGATCAACAGGAACGCGACCAGCGTCAGGAACCCGGAGCGCGTGCTGGAGTCGAGCACGTCGATCAGGCACAACGCGGTGAACCCCTGTTTATCGCGGATGCCCCAGCCGGGAACGCGTGGCTCCGACGAAGCGCCTGCAGTTTGAGCGGGACGGTCGCGGTCCGCCACGAACACCATAACGCCGACGGCGCAGGCGAGCCCAATTACGCCAAAGGCGAGAACCGGGGCCTGCCAGCTGACGCCCGCCACGAACAGCAGACTTGCCGCACCGCCGAAGGCGAATTTGCCGACGTCGCCAAAGAAATTGTAGGTGCCGAGCGCGGCGCGCCGGCCCTCGCCCGGATAGGCGTGCGAGATGATCGAGGAGGCGAGCGGGTGCTGGACTGCCGAACCGAAACCCGCCCAGAACAGCGCGAAAAGAATCGCGTAAAATCCGGGGGCGAAACCGAGGCCAAGGAATGCAAGCCCGGCGCAAAGCGTCCCGAATGCCAGCAGATTGCGCTCGCCGAAGCGCTCGGCGATGAGCCCGGCTGGAATCTGGAACGCCGCCATGGCGGCGCGATGCGCGGCGCGGATCAGGCCCACCTGTGCGAGCGATAGCCCGAAAGCCTGCGCGAGCACGGGCAGCAGCACGTACGAGACGTCGGACAGTCCGTCGTGCACGGTGTGCACGACGGAGCACGTTGCAAGGGTGCGTTTCGGACGCGACCAAGGCATGAAGGTGACCGCTTTTATTGCAATTTTGTGACAATCATAGCAGGCCGCTACGGTTTATTCGTAAAACGTGAAACGTGAAACGTGAATCGGAAACCCTATCTAGCCGCAGATAAACGCAGATACACGCTGATACATCCATACAAAAATCAATAATCGCTTGAACTTCTGACTTCTGTGCTCCCGCTCACGGGTCACCGTTCACCGTTCACCGGTCACCGGTCACCGGTCACTGGTCACTGGTCACCGTAGTCATGGCCGCCGATGAACGCCGATGAATGATCGTGAATCGTAAATCGTCAATCGTGAATCGTGGTTGGTTTACACCGGCTCGCTCAGCTGTTTAAACTTGTCGTTCCTGTTTCAGTTAGCACCCTGGTAGTTCGTTTCTTAAAGCCTATCGGCATTGATCGGTGGCTGAATCATCCTGGTTTTCCGATTCACGATTGACGATTTACGATTCACGTTTGTCCGACTCATCACCCATCACCCATCACCCATCACCCATCATCTATCACTTATCATTCATGAAATGACGATCGTCATCTATATCATCTCCGGTTTGTTCATTCTTCTGACGGTTGCGTTGATGTTCGGCTATCGCCGGACTCAGCACGCCGGCCTGTTTCTGATGGCGATCGTCTACGGCGCGTCGGCTGCGCTTGCGCTTTGGAAAATGCACTGGTGGCCGCTGGCGGCAGGTTTTGCGCTGGTCTGGATCATGCGGCTGCTGGGAATGGAACCGCCCATTGCCGGGGATGAGCGCGGAGGGATGAGAACGGAGGCAGGTCAGAACAGCGAGGAAAAAAACAAAACATGACTACAGCGATCTAATCTCTTATTTATCCCTCATCCTTTGCCGTAGCCGCCGCCGCCGGGTGTCTCGATCACGAACACGTCACCCGCTGCCATTTCCGCTTCGTCGCAAGCCTTGAGCTCGATACGCTCCCCGCTTGCGCGCTCGACCCGGGCGCTGCCGACCGCACCGGGGGCGCCACCCGCCATACCATAGGGCGCAATGCGCCGGTGCCCGGAGAGGAGCGCCGCCGACATGGGCTCGAGGAAACGCACTCGTCGGATCGCACCGTCTCCGCCGCGCCAGCGGCCTGCACCGCCGCTGCCGCGACGGATGCAGAACTCGTCGATGAGCACGGGGTAGCGCCACTCCAGCACCTCGGGGTCGGTCAGGCGCGAGTTAGTCATGTGCGTCTGCACGCAATCGGTGCCGTCGAATCCCTCGCCGGCACCGGAGCCGCCGGAAATAGTCTCGTAGTATTGATAGCGCTCGTTGCCGAACGTGAAGTTGTTCATCGTTCCCTGTGATGCCCCCATGATTCCGAGCGCCCCGTACAACGCGTCGGTGACGCATTGGGAAGTCTCCACATTCCCGGCCACGACCGCAGCCGGATAGTGCGGATTAAGCATGCAGCCTTCCGGGATGATGACCTCGAGCGGTTTCAGGCAACCGGCATTCAAGGGTATGTCGGCGTCCACGAGCGTGCGAAAGACGTAGATGACCGCCGACATGGTTACGGCCGCAGGCGCATTGAAGTTGTCGGAGAGCTGCGCCGAGGTGCCGGTGAAATCGATGACCGCGCGGCGCGCGGCGCGGTTGATGGAGATCTTGACGTGGATTACGGCGCCGTTGTCCATTTCGTGCGTGAACTGACCATCCTTCAGCGATTCGATCACGCGGCGCACCGATTCCTCCGCGTTGTCCTTCACGTGCTGCATGTAAGCCTGCACGGTCCTCAGGCCGAATTGCCCGACCATGCGGTGCAGTTCGGTGACGCCTTTCTGGTTTGCGGCGACCATGGCGCGCAGGTCGGCCAGGTTGAGATCGGGATTGCGTGCGGGGTAGCGAGCACCTGACAGCAGCGCCCGCGTTTCGCGCTCCCGGAAGTGGCCGCGCTCGACCAGAAGAAAGTTGTCGATGAGAACGCCTTCCTCGTCGACGTGACGGCTCGCGGGTGGCATTGAGCCCGGCGAGATGCCGCCAATGTCGGCGTGATGTCCGCGACAGGCGACATGGAACAGGATGTCCTTTCCATCATCGTCGAAGACGGGCGTCACCACGGTGATGTCGGGCAGGTGCGTGCCGCCATGGTAGGGGTTGTTCAGCATGAAGACGTCGCCGGGGCGTATACGCCCGGCGTTCTCGTGCGCGATGACCCGTACGCTCTCGCCCATCGCGCCGAGGTGGACTGGCAGGTGCGGCGCGTTGGCGATGAGCCCGCCTTCGGTGTCGAACAGCGCGCATGAGAAATCAAGCCGCTCTTTGATATTGACCGAGTATGCGGTGTTAGCCAGCGTGAGCCCCATCTGCTCGGCGATCGCCATGAAGAGATTGTTGAAGACTTCGAGCATGACCGGATCGACGTGCGTGCCGACGGCCTCGCGCGCCGGCCGCGGCACGCGGCGTGTCAGCACCAGATGGTCGAGCGGGGTGACTTGGGCCTGCCATTCCGGCTCGACGACTGTGGTTGCGTTGGTCTCGGCGATGATCGCGGGGCCCGCGACGAGATCACCGGGACGCAATGCCTCACGGCGGTAGACCGGCGTATCGTGGCACTGCCCCGAGCTGAATACGGCCACACGAGTCTCGGCGCGTGCAGCGCCTGCTCGCGGCGCATGCTTGCGCGGGCGCTCTCTCGCCGGCTCGCTTTGCCCGATGGCCTCCACCGATACCGCTTCCACGACCAGCGCGCGCCCCGACATGAGGAAACTGAAGCGCGTGCGATAGGCCGACTCGAATGCGCCAAGCATGGCCTCGGGGGCGCCAAAATCGACCAGGATCGCAGTGTCGGTGCCCTCGTAGCGCAGGTGCGCGCGCTGTCGCAGCGAGATTTGCGTGAGCGGGATGCCCTGCCGCGCAACTTCGGTGCGGGCGGCCTCGGCTATTCCGGCAAGCGCCTCCTCGAGGCGGGGCATGACCTTGCCATCGAGCGGGGCCTCGATTGCCTGCTCACGCATGGCAGTGATATCGGCAAGCCCCATGCCGTAGGCGGACAGCACGCCCGCGTAGGGGTGAATATGGATGCGCGGCATTGCGAGCGCGTCGGCCACGAGGCATGCGTGCTGGCCGGCGGCTGCACCAAAGCAGGCGAGGGTGTAATTGGAGATGTCGTGCCCGCGTTCGACCGAGATCTTCTTGATGGCATTGGCCATGTTTTCGACGGCGATCCGCACGTAACCCTCGGCGACTTCGTGCGGCGATCGGGCGTTCCCGGTGCGTTCCTTTATTTCGGCGGCGAGCACGGCGAACTGTTCGGCCACGAGCTGCGCATCGATGGACTGATCGCCGCGGTGGCCGAAAACACGCGGGAAAAAGTCAGGCTGGATCTTCCCGAGCATCACGTTGGCGTCGGTTACCGTGAGCGGCCCGCCGTTGCGATAGCACGCCGGCCCCGGGTTTGCGCCCGCAGAGTCCGGTCCGACCTGGTAGCGCGAGCCGTCGAAGTGCAGGATCGAGCCGCCCCCTGCCGCGACGGTGTGGATATCCATCATCGGCGCGCGCAGGCGCACGCCTGCGACTTGCGTGTCGAACGTGCGCTCGAAAGCGCCTGCGTAGTGAGATACATCGGTCGAGGTGCCGCCCATGTCAAAACCGATGATGCGGTCGAACCCGGCCGCCTCGGTGGTGCGCGCAACGCCCACAACCCCGCCGGCCGGACCCGACAGCACGCTGTCCTTGCCGCGGAAGCGGTGCGCGTCCGTGAGGCCGCCGTTCGATTGCATGAACATGAGATTGACACCGGGCAGCTCGGACGCGACATGCTCGACATAGCGGCGCAGGATCGGCGACAGATAAGCATCGACGACGGTCGTGTCCCCGCGCGAGACTAGCTTCATCAACGGGCTCGTCTCGTGCGAGACGGACACCTGGCTGAAGCCCGCTTCGCGGGCCAAAGCCGCAAGACGCTTCTCGTGATCCGGGTAGCGATAGCCATGCATGAGCACGATGGCGACGGCGCGGCAGCCGCGGCCGAACGCGTCGTCAAAATCGCGCCGCGCGCGCTCGCTATCGAGAGGGCGCATCTCTTCCCCGCCAGCGGTCACGCGTTCGTCCACCTCGTACACCGCGCTGTAGAGCAGTTCCGGCAGCACGATGTGGCGGGCAAAGATGCGCGGCCGGTTCTGGTAGCCAATGCGGAGCTGATCGCCGAAGCCGCGCGTCACGAAGAGCGCGGTGGGCTCGCCCTTGCGCTCGAGCAGGGCATTGGTGGCGATGGTCGTGCCCATCTTCACGGCGGCGATGCGCTCTGCGGGGATCGACGCGCCGCGGGCCACGCCGAGCAGCGTGCGGATGCCAGCCAGCGCCGCATCGTCGTAGTGCTCGGGATTCTCCGAAAGCAGCTTGTGAGCCAGGATCTCACCGTCAGGACGGCGCGCGACGATATCGGTGAACGTGCCGCCGCGGTCGATCCAGAATTGCCAGCCGGTGAGGGGAGGGCTTGCGGACACGGTTCATGCACGCAAAAAAGCAGATCATACCAGCCGTGCGCTGCGCGCTTAATCGCACATACGGCACGCAAAGCTGAACCGCCAAGGCCGCTAAGGAAGACAAAAGCCTTACCGCCAAGACGCGGAGGGCGCCAAGGTAGATAAAAGCTTCACCGCCAAGACGCGCAGGACGCAAAGGAGCACTTATCCAGTACAAAATCAAGGACGCCAAGAACGGCGCCAAGGGTGGCAAACGGGAACGACCGCGGTCAGGGCACCAACTGTGCCCTAGCAGTTAACCCGATATAAATAATCCTCTGCGTCCTTGGCGTTCCCGGCGGTGATGCTTTTCTTATCCTCCGCGAACGTTGCGTTCTTTGCGGTGAAGCTTTTATTTTTCTTTGCGACCTTAGCGTGCTCTACGGTAGAGCTTTTGTTTTCCTCCGCGACCCTGGCGTCCCCCGCGGGCTACCGGCCGCTAGCCGGCGTCGCCGCGATCGCCCTCTCTGTCGCCCGAACCCGAGTCGATGATAATGATCTTGTCGAGCACGATATCGTCCGGGCCGAAGTGGACCACCATGTGGGCGTATTGCGGACCTTCGCGAACGAACCAGGTCCAGGATGTTCCGTTGTGCAGGAAGAGTTGATCTGACGGACGTCCAAGCAGATCGCGCACCGCGGCCTTGTCGCTTTGGCCGGGCTGAATCTTGCCGAACTGTTCCTCGGTGAGCAGTTGGGTAATGTTCTTCACGCGCCCATCCCTCCCGGCGCGGATCAGATAGGTCTCGGTGCCCATGGGCCCGCGGGCGTATTCCCAGAGTTCTTCTCCATTCGCATCGAAACGAATGTCGGTAGGGCTGCCCAGGCTCGCGCGCACGTCGGCGAGCGTGCTTTGTGCAGGCACGATGCCGCGTGGCCCCGCGCACGCAGCCAGCAGGATCACGAGATGCAGGGAAATCAGTACCCGCGACACGCTCATACACTAAGTAGGAAATAGGAAATAGGAAATAGGGAATAGGGAATGAGGTCAAACCCTCATCACTCATCATTCGGCAAACGGCCGCGCTACTTGTCTCCCCCACCCCGATCGCCGCCGTTGTCGCGATCGTTACCATCGGTCATGTCGATCAGAATGATTTTATCGAGCACGACATCACTGGGGTCGAAGCGGACGACAAAATGACCGGTTTGCGGCTTCAGGTCGACACGCCAGGTCCAGGAGGTCCCGTTGTGAAGGAAAGCCTGATCGGACGGGCGTCCGAGCAGGTGGCGGACCTCTGCCTTGGTCATCTGGCCTGGCACGATCTTCCCGAACTGCTCCTCGGTGAGCAGCTGCGTGACCGCGTTAACGCGGCCGTCCTTGCCGGCGCGGATCAGGTAGGTCTCGGTGCCCATCGGGCCACGGGCATACTCCCAGAGCTCCTCTCCGTTCTGATCGAAGCGAATGTCGGTCGGGCTGCCGAGGCTTGCGCGAACCTCGGCCAGAGTGCTTTGCGTCGGCACGAGGCCGCGCGCCCCAGCGCACGCGGCCAGCAGACCCGTCAGGACCAGCGACAATACGCGAATGGGCAGCGTCATGACGGGAATAAGGAATGTTGAGTACGAAATAGGAATACAGGAAGCGCCAGTTCAACTCCAGTCAACGGTCACGCCTTTTGAAGCTGTCCGTCAGCCGTCACTTCAGGAGGGGATTCCCGAGCAAGCCGTCGCCGCCCCGGCCGCCGCCACGGCTGGCATCGAACAGTACACTCTTGTCCAGGACGACATCGTCCGGGCCGAAGCGGACAACGAAATGGCCCTCCCGGGCGCCGACGCGGACGCGCCAGCTCCATGACGTCCCGTCGCGCAGGAACGCCTGATCGGACGGCCGTCCAAGGACATCGCGCACACCGGTCTTTGTGGTCTGTTTTGGAATGACTTTTCCGAATCGCTCTTCTGTCAGGAGCTGTGTGATGCCTTTTACGCGGCCATCCTTGCCGAAACGGAACAGGTAGGTCTCGGTGCCGCTGGGCCCCGTCGCGTACTCCCAGAGCTCATCGCCGTTCCGGTCAAAACGAATGTCAGTGGGGCTGCCCATCCGGGCGCGAACATCCGTGATCGTGCTCTGCTGGGGGGTGAAGCTGCCGGGCGTGGCACATCCTGCCAGTCCGATGGCGAGGAGCAGGAACAGGAGCGTCGATCGCATGGTCATCAGCATAACTTCTTTCAATTGCTCGAGGCATAAACACATTGACCCGCAGAAAAATTCCTTTTGTCGCACGGCCGGCGGGGTTGGGGAACCAGAGCCAGCCGCCATCAGAGGAGGGCTGCAGACGGCCCTCTTTTGTTCATCCGGGGGCAGGCCTGTTTCGCGCCAAGCCGTCGATCATGCGGAACCGATAGCGACGGGCGCTGGCCCATGCTGTAAGCTTTCCTGCCAGTGGCGGGGCATTGCCGACTGAAGGAGGAGGTGCGGCAGCATGGCTCATGCCAATTCGAACCGCAGGCTGTCCGGGCTTCGCCTCGCGGCGCTCGTTGGGTTCCTGCTGATCATCGGGGTGTCCGCGTGGTGGCTGATCGCGCCGCCCTTCGGTATCAGCCTGGACCTGACGCTCGAGGGCATGGTGCAGCTCATCCGGTCGTGGGGCGGGTGGGGCGTCGCCGTTTCGATCGCCTTGATGGTGGTTCACTCCTTCGTGCCGTTTCCGGCCGAAATTCTCGCCTGCGCCAACGGCATGATCTACGGTCCGGTATGGGGAACGGCGGTCACCTGGGTTGGCGCCATGCTGGGCGCATCGGTGGCGTTCGGACTGGCGCGATGGCTCGGCCGGCCGTTCGTTTACCGGATGCTCAAGGAGGCGCGGCGCGAAAGACTCGTGCGATGGTCGCGCGACCGGGGAGGGGTTGCTTTGCTGACTGCGCGACTCATACCGGTTATTGCTTTTAATCTAATCAATTACGCGGCTGCCCTGACCGAGATCTCGTGGTGGACGTTCCTGTGGGCAACAGGCATTGGAATATTACCGCTGACCGCATTGTCGGCTATTCTGGGTGATCAAATGCTCAGCATGCCCCTCTGGGGGTGGCTGTTGCTGGGTGCCGTGGTTCTGGTCATCTGGTTCTGGCTCGAGCGCCGCTGGCACATTACGCAGCGCCAGCTTCCGTAGGACGTCGTCTCGGTCCGTTTGCACGCGGTCGTTTTCATCCGACCGCGGCCATGCTCCAGGTTGTCGCAGCCGATCGTCCTGGGCGCTGATTTGAAGCTGGTGGGCTGCGACGTAAGTGCGGGCTCCGCGCCCCGTTTCAGCGAAATTTCCGGGTCAGCGAGCTGTGTGGGCTTGGAAGATCACACGCCGGGCGGACCTGCAATTCCTTTAAATCGTTGACCTGCATCAAGATAGACGAAACCGCACACGCGTACGTTCGCAGAAAGGGCGAACAAAGGACTGTTCGAGTCTTTAACTTCCGGAAGCAGGCGCGGCCGTGATTGCCCGAGAGTTGCAGCAGAATCCACAGGCGGAGGAGCTAAACCGTCGTTACTTCGAGACCGCCGCCGACGCCGTCGTCATCATCGATGAGAGCGGCGCGATCGTCCAGCTCAACACGCAGACCGAAAAATTGTTTGGCTATGCGCGCGATGCGTTGCTCAATCGGCCTATCGAGATGCTCGTTCCTGAACGACTGCGTACGCAGCATATGGACCGCCGCCGCGCCTATTTCAGAAATCCTCTGCCCAGATCCATGGGCGGCGGCTCGATGCTGATCGGCCTGAGGAGCGACGGCACGGAGTTTCCGATCGACATCGCGCTGAGTCCCTTCTGGACCAACTCGGGTCTCTTCGTGGCCAGCGCGGTCCGCGATATGACTCGCCAACGGCAACTGGAAGAGGAACTGCGCCAGCGAACGCGTGAACTCGAAGAAGCGGACCATCACAAGGATCAGTTCCTGACGACGCTTGCCCACGAGCTCAACAGCCCGCTGGCGGCCGTCGCCTATTCCGCGGAGCTTTTGCTTCAACCCGGCATTGCCGCTGAAGTCCGCGATCGTGCCGCCAGGATCGTGCTGGAG
This sequence comes from Betaproteobacteria bacterium SG8_41, assembly GCA_001303585.1. Lineage (GTDB taxonomy): Bacteria > Pseudomonadota > Gammaproteobacteria > Burkholderiales > SG8-41 > SG8-41. The sequence continues at coordinate 11,096 of LJTT01000078.1, forward strand.
CAAACCAGCTTTATGCGGCGTCTGGTGCAAGACCTTGGCGAGCTTCCGCGCGTCCAGCGCGGCGACTTCGCGATTCGCAAGGTTCCGATCGATCTTGCGAGAGTGGCGCGCCTGGCCGTGGAGATCAGCCGTCCGCTCATCGATCGGCACGGGCACGCGTTGGAGATCGTCGCGCCATCGTCGCCGATACGGGCGCAAGGTGATGCCGCGAGATTGGCCCAGGTCCTGTCCAATCTTATTGCCAACGCCGCCCGGTATACCCCTGACGGTGGCCACATTCGCCTGGCGATCTCCCGGGAAGGCCGTGCCGCCGTCTTTAAATTGAAAGACAATGGCATCGGGATCCCGAAAAAGATGTTGACTGAGGTGTTCGATCTCTTCACCAGACTCGACGGCGCAAAGCAGAAATATCCCGGCGGAATGGGCATCGGCCTCGCATTCGCGCGGCGGCTGGTCGAAATGCAGGGCGGCAGCATCGAGGCTTTCAGCGAGGGGGAGGGGATGGGAAGCGAGTTT
>LJTT01000079.1 GCA_001303585.1 Betaproteobacteria bacterium SG8_41
GGTCGGCGGGCCCCCTTCGGGGGGCCCGCCTTATCAATGATGAATTCTGAATTTTGAATGCTGAACGACGCTCGTGTGACATGGTTACTCGTCAGCCTTGACTGATCAATTCATGATGGCAGCACTCATTGCCCATCATGGAAAACGGGTTTGAACAACGGGCCAACCTGAAACCCGGCAACCGCAGCGTCGTTCTTCGAGTCCTGCTTGCCGGGCTGGCTGGCGCCCTCGCGCTCAGCCTGGTGGCGCGCGAGCCTCGGCCGGCGGTCGGTATACTCGGTCACCCGGCCGGCGCCGCGGAGGAAATCCATGCAACCGGCAACGACGCCGGAAAACAAATGGCGGCCCTGCACCCGCCCGTGGACGACGCGACACTTGCCGTCAACGTGAGGTCCGCCCTGATCGCTGCACCAGGCGTCAATGCCACGACCATCGATGTGATCGCGTCAAGCGGTGTGATTACCCTGAACGGCACCGCCAAGACCTCGACCCGCCGCGATCTCGCGGGATACGTCGCATTGAGGGTTGAGGGCGTTAATTCGGTGCGCAACCGGATCCTCGTCATCAGCGGCTCGTGAGAGCGAAGAAAGCCAGTGACTAGGTAACTAAGTCACTAAATTGTTTCGTTACGGCATCAAACGGCACAAACGGCCCCTCTCGCCGTCACTCCGTAACGCACTCTCTTAGTCACTTAGTCACCTGGTTACTCAGTAGCATAGTCACCGGGTCATCTGTCGCCGATCTCTTCGAGCTCTTCGTGCAACTCGAGCCAGCGGTGCTCGCCCTCGGAGATGAGCCGCGCGAGCGCCTGCTGGCGCTGCACCACCTCCTTCAGCTGCTGGGCGTCGGGCTTCGCATAGAACGCCGGGTCCGCCAGCTGCGCATCGAGACGCTGCTTCTCGTCCTGCCAATGCGCGAGCCGGCGCTCAAGGCTCTCCGCCTCTTTTACCAGCGGGCGCCGCCGCGCGAGTCTCGCCTGACGCTCCTCCGCCGCCGCTTCGCGCGCCTCCTTGCGCGCGAGCTTGTTGGCGCCCGCCGCCGAGTCGTTCGCGGTTCGGGCGCCGCCAGCGCGGCGCGCGGCAGTCCAAGCGACGTAGTCATCGAGGTCGCCTTCAAATTCTTCCGCGCGCCCGTCCGCTACGATCATGAAACCGTCACACACCATCCGCAGCAAGGCGCGGTCGTGCGACACCAGCACGAGGCTTCCCTCGTACTCAGCCAGCGCCCGGGTAAGCGCGTGGCGCATCTCGAGGTCGAGGTGGTTAGTGGGCTCATCGAGCAGCAGCAAGTTGGGACGCTGGCGCACCAGCAATGCCAGCGCCAGGCGGGATTTCTCGCCGCCGGAGAGCGGAGCAACCGGCGTGTCCGCCATTGCCCCGCGAAAATCAAAACCGCCGAGGTAGTCCCGCAGCGACTGCTCGCGCGCAGCGGGCTCCTGGCGCGAAAGGTGCGCGAGCGGCGACTCGTCACCGCGCAGCTGCTCGAGCTGGTGCTGGGCAAAATAGCCGATCACGAGCCCGCGGCCCTCGTGCCTTCTGCCCGACCGCGGCACGAGCTCGCCGGCCAGGAGCTTCACCAGCGTCGATTTGCCGGCCCCGTTGGGGCCGAGCAGGCCCAGGCGCGCACCGGGCCGGAGCGTGAGCGAAACGCCGCTCAATACCAGCTCGTGCGCATAGCCCGCAGCGACCTCCTCGAGGGATACCAGCGGATCGGGCGCTCGCTCCGGCGCCGGGATCTCGAATTCGAACGGGGCATCGACATGCGCCGCGGCACTGCGCTCCATCCGGTCGAGCGCCTTTAGCCGGCTTTGCACCTGGCGCGCTTTCGTCGCCTTGGCGCGAAACCGCGAGATGAAGCGCTCGAGGTGGGCGATCTCGCGCTGCTGCTTCACATACATGGCCTGCTGCACTGCCAGCTGTGCGCTGCGCTGTTCCTCGAACGCGGAATAATTGCCCGTGAACAAGGCCAGCCGTCCTGCGCTGATCTGAGCCACGTGCGTCACGCAGCCATCGAGGAGATCGCGGTCGTGCGACACCAGGAGCAGCGTGCCGGGATAGCGGGCGAGCCATTCTTCGAGCCAGACCACCGCATCGAGATCGAGATGGTTGGTCGGCTCGTCGAGGAGCAAAAGATCGGAGCGCGCAATGAGCGCTTGCGCAAGATTGAGCCGCATCCGCCAGCCGCCCGAGAACTCGGCGACCGGGCGCGTGGACTCCGCGTCGGCGAAGCCGAGCCCCGAGAGCAGCGCGGCTGCCCGCGCGCGCGCACCGTAGCCGCCGATCTCCTGCAGCCGCGCGTGAAGCTCGCCCACGCGATGGCCGTCATGCGTGGACTCCGCCGCGGCAAGACCGCGCTCGATGGCGCGCAGCTCCGTGTCGCCGTCGAGCACGTATTCGATCGCGGGGGCCGCGAGCGCCGGCGTCTCCTGGGCAACCGACGCAATGCGCCAATTGGCCGGGATCTCGCAGTCGCCGCGGTCCGCGTGAAGCTCTCCGCGCAGTAACGCGAAAAGGCTCGACTTGCCGCAGCCATTCGCGCCCGTCAGCCCCACCCGCCAACCCGGGTGAATCTGCAGCGAAGCGTCTTCGATCAGGCGACGCGCGCCGCGGGCGAGCGTGAGATTGCGAAACTGGATCACGTTGCTGGATTCGACTACACGCTGTTTAAAAACTCAGAGCCCTTCTTGACCGCGGATGAACGCAGACAAACGCGCATACAACTTAATAACGTCCCCCCGTCTGCTCTGCCGCCCCCTGATCACGCGTCACTGGTAACCCTTTTACCGCAGTTGTTGCAGCCAACGACCACGCACAAAAACAAGTGCATTGATTTACGTGGGCTTCGTGCCTGCGTTCATCTGTGTTTATCTGCGGCTGAATCTCGGTTTTCGAGACGGGTTCTCCAGCGACACCGGAGCGTCGCCCGTGCTTCTCGCGGTCGCCCTCTCCCCGTGGCTCAACCACGTGTGCCGGAAGCGGGCCGATAAACGCGTCCGGTGGGACGATCCGTCCGGGCAGGGACCGGATTTTCTCACACTCGATGCGGATGCGGCGGCGCTCCCGCATTACGCCTGATCGCGCGAGGCTCCCCGTATCTGGCCCTCGCTGTTTTGATGCATACTTCGCCTGTCGCGGCGGCCGCACGCAGTCGCCCCTCGCACCCTGGAGGACCCATGGCATTTTCTGTGCAGCGCCCGTCCGCGCCCCTTGGCGCCGAGATCAAGGGCGTTGACCTCGCGCAGGCACTGGACGAGCGCACGTTCCAGGAGATCGTCGCTGCGTGGCGGGAGCACGAAGTGATCTTTTTCCGGGATCAAACACTCACCCCGGATCAGCATCTCGCCGTCAGCCGGCGCTTCGGCGAGCTGGAGCACCATGTCCGGCAGGACTGCTGCCGGCCCGGCTACCCGGAGATCTTCGTGGTCTCGAATGTCGTTGAGAACGGCAGGCCTATCGGCAGTCGGGATGCGGGGCTTTTCTGGCATTCGGACCTCTGCTACAAGGAGGAACCGAGCCGAGGGTCGCTCTTCTATGCAAGGGAAGTGCCGCTGGAGAACGGCAAGCCGCGCGGCGACACGATGTTTGCGAGCATGACCGCCGCGTATGACGCGTTACCGGCCTCCATGAAAAAGAAGCTGGCGGGCCGGTTCGCGATCAACTCCTACGTCCACGGCTACTACCGCGATCGCAACAGCGGGCCGCGCCGCCAGCTGACTGCGGAGCAAATGAGCAAGACGCCCGACGTCGCTCACCCGGTCGTGCGCGTGCATCCCGATACCGGCCGGAAATGCCTGTTCGTCAACGAGGGCTACACCACTCGCATCCTCGGTATGGAGGAGAAAGAAAGCGATGCGTTGCTGGGCGAGCTTTTTGCACACCTCTACAAACCCGAGTTCCTCTACCGCCATCAATGGCGGGTCGGCGATTTCCTGATCTGGGACAACTGCTCGACCCAGCACCGCGCGGTTCCCGACTACGCGCTGCCACTGCGGCGGGTGATGGAGCGAACGACGCTGACTGGCGCTGCGGTCACGGCCGCCTGAGAAGCTGGCGATTGGGCAACGAAGCGGCTATGAGGGATCGTTATCGGACGGTTTTTTTCATGATCTGGCAACTTGGCCACTCAGTCACTTGGTCACTTGGTCACTTAGTCACCAGACCTTGATCCGCCGCCGATCGCCCGCCCTCTTCAATCAAGATCAAGAAACCTAGAACCACGCGATGTCCGTCTTCCAAAAGCGCCTAGCCACACTGACGCCCGCGATCCTTAGAGACTTGCGGCGCGGGGTCGAGAAGGAGAGCCTGCGCGTGCGCGCGGATGGCTCGCTCGCGGATACGCCGCATCCGCCGGCGCTCGGCTCGCCGCTCACCCACCCGAACATCACGACGGATTTCAGCGAGGCGCAGCTCGAGCTCATTACCGGCGTCCATACCGACGCCGAAGCGTGCGCCGCGGAGCTGACCGAGATTCATCAGTTCGTCTACCGCAATATCGGCGAGGAAATGCTCTGGTGCTCGAGCATGCCCTGCAACTTGCCGGCGGATGATGCGATCCCCATCGGCCGGTATGGCCGCTCCAACATCGGCACGGCCAAGACCGTGTACCGCATCGGGCTGTCGCATCGCTACGGCCGGCGCATGCAGACGATTTCCGGCGTGCATTACAATTTCTCCCTTCCCGAGGCCGCCTGGCCGCTGCTGCAGAAGGCCGACGACGGAAGCGGCTCCGTGCGGGAATATCAGGACGGCGCGTATTTCTCGCTCATCCGGAATTTCCGGCGCCATTCCTGGCTGCTGCTCTACCTTTTCGGCGCGTCGCCAGCCGTGTGCAAAACCTTCGTCGCCGGGCGCAAGCACGGTCTCGAGCGGCTCGCGGGCGGAACGCTGTATCTTCCCGGAGCGACCTCGCTGCGGATGGGGCCGCTCGGCTACCAGAGCGAAGCGCAGGCCGCGCTGTCGGTGAGCTACAACAGCCTGGAAGGCTACGCCCGCTCGCTCTACCGGGCGTTGACTGAGCCCTATCCCCGTTACGCCGCCATTGGGATCCGCGATGGCGACCAGTACCGGCAGCTCAGCCCGACACTGCTCCAGATTGAGAATGAGTTCTACGGCACGATCCGGGCCAAGCGGCCGGTGCGCCCGGGTGAACGTCCACTGCACGCGCTCGGCGAGCGCGGCGTCGAGTACGTCGAGGTGCGTTGTCTCGACCTCGACCCCTTCTGTCCCGTTGGCATCACTGCCGCGACAATGCGTTTCCTTGATGTCTTCCTGCTGCATTGCGCGCTGAGCGAGAGCCCTGACGACACGCCGGAAGAGATCGCAGCAATCAATCACAATCAGCACGAGGTCGCGGAGGGCGGCCGCGATACGGCTGTCCAACTCTTGCGCCGGGGTGAAAAGCTTTCGCTCTCCGAGTGGGGCCGCCGCGTGCTTGGCGAATGCGAGCCTATTGCCGAGGCGCTCGACGCGGCGCGCGGCGGAGGCGCCTATCGCGACGCCGTCGCGGCCGCGGGAGCAGCCCTGGATAATCCCTTATTGACACCGTCCGCGCGGGTACTGCACGACATTGCCCAGGGCCACGGGAATTCGTACCTGCAGTTCGTGCTGTCCCATTCAAGGCAATATCGCGCCGACCACCTGACGCTGCCGTTGCCTGCGAATGTCGAGAGCCGCTTCAAGCGCGCGGCTGAAGACTCGCTCGCCGAGCAACAAGAGACCGAGGCGCGCGATACCGTGCCTTTCGAGACTTTCCGGCAGCAGTATCTGTCGCAGGATCTTCTCGGCGGCCTCCGCCTCTAGCCGAACGACTTAACCACAGTTTCCAGTTTCCTGTATTTAGACCGTCTTTTTCCTATTCCCTGTCTCCTGTATCAAAATTTGAAAGGATTGCCATGGCTTCCACCACGACCCCCAGCGGCCTAGTCATAGAGGAATTGATCGTCGGCGACGGAGCCATCGCTGGCGCCGGACAAAGTGTCCGGGTGCACTACACCGGCTGGCTTACGAACGGGACAAAATTCGATTCGAGCAAAGACCGCAACGATCCCTTTGTTTTTCCGCTCGGCGGCGGCCGCGTGATCAGAGGCTGGGACGAGGGCGTCGCTGGCATGAAAGTGGGCGGCAAGCGCAAGCTCACCATTCCGCCGGACCTCGGCTATGGTGCGCGCGGTGCCGGCGGCGTAATTCCGCCGAACGCGACGCTGGTATTCGAGGTTGAGCTGCTCGGGATCGGCTAGCCGCCGGCTGAGAGGCGCTCCAACCGGGCCCGCACCATTTCGATGTGCAATTTCAGGTTGTAGGCGTAGTCCGAATAGGTAAGCGGCACGTGGGTGCGGCTGACGCCGTCCTGGATCGCGTCGAGCTCAACCAGCAGTTCGCGTGCTCGTTCCGGCACGGGTGCTGTGCTGGCCTCCTGCTCCACCCGCTGCAGTGCGTAATACCACCGGAACACACGCCGGCGCACCCGCCAGGTATAAACGGCGGGAAAAATCCGCATGACCGGAATTACGACCGCGATCAACGGCACGAGCAGAACGAGCAGCCGCTGGATCAGATTCGCCACCCAGAACGGCATGTAGCGCTGCAGAAACGGCGGCCCGGACTTGAAGTAGCGCTCCGCGGCGTCGCTCAGCGGAAAATCACCCTCCCTCCCGACGGGGAAATCCCCCGGGCGGTGAAAAAAACCGCCCCCGCGGTGCACGCGACCGGCCGCCTGCAGGAGCACCGAGACCAACGCGGGATGGAAATCCTCGCGCGCGACGAGATAGGCGGTCGTCGCCACCAGCGTGATGTCGCTCGCCGGAAGGTCGGCGGCGAAGTCGATCACGCCGCGCGGCAGCGTCACCGTCGCAAGGTAGGAAAACCGCCGGGAAAGCCCCTCGGCATGACTCAAGCTCATCAGGCGCACGCCTTCGGCGCGCAAAAGGCGTTGCACGACCGGGGCGTCCGGCCCCGCGACAAACATTGCCGCGTCGACGTTACCCCTGATCAGCGCCTCGGCCGCCTCCGCGCCGCCGAGGGGAAGAAAGCCCTGTACCTTGTCGGCTATCTTGCTCGCGGCCGCAAGAGCGAGGGCGAGCGCCCGTGTCCCGCTGCCTTCCGGGCCAATGGCAACGCGCTTGTCGACAAGGTCCGACAGGAGCGTCAGCTCGCGCTCGCCCCGGTAAAAGACCCAGAGCGGCTCGTGGTAGAGCGCGGCCAGCGTCACGAGCGCCGGATACTGGGCAGCATTGCCAACGCCGCCCTGAACGAAAGCCACGCTTACGCCTGACTTGGCATCCGCAAGCCGCGCGAGGTTCTCGACCGAACCAGAGGAGACGCGCGGCTCGACGGTGATTCGTTCGCGCGCCAGCAGTTCAGCGTAGCGCTGGGCAAAGAAATGATAGGCCCCGCTGTCGCTGCCCGTTGAGATCCCGAAATCATCGGGCGGCGCCGGGCGCACGAATCGGAAAGCGACCCAGAAAGCAAGGCCGATCACCAGCAGCGCCACGGCTGCGACCAGCACGAACTCCCTGACCGCCACCTCCTCGGTCTTGCGCCCCCCATGAAACAGGCGCAACAGGATGCGCTCGAGAAAATTTCTGCGGGTGAAAGGATCTCGGGTCATGCCGCCAAGTTTACTCAATAGACCTGTGGCCCGTGAGCGGTGACCGGTCACGAGTCTGAGACCGCGACATTATCTTCCGATCGCGGGTTATTTCGAGTCGGCGGCGGTCTCCGCCTCGCCGGGCCCGACCCAGGCGACGAACAGGCCGTAGCCGAGCGTGAAGATCACCGCACCGACAAACAGCCCAACGATGCCGTACTGTATGAAACCGCCGATGGCGCCGATAAATACCACGGCCATCGGAACCTTGACGCCGCGCCCGAGCAGGATCGGCTTGAGGACATTATCAATTGGCGCAATCAGGATCGCGTACACCAGGAACGCGACAGCGGTGAACGTATCGGCCGTGGAGAAGAGGTAGACGACAACCGGGATCAGGATAATGACCACGCCGAGCTGTATGACGCCCAGCACGATGCATACCAGCGTCAGCAGCCCGGCCCCCGGCACGCCAGCCACGAGAAAGCCGATCCCCGCAAGCAGCCCCTGAAGCAACGCCACACCGAGTATGCCGAGCGCAACGCTGCGTACGGTCTTCTCTGCCACTTCCGCGTAGTTCAAACCGTGCTCGGGCGCGAGGCGCTGCGCAAGGGCGCGCGTCGCCCGACCACCGCCCTCCGCGTGTGCGAGCAGCGCACCGGCAATGAGGATGGCCAATAGAAACTGCAGAGCCGCAACCCCTGCACCCGCCGCCGCGCCGAGCAGCCATTTGCCGACGCTCTTGATCCAAGGACGCAGCTCGGTGGCGGCCTCAATGATGTTTTCCGAGGCGAGCTGCCAGAAAGCGTGCAGGGACTCACCGACGAATGGCCACGATTTCACGCTCTCGGGAGGCGGCGGGACCTCCACTGTGCCGGCCTGGAACGCCGCAGCGGCGTCGCGCACACCGCTTGCCAACGACTCGCCCAGGATGGCGGACGGCACCACGATCACCGCAATCATGAGAATCGTGAACAGCACGGCCGCCAGAATTCGGCGCTCGCTCATGCGCGCCTCGAGTTTCCGGTAGGCGGGGTAGGCGGCCACGGCGATGATCACGCCCCACACAATGGGAACAAGAAACGGCTGCGCGATGGTAAAGCACCAAAGCAGGAGAATGGCGAGCAGCCCGACGCGTATTGCCGCCTCGACTGCGCGGTTGATGAACTGCCGATCCTCGTCGGGAGGCGTCGTTGGAATGCTCATGGGGCGTCCTCGCTCTGGCTCACCGTGGCCATTGATTCAAGTCCATCAGAATTGAGCAATGATGACGGAGGTGTTCGATGCGAAGCAAGCAGGTCGTTGCGGCGATTGGGTGGCGGACCCCTTCTGTGCGACACTGGCTGCAGCACAATCAAGATAAAATGAGCGCGAATATGGCCAGACAGGCGATGCCAACCGGCGCGATGCAGGCATTCGTCCGCAAGGAGACGGAGCGGATCCTGGCGGCCTGCACAAAGTGCGGCAAGTGCTTCGAGGCGTGCCCGATGACGCGTTACAGCCCGAAGCTCGCCGGCGCCGACCCGAAGGCGGTGGCGACGGGCGTCCTCGGGCTGTTAAACGGCGGCGAAGGGAGCCCGGAAGCGCTTGCCTGGGCGTCGGTATGCGTGCGCAGCGGCTCGTGCGTTCCGGCCTGTCAGGACAACGTCGATCCCAAGATGATGGTGCGCATCGCGCGCATGATCGCTTCCGGCGGTCTTGGCGGCACGAAGAAAATCCCGGTTCGCGACGATCGTGATTACTACGACCGCGTCCGGGCCTTCGCCAAGCTGCAGTTGACGGAAGACGAGATCAAGAACTGGATGTAGATCGCGGCGAGCGCCCGATGACCGAAAAAATCATCTTCTGGTACGGCTGTAACGTGCTCAGGCACGGCGACATCATCCACGGCTGCCTCGAGATCCTGCGTCTCCTCGGCCTCGACGCGCGCCCGGCGGGCGGGCCCGACTACTGCTGCGGCAACGGCAAGGATGGAAACCAGACCGCGGCCGATGGCATGGCGCGGCGCACCGTAACGAGATTCAATTCAATGGAACGCGACCGGCTCGTGGCCTGGTGCCCCTCGTGCCACGCGCACATGATCGAGTTCATGGGCGAGGCCTACACGCCGCAATTCGACCTGACCTATCTGGTGGACGTGCTTTACGAGCGCCGCGATCGGCTCGCCGCGCTGCTAAAGCATCCGGTTCCGATGCGGGTGCTGGTGCACAAGCACCTGGGATTCAACGACAAGGTGGCCGTGAACGAGCGGATTCCGGCCCTGCTTCGGCTCATCCCGGGCCTTGAAGTGGTCGACGACGACTACGCCGCGCCGGGGTATATGTGCGCGCTGCTCTCGGCTGTCCCGGCCGCAATGGAGGACATGGTGCGGGAGACCGTGCGGCGCATTGCGGCCCGCCGCGCCGATGCAGTCGTCACGATATACCACCAATGCTACCGCGAGCTCGTCGGGCTGGAGCCGCACGCCGGGATCAAGGCCTTCAACTATATCCAACTCTTGGCGCAATCAATCGGCCTGCAGTACGAGGACGAATACAAGGCGTGGAAAAAGGCCGGCGCGAGCGCCGGGACGCTGATCGGGGAGAAACGCGTCGAGCAGGTCGGCGTCCAGTTCTTCGAGCGGGCGCTGCTGCCCGAGCTCATGAAACGTCCTCCCGGGCTTGGTGATGAGTGACGAGGTTCAAGTTTCAAGTTTCAAGTTTCAAGTTTCAAGTTTCAAGTTTCAAGTTTCAAGTTTCAAGTTTCAAGTTTCAAGTTTCAAGTTTCAAGTTT
>LJTT01000080.1 GCA_001303585.1 Betaproteobacteria bacterium SG8_41
TGAAGTTCGGGGGCTACCAGGCCCCCTCGTCCGTCCACAACCAGGCCGGCCGCCGTTTCGGCGACATCCTGAAGAAAAGTCTCGGGGAGCGCGCGACGTTCGAGCTGATCGGCAGCATTCTGGATCTGGGACGCCCGTCGGGAGATCTCGTGCCCATGGTGGAGCGCGGCGAGCTCTCCTTCTGTTACATGTCCACGGTGCGATTCTCGGCGCCGGTGCCCGATCTGCAACTTTTCGAGCTCCCGTTCGTCGTCAAGGAACGGGCAAGCGCGTTCAAGCTGCTCGACGGACCTCATGGCGAGAGATTGAGGGAGCAAATCGAGGCGACGAGCAACTGCCGGGTTCTCGGCTTTTGGGACAACGGCTTTCGCCACCTCACCAACAAGGTTCGGCCGATCCGCAGGCCCGGAGACTGCCAGGGCCTGCGCATCCGTACGCAGATGACGCCGCTGCACGGGGAAACGTTCCGTGCGCTCGGCTTCGAGCCGATCGCGTCGGATATCAAGGAATTCGTAGAAGGCATCGCCGGCGATCGTTTCCAGGCGCACGACAACGCGCTTACCAACATCTATATCTTCAACGTGTACCAGTACCACCGCTACGTAACGCTGTCCGGGCATTTCTGGGGCGCGAGCGCGATGGTCTGCAACAAGGAGCTCTTTGACGGCTGGCCGCGCGATGTGCAGGAAGCGGTCCGGGCCGCGGCCGCCGAGGCCACGGTGCTTCAGCGAAAGCTCGCGATCGCGGAGGACGACGCGGTGCTGCGAAAGCTGGATCCAGAGCAGAACGAAGTCATACACCTCACCGCTGCCGAGCGCGCGGAATTCGTGAAGGCCGTGCAGCCGGTGCTTGCCAAGTACCGAAAGACGATTGATCCGAAGCTTTTCGCCTATTTTGAGAAGGCGTGACCGGTGACCTGTGACCTGTGACCCGTGACCCGAGTTGGGCGCAAAGCGCAAAACCGTTTCGCCTCTTTAGCCGCAGATAAACGCGGATACACGCAGATAACAATATACAAAAACCGTATTTGGCCGAACGCGGCGTTACCGGTCACGGGTCACCGGTCACTGTATTTGTAGCTGCAGATAAACGCCGATGAATGCAGGTGGAGAAACGCACATTGGCCATCTCTTTTCCAATCGGCGTATCTTGCTTTGTCTCGAGCGCAGATCAGACGGTTCGGGTGACGGCGCACGGTGAAAAGAAAAGGGTGAGTGGACTGCTCCACTCACCCTTCGTCTTTCGTGGTGGCCGGTCACAGGTAACCGGTCACGGATCACGATTCCAAGCCTAGAAGCGCTCGATTCCCGCCATCCGCGCGAAGTCGTCGTAGCGCTTGAGCTCTTGCTTGAATTTCTTCGCCCACACGGCCGGCGGGTCGCCTTGGGGCACGTAGCCGTTGCTGGTGAAGTGCTTGTGGACATGGGGCACCTGCAGCGACTTGTGTATCGCCTGCTGCATCCGGGTGACCACCGCCATCGGCGTGCCCGCCGGCGCAAAGACCGCGTGCCAGCCGGAATCAAACACGAAACCCGGGATGGTTTCGCCCACGGTCTGCACGTCGGGCAGGGCTTCCAGGCGTTTCGCCCCCATAAATGCGACTCCGGTCAACCGGCCAGCCTTGACGTGCGGTATGCCTACGGACGGTGCGGGGAAGTGAACGTGCACCTCGCCACCCAGGGCGGCGGTATTGGCCGGGCCACCCCCCTTGTACGGGACGTGCAGCATTTTGATACCGGCCTCCTTCTCGAAGAAGGCGCCCGCAAGGTGTTGGCCATTGCCGACCCCCGCCGTGCTATAGCGGAGCTCCTGCTTCTTGGCAAGCGCAATCAGCTCACGAACATTCTTCGCAGGCACCTTGGGATTGGCCACTATCAGGTAGCCGAGGCCCAGTGCAACGTTCGTGACCGGCACGAAGTCTTTCTCGACATTGAACGGCATCTTCTTGCGGATCGCCGGATTCACGGCGAAGGAGAACGATACGTTGAGCATGGTGTAGCCGTCGGGGTTCGCGTTCGAGACGATCGACGCCCCCAGTATGCCGTTCGCGCCGCCGCGATTGTCGACGACTATCGACTGACCAAGTTCGGACTCGACTTGGCGGTAGAGCACCCGGCCGAAGACGTCGACGTTTCCGCCAGGCGGGAACGGGATCACGATACGAACCGGTCTGGTTGGATAGTTCTTCTGCGCCCATGCCCCGCTCGCGGCCACGAGCGCCACGGCCGATATTGCCAGAATAAACAGTTTGCGCATCAGGGTTCCTCCTTCTTTATAAGCCAATATTTTTGAACCAACACGACTTGCTGGAGCGTCAGCTGCAGTAGCAATTGCGCCCCAATGTGCGGTGCGCCAAGGGTATCACACCTTGGCAAGCGGGTTCACCGATTGAACCGTCCCTCTCCTCAGATCCGGGTCTGCTTCGGTGCTTTTGTCCAAAATAGTGATGAAACATGTTGATACGAAGCTGTATTGCGATGCGTCTTTCAATCACCGGTGGGCATCACCCGTGATCGTCACCATTTCGTGATCTCCCGGGACAACGACACGATCCGTCGAGGGGCGCAGGCTCAGGGAACAAGGAGCTCGAGCTGTGTGCCCTCCACCCTCACACGGTCGCCGACCCGGTAAGCCAGGCCGTCGCGACGGCGCACCATCGTGTAGCCGCCGTTATCGAGCAGAACAGTAATCTCGTATTCCGTCTCCGAAAAGCGCTCGCGCATCTCGGGCGTCCCAACACCACCGACGTACGGCTTGTCGGTGCCGGCGCCGAACGGCACATAAATCACCGCTCCGACCGGATTCGTGCCGCCCGGCCCCGAAGCGGCAGAGGTATCGCTGCGAAACTGCTGCGGGACGTTCACCGGGCGCTGCACCGTGATCTCCCGGATCGAACGAATGACCCCGCATCGTTCGCAGGTCTCGCCCGCCTTCGGCGCGGGTGCAACCGCGGCCGGGCGCTCGCGCAGATCAGGAATCCTGATGTTTTGAGCCCACGCGGCCATGCCAAGGGCAAGCGCCGGCACTGCGACCAGCGCGCGCCACGCCCCGCCGTGCGGCCGACTACCCGCTATCCCCGGCTGCGTCACTCTGAGATGCCCTGAATGAAGTAGGTCGCCGAGAGCAGCAGGCTGGGCGGACCGAGCTTGCCTAGCCACTGGTCGTAGATCTGCTGGATCGAACCGGTGCGGTAAAGCCGCGCAAGGACGCGGTTCACCGCCAGTCGGTACTCGTGATCGCCGCGAGGCAACGCGAGCGCATACTGCTCGACCGAGAAATCTTCATCAAGCAGCTTGAAGGAATGCCCGGTTTTGCTGGTCAGCACGATACCAATCAGCGCCGTGCGGTCGGAAGCGAAGCCGTCGACTTCGGAACCATCGAGCAGCTTCAGTCCCTCCGCGCGGTTGCCGACCGTGACGACCTCGGCATTTATATCGCGCCGGGACAATGATGCGCGCAGCACCTTTTCGGTCGTCGTGCCTGTGATGACGGCGATCCGCTTGCCCGAGAAATCAGCAATACGGCCGGCCTGCATATCCGCCCGCGTCAGAATACTGCCGCCGTCGAGGAACGTGATCAGGCTGAAATCGACGAGCGACTGCCGCGACAATGTCCAGGTCGTTGTGCTGCACTCGATGTCCACCCGCCCGCTGGCAACGGCCTCGAGCCGGTTCTGGATGGTCAACGGCACCCAGCGCGTCTCAAGGCTGGCGAGCTTGAGTTGCGTGCGCACACCGCTTGCGATCGCACGGCACAGATCAACGGAATAGCCCTGCGGCTGCCCGCTCTCGTCGACAAAGGAAAACGGCGCGCTGCTCTCCACATAACCCATCGTCATCACGCCGCTCGACCGGATCTTGTCCAGCATGCCGCTCTGCGCGGCGACGGGGCCAGCGAGTGCCAGCGCCAGCGGTAAAAACAGCCACATCCGGTTCGGCATTGCGAATCTCCCTAGATTGTTCATCATTAACTGAAAGCTCTCTCAGCAGTGGGTCAAAAAGGCTTGCCCGGCTGTGATAACCTCGTTGCTCCGGCGAGTTCGATGCTTTTCAGCTCCCTAGAGACAGGAGGCCAGCATGGCGGAACAAAGAGGCATTTCGATATTCTTCAACGATGGCAGCAAGATCACGCTCGACTTTCCTAAGCAGTCGCCAAACGAGGCCGCTGCGCAGATGAAGCTCGAGGACGTTCTAAAAAAACGCTATGTCATGTTCGAGGCGGATGGCACGCTTATGCTGATTCCCTTCGAAAACGTCAAATACATCCAGCTCTATCCTGCCCCCGAGAAAGTGCCCGGTCACACGTATATCAAGGAAGCGAGCGTCGTTTGAGCGCGTGGTCTGCATGCCGCCCGGCAAAGCCCCCTTACTTACCGCTGCTTCTCACCCGATCCGGTTTTGGGCCGGCTCAGCTGCCACGCCCCCGAGCCAGTCTTGCAGAAGACATAGCGGCCTCGCTGGAAGCGATCGTGGCTGTCCGACTCGATCGTCATTTCCCGACACTTTTGGCCTGACTGGGTAAAAGTTTTGCCCGGCGTAAGCTTGCTAAGAAACCGTGTCTTCGGCGCCTTCCACTCCACCGTCTTTCCGTCCGGGGCCCCTTCCAAGGTCTCGTCGACGAACGCACTGAACGCCTCCAGCTCTTCCGTGCTCAACCGGGTAATGGGCGCGTCCAAGAAGACGGACGTGTTGATCGCGTAGGCACCGATCGCGAACAGGGACATCGCTACTGCAAGAACAATTCTGCGCATCGTTTAGTCTTCCTTTTATCCCTTTGTGCGGCCAAGGAAAGGCCTGCCGCGAACCCGAAGCGGGATTTTAACGCTGCTCTCCGTTTGCGTGGGAAACTGCCTAGATTCCCCCGTCTTAACCCGGCAGACCAGTCTATTGAGGAGGAGTAGTCGGGTCGGTCTGCATCTCTTCCGCCAGGCGATAGGCGGTGTAGTAGCGGTGGATATTGGCCACGTACTGCACTGGCTGACGCCCGATCTTCTCCAGCGCCACGTACTCCACGTTGTGAAGCCAGCGGTTCGGGTCCAGCCCGCGTAGAGCGGCCATCTTGCGCAACTGCACGATACGCGTAGGGCCGGCGTTATAGGCCGCGAGCGCGAAATCGAAGCGCACTGCCGCGGGCATGCCAGGCTCGTCGAAATAACGGTCGATCAGGTGGCGCATATACTTCGCCCCGGCGGCGATATTGGCGCTCGCGTCGGTAACGATGTCCGGATAGCCCATCTGCTTTCCGGTGCTCGGCAGCAACTGCATGACGCCCACTGCGCCGGCGCGGCTGCGCGCAGCCTGACTGAGGCGCGACTCCTGAAATCCCTGCGCCATGAGAAAGAGCCAATCGAGTCCGTTCTGCTCGCTGGCGCTCTGAAAATAAGGTGCCAGATGCTTCTTGCGGCCAACCAGGTCGGGGGCAAGGTTGTTCCTTAGAAACTCGACGTCCCGGAAATAGCGGCGATGGAGCTCGGCTGCCTCGCGCGATACCCGCTCGCTGTTTGTCTCGATGAACTCATTCAGCGCCTGCAAAAGCCTGGGATTGCTGGGCCGCACCGCCCACGCAATGTCGTTGCCTTCGGAAAGCCGCACGTCCAGCACGCGCAGGTTTGGCAGGACCTCGGCCCAGAGTTTGCCCATATAGTCGTCGGCCATCGCGTAGAGGAAGATGCCGGCATTCACCATTTCCAGCAGATCCTCCGTGCTCGTTCCGGAGGGCATCTCGACGACCTTGACGCGCGGCTTGGCCGACCGCCACAGGCGCCGGTTGAGCGCCCGAAGACGCTCGGCAAAGCTGGAACCGCGCAGAACGTGGACCTTGCGCCCCCCCAGATCCTCGATAGTTGCGATCGGCGGCGCGGCGGCATTGGCGACCACAACTTCCGCGACATCACGGATGTACGGCAGCGTGAATTGCACGCGCCTCTTCCGGGCCTCGGTAATGGTCAGCAGACCGGCGGCGACATCGCCCCTCCCGTCGCGCAACATTGGAAGCAGCTGGTCGAAATGAACCGGGATAAAGATCACCGGTATCTTCACCTGCCCCCGTTTTCGCTTCTTGTTGTAGAAGGCCTCGAATTCCTTCATGAAGTCGTGCTCGAAGCCACGGGGGGCGCCGCCCGCCACAAAGAACTTGGTCCGGCTGAAATGAACGAGCACGCGGATGGCGCGCTTCTCGGGGCCGATGTCCGACGGGTCCTTTTGCTTCATGCGGTAGATCACCGCAGAGGCGTCGTCGGTGCCCTTCGCGGAAGCGTCTCCCTCACCACCCCGGGCCGCTACAACCCCGCCGAGACCAATGAACGCGAGGAATATCGCGACGGCCACTGGCCAAGGTCGCGGCACGATGCCGAGACGGGCTGCAACCCGTCCGGGGGGAAGCGGGAGTCCCATGAACCGGGATTCTACAGCCCTGGCGCGATCCGCCCGAGCTGCACGCTGGCTGCCTCAAAACTCAAAAGACATTATTAGCCGCAGATAAATCCTGATGAACGCAGGCAAAAAACCAACGCAAATCAATGTACTTCTTTCTTATCGGCGTCTATCGACGTCTATATGCCAGCCCTTTCTGGATACCTTCCGCTCAAAATAGATTCGGCCACGGAACCAAAACACGGAAGCGCACGAAAATTTATGCACCACTACAGGGCGCTTCCGTGCGGGTCTTTGTCTGTGTGTCTCCGTGTGATTCCGTGGTTAGGATCTTCCTGCTAGGTCGTGCATTGGCGAGCATTACTCGACGAGAGGAATCTCCGCCGCGAGTTCGTAATTGACGATGGCGCGGATCTTGTTCTCGATCTGGATGTAGCGCGCAACCTTCATCTCCGGCAGCGCCTTCTCGAGTTTGGGAACGTAGGAACGCTTGAGCTTTACCTCCGCTTCCTGGATCGCCAGCGCCTCGTCGAGCAGCTTCTTGGCCTTGGTATCCGGAACCGCGCCCTTGTTGTAAACCTCGGCGTATTCCACGATCAGCTTGCCAAGCCGCTGATTGATCTTCGAGAGGTCACTCTGGTAGGCATCATAGATCGGCCAGAATTTCTTTGCTTCGGCCTCCGTCAATTGCATGTTGGACGCGACGATGAGCTTCTTGTCGGCCTTGATCTTCTGCCGCAGGATTTCCATGTCGGTGTTTCCGCCCTTGCTCTGGGCGATGACGGGCTGGGACAGCACGGCGGCCAGCACGATGACTGCGATTTTCAAAAATTTCATCCTGACTTCTCCTTTTTTGATTTAACTGAATTATTGAACGAGAATGCGCGGAATTTCTGTCCTCGCATATCTGAGAGAAACCGCTCGATTAGGGAACAAAGCCGTCGTCGGTTGTTGGTGCGACGCGCTTACGGCTAGGCAAGTTCCAAAAACAACACGTTGTAAGGGTCAAAATTTTACTATATTCGAGCAGGATGTCTCAATGTTTTTGGCCCTGGGAGCCGGCTGCGTCAGGCGTCCAACCACTCAGTTCTGAAAATCTGTGAATTCCCGGGCTCGTGTCCAAGACAAGTCAAATGGCGCATTACCGCTCCCGCGAAGAGTTCAGCGCGTGTTTGGCGCGTCTCCAACCAGCGGAATGTTCTGCGCCAACTCGACCGCCCGATGCATCCATGCTTAGAGCCCCGAGATTGCCGGGCAACAGACGTGATCGGGTAAGATGCTAGGGTTAAACGACCGACCACCATCTGGAGAGCGCTGAAAGCCATGGTTCGCCGCGAGGATTTTCGTCTTGTCACCGGTCACGGCTGTTATGCCGCCGACTGGAATCTGCCCAACCAGTTGCACGCGGTCTTTTTGCGCGCGGACCGCGCCCACGCCGAGATCGCGCGCCTCGACGTCCAGCCGGCATTGGCCGTTCCCGGCGTCAAGGCCGTCCTGACCGGTGATGACGTGAAGAAGGCCGGCTTCAATTCGCTCGCCAATGGCGTTCCCTTCCCGGGGAAAGATGGCCAGCCGATGCGCAAAGCGCATTTCCCGGCGCTCGCGCAGGGGCGCGTGCGCTATGTCGGCGAGCTGATCGCGATGATCGTCGCCGACACGGCGACGATCGCCGAGGATGCGCGCGAGCTCATCGAGATCGAGTATCGGGATCTCCCCCCGGTATTGGGCTTCGACGCGGCGGTAGCCGAGGGCGCGCCTCAGCTTCATGCGGACGTTCCCGCCAATCTTGCGCTCGACTTCGAGTCCGGCGATGCAGCAGCCGTCGCGGCCGCATTTTCGCAGGCTCGCTACACGAGCGCGGTCACTGTCGAGAGCCAGCGCCTGGTCGGCAACGCTCTGGAACCGCGCGCCTGCCTCGCGGCATTCGATTCGGCCAGCGGCGCATATACGATCCACCTGCCGCTTCAAGGCGTCGGCGGAATGCGCAACCAGATCGCGCAGGTAACGGGCCTTGAAAAAGACAAGATCATCCTGGTCACACAGGACGTTGGCGGAAGTTTCGGCGTGCGCGGCGCCGCGTATCCGGAATACTACGCGACGATGCTGGCCGCGCGCACGCTCGGGCGGCCTGTGAAATGGGTGGCAACGCGCGCAGAAGTCTTCATGAGCGACTTTCAGGGCCGCGCCCTGTCGCTGACGGGCGAGCTGGCGATGGACGCAGACGGGCGCTTTCTGGCCATCCGATTCGATGACCGCGCCGATCTCGGGGCGTATGCCGCGGCGTTCGGCCCGTTCATCGCGACGCGGAATCTCAGCATCACCGCGGGCGGTGTCTATCGCATTCCTGCGATCTACGTGCGCAGCCGGCTTGCGCACACCAATGCGGTGCCAGTGTCAGCCTACCGCGGCGCCGGCCGGCCTGACATCTCGTACGCGATCGAGCGTCTGGTCGACTATGCCGCGCATGAGCACGGTTTCGATCCGGTCGAGCTGCGCCGGAAGAATTTCATTCCGCGCGAGGCCATGCCTTACAAGACCCCGAATGGCGGCACCTATGACTCCGGCGATTTCGAAGCGGTGATGGACGACGCGCTGCGGCGCGCTGACTGGCGCGGCTTCCCTGCGCGCAAGCGGGCCGCCGAGCGCAACGGCAAGCTGCGCGGCATGGGTGTGGCCACGTATCTCGAGGCCGGCGGAGGCGGCTCGGCGCCCAAGGACCAGGTCGCCGTGGAGTTCGACCGCAAAGGCGCCATGACGCTCTATGCGATCACGCAATCGTCGGGACAGGGCCACGAAACGGTGTTTCCCGAGATCGTGGCCCGCGAGCTCGGCATCGACACGGCGCACGTTCGCTATGATCCCGTGCCGCGCGCCCCGGATCTCATCGGCAGCGGCACGGGCGGATCCCGCGGCGCGCTCGGCACAGGTAGTGCCTTTCGGGTGTTGGGCCATAAGCTCATTGAGCTGGCGCGCCCTCACGCGGCCGCCGCACTGCGTGCACCAGAAGCCGAGCTGCGCTATAGCAAAGGACAGTTTCACGCTGGGCGCCGCACGCTCGGATTCATGGAGCTTGCGCGAAAGCTGGCGAAAACTCAGCCACACCCGCTCAACACGATTGCCGAGGGCTCGTTCGGCGCGACCTATCCGAACGGGTGTCATGTCGCCGAAGTCGAGATTGACCCGGAGACAGGCGCGGCGACCATCGTGCGCTACACAGCGATCGATGACCTTGGAACGGTGATCAACCCAGTCCTCGTCGAGGGACAAGTCCATGGCGGTGTCGTGCAGGGCGCCGGGCAAGTTTTTTGCGAGGAAGCGTTGTATGACCAGGCCTCCGGTCAGCTTCTCACCGGCAGCTTCATGGACTACGGCATGCCCCGCGCCGGCATGGTGCGTGATATCCACGTGCACGATCACCCCGTGCCCACGCCCACGAACGCCCTCGGCGCCAAAGGCGTCGGCGAGTCCGGCTGCAGTGGCTCGCTGCCGGCGTTGGTCAACGCGACGGTCGATGCGCTGCGCCCGCTGGGAATAACGCACCTCGACATGCCGTTCACGCCGAGTTACGTCTGGGAAGCCATTCAGCTCGCTCGGGGCGACGCATCCGGGTCAGGCGTTTGATGTTGCGAAGCATCCCCGCGGCCCGCCTGGAAAAGGGGTCAGGACCCTTTTCCGATGCGGGTCATGGAAAAGGGGTCAGGACCCTTTTCCGATGCGGTGCTTAGCTGACAAAAAAGGGTCCTGACCCCTTTTTTCGTTCCGGGCCAGACGGGAGGTCGCAGGATGTCAAAAACAGCTTTGCTCGTGCTCGACATGCAAAACGAGCTGATCGACCCCAGGGGCAAGGTGGGCGCCGAAGAGAAGACCCGTGCGGTGCTTGACGTGATGCGCGCAAAGGGGCTGCCCGTCGCGTTCGTGCGCGTGGGCTTCCGCGCGGACTATGCGGACGCCATCAGCCGGTCGGCGCGCCTTGAGCGCCTGAAAAAGATGAAGGCCATCGTGATCGGCACGTGGGGCCTGGAATTTCCCGATGCGATCAAGCCGCTTGCGAGCGAGATCGTATACACCAAGCGCGCGGTAAACCCATTTTTCAACACGGGGCTGCTCACTTGGCTGCGCCGCCATGAGGTCACCACGCTGGCGCTCACCGGCGTCTACACGCACATGGTGGTGGACAGCGCCGCGCGCTACGCGGATGACGCTGGCTTCGTGGTGAAGGTTCTCGAGGACTGTTGCGCGAGCCCCGACCCGGAGCTTCACCGCATCGAGTGCGAGAAGATCCTGCCGCTGTTCGGGACCGTTATCTCCTCGCAGAACTTCATCGCCTCGCTGTAACGCCCTCTCCTAGGTCCTGAATGAAAAAGGGGTCAGGACCCTTTTTCACCATCCGATCCCCGCTCGAAAAGGGTCCTGACCCCTTTTTTTCTGACCCCTTTTTTTCGGTCAGCGGAACATGTCATTCGCGGCCTTGAGGAACAGCGTGCGATTGACGCCGTCGGAATGCAAGAATGCCGCGGCATCCCGCACCAGCTTTTCGACCCCGAGCTCTTTCATGTAGCCGTGCCCACCGTGGATCTCCATGCACCAGGTCGCGATCTTCCAGGCGGCCTGCGAAGCCATAGTCTTGGGCAATGTGCTGAGCGTGGCGTCCCAACCCTGTTCGCGGTGATCGGCAAGCCATGCCGCCCGGTGTATGTAAGACCGCGACGCATCGATCAGCATGCGCATCTCGGCGAGCTGTGCACGGATGCCGTCGTGCTCGATGATCGGCTTTCCGCCCTGCACGCGCATTTTCGCCCATTCGACCGCCTTCTCGTAAAGCGCCACCGCAACGCCGAGCACTGAGGCACCGGCATAGGAATTCGACGCTGGCAGGAATCTGGCGTACACGGCGCCGAATTTCCCGACCTCGCCGACCACATTTGCGTCCGGAATGAAACAGTCCTGGAACACGAGCTCGGCATTGTTCGCGAGACGCTCTCCCATCTTGTCGTGCACGCGCCCGATGCTAAAACCGGGGCGGCCACGCTCCACGAAAAAGCACGTAGCGCCGTCAGCCATCGTCTTGCGGCGGTCGGTCTGCACCGACACCAGGTAGTAACTGGCGCGGTTTCCGTTCGAGATGAATTGCTTCATGCCGTTGACGATCCAGCCGCCATCTGCGCGCTCGGCGCCGGTCGCAAACGGCACGGGAATTGACAGATATCTGTCCGAGGCATTGCCGGGCTCGGTGTTGCCGATCGCCAGGAGGCCTCGCGGATCGCTGGCAAATCCCGGCAGCACGCGCTGCTGTTGTTCTGGACTAAGCGCCCGTTGCATGATCTGTGCAACCTTGAACGTCTGCGCCATGATCACGGACACGCCAAGGTCGGCCTTCGCCAGCTCTTCGACGACCATGGCTGTCGTCAGGGAATCTGCCCCGAGGCCGCCCCATTCCTCGCCCAGCGTCATCGTGCGAATGCCGAGCTCGTGCGCCTTCTCGACGATCTCCCACGAAAAACAATCGAGCGGATCCCTGTTGGCGTCCAGGCGGGCTGCGCGTGGCGCGATTTCATCCCTGGCGAATCGCGAGACGGTTTCCAGAATGGCGCGCTGATCCTCGTTGAGAACGAACATCTTATCCATGTCGGTTTACTTTCATTGTCCTGCCAAACAAAAAGCCCCGTTAAGGGGCCTTTTATTTGGCGGAGAGAGAGGGATTCGAACCCTCGATGAGGTTTTAGCCCCATACGCCCTTAGCAGGGGCGCGCCTTCGACCACTCGGCCATCTCTCCGGGAAAACGCGGCTAGTCCTGTAATTCTGAATACGGGGATATTACTCCGACCCTGACGCTTCTTCCAAACCCAGAGATCCGCCCGCCCCGTTTTCTGTTCAATGTTCCGTGTTCCGTGTTCCGTGTTCCGTGTTCCGTGTTCCGTGTTCCGTGTTCCGTGTTCCGTGTTCCGTGTTCCGTGTTCCGTGTTCAAGGTTGGACGGCGTTGCTTCATGAAGTTTCTTAACTTGAACCTTGAACCCGGAACATTGAACTTTGAACCGGGAACGCTGAACGGCGCGCACGGCAGTCGGGTACCGGCCAACCGGCGCTTTAGGCCGGCTGGTCGAGGTTGAATGCCTTGTGCAGAGCCCGGACGGCGAGCTCCATGTACTTCTCGTCGATCACCACCGATATCTTGATCTCGGAGGTCGAGATCATCTCGATGTTGATGCCTTCTTCCGCCAGCGTACGGAACATCGTGCTCGCGATGCCCGCGTGGGAACGCATTCCCACTCCGACCGCCGAGACCTTCGCGATTTTGTCGCCGCTCACGATTCCGCGCGCCTGAATATGCTTGACCGCGGGCTCCAGGATTTTAAGCGTCTTCTGGTAATCGTTGCGATGCACAGTGAACGAAAAATCCGTCAACCCGTCATGGCCCACGTTTTGCACGATCATATCGACATCGACGTTCGCATCGCCGATCGGCCCAAGAATCTGGTAAGCAATGCCGGGCCGGTCTGGCACGCCGAGTATGGTAATCTTGGCTTCGTCGCGATTGAACGCGATGCCGGAAATGACGGCGTGTTCCATCATTCTGTTGTCCTCGAAAGTGATCAGCGTGCCTTCGCTCTCTTCCTCAAAGCTCGACAGCACGCGCAATTGCACGTTGTATTTGCCGGCGAACTCAACCGACCGGATCTGCAGCACCTTTGAGCCGAGGCTGGCCATCTCCAGCATCTCCTCGAAGGTGATCTTCGTCATGCGCCGCGCCTCGGGCACGATGCGCGGGTCGGTCGTGTAGACCCCGTCCACGTCCGTGTAAATCTGGCACTCGTCCGCCTTCAATGCCGCGGCAAGCGCCACCCCCGTGGTGTCCGAGCCCCCGCGTCCAAGCGTCGTGATGTTCCCTTCGTCATCCACTCCCTGGAACCCGGCCACCACGACGACGCACCCTTCGGCCAGGTCGGAGCGAATGCGCTGCTCATCGATGCTCAGGATGCGCGCCTTGGTGTGAGCGCTGTCCGTGAGGATCTTGACCTGCGCGCCGGTATAGCTCCGGGCCTTGAGCCCGAGCTCCACCAACGCCATGGACAGCAGTGCGATGGTGACCTGCTCGCCGGTCGAAACCATGACGTCGAGCTCGCGCGGCTCCGGATGCGCCTGGACCTCCTTCGCCAG
>LJTT01000001.1 GCA_001303585.1 Betaproteobacteria bacterium SG8_41
CGAGTTCCGCCAGCTTGCGCGCCCGCTGTGCGCGGTCCTTCTTGTCGAATTCGCGGTCGTAGGATGCCAGCTCCGCGATCTCCGCCGGCACCGCGCCAAGCCCCTTCTCTGCAATATAGTGGGGCGCGACGTGGTCCCAGATCATGGCGAGAAGCTTTCGTGCGCGCGGCCGGTCGTCCGCCAGGGCTTCCAGCTCGCCTCGCGTAATGGCTGCGCCAAGGACGGTTGCCACGCGTGCCGGCTCCTGCGCCGCCACCGCAGCGCAGAGGAAGCCCGCCATCATCAACCCCAGCAGCGCTTTCACAGTCCTGATTCTATCCTCGTGTGCAGGCTACTCTTCCATAGTGACCGGTATCTGCGCCGCCAACCTACGTTTACGTAGGCTGTTGATATCCTTCCTCCTTATCGGCGACGGCCCGACGCAATGGGCTTGCTTTCATCCCCGGAGCCCGCCGGCTTGTCTGTAAATCCTCGCGGGAAGCCTTTTGCAAAAACAATGCCAGTCCTGTCCGCCAGCGGTCTCGAGCCCGCGCGACTTATCATCATGAAATCACTAGCGGAACCACCCCGGCAACCGGTCCAGGACAGGGCCTCGCTTTGGATGTTTCTTGCCTCGTTACCTCGACCACGCTGCCGCGTCGGGGCGCTGCGCCTCATTCATCTTTGGCGTTGATAAGATTCGGGTCACGAATAATTCACAATTTCTGTGGATAACCATGTGTGTAAGCCTGCGATGCTCCCGCAAACGCGGCGAAAAAACGGGCTGCAGTTTGAATTGCACAAATTTTGATCATCGGCAGCTGCGGTAGTCACAGAAGGCGGGCCAATTCGCGAATGTCGGCATTGCCGCCCGAAAGGATCACGCCCACGCGGGCACCTCGAACATCGACCTTGCGCTCGAAGACCGCCGCCGCGCCCAATGCCCCGGTTGGCTCCACAACCAGCTTGACCCGCTCCCACAGGAAGAACATGGCGGAGAGGAGCTCCGGATCCGAGACGGTAACCATGTCACTCACGTACTCGAGCACGAGGGGAAAAGTGATCTTCCCGAGGGATGAGGTGCGGGCACCGTCAGCAATCGTGTCGGGGTCCGTGACCGTCTGCAGCGTCCGCGTCCGGAACGAGCGCGTGGCATCGTCCCCTGCCGCGGGCTCGACGCCAATCACCTTCGCGCCCGGCGCCAGCTGACGCGCCACGATCGCGCTGCCCGACAACAGGCCCGCGCCCCCGCACGGCACAAAGAGGAAATCGAGAGATCCGGTCTCCTCCAGCAGCTCCTTGGCTGCGGTGCCCTGGCCCGCCACGATGTGCGGGTGATCGAATGAGGGAATGACTGCGAGCCCACGCTCCCGCGCCAGCCTTTCGGCGATGGCCTCCCGTGACTCGCCACGATCGTAGAAGACGATCTCCGCCCCGTAGCCACGGGTCGCGTTGGCTTTCACCTGCGGCGCATTTCGCGGCATCACGATCAGCGCCGGGATATGCAGCAACTGCCCTGCGAGGGCCACGGCCTGGGCATGGTTGCCCGAGGAGTAGGCCACGACGCCCCGCCGCTTTTGCTCGGGGCTCAGGCGCATGAGAGCGTTATAGGCGCCGCGAAACTTGAACGCCCCCGCACGCTGCAGGTTTTCGCATTTGAAAAAGACGCTCGCCCCAGCGCGCTCGTCAACCGTACGGGAGGTGACGACCGGCGTGCGATGACAACACCCCGCCAGAAGTTGCGCCGCCGACGCTACATCGTCGTAGGTGACAGCCATAGGGAAACGCCCGGCCGCTGTGCTCATGCCATAGTCCTCCACGCCGTGACCAACAGCAGCCGGAAAAGGACGCGCAAACTGTGGCGGAAGTCGATCAAGCGCGAGTTCCTTCGTGATGTGGATAAATTTTGCTCCTGCCGGCTGGGATGGGAATCGCCGGCGCGGCATCGAATCTTATAAACGCTATCACAACAACATCGACGCGCGGTCATGTCCGGGGAGCTTCAAGCGAAGTCCACTCCACCGTGGCCGAAGCAGCGCGCAGCGTGTCATGCGTCACGCTAGCGCAGCGCGGCTGTCGAAAATTCGATACCTGGCTGGCGGACCGACGAAAAATACGATCGATCGGCTGCCGCCGATCATGAATAATTCCACAGCTTCGCATCGCAAGAGAACACATTAACTCCTTCAATATCAGTTACTTACTGTAAAAAATGTTTCCTAGAAATGTCTGGCACGGAAACTGCAGAAGAGATCAGCAGGGAATGAACGCAACTGCGGAGAATGCCATGGTCATCTACATGGAAGATTACAGAAAAGCGAAGGCTGCCCCGCGCCCGGAGCACGGCCGCTACGACGAAGAGCTGCTGTGCGTGAACTGGAACCCTGCCATAGGAGTGATGGCCATGTCCTGCTATCAGACTGAACAGGAATTAAGCCCGCAGCTTCCCGAAGATCTCGCGAGCGTCGACGTCAAGGCGTTCCTCGAACGCGTCTACGCGCTCGCAACCCAGGTCTAGAGCAACACTCTCCCCCGGAGGCGGGCCGTGCCCTTGTGGCCGGTCCGCTTTTTTTTGTCAAAAACACTTCTACCGCAAAGACGCCAAGGCGCAAAGATTACGCCAATGGGTTCCGGTTCCTCGTGCTCGCCCCCCGTCTTTGCGGGACCTCTGCGGCTTTGCGGTTAGGTTAGAGCAGCTACCACGCGATCTCGCGTGAACGGCAAATCGCGCAGGCGCGCGCCGATCGCGTTGAATACCGCGTTCGCCACAGCCGAGACGGTGGGACCCTGGGCGCCCTCGCCCGCGCCGAGCGGCGGCAAATCGGGCTGGTTGATCACCGTCACTTCGATCTGCGGGATCTCCTCAAAGGTCAATATGGGGTAATCGTCCCAGGTTTGCGTGAGCACCCGTTCGCGGTCGAATTGCACGGCCTCCTTGAGCGCCCAGCTCACGCTCTGGATGAGCCCGCCTTCGGTCTGATTGATGAGCCCGTCCGGGTTGATCACCAGACCGGCATCGATCGCCGCCCAGGCCCGCTTGACGCCAATCTCGTTTCCGATTTCCACTTCGACAATAACCGCAACGTAGCACGCGCCGTTCTTGTAGCGGGCGAAACCGATCCCGCGCCCGCGCGAGCCATCCCCCTTCTCCCCCTTTTTCCATCCCGCCTTGGCCGCCACCGTTTCGATGACCGCGCGCGCGCGGGGATCCTTCAGGTGCCGCAGTCGGAACTCGACCGGATCCGCGCCAGCCGCCGCCGCCAGCTCGTCCATGAAGGACTCGATGGCGAATATGTTCGCCGTAGCGCCAAGCGCGCGCAGCGCGGAAACCCGCAGCGGCATGCGCTTGATCAAATGATTCGTTACGCGCTGGTTCGGAAATTCGTAGATGGGAATCGCATTGCGATGGCTGCCTCCCCCCGGCAGCGGGGGGTTGCGCGGCGGCGAGGGCTCGTGAGGCTGCGCAAGATGCCACGCGGCGATCAGGTTGACACCCTTTTGCGCGCCGGGCCGCGTGCTGTGGGAATTACTCCAGAGCTCTTCCGCCCAGTCCACGATATTTCCGTTCGCATCGAGGGCGGCCTTGAGCCTGACAACCATGGCCGGGCCATAGGGCTCCCACGTGAACTCATCCTCGCGCATCCATTGCACCCGCACCGGGCGCCCCGGCGCCGCGCGCGCAAGCAACGCCGCATCGAGGGCCGCGTCGTCAGCGCCGTTGTGCCCGTAACAACCGGCGCCGTCGCAATGGATGACGGTAATCTGGTCGGGCTTCACCGCCAGCACTTTGGACAAATCATGACGCAGCGGATAGACCCCCTGGCTGTGCGTCCAGATCGTGTAGCGCCCCTTGTCGAACGATGCCATCGCGCACGAAGGGCCGATCGTCGCGTGTGCCGTGTAGGGGCGCGTGTATTCGGCCTCGAGGGTCTTGGCGGCCCGGCCGGCAGCCGCTTCGTCCCTCTTTTCGCTGATTACCTCGTCTTCGCTCGTCTCCTTCAAAAGGAAACGCGGATCCGTGCTCTCCGGCAAGTTGGCCTGTTCTTCCCAGCGTGCGATGCGCTTGATCCGTTGAAGCGCCCGGATCGCCTGGTCCTCGCGCTCCGCGACCACGCCAACGAAGCTGCCGTCGCGCACGAGCGCCACGACCCCTGGCATCGCTCGCACGTCCGCCTCGTCCAGCGCGCCCAGCTTCGCGCCGTAACTGGGCGGGCGGGCGACACGCCCATGAAGCATGCCCGGCAAATCAAGGTCGTGCACGTAGCTCGGCACACCGCCCACTTTTGCCGGAATATCGCGCCGCGGAACCGCCGCACCAATCACGCTGTGCTGCGCAGCCGGCTTGGGCGGAACATCTCCGGTCGCCTCGCGCGCGAGCAGATCGTCCGTTACGATGTCCCAGTAGCTCACACTACCGCCGCTTCGCGCCGTCACAGTGCCGTCGGTTACCGAGAGCTGCTCGAGGGATACGCCAAGCTGGGCCGCGGCCCGCTGCATGAGCAGATCACGGGCTTCGGCGGCTGCGTAACGCAGCGCAGCACCGCCGTCGGTAATGGACTGACTCCCGGAGGTCATCCCCTCGTCGGGGCTGTAGCTCGTGTCCGTCGGGGAGAGCCGGATGCGACCCATTGCGACGTCCAGCTCCTCGGCGACAATCTGGGAGAGCGCCGTCAGGATGCCCTGCCCGATTTCCACCTTCCCGGGAAAAACCGAGACGGTACCGTCGCGATTGATCCGCAGCCATCGGTCGAGCTGGCGATTCGCATTGAGGCTGCCCGGCAGCTTGCGCGGGGATGTATCTGCTGTGCTCATTGTCTCAGCTCCTTCGCCGCGCGCTGAATGGCGTGCAGGATGCGCTGGTGCGTACCGCAGCGGCACAGGTTACCCTTCAGCGCGGTTCGAATTTCGCCCTCGGTCGCCTTTGGATTTGCGTCGAGCAGCGCCTTGGCCGCCATGATGATGCCGGTCGCGCAATAGCCGCACTGCGCGGCCTGCTCGGAGATGAACGCCTCCTGCAGGGGATGCAACTTCCCATTGCGGGCGATGCCCTCGATTGTCGTGATCGCCTTGCCGGTTGCCGCCGATGCCGGCACGTCGCAGGACTGGACGGCTTTTCCGTCGATGATCACGGTGCAGGCCCCGCATTGCCCGAGCCCGCAGCCATAGCGCGCCCCCTTCAACTTGAGATCGTTTCGCAGGACGTAGAGGAGCGGCGTCTCCGGATCTGCGGCGACTTCGTGCTTCTTGCCGTTCACGGTTAAAGTAATGGCCACGTTATCGTCTCCGGCCCCTCGAGCGCAGCCTGCGCCAAAAGGGCTTATCAAGAAAAAACAGCAGGTTATTTTGTGCCCCGCGTGTGCGCCTCCGCCGTGCGGAAGGCGGCACCCGGGCTCGTTTTTTGAAATTATTGGGTCTATACTGACTCGGTATTCTTAGCGTTGGTATGGAGGAATCTGCCCATGATACATACCACCGAAGTCGAGTCGGTGAAGGTGAAAATCAACCAGCTGCAGCTTGAGCACCGAGACCTCGATGACGTGATCTTACAATTATCGCAAAGCCCCGCCCAAGACCAGATCCAATTGCAGCGCCTCAAGAAGCGAAAACTTTTCCTGAAGGATCAGATCGCACTGCTCGAGCGCCAGCTCGAGCCTGATATTCCGGCGTAGTCGCGATCCGCGGCATTCTCCGGGCGCTCGCCCGGGTTATGTCGCGCATGTATACGGTAACCCGGCCTCTCGCCCTCGCCCCACCAAGCATTGCTTTCGTCGCGCTAAGCGCTGCGCGCGCGCGCCAGTGCGAGTATCGTCAGGAAGACGGCGAAGGCCCCGATGACCACGAACCACAGCAACGACCAGCCTGCAATTGACAGTCCCAGGAAGGTCCAACCGGTCTCGGCGCATTCGCCAGTGCCCGAGAGCACTCTCCGCAGCGTCTCCGAAAGCGGAAACTGCCGCAACATGAAATCCAGATCCGGTCCGCACGCCGGCACCTGGTCTTTGGGTAAATGCTGCAGCCACACATGGCGCCCCGCAATGCCCATTCCGACACCCGCGATGACGAACAGCAGCACACCGTAGACGATCGCGCCAATCCGGGCTGGCCCGTGGACGGCCGCAACAATAAAGAGCGCGCCCAGCGCGACCCATACGACACGTTGCAGGATACAAAGCGGGCACGGCTCCTGGCCCTCTACGTGCTGCAGGTAGAGCGCGAAACCGATCATGCCGGCGCAAACCAGAAAGCCGGCAGCGTAACCGAGGCGGGGCTGCAAACGCGAAAACATGACTGGCAATCAACCCGGAAGGGAACGGCCTGAAACCGAATGGCCGATTCTAACACCACTCATTCATCTGGCCGTCACGTCTCGAAACAGGAAATCAGCGCGGGCATTGCGTGAGCACGGCAAGGCGACATTGGGTTGTCGGGCGCCCCTTGGCTCCGTACACTTTGTCCATGATTAAAGTTACGCCGAGTATCGAGCTCAACGAAAGGGAGATCAGCCTCTCTTTCATCCGCGCGTCCGGTCCCGGCGGACAGAACGTCAACAAGGTCTCGACGGCCGTGCAGTTGCGGTTCGATATCCGACGCTCGCCGTCGCTTCCGTACGGGGTGCGCCAGCGGCTGGAACGGCTTGCCGGACATCGCGTGAGCGCCGACGGCGTTCTGGTGATTACCGCGCAACGCTTCAGCAGCCAGGAGCGCAACCGCCGCGACGCGATCGCGCGCCTCGTGGCGCTCATTGGTGAAGCAGCGCGTCCGCCCAAAGTGCGCCGGCCGACCCGGCCCACGCGAGCTTCACGGGAACGGCGGCTGGAGTCGAAGCGACGCCTTGGCCAGATCAAACGCGGCCGTGGCGGTCGATTTGATCTGACATGATCTCATGAGCAACCGCAGCGCAAACCGATCCACGCGGCCCAAGGGGAAGCAGTGAAACGCCCGCCCCACCCCAACCTGAAAAAAGACTCCCAAATCGAGCTGACGATGGGCAAAGTTGGAGCCCCGGAAGGCCGCCCACCATGCCCCGCTGAACACCGATGCTTTCAGTCCTGATGAATTGAGCTGAACACGCTGAAGGCAATCACGCCTGCCCTGAAATTCGGGTCCCATGGGAATGGACTGCCGGTGTCCGCTGTTATAGCATCGCGGGCGCAAGAAATTGTGCCTCGACTTCAAACCTGGATCAGGAGGATCAATAATGCGTCTCGCGTTCAAAATGATCGGTTTCGCTTTAGCAACAGTCGTTTCCGGGGCCATGTTGTTGCCCACGGGTCCCTCGTATGCGGCCAGCGGTGAGGAGGTGATCAACGCCCGGATCGATTTCATGAAAGAGGAACTGGGCAGTCACTGGAAAATTCTTGCCGCGTATGCGAAGAGCGGAAAGGGATCGCTCGCTGACGTGGAAGACAATGCCATGGCCCTGGCAAGACTTTCGAAAAAAATACCGGAACATTTTCCGAAAGACACCGGCCGTGGCAAATACTCCGACAAAATGACTCGCTCATTGCCTGTAATCTGGACGGATTGGGATGGATTCAAGAAAGAGGTCCAGAGACTGGCGGATGGAAGCGAAAAACTCGCGCGCCTCGCAAAGGAAGGCAACAAGGACGCCGTCGTCACGATGATCGGCTCATCCGGCAGTTACGCCAAAACGAAGATCGGCTGCGCCGAATGCCACAAGACATTTCGCGGCGCTCGCGTAAAGTAGCAAACAGGACCACGCCACATTCTTGCGACAGATTTGACACTGCTGCCTATGCCGTCGAACTCGATCGAAATAGGCGGTTAGGCGGCAGTGTGCGTCTCATGTACCCTCGCGCCCGACCGCAATCAGCGAAGATTCTGACCGACAATCGGCGTTCGATGCGATTGCGCACTGTCACGAGAACAGCGGTCCTGGTGGTTTCTGCGATCCAGGCCGGGGCTTGGCGAATGACCAGCCTTGCCTTCACGGTATTCGTGCTGGCCGGCTTGAGTTTCGCGCCGCTCGCTGCCGCCGCAGGAGATCCAAAGCATGGCGAATACGTTGTGCGCCTGGCCGGCTGCGATTCCTGTCATACGGACCCCAAGAAGAAAGATGCGCGGTTGGCGGGCGGCCTCGCACTGAAGTCGCCGTACGGGACGTTCCATGTGCCGAACATCACGCCCGACCCCGAGACAGGAATCGGACGCTGGAGCGAAGTTGATTTCATCCGCGCGATGACCGAAGGCGTGGCCCCGGACGGACGTCATTACTACCCCGCATTTCCATTCACCTCGTACACTCGGATGACACGGCAGGACCTTCGAGACCTGAAAGCCTATCTCGATACCGTCAGGCCGGTGCGCAACGCGGTGCCGTCGCACGACTTGCGCTTCCCCTACAATTCGCGCTTTGCGCTCGGAGCATGGAAATGGCTGTTCTTCCAGCCTGGCTCGTTCAAACCTGAACCGCGGAAAAGCGCCTCCTGGAACCGCGGCGCGTACCTGGTGACGGGCCCAGGCCATTGCGGAGAATGTCACACGGCACGTAATTTCCTGGGGGCAACCAATGAGAAACTCGCGCTTGCCGGAGCAAAGGAAGGCCCCGACGGCAAAGGGGTGCCAAACATTACTCCGCACCCGAAAAAGGGCATCGGCCTGTGGTCCGCTGCAGACATGGTGGAATTTCTGAAGACCGGAGATCTGCCGTTTGGCGAGGCCGCGGCGGCCCCTATGAGCGATGTGATCGCCAACAACACGTCGCATTGGACAAACGATGACCTGAAATCGACCGCCCAGTACCTTCTGTCGCTGCCAAAACGGGAAGCTCCTTGAAGCTTCAGTCGTCCCGGTGCCTCACACCTGTCGCGCGCCAGGGTCGACCGCGACGGTGTGCGTGACAATCTCCATTCCATTCCAGCAATGCAGTTGATAGGCTGGCGGCTCGTCCGGTGAGGGCTGCAACCCCGGACCATCCAGGTTAAGACCGTACTGAAACGCCGTGCTCGGGCAAACGGACGCTGTCGTTCCATGCCAGCGCACCTGGATTGCGCGATGTACGTGTCCGCACGTAAGCAGCGCAATTTGCGCATGGCGCGATACGACCGCGCCGAGATGCGCGGCGCTCGCTGCATCAAGACTGATCTCATCCATGCGCGCGATTCCGGTTTTGAATGGAGGATGATGCATGAAGATCAGTGCTGGCTGTCGCGGCGTGGCAGCGAGCTGCCCTTCCAGCCAATCAATTTGCCGACGATCGAGCGTGCCTCCGGTCTCTCCGGCCACGGTCGTATCGAGCGCGATCAGTCGTACCGGATGTCCTGTGACGCAATAGCATGTGGGCTCACCGATGCGCCCCAGGTAGGTGTGTTCGGAAAACGCGCTCCGCAATGCATCCCGGTCATCGTGATTTCCGGGAATGAAATAAACGGGCATGCTGAAAGGGGCCAGCAGCTCTCGCAACCGCCGGTATTCCTCGTCACTGCCCGCATCGACCAGATCTCCGCTTGCAAGCACCGCATCGGGTACGGGCCGCCGCCGCATCAGATGCTCGACGCAGCGCGCGAGCCGCTGCGCAGCATCGAACTGCCCGTATGCCAGTTCCCCCGGCCTGCCGACGTGCAGATCCGATATTTGCGCGATGATCATCGCCCGTGTCAGGCGGCAGGACGGGTCGGCGCCGCGCGTGTCTCGGCCATGGCCTTCAGACTCACATAGTCGGTCTTGCCGCTGCCAAGGATGGGCAGCTCCGCCAAATGGACGATGCGCTTGGCCACCGCGAGCTCCGGCGCGCCGATCTCCCGCGCGGCCTTGAGCAAGGTGATCCGGTCGAGTGTCTGGTCGGTCGTAAACAGCACCGTGCTCTCGCCGCCCGCGGCCACGTGCTCGATGGTCGCCGCATGGCGCTGGCCTGGAGACGCGAGCGCGGCAATACGCTCGACCACCTCGAGCGAGATCATCTCGCCAGCAATCTTGGCAAAGCGCTTCACGCGCCCAAGGATCGTGACGTAGCCATCCTCATCCACCTCGACCACGTCCCCGGTCGTGTACCAGTCGGGACCCAGCTCCGATTGCATTGGCTGCAGCACGCCTGGCGCTTCGTAGAGGTAGTAACCGCGCATAAGGTTGGGGCTGCGCACGTGGAGCGCACCGCCGCGGTCGATGCCGGGGACCGGCAGCAGCCGATATTCGAGACCCGGCAGGAAGCGGCCGACCGTACCCTTGCGATAGGACAGCGGCGTGTTGAGGGCCATCGCGGGACCGCACTCGGTCGCGCCGTAACCCTCCATGATCCTCACGCCGAATTTCTCGGCCCATAACCGCGCGACATCCGCGTCGAGCTTTTCCCCGCCTGAAACCACGATGCGGGTACGATAGAAATCATAAGGGTGCGCCTGCCGCCCGTAGTGGCCCAGGAAGGTGCTGGTGCCAAAGACGTAGGTGCAATCGCGCGTGTAGGCAATTTCCGGGATGACACGATAATGAAGCGGCGACGTGTAGAGAAAAAGCCGCGTGCCGGTCATCAGCGGCATGAGCGTGCAGGCGATGAGCCCGTAGATATGGTAGAGCGGCAGCGCGTTGAGGTATTTGTCGTTCGGGCCGAAATCGATCACGGCGCGCATCTGTGCCATGTTGGCGAGCATGGCGTCGTGACTCAGTACCACGCCTTTGGATCGCCCCTCTGACCCCGACGTGAAAAGCACCGTGGCGGAGTCTCCCGGGTCCCCCGCCGGCACTGCGGCACGCGGCCACCACAGCGCAAAGCCGACGAGCCACAGCTTGTCGGCAACGGTGAGCTGTGCCCGCAGATCCTCGACATAGACGAACTCGAAACCCTCCAGCGCCTTTACTGCGCGCTCGAGGCGGGCGAGCTGCAGGAAACGACGGGAGGTGATGATCCGCGTGACACCGGCCGCTCTGCAGGCGGCGCGCATCGCCTCGCCGCCTGCCGTGTAGTTGACGATAGCCGGAACGCGCCGCATCGCCGTCATGCCGAGCAGGAGAGACACCGTCGTGCTGATATTCGGCATCATGACGCCAAGCACTTCATGCTCTTTCGCCAGGCGGCTGGTAAGCCGCCCCAACGCGAGGCTCACCTTGAGGAGCTCGCCGTAAGCCTCGGGGATCTTGCGCGCGTCCTCGATGATGCGGGTACGTCGTCCGTGCAATTCGACCGCCGCGAGAAAGGCCTCGAACAGCGTGCGGCGCGGCCGTGCCGTTACCTGCGCGCGCTGCATGATCCTCAGCATCTCCTCGGCCAGCCGCCTGCGCCGGGCGCGCCCCCGCAACTCGGGAATTTCCGGCAGCTTTGTAGCTGGCAGGATCCGCACCGTAATGCGCGGCAGCCAGCGCTGGGGAAAGTTGCCCGCGGTCCCGGCAAAACGGCTGTATTGCGAGCCCTCGATGACGATGGGAACGAGGTCTGCGTCGCAACGCGAGGCGATGACACCCGGCGCATCGTAGACCTTCATCAGGGTGCCCGTGGTGGTCGGCCGGCCCTCGGGAAGCACGACGATGGCTTCGCCGCGCTGGACCATGCGCACCAGCCGCTTCAGCTCGAGCGGCCGGGCGGGCTCCACCGTAATGTGCGGCACGCGGCCGATGAACCAGCGCACGAAGGTCCGCCGCAGGTCGTCGGGCGATACCGCAACCGTCACGGGAACCGGCAAAAACAGCGCCAGCAAGGCGCCGTCCAGGGCGGAGCCCTGGTTCGCGATGATCAGGGGCCGCGCGGCCCTCAGAAAAAATACGTTCAGCACAAAGACTTAACGCCTATTGTTAATCCCGGTTTTTAACTGCTTCTCGCAATTGCGTCAAATACCCATAGCCCGCGCCTCCGCTGGCCAGGGCTGCCCTTGGCTCTGATCCGTTCTTGCGGGATGTTAGATTTTGACTTAGGCTCTTGAGAACGGAGAATAATTAGTTTATGTTTTTATTGATAAAAATAAAAATCTCTCGAATTGTTAGATTTGCTTTTTTGGAAGAATTTGCTTTAAATCCCTACTAGGGTTGCAGCTTTCTATCAAGCGTTTCACCTTTTCTCTGGGGAGAGAATCATGGAAATGCACCTGCCTGCTGCGCTACTTGAAGCACGTCAATTCCCGATACCCCAACCGATCGACAGCGGCCTCGAGCTGAGTTTCTCGCCGCAGTTGCGCGTGAACTTCGACAAGCAAACGCGCGCGATGTGGTCACGCTGGGCGCCTGAGCCGCGCGCTTGCTTCAATCCGGCGCTGCTTTCGAGCATCCGCAGTTACTACGATTTTCTTGCGGCAAGCAACGGGCAGATCAGCTGCGGCGGCGAAGACCATCCGATCGATTACGTGGTACTGGCTTCGGACTCGCCCGGGGTCTTCAATCTCGGCGGGGACCTGGAGCTCTTTCGCCAGCTCATCGACGCGCGCGACCGCGCAGGGCTCCTGCGCTACGGCCGCGCATGCATCGACGTGCTCTACCGCAACTACGTCGCTCACGACCTCCCCCTTACCACTATCTCCCTCGTTCAAGGAGAATGCCTCGGCGGCGGGTTCGAGGCCGCCCTCTCGAGCGATGTCATCGTCGCCGAGAAGAGCTCCCGCTTCGGATTCCCCGAGATCCTGTTCAACATGTTCCCGGGGATGGGCGCCTACTCCTTTCTCGAGCGGCGCATCGGGCAGCGGCAGGCGGAAGAAGTGCTGACCAGCGGCAAGGTCTACAGTGCGGACGAAATGCTTGCCCTGGGCGTGATCGACGCGGCGGTCGATGACGGACAGGGCAAGGCCGAGGTGGCCAGCCTGATCAAGCGCCGGACCCGCAGCCGTAACGGCCTCGCAGCGCTGGCTGCAGCGCGCCGGCGGGTGCACCGGATCGACTTCGATGAGCTGCTCGACATCGTGCAGATCTGGGTCGATAGCGCCATGAGGCTCAACCCCCGCGACATGAAATTGATGCAGCGCCTGGTTACCCGCCAAAATGGTCTCGGCGAATCGCAACAGATTCACTGATACGGCTGCCCGGCCACGGCGGGAGGGGGACGCGGATGATGTGCATCGCGTATCTTTCTCGTACCTCGGCGCGGGCTCTGATAAAATTCAACCGACGTGCACATCGTTGGCAGAGCGACAAGCGGTAAACGAAACAACAAAGTCGCGGCGAGGGGGCATTGTGAGCGATTCGACGATGCATTACAGCATTCAGCAAGTTTCTGAAATGCTGGGCATTCCGATCCAGAAATTGCGGCGCTGGGACGAGCAGGGCGTGCTGATCGCCTCGCGCACCGACGGCGGACACCGCCGCTACTCGAGGGAGCTCATCGATCGGCTGGCGGCCTCCGGACTCGGCACCACGAGCGACAAGACCAACGCTGAGCTCGCGACCATCCGGAAATCACTGGCGGAAAAGCGCCGGGTCATTCAGCTGCTGCTCGACAGCGAGAATCGTTACCGCGATCTGGTCGAGACCTCGCACGATCTCATCTGGACGACAGACGCTCAGGGACGCTTCACCTACCTCAACAACGCCGCGTATGAGATCTTTGGATTGGCGCCCAAGGATCTGATCGGACGGTGTTTTTTCGATTTTGAGTCCGGCGCCTCGCATATCTCGAACCGACGCTTCCTGGCAACCCTCAAGCGCGACGGCGAAGTCAAGAACTACGTGAGCCACCTGGTCACGAGCAAGGGCCAGGATCGCTGGATCGGCATCAACGCGCGCGTTGCGCTCGACGACAACGGCGCGATCCTTGCCATCCGGGGCACCGCGCGCGACATAACGGAACAGCATCTGGCGACCCTGCGCATCGAGCATTTGGCGATGCACGATGCGCTCACCGACCTGCCGAACCGCCATTGCCTGCAGCGCCGCATCGAGGAAGCCCTGGCGGCAGGCGGCGTGGGTGCGCTCCTCTTCCTCGACGTCGATCACTTCAAATACGTCAATGACAACTTCGGGCACCGCACGGGTGATCATCTGATCATCGGGGTTGGCAGCGTGCTGCGCGACCTCATGCGCGGCCTCAACGGAGAGCTCTACCGCCTTGGCGGCGACGAGTTTGCGATTCACTTGCCGGCCGCGCTGCGCAAGGAGGCCATCGAAGTGGCCGAACGCGCGCTGGATGCCGTGCGCCACTATCGTTTCCAGGCCGCCGAGGACAAGTTGATATCCAACCTAACCGCCTCGGCTGGGATCGCACTCTATCCCTTCCACGGCAACGACGTGCTGGCGCTGCTGTCAAACGTCGATATCGCGATGTACCAGGCGAAGGACCTGGGTCGCAACCGGCACATGTTGTTCGACCAGGATTCCGACATCCTGCGGAGCACCCACCGGCGCATTCACTGGGCGAAAATGCTGCGCGATGCGCTCGACGAGGACCGCGTGGTCCTGTTCTCGCAGCCCGTGGTCCGCCTGAAGGATCACAAGACGATGCACCACGAGATCCTCGCCCGCATACGTGACGAGGACGGCCGTCACATCCCGCCGGCAAACTTCCTTGAAATCGCCGAATCGCTGGGACTTATCAAGGACATCGATCTGCGCGTGGTGGAAAAGCTTCTTGCCTTCATGCGGGAAAACCATCAGATCGGAAAGCGCGTGCGCTATTTCGTCAACATCTCACGGGTCTCGATGTCGGACCCGGACTGGACCCGGCGCTTTGTCGCACTGCTGCGGGACAGCGGCGTAAACCCGAGCCAGCTGGTATTCGAGATTACGGAGACGGCCGCCATGGCGGAAATCGACGTGACGCTGACCTTCATCCGCCAGCTCAAGGACCTGGGCTGCCGGATCGCCCTTGACGATTTCGGAGCCGGTTTCAGCTCGTTCTACTACCTCAAGCGGTTCGACGTCGATTACCTCAAGATCGACGGCAGTTTCATCCGCGATCTGGCCACCGATGAGGGCAGCCGGATTTTCGTGCGGGCGCTGAACGATCTTGCCCACGGACTCGACAAGCAGGTTATAGCGGAAGGCGCAGAAACGCAGGAAGTACTGAAACTGCTGTCCGAGATGGGAACACAGTTCGCGCAGGGGAACCAGTTCCAGCGGCCCGTGCCTCTGGAAAACCAGCCCGTGCTCGAACTCGAAACCAGCGCCAGCGCTGCCTAGCGGACGCGACGCTCAAAGGCCCCGCAGCACCCGTTCGGCCCACAGCAGGCCGATGACGGCCTTTATTTCGGTGATACGGCCGTCCCTGACCCATTCGAGCGCCTC
This sequence comes from Betaproteobacteria bacterium SG8_41, assembly GCA_001303585.1. Classification (GTDB taxonomy): domain Bacteria; phylum Pseudomonadota; class Gammaproteobacteria; order Burkholderiales; family SG8-41; genus SG8-41. The sequence goes on from LJTT01000001.1 coordinate 15,130, forward strand.
CGCGAGCGGGAGTGGCACGACCTCCACGAACTCCTCATCGTCAGTCGACTGCCCGACGTGCGTCAGCCCGCGCGCCAAGTAAAGCTCGATCGCCTCGTCCGAGTATCCGATGCACGGATGGATGGAGGTCAATCGCTGCCACTCCGCCGCCTCGTAGCCGCATTCTTCCCGTAACTCGCGCTTGGCCGTTGCAAGGGGATCTTCACCCGGCTCGCGCTTTCCGGCCGGAAGCTCGTAGAAGTGGCGGCGCAGCGGGTAGCGATACTGATGTACCAGGACGATCGTGTCGGTGTCGAGAATTGGCACCATCATCACCGCGCCAGGATGCCGGATGTACTCGCGCGTCGCGCTGCCCCCATCGGGGAGACGCACCCGGTCCTCGAGAACATGCAGCAGCCTGCCACGGTACACCGTCCTTGAACTGATTGTTTCCTCGGTAAAATCTGCGTGCTGGTGCGTCATCGTGGGATCCGGTCGAACAAAACGGTTGGCGGAAATAGGGCCCCGGGAAACTTTGCGCCTCAAAAACTCCGAAGCGGAAAAGGACTGGCGTGCTCGCATCGAGCGGCCGATCAAGACCGCCCAGGAATCGTGAATCGGACTCCGTTCACAATTTTCGATTGATGAAGCCTGATCCGCGTTTATCCGCGGTTATCTGCGGTTGAGTTTTCTTGAGCGCTTTTACAGCGAAGCCCGGATCGAGTGGATGCACAGAGCCATCAGCGGTCCGGGCAGGATCCCGAACACGAGCATTGCGAGCCCGTTTGCGCTCAGCAGCAGGCGCACGTCGCTGCGCGGCGAGATGGGCGCCGAGTCGGCCGGCGCGTCGAAGTACATGAGCTTAACGAGCCGCAGGTAATAGAACGCGCCGATCAGCGAGAACAGCACCGCGACGACGGCAAGCCAGACAAAACCGGCATCGACAACCGCCTGCAGCACGGCGAATTTGGCGTAGAAGCCCACCGTAGGCGGAATTCCCGCCATCGAGAACATCAATAGCAGCATGATGAACGCATACCAGGGATCGCGCGCGTTGAGACCCTTGAAATCCTCAAGGTTTTCCGCCTCGAAACCGCTGCGTGACAGCAGCATGATCATGCCGAAGCTGCCCAGGTTCATCAGCACGTAGACGACCACGTAGAACATACCGGCGCTGTACCCCACCAGGTCGCCCGAGAGGATCCCGAGCAGCAGGAATCCCATGTGACCGATCGTCGAGTACGCCAGCATGCGCTTGAGATTGGTCTGGGCAATTGCCGTAATGTTGCCGATGGCGAGCGAAAGCACCGCCATCACGATCAGCATCTGTTGCCACTCGACGACCAGCTGCTCGGCCCCCAATCCCTGGACCAGAAGCCGCATGATGAACGCGAAGGCGGCGAGCTTCGGCGCCGAGCCGATGAACAGGGTCACGGCCGTGGGCGCCCCGTGATAGACGTCCGGCACCCACATGTGGAACGGGACCGCGCCGAGCTTGAAGCCAAGACCGGCAACGATAAACACGAGTGCGAAGACGAGCACCAGATCCCGCGCCCCGAGACTGAGGATCGTGTCCGCAAGGCGCGTGATCTCGAGGCTGCCCGTCGCGCCGTACAGCATCGACATGCCGTAGAGCAGCATGCCCGACGCAAGCGCTCCCAGAACAAAATACTTCATGGCGGCCTCGGTGGCCGTCGCGGAATCCCGCTGCAGCGCCACCATCGCGTAAAGCGACAGCGAAAGCAGCTCAAGCCCGAGGTAGAGCGCGAGCAGGTGGTTCGCCGAAATCATGACCATCATGCCCAGGGTCGCAAAGAGCACGAGCGCGAAAAACTCCCCGCGGAACATGCCCCGGAGCGCAACGTAAGGCCGCGAATACACCAACATCACCATCACGCCAATGTAGACCAGCATCTTGAGCACGTCGGACAGCAGATCGTCAACGAACATTCCGCTGAACGTGTATTCGGGCTGGCCGGTCGCTGTAATGTAGGTAATGACGAACGCACCCGCCAGCGCAAGCTGGGTCAGCGCGTACGTGACTACGCGGTTCTCATCGCTTACGAACAGATCGGCAACGAGAATGAAGCACACCATGCCAAGCAGGAACAGCTCTGCGAAAGCCGGTGTCAGCGGGGTAATGTATTGCATGTCCGGCTCTTTCCTAGGGCAGCTTGCTATGCATCACGTGGTTCAACAGGCCGTCCACCGAGACGTGCAGCACGTCCGCGAAGGGGTAGGGCCAGAGCCCCATGGCGAGCACGGCCACAGCCAGCAGGCCCAAAACCACGAATTCACGCGGCTCGAGATCCGACAGACCCCCGACGTGACTGTTCGCGACGGCGCCGAATATCACGCGTTTGTACATCCATAGCGTATAGGCCGCGCCAAAGATCAGCGTTGTCGCCGCGGCAGCCGCGTACCAGAAATTCTCCCGCACCGAGCCCATCACCACCAGAAACTCGCCCACGAAGCCGCTGGTCCCGGGCAAGCCGGCGTTGGCCATGGCAAAAAGCATGAAAAACGCGGCAAACACGGGCATCGTGTTCGCGACGCCGCCGTAATCGGAAATCATCCGCGAATGCATGCGGTCGTAGAGAACGCCGACACAAAGAAACAGCGCGCCGGAGACGAACCCATGAGAAATCATCTGGATAACTGCCCCCTCCAGGCCCTGCGCGTTGAAGATGAAGATCCCGAGCGTGACGAATCCCATATGCGAGATCGACGAGTAGGCGATCAGCTTCTTCATATCGGCCTGGACCAGAGCGACCAGGCCAATGTAGACGACGGCGACGAGCGAAAGTGCGATCACCACCCCCGCAAGCGTGTGACTGGCGTCAGGAACGATCGGTAGCGAGAGCCGGATGAAGCCATAGGCCCCGAGTTTGAGCATGATGGCCGCCAGCACGACCGAGCCGCCGGTCGGCGCCTCGACGTGCGCATCCGGGAGCCACGTGTGCACCGGCCACATCGGCACCTTGACCGCGAAAGCGAGGAAGAAGGCCACGAAAATCAGGATCTGAGCCGTGAGCGGCAGCGGAAGCCGGTACAAGTCCAGGAGCGAGAAGCTGCCGTCGGCAGCGTTATACAGGTAGATCAGCGCCACCAGCAGGAGCAGCGAGCCGATCAGTGTGTAGAGGAAGAATTTCAGCGCCGCGTAGACCCGGTTCGGCCCGCCCCACACCCCAATGATGATGAACATGGGGATGAGCGTCGCCTCGAAGAAAACATAGAACAAAAGCGCATCCAGGGCCGAGAAGACCCCGTTCATGAATCCGGACAGAAATAGGAAGGAAGCAAGGTACTGGGCAACCCGCGTCTGAATCACTTCCCAGCCCGCGATCACAACCAGCACCGTCGTGAAGCTGTTGAGCAGGATCAGCAGCAGCGATACCCCGTCGATGCCAAGGTGATAATTGGCGTGAAAGCTCGCGATCCACGGAGCAAGCTCCTGGAACTGGAACCCGACTGCGGCCGTTTCAAAGCGCGCATAGAGCGGCAACGTCACCAGAAGCCCCAGCACCGCACCGATCAGGGCGAGCAGGCGCGCGACGCGCGCGTTGCGGTCGCCACCGGTCGCCAGCACCAGCACCCCGAAGGCGATCGGGACCCAGATGGCGAGAGACAGAAGCGGGAAACCGAACAGCATTGGGTCCTTAGATCAAAAAAATCATCGTGAGCAGCACCAGGATCCCGATGATCATGGCGAAAGCATAGTGGTAGATGAAACCGGACTGCAGGAAGCGCACCACCCCCGCAAACCATCCGACCAGACGTGCCGAGCCGTTGACGAAGACGCCGTCGATCACCGCGACATCCCCTCCTTTCCACAGCCCGGTGCCAAAACGCACGGCGCCGTCACCAAAAAGCCACTGGTAGAGCTCGTCGAAACCGTACTTGCGCTCCAGAATTGTGTAAATGAGCCCAGCTTTCCGCCTCACGACTTCGGGGAGATCGGGTCGCTTGAGGTAGAAATACCACGCGGTCACGATGCCGGCGACGGCGAGCCATAGCGCTGGCGTGACAAGACCGTGGGTCATCATGGCGACGACTCCGCCAAAGTGCTCGCCCATCTGCGCCAGGACGTCGTGCGAAGGCGCGACGACGATGGCGCTGCCAAAGTAGTCACCGAAGAGCACTGGCCCGATCACCCAGCCGGCACAGACTGAGGGGATCGCCAGCAGAACGAGCGGTACCGTCACGACGGCAGGCGTTTCATGCGGCTCGTGCGCATGGCCGCCGCCATGCCCGTGTGCCTCGCCGTGCGCGCCATGGCCCCGGAAACGCTCGGTCCCGTGGAAAGTCATGAAGATCAGCCGGAAGGTGTAGAGCGCGGTGACGAATACCGTAAGGAGCACGGCGGCGTAGGCGAAACCCGCTCCGGGAAGCTTCGAGAGATGCGCCGCCTCGATGATCGAATCCTTGGAGAAAAAGCCGGCAAACCCGGGAATACCCGCGCTTGAAATCGCTCCGATCAGCGTTGTCCAATAGGTCACCGGCAGATACTTGCGCAAGCCGCCCATGTGTCTCATGTCCTGCTGGTGATGCAGGGCGATGATCACCGAGCCCGCTCCAAGAAACAGCAGGGCCTTGAAGAAAGCATGCGTCGCGAGATGGAAAATGCCGGCGGCGTAGGCCGATGCTCCGAGCGCCACGGTCATATAGCCCAGCTGTGATAGCGTCGAGTAGGCCACCACGCGCTTTATGTCGTTTTGCACGATCGCCACCAGCGCCATGAACAAGGCGGTGATGGCGCCAATTACCATCACCACCGAAAGCGCGGTCTCCGAAAGCTCATATAGCGGCGACATGCGGGCCACCATGAAAATGCCCGCCGTCACCATCGTCGCGGCATGGATCAGCGCAGAGATCGGCGTCGGGCCTTCCATCGAGTCGGGCAGCCACACGTGCAGCGGAAACTGCGCGCTTTTGCCCATCGCGCCCACGAACAGCAGGATGCAGATCACCGTCATCAGGGACCATGCGCCGCCGGGAAGAATCTCGATGGTGTTGCCCGCGAGGGTCCGGGCGCTGCCGAACACCGCGGCATAGTCGAGCGTGCCGAAGTACATCAGGATCAACGCGATGCCGAGAAGGAACCCGAAATCCCCGACGCGATTGACCAGAAAGGCCTTCAGGTTCGCGTGGATCGCCGTTGGGCGCGTGTACCAGAAGCCGATCAGCAGGTAGGAGACGAGTCCCACTGCCTCCCAGCCGAAGAACAGCTGGAGGAAATTGTTCGCCATCACCAGCATCAGCATCGAGAAGGTGAAGAGCGATATGTACGAGAAGAATCGCTGGTAGCCCGGGTCGTCCGCCATGTAACCGATGGTGTAGATGTGCACCATCAGCGACACGAACGACACCACAAGCATCATGGTCGCGGACAGCCGATCGATCAGGAAGCCGATCTCGAAGCGGCTGTTTCCCGATATGAGCCACGTGTAAACCGGTCCGTTGTAAATGTTGCCATCGAGGACATCCAGGAACACGATCGCCGAGGCGACCGTTGCGACCACCATCCCCACAATCGTGATCCAGTGGGCGCCGCGTCGGCCAATCGCCCAGCCGAAGAGACCGGCCACGATAGCGCCCGCGAGGGGCGCCAACGGCACGATGAGGTAGAGAAGCTGCATCCGGGTCACGCGCTTAACCTAACCTTTCAGCTGGTCGAGATCCTCGACGTCGATGGTATTGATATTGCGGAACAGCGCCACAAGAATCGCCAGACCGATGGCCGATTCCGCCGCCGCAACGGTCAGGATGAAGAACACGAAAATCTGCCCCGACGGGTCGTCCAGGAAATGCGAGAAGGCCACGAAGTTCATATTGACGGCGAGCAGCATCAGCTCGATCGCCATCAGCAGCACGATGAGGTTCCGGCGGTTGAGAAAAATTCCCACCACGGCGATCGCGAACAGGATCGCGCCCAGCACCAGATAATGCGAAAGTGAAATCAACGTTGTTCTTTCTTTTCTGGCCGCATCTTGACGAGGCGCATCCGGTCCTCCCGGCGCACGCTCACCTGCCGGGCCGGATCCTGGTATTTGGTCTCCTTGCGACGACGCAATGTGATCGCAATCGCCGCCACGATCGCCACCAGCAGAATTACCGCCGCGATCTCAAAGGCATAAACGTACTCGGTGTAGACCAGCCGACCAAGCTCCTTGGTGTTGCTGTAGCCGGGTGGCAGCGGTGGCGGCGCAGGGACGCCCGCAAATCCGCCGTATTTCCCGGCCAGCACGAGCACCATCTCCGCCACCAGGACAATCGCCACGAATGCCCCGACCGGCAAATAACTCCAGAAGTTTTCGCGCAAGCGCGCGAGGTTGATATCGAGCATCATGACGACGAAAAGGAACAGCACCATAACAGCGCCGACATACACCAGCACCAGCACAATGGCCAGAAACTCGGCCTGAAGCTGCATCCAGATCGCCGCCGACGTGAAAAAAGCGAGGACGAGGAACAGCGCCGCGTGCACGGGATTACGCGCGGTAATCACCCGCAGGCCCGCGAACAGCAGGATTGCGGAGAAAAGATAAAAAATGATTCCGTTGAACGTCATCGTTTTTAGTTGCGTGACCGGTGACCGGTGACCGGTGACCGGGGTTGGCCTTCCGGCCCTGATGTCTTCATTGCAAATTGTTCTTGATTACTGGTCACGGGTCACTGCTCAGCGGTAGGCAGCATCGTCCGCCCGGTCCTTCGCAATTTGTTCTTCGTAAAGATCTCCAACCGCAAGCAACATCGGTTTGGTATAAATGAGGTCGCCGCGCTGCTCGCCGTGAAACTCGAAAATATTGGTCTCGACGATGGAGTCCACCGGGCACGACTCCTCGCAAAAACCGCAGAAAATGCATTTCGTGAGGTCGATATCGTAACGGGTCGTGCGGCGCGTGCCATCGGCCCGCTGCTCCGACTCGATCGTGATCGCCAGCGCCGGGCATACGGCCTCGCACAGCTTGCAGGCAATGCACCGCTCCTCCCCGTTCGGATAGCGGCGCAGCGCGTGCAGCCCGCGGAAGCGCGGGCTCAACGGCGTTTTCTCTTCCGGGTACTGCACCGTGATCTTGCGCCGGAAGAGGTGCCGCCCGGTGAGCATCATGCCCTTCACCAGCTCGACGAGCAGAAACGTTCGAAAGAACTGTTGAATGCGGCCGATCATCACTGCCACCATACCCACAGAGGTGTCTGCATCCAGGCGCCTAACAGCACGATCCAGAAGATGGTCAGCGGCAGGAATACCTTCCAGCCGAGGCGCATGATCTGGTCGTAGCGATAGCGCGGAAATGTGGCGCGGAACCAGAGAAAGCTCGACACCACGACGAACAATTTCACGAGCAGCCATCCAAAACTGTCTGCGGCCAGCCACGGCAGACCGATCGCGCTCGCGATTGCCAGGGGAATCGGCGAGAGCCAGCCCCCGAGGAACATGACAGAGCACAGCGTCGATACCAGAATCATGTTGGCATACTCGGCGAGAAAGAACACAGCGAACGCCATGCCCGAGTACTCGACGTGAAAGCCCGCGACGATCTCCGATTCCCCCTCGGCCACGTCGAACGGGGCGCGGTTCGTCTCCGCAACACCTGCGATCAGGTAGACCAGGAACATCGGGAACAACGGGATCCAGAACCAGTTCAAAAATCCCCAGTTACCCTGCTGCATGCGCACGATTTCGCCAAGGTTCAGGCTCTGCGCCGCCATCAGGACACAGACCAGCGCAAACCCCATGGCAAGCTCATAAGACACCATCTGGGCGGCGGAACGCATTGCGCCCAGAAATGCATATTTCGAATTCGACGCCCAGCCCGCGATGATGATGCCGTAGACCCCCACGGAGGTGATCGCCATCACGTAGAGCAGGCCCGCATCGATGTCGGCCAGGACCAGTGAGGGGCTGAACGGTATTACGGCCCATGCCGCCAACGCCGGCATGATGGCCATGACGGGCGCCAGCACAAAAAGGGTCTTGTTTGCACCGGCTGGGATTACCACTTCCTTCACCATGAGCTTCAAGCCGTCCGCTACGGGCTGCGCCAGCCCCCCGAGCCAGCGAAGTCCGAAGAACGTCACGCGGTTGGGTCCGATGCGAATCTGCATCCAACCGATCAGCTTGCGTTCCCACAATGTAAGGTACGCGACTGCCCCCATCAGCGGCGCCACAATGCACACGATGAGCAGAAGTATCTTGATGGCGTGCATCACTGACGGCGCCAGCTCCTGGCCGAAGATCCAGACCACCACCGCGGCCAGCAGGCCCCAGAGCCAGTTGCCGAAATTCATCAGCGGCTGCACGAGCGTGTTCATACCGCAACCTTCTCTTCGGCCGGCACGCGTTCCAAGCGCACCTCGCCAAACAGGTCGCCGAGCTGGGCGCTCTCCGGCGCGACTGCAAGTCGGACGCAGTCGGCTGGCAGACGCTCATCGATTACGGCCGCCAACACGGTCTCTCCCTCGCCCTGCCGCACGCGCGCGCTGTCCCCGTCACGCAAACCCAGCTTCTCGAACAATGCGCGGCTCATGTGCACGACTGGCGCCTGCGCATCGCGCGTCTGCTGCAGTGAACGCGCCCGACGCACTAAACTGTCTGCCCCGTAAATCGGCACCTCTGCGATGCGCTGGATTCCTGTTGACGCTTTTGGCGCGACAGCGTCGAGGCTATAGCCTCGCGAAGCGTTGCCGAGCCGGGCGGACAGATCACCCCCGCGCTCGCCCAGAACCTCATCGAGCACTTCCCCGCTGCTATTTTGGTCAAAACCTGTCAGCCCGAGCAGGTTGCCGAGCACGCGCAGGATCTTCCATGCCGGTCGCGCCTCGCCGAGCGGCTGCACCACGCCGGCAAAACTCTGAACGGTGCCCTCGGTATTAACAAAGGTGCCCGATGTCTCAGTGAAGGGCGCTATGGGCAACAGCACCTGCGCGTATTCAAGCGCCTGATGCTGGTAGGGGCTCATCGCCACCACGAGCTCGGCCGATTTCATCGCGGCCAGCGCTTGTTGCGAATTTCCTGTATCCAGTTCCGCTTCCACGCCCAGCAACAGGTACGCCTTGCGCGGCTGCGCGAGCATTTGCCGGGCGTTCATTCCGGCATGCGCGCCCGCGAACGGTACGGCACCCGCGAGGTACCCGCCGACGCTGTTAGCGGCCTCGCCAAGAACGCCCATGCGAGCGCCAAGCACGTCGGCCAGGGCCTGTGCCAGAACGTGGAGCTCGCCCGCCCGCGGGTGATGCTGGGCAAGGTTACCCAGGAAGATGCCGGTATTCTTGCCCGATGCCAAGCTGGCGGCTATGCCCTGCGCTGTCTCCGAGACAGTCACTCGCTCGACAGCGCCACGCACCGCTTCGGGCAGCGGCGCATTACGGCGCTGCGCCGCCGCCTTCAACAGCTGGGCGAGCATGTCCGGCATCGCGGAGGGCGAGACGACCGCCTTGTGCGCCACCCGCATCAACAGGTCATCATCGAACGGGTTTAGCAGGCTCAGCTCCAGGCCGCGTTTGGCTGCCTGGCGCAGACGGTGGGCTAGAAGAGGATGGTCCTTGCACAGCGTCGAGCCGACGACCAGCGCGCGCTCGAGCGTGCTCACCTCGGCAATCTTCATGCCGAGCCACGGCGCGCCGGCCAGCTTCCCGTCCAGGCTGAAGTCCGCCTGTCGCAGGCGATGGTCGATGTTATCCGCGCCCAGGGCGCGCGTGAGTTTCTGCAGGAGGTAAAGTTCCTCGAGTGTCTGATGCGGCGCCGCCAGCGCGCCAATTGCCTGCGGACCATGTTCGGTCCGAACGCGCTTGAGCTCCGAGGCGATGAAATCGAGCGCCACCTGCCATTCCACTTCCTGCCAAGCGCCTCCGCGCCTCAACATCGGCCGTGCCAGACGCTGCTCCGAATTGAGGCCTTCGTAGGCAAAACGGTCCTTGTCGGACAGCCAGCATTCGTTGATTGCCTCGTTATCGCGCGGCAACACCCGCATTACGCGGTTCTGCTTGACCTGCACCGTCAGATTGGACCCAAGCCCGCAATGCGGGCTGACCGAAGGCCGCCGCGTGAGCTCCCAGGTCCGGGCCGTGTAGCGAAAGGGCTTGGACGTCAGCGCACCCACCGGGCAGAGATCGATGACGTTGCCCGAGAGCTCCGAATCGACCGTTTTGCCGACGAAAGCGATGATCTCGGCGTGCTCCCCGCGGCCGATCATGCCAAGCTCCATGATTCCGGCAATTTCCTGTCCGAAGCGGACGCAGCGCGTGCAATGGATGCAGCGCGTCATGTCCGTGGAGATGAGCGGGCCCAGGTTCTTGTTGGCCACGACGCGCTTCGACTCTTCGTAGCGCGCACCGCTTGCGCCGTATCCCACGGCAAGGTCCTGCAACTGGCACTCCCCGCCCTGGTCGCAGATCGGACAATCGAGCGGGTGATTGATCAGCAGAAACTCCATCACCCCTTTCTGCGCATCGACCGCCTGATCGGAATGGGTTTGGACCTTCATCCCATTGGTGACCGGCGTGGCGCAGGCGGGCAGCGGCTTCGGCGCTTTCTCAACCTGCACCAGGCACATCCGGCAGTTGGCCGCGATGGAAAGCTTGCGGTGATAGCAGAAATGCGGGATGTAGATGCCGACCTGGCTCGCGGCATCCATGATGGTCGAGCCCTCCGGGACCTGGAACGTCTTCCCGTCCAGCTCGATTTCTATCGTTTTGCGTGCTTCAGTCGTCACGTATCACCGCTTACTGGTCACTGGTCACTCAGAGATAGTCCGGCACGGAGCACTTCTTGTGCTCGATGTGATACTGGAACTCGTCACGGAAGTGCTGGATGAAACTCTTCACGGGCAAGGCGGCGGCGTCACCCAGCGCGCAGATCGTGCGCCCCGCTATGTTGTCGGAAACGTTGTCGAGAAGATCGAGATCCTCGGGCCGGCCTGCGCCATGTTCGATGCGGTGGACCATGCGGTAGAGCCAGCCGGTTCCCTCGCGACACGGCGTGCATTGTCCGCACGATTCCTCGAAATAGAAATACGAAAGGCGCAGCAGGCAACGGACCATGCAACGCGTGTCGTCCATGATGATGACTGCGCCCGAGCCCAGCATCGAGCCCGCCTTGGCTATGGAATCGTAGTCCATGTCTGTCGCCATCATGATGTCCGCGGGCAGCACGGGCATCGAGGATCCGCCCGGGATGCAGGCCTTGAGCTTGCGCCCGCCACGCATCCCTCCGGCCATTTCCAGAAGTTTCGCGAACGGTGTGCCGAGCCGCACCTCGAAGTTGCCAGGGCGCTCGACGTCGCCCGACACCGAGAAGATCTTGGTGCCGCCGTTGTTCGGACGTCCAAGCTCCAGAAACGCCTCGCCCCCGTTTACGACGATCCACGGCACGGCGGCGAACGTTTCCGTGTTGTTCACCGTCGTCGGCTTGCCATAGAGTCCGAAACTCGCAGGGAACGGCGGCTTGAAGCGCGGCTGTCCCTTCTTGCCTTCGAGCGATTCCAGCAATCCGGTTTCTTCCCCGCAGATGTACGCCCCCCACCCATGGTGCGCATAAAGATCAAAGCTCACATCCGAGCCCAGGATGTTCTTGCCCAGATAGCCTGCCGTCCGCGCCTCGGCCAGCGCCTCCTCAAAACGCTCGTAGAGGTCCCAGGTCTCGCCGTGGATGTAGTTGTAGCCGACCGTGCTGCCCGTGGCATAGCCGCCGATGATCATGCCCTCGATCACGCTGTGCGGGTTGTAGCGCAGAATGTCGCGATCCTTGAACGTGCCGGGCTCGCCTTCATCCGAATTGCAGATCATGTACTTCTGCCCGGTATACTGCCGCGGCATGAAGCTCCACTTCAGCCCGGTCGGGAAACCCGCGCCGCCGCGCCCGCGCAGCGCCGACTTCTTGACTTCATTCACGATCTGGTCGGGCGGAATTTTCTCCGCGATGATCTTTTTGAGCGCCTGATAGCCGCCACGCGCCTCGTAGTCCTTCAGTCGCCAGTTGAGGCCGGTCAGGCCCTGCAGGATGACCGCGTCGGGCCCGAACAGATCGGTCGAAAACGGTGGCAGCGGAAGTCCCATTACTTCAGATCCTTCAGGAGCTGGTCGATTTGCCCGGGGTTCATCGCGCACAGCATGCGCTTGTTGTTCATCAGCATCACCGGCGCGTCCCCGCACGCGCCCATGCACTCGGCTTCCTTGAGCGTGAACAGTCCGTCGGCCGTGGTCTCATTGAAACCGATGCCAAGCTTCTGCTTCAAGTGCGCCGCGGCGGCGTTCGCGCCCTGGAGCGCGCACGGAAGATTCGTGCAGACCGTGAGCTTGTACTTTCCGACCGGCTTCAAGTCGTACATGGTGTAAAACGACGCCACCTCGTAGACCGCGATCGGCTGCATGCCGAGGTAACGGGCGACGAAATCCATGGTCTCCGTGGAGAGCCAGCCCTTCTCGTCCTGCGCAATCGTAAGCGCTGCCATCACCGCCGATTGCCGCTGATCGGGCGGGTACTTGGCGATCGCCTGGTCGATCTTCGCCAGCGCCTCGGGTGAGAGCACCATCGGAGCATTCATCGGTCGATTTCCCCGAACACGATGTCCATGGTGCCGATCACTGCGACCACATCGGCAAGCATGTGCCCGCGCACCATCTCGTCCATCGCCGAGAGATGCGGGAAGCCGCCAGCGCGTATCTTGAGGCGGTAGGGCTTGTTGGCGCCGTCCGATACCAGGTAGATGCCGAACTCGCCCTTGGGATGCTCGATCGCGGCATAGGTCTCGCCCGCCGGCACATGCATGCCCTCGGTGAAGAGCTTGAAGTGATGAATCAGCTCTTCCATGTTGCTTTTCATGGCTACCCGCGAAGGCGGCGCGATCTTGTGGTTGTCCACCATCACCGGCCCGGGATTCTTGCGCAGCCAGTCGACACACTGCTTGATGATCCGGTTTGCCTGCCGCAATTCCTCGACCCGGACGAGATAGCGGTCGTAGCAATCGCCGTTAACCCCGACCGGGATATCGAAATCGACCCGGTCATAGGCTGCGTAGGGCTGCTTCTTGCGCAGGTCCCATTCCACACCGGAGCCGCGCAGCATCGGGCCGGTGAAACCGAGCGCCATGGCGCGCTCGGGCGAGACCACGGCAATACCCACCGTGCGCTGCTTCCAGATCCGGTTTTCGGTGAGAAGGGTCTCGTACTCGTCCACGCACTTGGGGAAACGTTCCGTGAAGTCCTCGATGAAATCGAGCAGCGAACCCTGGCGGTTTGCGTTGCGATCGCGTGTCGCGGCTTCGCCGTGAATGCGGGAAGCCGTGTACTGCGGCATCCGGTCGGGCAGGTCGCGGTAGACGCCGCCCGGGCGATAGTAGGCGGCGTGCAGACGCGCGCCGGAAACGGCCTCGTAGCAGTCGAGAAGATCCTCGCGCTCGCGGAAGCAATAGAGGAACATCGTCATGGCCCCGATGTCCAGCCCGTGCGCGCCGAGCCACAACAGATGGTTGAGAAGCCTCGTGATCTCGTCGAACATCACCCGGATGTATTGCGCGCGAAGAGGCACTTCGATGCCGAGCAGCCGTTCTATCGCCATCACGTAAGCGTGCTCATTCGACATCATCGACATGTAGTCGAGGCGGTCCATGTACGGCACCGACTGCACGAACGTCCTGGTTTCAACCAGCTTTTCCGTCGCGCGATGCAACAGCCCGATGTGCGGGTCCGCGCGCTCGATCACCTCGCCGTCGAGCTCGAGCACGAGCCGCAACACCCCGTGCGCGGCAGGGTGTTGAGGACCAAAGTTCATGGTGTAGTTGCGAATCTCAGCCATGACCGCTCCACCGCGAAGGCGTGAAGGCGCAGAACCCGCGCAAAGACAAGGGTCGAATCCCCTGCGGATCCCTTCGCGCCCTTGCGCCTCTGCGGTTATTTTTCGGGTTCGACATCACCGTAGTTTTCCTCGCGCCAGACACGCGGCGTAATCTCGCGCGGTTCGATCGTGACCGGCTGGTAGATGACACGCTGCTGGTCCGGGTCGTAGCGCATCTCGACCGTCCCCGAGACGGGAAAATCCTTGCGGAAAGGATGCCCGACGAACCCGTAATCCGTGAGTATCCTGCGCAGATCGGGGTGGCCCTCGAATACGATCCCGTAAAGGTCGAACGCCTCGCGTTCATACCAGTTGGCGGAGGGCCAGATCCCGACAACCGAGTCCACTATCGGCAGCTCGTCATCCGTTGCAAACACGCGCAGCCGGAGTCGCCAGTTGTGGGTAATGCTGAGCAAATGATAGACGACGGCAAAGCGCGCGCCGGTCCATGCGTTGTCGCCATACTCGCTGTAGTCCATGCCGCAAACGTCCGTGAGCTGCTCGAATTTCAGGCCCGGTGCATCGCGCAGCGTGGCGGCAGCAGCGAGCAGCTCGCCGGCCTTTACCACCGCCGTGACCTCGCCTAGCGCGGCATCGATGCTGACGAGCTTGTCCCCGAGCGCCGCCTGGAGGACGGAAGTCAGGGTCTGAGCACGAGTGGTCATAATTCGGGCAAAAGCTTTGGGTTGAGGCCTATCGGGCAATCGTGTTGGTCCGCTTGATCTTGTTTTGCAGCTGGATGATGCTGTAGAGCAATGCCTCCGCGGTCGGCGGACAGCCGGGCACGTAGATGTCCACGGGCACGATCCGGTCACAGCCGCGCACGACAGAATAGGAGTAGTGATAGTAGCCGCCGCCGTTGGCGCACGAACCCATGGAGATCACCCAGCGCGGCTCGGCCATCTGGTCATAGACCTTGCGCATCGCCGGCGCCATCTTGTTGCACAGTGTACCCGCGACGATCATGACATCCGACTGCCGCGGGCTTGGTCGGAAGACGATGCCGAAGCGGTCGAGGTCGTAGCGCGCAGCACCGGCATGCATCATCTCCACCGCGCAGCAAGCGAGCCCGAAGGTCATCGGCCACAGCGAGCCCGTGCGCGTCCAGTTGATCAGCGCATCCGCCGTCGTCGTGATGAAGCCCCGGTCATGGAAACTCTCGAGCGCACCCATTGCTTGCTCCTATTCCCGATTCCCCTGTCCCAACTCCCGCAATGTCATTCCCACTCGAGCGCGCCCTTCATCCACTCGTAGATGAAGCCGACCACGAGTATTCCGAGAAAAACCACCATCGCCATGAAGCCGAACAGTCCGATCTCGCGCAGCACCACGGCCCAGGGAAAAAGAAACGCGATTTCGAGATCGAACAGAATGAACAGGATTGCCACAAGATAGTAGCGCACGTCGAATTTCATGCGCGCGTCCTCGAACGCCTCGAAGCCGCACTCGTAGGGCGAGAGCTTCTCCGGATCCGGACGGTGCACGCCTACAATACGGCTCATGACTCCGCCGATGGAGACGGTCACGACGCCGACCAGCAGGCCGACCACGATGAACATCAAGACTGGGAAGTAGTTTTCTAGCATTGGAATTCAGGATTCAGAGCATGACCGTCATTTTAATCCGATTCCAGACCAACGGTTATCGGACCCGAGGCAAACTGCAAGGCCCCACGCACCGCGTATCGGGTCTGCGATCAAAACTGAATGACGCTGCCGCATACTGCTGAATCCTGAGTTTCTTGATCTTAAACGCTTAGCAAGTGGTGCCGACGGTGAGATTCGAACTCACACGGCTTGCGCCGCCACCCCCTCAAGATGGTGTGTCTACCAATTCCACCACGTCGGCCCTTGAAAACCCGTGAATCGTGAACGGTGATTGGTGAATGGAAAAAGCCGGCATTTACGCGCTACCTTACCATTCACGATTCACTATTCACCACTCACGCCGTTCGTCTACTTTGGCACTTCCTGCGACTTCGAGCCCGGCTCCGGCGCGCCATTTCCCGGCGCGGCCGGTACGGGTATGGAAGACGGCGCCTGCTGTCCGGCGGGCGCCCCCGGAGCCTGTTGTGACCCCGGCGTCGGAATATCGCCGGGCAGCGGCTGCGTCGGCACTGGCTTGGTCGCCATAACGCCCTTCTGCTCGGTCGTTCGCGACGTGAAGTAGGTCAATCCAAGGCTGGTCAGAAAAAACACCAGGGCAAGCACTGCGGTCGCTCGGCTCAGAAAGTTCGCCGATCCGGAAGCGCCGAACACGCTGCCCGACGCACCGCTGCCGAAAGCTGCCCCGACGTCGGCGCCCTTGCCATGCTGCAACAGCACCAAGCCAACGACGCCCAGCGCCGCGAAGACGTGAACCACGAGAACCATCGTTTCCATTCAGATCGTTACCTTATCTTTTGCGCCCGCCGCCGCCCGGCAGATGGCGATGAATTCGTCCGCCACCAGCGAGGCGCCGCCAATCAAGCCGCCGTCTACGTCTGCCATGGCGAAAAGTTGCGCCGCATTGCCGGCCTTCACGCTGCCGCCGTAAAGGATTGGCACTTGATCCGCCAGCCGCGGATCGACCGCGGCGACGCGAGTGCGCAGGTACGCGTGCACGGCCTGCGCCTGCTCCGGGGTTGCCGTCCGGCCGGTGCCGATGGCCCACACCGGCTCGTACGCGATCACCGATTTACCGAGGGCCGCGATGCCGCTTCGCTTTACGATGGCTTCGAGCTGCCGCGCTACGACCGTCTCGGTAACGCCGCCTTCCCGTTCTGCAAGCGTCTCGCCCACGCACAGGATCGGGGTCATGCCGTGCTGCATGACGGCTGCAAACTTCTCCGCGACGACCTCGTCGGTATCACCAAACACGCTGCGCCGTTCCGAATGGCCAACGATGGCATACCGGCAGCCAAACTCGGCCACCATCGCGGCGGAAACCCCGCCGGTGTAGGCGCCGCCCTCGAACTGGCATACATCCTGGGCGCCCAACGCGACTTTCTGGCCCCGCAACGCTTGTTGAACCTGCGCCAGATACGGGAACGGAACGCATACCGCAAAGTCCGCCCCTCTTACCGAGGCCAGTGCTGGAAGTGCGGCATTGAGCAGAGCCTGATTCCCGGCCAAGCTGCCATTCATTTTCCAGTTGCCCGCTACCAGCTTTGCCCGCATGCCTGACCCGAACCACCTAAATCGTTGAATTTTACAGGGTCGCGCGCGAGCGGGTCAACGAAACCCGGGAATGGGTGCAACGCCAAACCGGGCCGGCTCGTCGCTGCAGAAAAATGCCCTCGGCGCCAGGCGCCCGCGACCGATATTGCGCGACCGCGATCAGCCGAAACGGCCGGTAATGTAATCCTCGGTCTGCTTGTTCTTTGGTTTGATGAAAATCGTGTCGGTCACATCAAACTCGATCAACTCCCCGAGGTACATGTAGGCCGTATAGTCAGACACGCGCGCCGCCTGCTGCATGTTGTGCGTCACGATCAGGATCGTCACTCTTGCCTTGAGATCGGCGATGAGCTGCTCGATGCTGGCAGTGGCAATCGGGTCGAGCGCGGAGGTCGGCTCGTCGAACAGGAGAATCTCGGGATCGGTTGCCAGCGCGCGCGCAATGCATAACCTCTGCTGCTGCCCGCCCGACAGGTTGAAGGCGAGGTCATGGAGTCGCATTTTGACCTCGTCCCAAAGCGCCGCATTGCGCAGCGCTTCCTCGACCTTTTCATCGATCAGCGCCCGTTTGGTTGCGCCCCGCACGCGCAGCCCGTAGGCCACGTTTTCGTAAATCGACTTCGGGAAGGGATTGGGCTTCTGGAACACCATGCTGATCCGCATCCGCACCTCGATGGGATCCACGGCGGGGTTGAGCAGGTTGGTATTGTCGGGAAACAGCATGATCTCCCCCTCGTAGCGATTGCCGGGATAGAGATCATGCATCCGGTTGAAGCAGCGGAGGAAAGTGGACTTCCCGCAACCGGACGGTCCGATCAGCGCCGTCACGTGCTTCTCGTAGATCGGCATGCTGATGTTCTTCAGCGCCTGGAAGGAGCCGTAATAGAAATTGAGTCCTCTCGCCTCGGATTTCTTGGTCGGATCTGGCTTGTCTGCCGCATCCGGCGCGCCGGCACGGGGCACGGGAACAGCTACCATTTGATTCTCTTTCTTAACCGGTAACGGATATAGATCGCGATCGCGTTCATCGACAGCGTCATGACCACCAAGACAAGGCCCGCAGCTGCCGCATTGTGGTGGAATGCAGCCTCGGGGCGCGAGGTCCAGTTGAACATCTGAATCGGCATCACCGTGAAGGGCGACATCAGCCATTCTAACGACACGAACGGCGCCTCGGCCTTCACCGGCGGCGGCGGCAGGAACGCGATGAACGTCAAGGCACCGATCGTGATCACCGGGGCCGTCTCGCCGATGGCTCGCGCCATGCCAATGATCGCGCCCGTCATGATCCCCGGCAGCGAATATGGAAGGATGTGGTGCGACGTGGTCTGCCACTTGGTCGCGCCCAGCGCATAAGCTCCCTCTCGGATGGCAGCCGGTATGGAACGGATGGCTTCGCGGGTCGCCAGGATCACGACGGGCAGGATCAGCAACCCCAAGGTGAGCCCCGCCGTAGCGATGCTTTGGCCCAGACCGAACTGGTACACAAAGAGGCCAAGTGCCAGCAGCCCGTAAACGATCGAGGGAATGCCCGCCAGGTTGGTGACATTGATCTCGATCAGGTCCGTCACCCAGTTCTTGGGCGCGTACTCCTCAAGGTAGATCCCCGCCCCGACTCCCAGCGGCACCGCGGTGGCTGCGGTCACGATCATGACCAGTATCGATCCTACCCAGGCCGACAGTATGCCCGCCTGCTCCGGCTTGCGCGACGGAAACGAAGTGAAGAAATCGGGCGAAAGGCGCGGCAGTCCATCGACAACCATCTGGGCAAACAAAGCCGTAAAGGTCAGCACCCCCACCATCAGCGCCATGAGGCCGAGCATCGAGAAAAACAGATCCCAGCGCTTGTGCGCGGCGATCAGTTGGCGAATCTTCCTTACGCGCTCTGTCTGCTCGCTCATGTCAATACGCCTGACGGAAACGCTTGCGCAGCACGTGGCCCAAAAGGTTGAACAACAACGTCAACAGCGCGAGCGTCAGGCCCGCCGCGAAAATGGTTTGATAGCCGATGCTGCCATGCGGGAGGTCCCCCAAGGCTACCTGGACGATGTACGCGGTGATCGTCGCGGCCGGCTCGAGCGGATTCCACGTCAGATTGGGCTGCATCCCGGCAGCCACTGCCAGAATCATGGTTTCGCCAACTGCCCGTGAGATGCCCAGGATATAGGCGGCAGTAATACCGGAGAAAGCCGCTGGCGTGACGACGCGAATGGCGGTCTGAAAACGCGTCGCGCCCATGGCGTACGAGCCTTCGCGCAAACTCATGGGGACCGCATGCATCGCATCCTCACTGACCGAGCTGACGTAGGGGATGATCATGACACCCATCACGAGCCCGGCCGAAAGGATGTTGAAACCCGGCAGCTCCGGGTAGATTTTCTGGATCAGTGGCGTGACGAACAGGAGCGCAAAATAGCCGTACACGATTGTCGGGACACCCCCCAGGAGCTCGAGGAACGGCTTTGCGACCTCGCGCACCGAGAAGGGGGCAAATTCAGAGAGGTAAATTGCGATGATCGTGCCCAGTGGAATCGCCACCGTCAGCGCGACCGCGGAGCTCACGAGCGTGCCCGACAACAGCGGCAGGATGCCATAGTGCGCGTCGGAGAAGAGCGGCGTCCACTGCGTGTCGGTGAGGAAGTTCCATATCGACACGTGCTGAAAAAAAACGAACGACTCCTTGAGCAGGATCACGACGATCCCGACGGTCGTCAAAACCGATACGCTCGCCGCGAGGAACAGTGCCGATTCGATGAAGCGCTCGTGGACATGACGCAGCTTGCGTCGCGCGAGCCTGTCGCTGACAAAAGTGTCGGGCACTTCGCTGGTCCTGTCCGAGCGGGAGGTTGTCGATTTTTTCGCTTTGGCCGCAATTATTACAGGTTGGACGCGACCCAACTAGCCGCAAAACGAAGGAGGGGTCCTGCGACCCCTCCCGCCAACTAAACTGCTGATGCTTAAAGCTTGGCTTCGAGCGCCATCAACTCGTCGATGGTGAGGCCTACTTTTGATTCGCCCCCGAATCTGGTGCCGACAGTCATCGCTTTCAACTGGTCCAGATTGTGAGCGTATGCCTTGGGCGGCAGCGGAACGTACTTCACCTCGCGGACAAGCATGTCAGCCTGCTTATTGAAAAACTCCACGAATTCACGCACCTCGGATTTCTTCGCCGATTTGGCGTTGATGTAAATGAAAATCGGCCGCGACAGCGGCTGATAGGTGCCGTTTTCGACCGTCTCCGCCGACGGACCCACGGCCGGTTTTCCCTTCGCTGGAACCACGGCCACTGCATTTAACCGTTTTTGATTCTCGGCAAAATAAGCGTAGCCAAAGTAGCCCAGGGCATTCACGTCGCGGCTGACACCCTGCACGAGAACATTGTCATCCTCGCTGGCGGTGAAATCGCCGCGGCTCGATTTCGCCTTGCCGACGACCGCTTCGGTGAAGTATTCGAAGGTACCGGAGTCCGCGCCAGGCCCGAACAGTTTGAGGGGTGCATCGGGCCAGCTCGGGTTGATCTGATTCCACTTCTCGATCTTGCGCTGTGCGGCGGGTTCCCACATCTTCTTGAGCTCAGCCACGGTCATGCTCCTGGCCCAGGTGTTTTTCGGGTTGATGACGACCGTCAGCGCGTCGAATGCCACAGGCATTTCGATATATTCGATGCCCGCCTTCCGGCAGGCTTCCATTTCGCTCTTCTTGATCGGGCGCGAGGCGTTGCTGATATCGGTTTCGCCGCGGCAGAATTTCTTGAATCCGCCGCCGGTGCCTGAGATTCCAACGGTCACCCTGACGGCTCCACGCTTCGCTTTCTGGAATTCCTCCGCAACCGCTTCAGTGATCGGATACACCGTGCTCGACCCGTCGATCTTGACGATTTGCGCGCCGAACGCCGCGGTCGAGACGAGGGCCAAAAGACTCCCAATTGCCAATCTTAGGGCCTTGATTTCTAAAGGATCTTTCATGCAGTTCTCCTTTCCGCCGAAATGAACGATCACTCGCTCAGCTGGATATTAGCTGGCGGGTGTTACAGCTTCATGACGCACGCGATAAAGGCCAAGAATGACATTGGAGGCCTAGGCGGTTTGCGGCAAGCGACTTGATATTACGGGGTTGCTTCGACCGCCGCCGCTGCACCGCCATCCCGGCCGATTGGATCCGACGGCGTACAGCCTCTAGGAGGCGTTGCGAACGGCTGATGCGATCGAGTCGGCCCAGCGCTTTACGGCCGTGCCGTTGCGGCCCTCAACCATGACGCGCACGACCGGCTCGGTGCCCGACAGTCGCAGCAACACGCGACCCTTCCCGTCGAGCGCGGTGTGCGCCGCGGCAACGGCGCGCCGGACCCCGGAAGCCGCGAGTACACGCTCGCGCTGAGCGACTCGCACATTGACGAGGACCTGGGGATAGAGCTTTACCGGAGCCGCAGCCTTGGCCAGTGTCGTGCGGCGCTCGCTGAGCGCGCACAATACCTGCAGCGCCGAGATGATGCCGTCGCCGGTGGTGTGCTTGTCGAGGCATACGATATGCCCGGAATTCTCGCCTCCCAGCTGCCAGCGCCGCTTGAGCAGCATTTCCAGCACGTAGCGGTCGCCGACATTGGCGCGGGCGAACGGCACCTTCAATTTTCCCAAGGCATGCTCGAGGGCGAGATTGGTCATCTGCGTTCCCACCACTCCGCCCGACAGCCGCCGCTCCTCCTTGCGGTGGCGCGCGATGACATAGAGCAGTTGATCGCCATCGTAGAGCCGGCCATCCGCGTCCACCATGACCAGGCGGTCGCCGTCCCCGTCGAGCCCGATTCCGAGGTCCGCCTTGTGACGCCGCACGGCCGCCTGCAAGGCCTGGGGCGCGGTAGCGCCCACGAGCGCGTTGATGTTGAAGCCATCCGGTTCCGTCCCGATGGTCTCCACGTCCGCGCCCAGCTCGTGAAAAACCGGCGGCGCCACGTGATAAGACGCGCCGTTCGCGCAATCGACCACGATCCTCATTCCGCGCAGATGCAGGTGCGAGGGAAAAGTCGTCTTGCAGAATTCGATGTAGCGTCCC
Source organism: Betaproteobacteria bacterium SG8_41 (assembly GCA_001303585.1). Lineage (GTDB taxonomy): Bacteria > Pseudomonadota > Gammaproteobacteria > Burkholderiales > SG8-41 > SG8-41. Next base: position 37,150 of record LJTT01000001.1, read on the forward strand.
GCCGCGTCGTCGATACGGCGCGCCTTTCCAAGTCGCGAGGAACTCATGCATCGGAGCGGCTTGTCGAGCTCGCGCTCGATCGCCCTCTCAACCGCATCCGGCAGCTTGGCCCCATCCCCCGAGAAAAACTTGATGCCGTTGTCCTCATGGGGATTGTGAGACGCGCTGATCACGATACCCGCCGAGAGACGCAGGGCGCGCGTGAGATAGGCGACGGCAGGAGTCGGCATCGGCCCAACCAGGAGCACGTCTACGCCCGCGGAGGAAAGGCCGGCCTCCAGAGCGGACTCCATCATGTAACCGGACACCCGCGTGTCCTTGCCGATGAGCACGCCCGGACGCTCTTTGCCCTTGCCCTTCCCGGTCGCCAGTACTTTCCCGGCTGCGTAGCCGAGACGCAGCACGAAATCCGGCGTGATCGGCTTCTCCCCTACGGTGCCGCGGATTCCGTCCGTGCCGAAATATTTTCTCGTCATGCGCTATGGGTGATGGGTGATGGGTGATGGGAAATGGGTAATGCGCAAGCGGGTGATTTCGCTTCGTATCAACAGGCGGAATATTACCTCGCTTTTGCCCGGACAACCCATGACGCATTACCGATTGCGCATCACGGCATTCCAGACGGCAAGGGCGTCTCGGGTCGCAGCGACATCGTGCACTCGAACGATGTGCGCCCCGTTCTGCACTGCGGCGAGCGCCGCGGCAACGCTGGCATGTAAGCGGTCCCCCACGTCGCGCCCGGTCAGCCGGCCGAGCATCGATTTTCGCGACAGGCCCGCCAGCAACGCCCCGCCAAGTCCCGCGAAGACACTCAACCCGCGCAGCAAGGCGAGGTTGTGCTCCAGCGTCTTGCCGAAGCCAAAGCCGGGGTCCACCACGATCCGGGCGGGTGCAATACCGGCATTCTCCGCCGCGGCAACGCGACCGCGAAGGAAATCGCGCACCTCTCGCACGACGTCATCATAGGCCGGGGCGTCCTGCATCGTGCGCGGGTCGCCGCGCATGTGCATGAGGCACACGGCCGCGTCCGAGGCCGCGACGGCCTCGAGCGCCCCGGCGGCGCCAAGCGCATTGGTATCGTTGATCATGCTCGCCCCGGCCGCCAGGGCTTCTCGCATCAGTTGCGGTTTTCGCGTGTCAACGGCAACGGGTACGCCGCAGTTGGAAAGGCTCTCGAGCACAGGAAGGACGCGCCGGCGTTCTTCCGCGACCGGCACCGGCGCGGATCCGGGGCGCGTCGACTCGCCGCCGATATCCAGGATGTCGGCGCCCTCATCGATCAGCCTGCGCGCGTGCGCTGTCGCCTGCGCGGAATCCGCGAATAGCCCGCCATCAGAGAACGAGTCGGGCGTGACGTTGACGACCCCCATGATGAGGGGCCGTTCCAACGAAAGGGTGAACCTACCGCACTTCAGCAAACCGGACATAGGGACGAAGGGCGAAGGACGAGAGGCGACCCCGACGCGCGCGGGTCAAGGCGGATTCATCCTTCCGCCTTCATCCTTCATCCTTCGGAATCAGGCGCCTTGGGCCGGGGCCGCCGTGGCCGTTGCGGAGGGTGTGCTGTCTTTCTGAGGCGGCTGCGGCGTGGCAGCCGGTTTCGGAGGACGCGGCGGCCGGCCGTCCATAATGTCGGCGATCTGTTCTGCGTCGAGCGTCTCCCACTCGAGAAGCGCCATCGCCATCGCCTCGACCTTGTCCCGTTTATCCGTGATCAGCTGGCGCGCAAGCTGATATTGCTGGTCGACGATGCGCCGGATCTCGGCGTCGACCTTCTGCATCGTCGTGTCCGACACGTTCTTGTGCACCGTCACTGAACGGCCGAGGAACACTTCGCCGTCGTTCTCGCCGTAGACCATCGGACCGAGCTCGTCGCTCATGCCCCAACGCGTCACCATGTTGCGCGCCAGATCGGTCGCGCGCTCGAAGTCGTTGGAGGCGCCCGTCGTCATCTGGCCCATGAAAATCTCCTCGGCGATTCGGCCGCCGAAGAGCACCGCGATGTTCTGAAGAATCGTCTCACGGTCCATGCTGTACCGGTCCTGCTCGGGCAGCTGCATGGTCACGCCGAGCGCCCGGCCACGCGGAATGATCGTGACCTTGTGCACGGGATCCGTCTTTGACAGCATGCGCGCCACCACGGTATGCCCGGACTCGTGATAGGCAGTGTTCTTGCGCTCATGCTCGGGCATGACGATAGAGCGGCGCTCGGCGCCCATGATGAGCTTGTCCTTGGCGCGCTCGAAGTCGTCCATGTCCACGAGACGCTTGCCGGCACGCGCAGCGAACAATGCCGCCTCGTTCACGAGGTTGGCGAGATCCGCGCCGGCCATGCCCGGCGTGCCGCGCGCGATGATCTCGGCCTTGACGTCGGGCCCGATGGGCACCTTGCGCATATGGACCTGCAGAATCTGTTCGCGACCGCGAATGTCGGGCAGCGGCACCACGACCTGCCGGTCGAAGCGCCCCGGCCTGAGCAGCGCCGGATCGAGCACATCGGGCCGGTTCGTCGCGGCGATCACGATCACGCCGGAGTTCGTATCGAACCCGTCCATCTCCACGAGCAACTGGTTGAGCGTCTGCTCGCGTTCGTCGTTGCCACCGCCCAGGCCTGCGCCACGCTGGCGCCCGACCGCGTCGATTTCGTCGATGAATACGATGCAGGGCGAGTGTTTTTTCGCCTGCTCGAACATGTCGCGCACCCGCGCCGCGCCCACGCCGACAAACATCTCGACGAAGTCAGAGCCGGAGATCGTGAAAAACGGCACCTTGGCCTCGCCGGCGATCGCCTTGGCCAACAGGGTCTTGCCGGTCCCCGGGTTTCCAACCATGAGCACACCGCGGGGAATGCGCCCGCCGAGCTTTTGGAACTTGGACGGGTCGCGCAGGAATTCGACCAGCTCGGCGACTTCTTCCTTGGCCTCCTCGCAGCCCGCCACATCGGTAAACGTGATCGTGTTGTTCGACTCGTCGAGCATGCGCGCGCGGCTCTTGCCGAAGGAGAATGCGCCGCCGCGACCGCCCCCCTGCATCTGGCGCATGAAGAAGATCCACACGCCGATGAGCAGCAGCATGGGGAACCACGAGACGAAAATGTTCATGAGGAGCGACGGCTCCTCTTCCGGCTTCGCCTCGATGATGACGCCGTTCTTGAGGAGATCGGAAACGAGCCACGGATCTGATGGCGAGTAGGTGGTGAAGCGCTCACCCGTGCTCTTGACGCCTTTCAGCACCCGGCCCTCGATGGTCACCTTGGCAATGCGTCCCTGCTTCACCTCTTCGATGAACTGGGAATACTCGACCGCCTTTTGCGACGCTTGGCGCGTGCTGAACTGGTTGAAAACCGTCATCAGCACCAGCGCAATGACGAGCCAGATCGCCACGTTTTTGATCAGATTGTTCAAACCCACTCCTCTAGCGTAACTCGCTCAATTCTATGTTTTTTCACCCGGGCTGTCAGCCTTCAAACCGCCGCTGGTGCGTCCAATGTCACGGCTTGCGACCCCGGCCCAGCAGGTAGACTTCGCTCGATCGCGACCGCGAGGCCTCGGGCTTGCGCGCCAACACCTCGCGAAAGTGACGCCTCATGCGCCGGGCAAAGTCATCGAACCCGCTACCGTGAAACAATTTGACCAGAAAATTCCCTTGTGGTTTCAGGTGCTTCAGCGCGAAATCGAGCGCCAGCTCCGCAAGCTCGAACAATCGTGCCTGGTCAACGCTGGCAATACCACTCAAATTGGGGGCCATGTCAGAAATCACAAGATCAACGGGCCGCCCGTCCAACGCGCGCTCCAATGCTTCGACCGCCGCTTTCTCGCGAAAATCCCCGGACACGAAAGTGACGCCGGGAAGCGACTCCATGTCCAGGACATCGAGCGCGACAACGCGCCCGCTTGGCCCGACCCGCCGCGCCGCGATCTGGGACCAGCCGCCGGGAGCGGCGCCGAGATCCACGACCGTCATACCGGGTCTAAGCAGCCGGTCACGCTCGGTGATCTGCTCGAGCTTGTAGGCGGAGCGCGAGCGCATGCCCTCATTGCGCGCGCGCTTCACGTACGCATCGGCAACGTGCTCCTGCATCCAGTTTTTGCCCCTGACTCTGCCCATCCGCTACACTCGCCTAACAACTTGTCGTGAATCGTGTATCGAAAATCGTGAATCGTGAATCTTAGACGCGTTGCTGCCAGAACCCCCCCGCCATTTCACGATTGACGATTGGCGATTTAAAGTGACAAAGGATCTCACATCAGCGGAGCGGAGCGCGCTCAGGGCGCGTGCGCATCATTTGCATCCGGTCGTCATGATCGGCGAAGCCGGTCTCACGCCGGCCGTGCTGGGCGAGATCGATCTGGCCCTCAAGAGCCACGAACTCATTAAGATCCGAGTCCTCGGAGACGATCGCCGCCACCGCAGGAGCCTGATCGGCGATATCTGCAATGCACTGGCGGCGCAGCCCGTCCAGCGCATCGGCAAGATGCTGGTCGTATTTCGCACGCGCCCCGAACCGGCTGCTCCCCCAGCCCCCGCACCCCGCAAGAAGCACCGCCCCAAGCGCCGCTTTCAAAACCGGTGACCGTTGACCTACTTACGGTAAACGGTAAGCGGTGAATGGTGGCCGGTAAACCGTGAATCGAGTTTGTTTCTTTTGGCGAGCGTGGCGCCATGACGGTTCAATTTCGATCCTGGTTCTCTCCGCGTATCCGCGGCGCATCAAGTTCCGTGAAACGCGAGTCGAGCTTTCTTGGCGGTTGGGTATCGGACCTCATCGGCGTTCATCGGAATCCATCGGCGGCTCGAAAGACGGTGACCCGTGACCGACTGGCTAAGTCGCGCTTCCAAGACTCTTTGGGACGGCGGGCGGCGCGGCGGTTCAGAGGTACTTGACGTCGAGTATTTCGTACTCGCGCACGCCGCCCGGGGCGTGCACTTCCGCCACGTCACCTGAGTGCTTGCCGATCAGCGCCCGCGAAATCGGCGAGCTGATCGAAATCTTGCCTTTCTTGAGGTCGGCCTCGTCGTCACCCACGATCTGATAGGTCACGACCTCGCCGCTCTCCATGTCCTCGAGATCCACCGTGGCGCCAAATACGCAGCGACCGTCAGCCTCCAGCAGGGCCGGGTTGATGATTTGCGCGTTGGCGAGCTTGCTCTCCAGCTCTGCGATGCGGCCCTCGATGAAACTCTGCCGCTCTTTGGCAGCGTGGTATTCCGCGTTCTCGGATAGGTCGCCGTGCGAGCGCGCCTCTGCGATCGCAGTCACGATCGCGGGCCGCTGGACCGTCTTGAGCTCGTGCAGTTCCCCGCGCAGCTTCTCGGCGCCGGATACTGTCAACGGAATTTTTCCCATAACGTGTTTCGACCTTTTCGTGGCGTTTTAGTCTACCGCTCCGGGCAGGGACGCGTGCAGGCTCTGCATCACGTACGCGCGCAGCTCCTTGGAGTGCTCGATGCCGTTGCATGCCGCGCGCGCGCCGTCGAGCGTGGTGTAAAGCGCTACGCGCTCCTGCAGTGCCGCGCGCCGGATGACGTATGAGTCTCGCACCGCCGTGCGCTTCTCCTCGACCGTGTTCACGATAATCGAGATCTCTCCGTTCTTGATCATGTCAACGATATGGGGCCGGCCTTCCGCGACCTTGTTGACGGGCGTCACGCCAATGCCCGCCGCGGAAAGCGCGGCCGCCGTCCCGCGTGTCGCGACCAACGTGAACCCCAGGCTGGCGAGTTTGCGCGCGATCTCCAGGGTGCGCTGCTTGTCCTCATCGCGTACGCTGACAAAGGCTTTTCCCGTGGCCGACAGCCGCTCGCCCGAGGCCAGCTGGGACTTGTAGAAAGCCTCGGCAAAGGTCTCCCCCACACCCATCACCTCCCCGGTCGATTTCATTTCAGGACCGAGGATGGTATCGGCGCCAGGAAACTTGATGAACGGAAAGACCGCCTCCTTTACCGAGAAGTACGGGGGCAGCACTTCGCCACTCACGCCCTGGGCGAGAAGCGTCGTCCCCGCCATGCAGCGCGCCGCGATCTTCGCGAGCGCAACGCCGGTCGCCTTGGATACGAATGGTACGGTGCGCGAGGCGCGCGGATTGACCTCCAGCACGTAGACCGTGCCGTCCTGGATCGCGAACTGTACATTCATCAGCCCCACGACCTTCAGCGCGTTCGCCATAGCGACAGTCTGGCGCTTGAGCTCATCCTGCAGTTCGTGCGAGAGCGAGAACGGCGGAAGGGAGCATGCCGAGTCGCCGGAATGAACACCCGCCTGCTCGATGTGCTCCATAACGCCGCCGATCACCACCTGCTTGCCGTCCGAAACCGCGTCAACGTCCACTTCGGTCGCATCATTGAGGAAGCGATCCAACAGCACCGGGCTGTCATTCGAGACCTTGACCGCCTCCCGCATGTAGCGCTCGAGGTCGCTCTGCTGGTAGACGATTTCCATGGCGCGCCCACCAAGCACGTAGGACGGCCGCACCACGAGCGGGTAGCCGATATCCTCCGCCAGCGCCAGCGCCTTTTGGGCGCTGCGCGCCGTACGGTTGGCCGGCTGGCGCAGCTTGAGCCGGTTAAGGAGCTTCTGGAAACGTTCCCGGTCCTCCGCCATGTCGATCGAATCGGGTGTGGTGCCGATGATGGGCACCTTGTTCGCCTCCAAGTCGCGCGCGAGCTTGAGCGGCGTCTGGCCGCCAAACTGCACGATGACGCCAAACGGCTTCTCGACGTGGACGATCTCGAGGACGTCCTCGAGCGTGAGCGGCTCGAAATAGAGACGGTCGGACGTGTCGTAGTCAGTGGACACCGTCTCGGGATTGCAGTTGACCATGATGGTCTCGAATCCGTCCTCGCGCAGCGCCAGCGCCGCGTGAACGCAGCAATAGTCGAACTCGATGCCCTGGCCGATGCGGTTGGGACCGCCGCCAAGGACCATCACCTTCTTCCCGCCGCTCGGTGCCGACTCGCATTCCTCCTCATATGTCGAGTAGAGGTAGGCGGTCTGTGTCGCGAACTCAGCCGCGCAGGTATCCACGCGCTTGAAAACGGGCCGCACCCCGAGCTCGTGACGGCGAGCTCTAACCGCGTGCTGATCCGTGGAAAGCAGCTTCCCGAGCCGGGCGTCGGAGAAACCTGCACGTTTGAGCGCGCGCATCGCCTCCGTGTCGAGCTGGTCGACCGTCTTGCCTTCGAGCGCTTGCTCCCGCAGGACGATGTCCTCGATCTGTGCCAGGAACCAATGATCGATGCGCGAAATCTCGTGGGCTTCGTCCACGGTCATGCCGCAGCGGAAGGCATCGGCCACATAATAGATCCGCTCGGGTCCGGGATGCCCGAGCTCGTTTTCGATCGCGTCGCGATCGGTGCTCTTCTCGTCGAAGCCGTCCACGCCAGTCTCGAGCCCCCGCAGCGCCTTCTGCAGGGATTCCTGGAAGGTGCGCCCGATGGCCATCACCTCTCCCACCGACTTCATCTGTGTCGTAAGGCGGTCGTTCGCTTCGGGAAACTTCTCGAAAGCAAAACGTGGCACCTTGGTCACGACGTAATCGATGGTCGGCTCGAACGACGCCGGTGTCGCACCTCCGGTGATCTCGTTTCTCAGTTCGTCGAGCGTGTAGCCGACCGCGAGCTTTGCCGCGACCTTGGCAATCGGGAACCCGGTTGCCTTCGAAGCAAGCGCCGATGAGCGGGACACCCGCGGGTTCATCTCGATGATCAGCATGCGTCCGTCATCGGGATTGATCGCGAACTGCACGTTGGATCCGCCGGTGTCCACGCCGATCTCGCGCAGGCACGCAATGGAAGCGTCGCGCATGATCTGGTATTCCTTGTCGGTGAGCGTCTGCGCAGGGGCGACCGTGATGGAGTCGCCGGTGTGAACGCCCATCGGATCGATGTTCTCGATCGAGCAGACAATGATGCAGTTGTCGTGGCGGTCCCGCACGACCTCCATCTCGAATTCCTTCCAGCCTATGACCGATTCCTCGATCAGCACTTCGCGCGTCGGGCTTGCATCGAGCCCGCGCTCGCATATCGCGACGAACTCCTCGCGATTGTAGGCAATCCCGCCTCCGGTCCCGCCCAGCGTAAAGGACGGCCGAATGATGGTCGGGAAGCCCACCACCGCCTGCACCTGGAATGCTTCCTCCAGGCTGTGCGCAAGCGCGGAGCGCGCGCTCGCGAGCCCGATCTTCTGCATCGCGGCCTTGAATTTTTCACGGTCCTCGGCCTTGTCGATGGCTTCACGCCGAGCCCCGATCATTTCCACACCGTACTTGTCGAGCACGCCTTCGCGCGCCAGGTCGAGCGCGCAGTTGAGACCCGTCTGACCGCCCATCGTAGGCAGTATCGCGTCGGGACGCTCCGCGGCGATAACCTTCTCGAGCATCTGCCAGCTGATCGGCTCAATGTAGGTCGCATTCGCCATCTCGGGGTCGGTCATGATGGTGGCGGGATTGGAGTTGACCAAGATGACGCGGTAGCCCTCTTCCTTGAGCGCCTTGCACGCCTGCGCACCCGAATAGTCGAACTCGCAGGCCTGACCGATAACGATCGGACCCGCACCGATGATCAGAATGCTCTTGATGTCAGTTCTTTTCGGCATGCCTATTCTGAACGGCCACGACTCGAGGAAAGCCAGGCCATTCGTCTTCCAGGAGTGCTGCTACGACTGTTTGTGCCGCCACTGCGCTCACGGCGCGCTCTCATCCCTTGCCGCCGCTGCAGTTCAAGACGTTGTTCCTGCCTTTTCCTTCGTGGCGCTGGTGATTTCCTCGCGGGTCGCAGGATTCTTTTCCATTAGGCCCACGAAACGATCGAACAGGTAATCGACATCGTGCGGACCCGGGCTCGCTTCAGGATGGCCCTGGAAGCAAAAAGCGGGACGGTCGGTCCGGGTAAAACCCTGGAGGCTACCGTCGAAAAGCGATACATGCGTGACGCGAGCGCTGGCAGGAAGCGTCTGCGCGTCGACCGCGAAGCCATGGTTCTGGCTCGTGATCATGACGCGCCCGGTGTCGAGGTCCTGCACGGGGTGGTTCGCACCGTGATGTCCAAACTTCATCTTGAGGGTCTTGGCGCCGCTCGCGAGCCCCATGAGCTGATGCCCAAGGCAGATGCCGAAAAGGGGCATGCCCGCGTCGAGCAGCCGGCGGATCGCGCGGATCGCGTAATCGCATGGCTCGGGATCGCCCGGCCCGTTCGACAAAAAAACTCCGTCAGGCTGGAGCGCCAGCGCGTCTTCAACGGGCGTCTGTGCCGGCAGCACGGTTACCCGGCAGCCCCGAGAAACGAGCTTGCGCAGGATGTTGCGCTTGACGCCATAGTCGTAGGCAACCACGTGAAAACGCGGATTCTCGAGACGGCGGTAGCCTTCTCCCAGTGCCCACACGCCTTCGTCCCATTCGTACGGTTTCGCGCAGCTCACAACCTTCGCGAGGTCCATCCCCACGAGCCCGGGAAACCCGCGCGCGGCCTCGAGCGCGGCTGCCTCATCCACGTTGCTGCCGGCCATCAGGCAGCCATCCTGCGCTCCTTTATCGCGCAGCATACGCGTCAGCCGCCGCGTGTCGATGTCGGCGATCGCCGGAACGCCCTGTCCTCTGAGATAGTCCTGAAGCGTCCATGATTTGCGCCAGTTCGAGGACAGCACCGGCAGATCGCGAATGATCAGCCCCGCTGCGTGCACCCGGTCTGATTCCAGATCTACTGGGTTCGTCCCGGTGTTGCCGATGTGCGGACAGGTCAAGGTAACCAGTTGCCGACTGTAAGAGGGGTCGGTGAGGATCTCCTGGTAGCCGGTCATGGCGGTGTTGAACACCACCTCGCCGACAGCGGTGCCCTCGGCACCGATCGACGCGCCGCGAAAAATGGTGCCATCTTTTAGCACCAGGATGGCAGGAACCCGCGACACCATAAGCTCTTGATTTAAGGTGTAGATACAGAAAGCGGGACAGGCCATCGAGCCCGTCCCGCCGAAGCTTGCGAATTATACGGCAAACGCCCTACGGCGGCAACGCGTTCGCGGCGAGGAAATGGGAAATTGGGAACAGGAAATCGCCAAGCGAAGCGCGAAAAACGCCGGCGTAATCTCCTATTACCTATTCCCTTTTTCCTATTGCCTTCACTTGAGGCCCAGCACGTCGGCCATGTCGTAGAGCCCGCTCGGCTTGGACACCAGGAAGCGAGCAGCGCGGAGTGCGCCGATCGCGAAATTTGCCCGGCTGGATGCGCGGTGCGCGATCTCCACGCGCTCACCGCCACCAATGAACATGGCCGTGTGCTCTCCTACCAGGTCGCCGCCACGAACCGTGGCAAATCCAATCGTCTCGTCCCTGCGCTCGCCCGTGACACCCTCGCGCCCGAAGACCGCGCATTGCTTCAAGTCCCGGCCCAGTGCACGCGCTACCACCTCGCCCATGCGCAACGCGGTGCCGGAAGGCGCATCCACCTTGTGACGGTGATGCGCCTCGATAATTTCGACATCGTAGCCCTTGCCGAGGGCCTTCGCCGCAATCTCCAGCAGCCGGAAAACGACGTTCACACCCACACTGAAGTTCGGCGAAAACGCGACTGCAATCTCGCGCGCGGCTTCGGTGATCTCCTTCTTCTGCGCATCGCTGAAGCCAGTCGTCCCGATTACCAGCCTCACTTTCTGATTGCGGCACGCTGCAATGTGCGCCATCGTGCCTTCGGGCCGAGTGAAGTCGACCAGCACGTCGCATCCGGCAAGGGCCTTGGAGACATCGTCCGCGATCTTCACGCCGCACGGTAAGCCCGCCAGCTCGCCGGCATCCTTACCGACATGGGGATTGCCCTTGGCCTCGAGCGCCGCCGCAAGTCCCAGCTCCGGATCGCGCAGGACCGCGTCGATCAGCGCTCGCCCCATGCGTCCGGAGGCGCCGGCAACAGCAAGCTTTAATTTCGCCATGATCCCGTCTCCGCTCCGCAATGATTCCGGTAATGGATGATTTTTTCCGGTCGACCGTCGAACTCTGGCGCGGCGGTCAGAAGCCTAGCGAATCGAATATGCGGCCGAAAAAACCGCGTTCTTCCGCCGGTGCGTTTACTGCCGGCTTGCCGTTCGCGCCAGAAGGATCTGCGGCTGGCGGGCCTTGGTCCGATTGCGCCGCGGCCGCGCTGCCCGTTGCCGACGACGACGCGCCACCCGGTACGGCTGCGGGCCTGTCAATGCTCAGCGCGCCCTTGCCCTCGGCGCCCGATGGCACGACGTCGCCTTCGAGGCGTTCCAGCCTGTCGCCCTTGAACACGACAACGACATGACGATATTCCCGCGGTGCGCCGGGCTTTTCGAAATAATAGACATAATCCCAACGGTCAGTGCGAAACGGATCGACGAGAAGGGGCGTGCCCAATGCAAATCGCACCTGCGCGCGCGTCATCCCCGGCTTCAGCTTTGAGACCATCTCCTGCGTGACCGCGTTTCCCTGCTGGATGTCCATGCGATACGCCTTCAGGCCCGGCAGCGAAGACGAACCGCTGCAACCGGCAACGAGCAACGCGGTGCAAATTGCGGTAGTGCGCGCCCGGCCGCGCCACGGATTTCGAACGGTATTCATGGCAGGACGCGTACGGGGCAAAACCCCTGAATGAGCGCGGTTTCCAAGGCGGTCAAATACGAATATGATAACCGACGCCCCCTCTTTCCGACACCGGTAGCGCCGTGAGCTCGCCCAACGATCTCAAGACGATAGGCCTCAAGGCGACGCTTCCGCGCCTGCGCGTTCTGGAACTGTTCGAAAACAGCCCGGTACGCCACCTCTCGGCCGAGGATGTCTACAAGCTGCTCTCGAAGGATGGCACTGAAACGGGTCTCGCGACCGTTTACCGTGTCCTGACACAGTTCGAGCAGGCGGGTTTGCTGATCCGCCACCACTTCGAAAGCGGCAAAGCCGTGTTCGAGTTGAACCAGGGCGGCCATCACGACCACCTCGTCTGCGTGCAGTGTGGACATGTCGAGGAGTTCTTCGACTCGGAGATCGAGCAGCGGCAGGAGAAAGTGGCGAGAGACCGCGGCTTCCGGATCCAGGACCATTCGCTGCACATTTACGTCGAGTGCACCAAGGCTGATTGCCCCTACAAGCGTGGGGATGATGCCTGAACGCTTACTCGAGCCGCTCCCAAGATAGCGTAGTGCAGCTCCCGGTGCAGGCCGATACGCGCCGTCAGCATGAAAGAAGATGATGCATCCCCGGTCTCGCAAAGGCGCTCATCTGCAGCTGATGCTGTTTCTTGGGTTTCAAGGGACATTCTCGTGAATGGCGATCGACCAGGGACGCGCTTCGCCGTTTCACGGGCGGCGCGATGAGCGACGACAACGCGCTGTGGGAGCGTCTTGCGCTTCACACCTGGACGCTCGACTCGACTCCGCTCGCGGAAGTGCTGCGCATTGCGCCGCGGGCCGGCTGGAACGCGGTCGAGTTGCGGCACGTCGATTTCGCGCGCGCGTCCAGTGTCGGCAATAGCCGCCGGGATCTGATCGAGCTCATCCGGGCAAGCGGCGTGAAAGTGGCGATACTCGGCGCGGAGTACGGCTGGATGTTCGCGAAGGGACGCGAGCAGCGCCGCATCTTCGCGGCACTGGCCGAGACTTGCGAGACCGCCAGCGCCCTCGGGTGCGACACGATCATGAGCGCGACTGGCCAGACCTCCGGCACCGTCAAGGAGGCGGCAGCCGCCTTGCGCGAAGCGGGAGGTATCGTCGAAGCCCATGGGCTGCGGCTCGCGTGGGAGTACAGCTCGCAGCACCAGATTGTCAATCGCCTGGAGCTCGCTCGCGAGATCCTCGCGGCCGCCGCCCATCCGCACTGCGGTCTGCTGCTCGACGCTTATCATCTGGAACGCAGCGGTGACGGGGGCCGCGGCTTCGAGGACGTCCCTGCCAGCGACATCTTCGCTTTTCAGTACAGCGACGTGCCGGCCGCGCCCGCGGCCGGCGGGCTGAGGCCCGCCGATCGTCTGCCGCCCGGCCAGGGGATCGTGCGCTGGAGAGAGGTGTTCGGGCTGCTGATCGAAAAAGGTTACGCGGGCTACCTGAGCTACGAGGCGCCGAATCCGGCTGCCTGGGCCCGCCCGCCAGAGGATGTCGCGCGCGAGGCCGCCACCGCGACCCGCGCCCTGCTCTCGGAAATATCGCGGGAATGGAATCTGCCGCCGCACTGATCCCGCTCTGGCTCAAGCTCGCCTATACCGCCATGGTGTTGATTACCGTGGCTGTCTACACCGTCAGGTATCCCCTCGGCAACTTCCTCTGGTTCTCGGACATCGCGCTGCTCGTAACCACGGCTGCTCTTTGGCTGGAGAGCCCGCTGCTCGCGAGCATGATGGCGGTCGGCACGCTGCTGCCCGAGATACTCTGGAATGTGAGCTTCTTCGGGCAACTCCTCACCGGACGGCGCGTGAGCGGGCTGACCGACTACATGTTCGACGCGCGCCTGCCCCGCGCTCTGCGCGCGCTATCCCTCTTTCATGTCCTCCTGCCATTTTTGTTGCTATGGCTCCTCGACCGGCTCGGCTACGACCCGCGGGCGCTTGTCGCGCAGACAGCACTTGCATGGGTGGTCCTGCCGCTCACCTTCTGGCTGACTAATCCCAAAGACAACGTCAACTGGGTATTCGGCTGGGGCGCCGGACCGCAGCGACACTTCCCGCCACTCCTCTACCTTGCGTTGTTAATGGCAGGCTTCGCGGCGCTGATTCATTATCCGACGCATCTCGTGCTGCAGCGGCTCTTTGGCTGACGCCCAAAACTCGGTGACCGGTCATGGGTTACCCGCCACTGGTCACTGCTCACTCGTCACTGGTCACGGCTCTTAAGCATTTCGGCGGCGTGCTTGCGCGTCGTCTCGGTTATCTTGACTCCCCCCAGCATGCGCGCGATCTCCTCGAGGCGCTGTTCCTCGTCCAGCACCGTCAGCCTGGAGACCACCTTGCCATTGGCCGTCGTCTTGCTCACCTGCCATTGCTGATCGGCCGAGGCCGCAACTTGCGGCAGGTGCGTGATGCACATCACCTGGTAGGTCTGCCCGAGCCGCTTGAGCATCTTGCCCACGATCTCCGCGACACGCCCGCCGATACCCGCGTCGACCTCGTCGAAGATGAGGGTCGGCACCTGTGCGACCCGGCTCGTCACTGTCTGGATCGCGAGCGAAAGGCGGGAGAGTTCACCGCCCGATGCAACCTTGCCAAGCGGATGCGTTGCCATGCCCTTGTGCGAGGCGACGAGAAACTCGACATTCTCGAGACCATGGGCAGTCACCTCTGGCAGCTCTGCCAGTGCCACCTCGAACCGGCCGCCCGCCATGGCGAGTGTCTGCATCGCTTGCGTCACCTCTCGCGCCAGCTTCGCGGCGGCCTTCCTTCGCGCAGCCGACAGCATTTTGGCCTCCGCCGTGCACGCCGCGTGCGCTTCCTCCTCGAGACGGCGCAGCGATTCGGCATCACCACCCTCGCCCAGATCGCTCAACCGCGCCTTGGCCGCCGCGAGCCTTGCGGACAAGTCCTCGGGCGGGATTCGATACTTGCGCGCCGCAGAATGGATGGTATCGAGCCGGTGCTCGATCTCGCGCAACCGCTGCGGATCGAGCTCAAGGCGCTCGCCGTAACGGCGCAGGCTGTAAAGCGCCTCCTGTAGCTGGATTTGCGCCGGCTCCAGCACATCGAGGATCTCGCGCAGCCGACCGTCGTGTTCAATGAGGGCGTTGAGGCGGTTGATGACGCCGTTCAGTTGCGCGATACACGAGTTCTCCGCCTCCGACAGTGCTTCGGTGCCAGCCTGGGCGGCCTCGATCAGGCTCGCCGCATGCGCGAGCCGCGCATGCTCAGCCGCGAGCTCTATCCACTCGCCGTCAGCCAGATGCAACGCCTCGAGCTCGCGCACCTGCCATTCAAGCTGTTCGCGCTCCGCAGCAAACGCGGCGGCATTGGTCTCGAATGCGATACGGTCTTCCTGTCGCTTCTGCCAAGCCCGGTACCGCTCTCTCACCTTGGCGGCGCTCTGCGCGAGCCCGCCGTAGGCGTCGAGCAACTCCCGCTGTGCCGCCGTCCGCAGCAGCGACTGATGCTGATGCTGTCCGTGAATGTCCACGAGGAATTCGCCGAGCTCGCGCAGCTGCGCGAGCGTTACGGGCCGACCATTGACGAAGCCCCGTGAGCGCCCCGACGCTTCGACGACGCGCCGCATCAGGCACACATCCTCATCGCCGGAGAGATCGTTTTCCGCCAACCAGTGCCCCGCCTGCCGGTGGCCTGCCGTATCGAACTCGGCGCTGATGTCGGCACGCTCGGCGCCACTGCGCACCGCGATCGCCTCGGCTCGCTCGCCCAGCACCAGCGCCAGCGCATCGATCAGGATCGACTTGCCCGCCCCGGTTTCGCCCGTGAGCACCGTGAAACCGGAGGAAAATTCCAGTTCCATGCGGTCCACGATGACGAAATCGCGGATACTCAGGCTGCGCAGCATGAGAAAACGGTGACTGGCGACCGGTGCCCGGTGACTGGACAAAGCGCAAAGAAACAGAAGTGGCTCACGGAGCACCCGTCACGGGTCACAGGTCACTGGTCACGCTCTATTCTCTGTTCCAGTTGAGCTTCTCCCGCAACATACTGTAATAGCTGTGCCCGACGGGATGGAGCAGGTGGATCGCATGGTCATAGCGTCGCACTACCACGCGGTCGCCTTCGCGCAGCTCAAAACGGGAGTGGCTGTCGAAGTGCGCCTGCGCGTCGCCCACCCCTCGCGCGACGATGTCCACCGTGCAGTCGCTGCTGATCACGATGGGACGGTTAGAGAGTGTATGGGGCGAGACCGGGACCAGCGCCATGACGGACAGCGAAGGGTGCACGATCGGGCCGCCTGCGGACAGCGCGTAGGCCGTCGAACCCGTTGGCGTCGCGACGATCAACCCGTCTCCACGCTGGCTGTAGATGAACTGGCCGTCGATGTGGACGTCGAGATCGAGCATGTTCCCCTTCACGCCTTTGCTCACCACGACTTCGTTGAAGGCGAGAACGTCGAAGAGCGTCTCCTCGCCGCGAAGGCCCTGGCCGCCGAGGAGCATGCGCGGCTCGGTCACGAACTTGCCGTCCAGCACATCGCCGATGGTGTCGAACATCGTATCGATCGAGATGTCCGTGAGGAAGCCCAGTCGGCCCTGGTTCACCCCGACCAGCGCGACGTCGTACGGCGCAAGGATGCGCGCAATGTTGAGCATCGTCCCGTCACCGCCAATCACGATCGCGAGGTCAGCTTCCCGGCCGAGTTCTTCCAGTGTGTGAACCCGTTGCTTGACCGGCCCCAGATGCTTGGCAGTGAGCGCGTCGATCAGCACGGTGACCTCGCGCTTTTCCAGAAACTGCGCCAATTTGAGCACTGACTCGGCGACCTCGGGGCTCCGGTATTTCCCGATCACCGCGACGGTCTGGAAAGATGATTTCATGGCGGCATTAGACCACAAAACCCCGTGGCCAGTGACCGGCGACCCGTGGGTGGAGAGACCCCGATGAAAGCCGCGTTCCCCGTTAGAATCACGCCCGACGGCTCGCCCCTCATCGGTCACCCGTTACTGGTCACGGGTAACGGGTCACGGGTCACGGGTCACGGTTTTTAGTAGAATAACACCATGGCAGACGCACCCGTTTTGAACGAACGAGCCCAGCTCCTGCTGAAGACGCTGGTCGAACGCTACGTCGCGGAGGGTCAGCCGGTGGGCTCGCGTGCTTTGTCAAAGTTCTCCGGTCTCGATCTGAGCCCCGCGAGCATCCGCAACATCATGTCGGACCTCGAGGAAATGGGCTTCATCGCGAGCCCGCATACATCGGCCGGCCGGGTTCCGACCGCGCGCGGATACCGGTTCTTCGTGGATACGCTGCTTACCATCAAGCCGCTCGACCGGATGGAAGTCCATCAGCTCGAGGAGCAGCTCGACACCGAGAACCGGCAGCGACTCGTGACATCTGCTTCGCACCTCCTTTCCGAGTTGACGCATTTTGCTGGAGTGGTGCGGACACCACGCCGCAACTCCGGGTTTCGCCACATCGAGTTCCTGCGTCTCTCGGAAAGCCGCATCCTGCTCATCATCGTCACACCGGAAGGCGACGTGCAAAACCGCATCCTGCACACCGACAGGCCGTTTGCCCCGTCGGAGCTGACGGAAGCTGCCAATATTCTCAACCAGCACTACGCGGGCCTCACCTTCACCGAAATCCGTCACCGGATCCGCGATGAGCTGAGGCAGCTGACCGAGGACATGACGCAGTTGATGACGGCCGCCCTGGAAGCGGGAAGCCGTGCCGAAACAGAATCCTCGGAGGACGTCGTGATCTCGGGCGAGAGTAACCTGCTCGATTCGCAGGACCTCTCTTCCAACATGTCCAATCTGCGCAGGCTCTTCGAGCTCTTCGACCGCAAGACCGGCCTGCTGCAGCTGCTCGACGTATCGAGCCGCGCCCAGGGAGTCCAGATTTTCATCGGTGGCGAATCCGGCGTGGCGCCGCTCGACGAGTGCAGCGTTATCGCGGCTCCCTACACCGTGGATGGCCAGGTGGTCGGCACTGTCGGCGTCATCGGCCCGACGCGCATGGCTTACGAGCGCGTGATACCCCTGGTGGATATCACCGCGAAACTCCTCACCACCGTGCTTACGCAGCGCTGAACTTCGCGTTCGTTCCAGGTTCAAGGTTCCATGTTCAAGGTTCGATGCCCTGGAAGCCTTCCTTGAACTTTGAACATTAAACCCGGAACATTGAACCGTGAACCCAGAACCTCCCTACGCCCACGGGACCGAGCCTCGAATCGGCGTTCTGCTCGTCAACCTGGGCACACCGGACGCGCCGAACGCCAGCGCGGTGCGCACCTACCTTCGGGAGTTCCTTTCCGACCCGAGAGTCGTCGAAATTCCGCGCATTGTATGGTGGCCGATCCTGCATGGCTTCGTTCTCACAACGCGGCCGAGGGGATCGGCCGAACGCTATGCCCAGGTGTGGATGAGCGACGGCTCGCCGCTCAAGGTTCACACCGAACGGCAGACCAAGCTCGTGCGCGGTTATCTCGGCGATCGCGCCCGACAGCTGCCCATCGTGCTCGACTATGCGATGCGCTACGGCTCACCATCGATCGCGGAAAAGATGCGCGAGCTGAAGCTTCATCATTGCAACCGCATTCTGGTCGTGCCGCTCTACCCCCAGTACTCCGCCAGCACCACGGCCTCCGTCGTCGATGCCGCCACCGCCTGCCTTGCGTCCATGCGCAACCAGCCGGCGCTGCGGACGGTACGCAGCTTTCACGACCATCCCGGCTACATCGGGGCGCTGGCACAAAGCGTGCGCGACTACTGGATGAGAAACCACCGGCCGGATGTGCTTCTCATGAGTTTTCACGGGGTGCCGCGCTACACGCTCGAGAAGGGGGACCCCTACCACTGTGAGTGCCAGAAGACGGGGCGCTTGCTCGCGGAGGCGCTGTCGCTGCGCCCGGAGCAGTACCGGATCACCTTCCAGTCGCGCTTCGGCAGGACGGAGTGGCTGAAGCCCTACACCGCTGACGTCCTGAAGGAGCTCGGCAAACAAGGGCTCGGGCGCGTCGACGTCATGTGCCCAGGCTTCGTCAGCGATTGCCTGGAAACGCTCGAGGAAATCGCGATCGAGGGAAAGACGATCTTCCTCAAGTCCGGCGGGCGGGAGTTCCATCACATCCCTTGCCTCAACGAGCGCGACGACTGGATCCACACGCTCACCGACATTGTGTTGCGAAATCTCCTTGGCTGGGAACACAAGGTTTCAAGCGAGCAGCTGGAGAAATCGCGCCTGAGCGCGCTTGCCATGGGTGCGGAAAGCTAGCGCGCCCGCAAAACGGGCGGTCCCGGATCGTCCGCGGAAAGTCGTTTGTCGAGACCAGGCGCGTCCATTTTCAAGGGGAATCCATGAAAGAACCGGAACGGGACGTCTTGCGCACGGCCAGCCGCACGCTGTGCGCCCACCTCGCGAACACGAGGTTCGAGGACCTGCCAGCAAAAGCCGTGCACGAGGCGCGGCGGGGCCTGCTCGACTGGCTCGGCTGTGCTCTGGCGGGTAGCGGCCACCCGACGATCGGCAAGCTGGTCGGCGTGCTGCAAGCAGTGAGCGGTAATGCGCAGGCGACAGTGCTTGGACGGCGGCTCAGGCTCGGCCTTCTGGACGCGCCGCTCGCGAACGGCCAGATGGGGCACGTGCTTGATTTCGACGACACGCACATGGGAGGCGTCGTCCTGCATACCAGCTCTCCGGTCCTCGCCGCGCTCCTCCCGCTGGCCGAGCGCCGGCCGACCTCGGGCAAGGACCTCGTCGTCGCCTACGCCGCCGGATTCGAGGCCGGCGTGCGCTGCGGCCAGGCCGCGCCCGCGCACCATGCCGGCGGCTGGCACCTGACCGGGACGCTCGGCAGTACCGCAGCCGGTGTCGCCGCAGGCCGCATCATGGGGCTGGACGAGGAGCGACTCACTTATGCCATGGGCATCGCTACAACGCAGGCCGCCGGCATGCAGCAGAACCGCGGAACGATGTGCAAGTCGTTTCATGCCGGCAAGGCAGCCTCAAGCGGCGTGCTGGCGGCCCTGCTGGCGCAGAATGGCTTCGACAGCTCGCAGGAGATCATTGAGGGCAAGCGCGGTTTCTGCCGCATCTACAGCAGCATTGCCGCTCCCGAGAAACTCACCAGCGGACTCGGCGACAACTGGGAGATTGCGCGCAACGGCCACAAGCCGTATGCGTGCGGCGTGGTGTTGCACCCGCTCATCGACGCGCTGGTGAAGATTCGTAGCGAGAGCGCGATCGATCCGGCCACGGTCAGCTCAATCGAGCTGCGCGTCCACCCGCACGTGCTCTCGGTCACGGGCGTCGTCGAACCGACCACTGGCTTGCAGTCGAAGTTCAGCGTCTACCACAGCGCCGCCGTTGCGTTGATGGACGGCGCTGCGGGCATTGCGCAGTACAGCGATCAGCGCGCGACAGACGCCGCAGTCACCGCGCTTCGCCGCAAGGTCACCGCGACGCCTGATGAAAGCTTTCGCAAGGACCAGGCCTGGGCACGAGTCGTCACCGGCAAGACCTCCCGCGAAGCGCACGTGGACCATGCGAGCGGCACCATTGACAACCCGATGACGGACGCGGCAATCGAGGCCAAGTTCCTCGCTAATGCCGAGACTGCGATTGGGATGGAAAACGCGCGGCGCTTGGCAGAGGGCGTCTGGAAGCTGGACACCGCGGCTGACGTTCGCCCGCTGATAGCGCTCGCCGCCTGAACGCCGACAGCCGCGAGCAGACCCACGCCGGTCATTCGGCCAGCAGCGCCCTCACCCGCTCCAGCAGCGCCGCGTCCTCCGTCCCCGCCACGGTCCCACGCAAGCAGTCCTCGATCAGCTCAAGTTGTGCCGCGATCTCGGCGTGCTCGCGCACCATAATCGCCGCAGCCGCGTCCGGATCGGGACCGGCGCCGAGGAACGGCGTGAGAAGCTCGTCCTCGACGTAGAGGTGTCGCGTGAGAGCGCGGGGGAATTCCAACAGCAGGGGCGTCGCCACCACGGCCGCACTACCGGTATCGAGTACACGCAATGCATCCGCGAGCAAACTGTCGGGACGCCGATGCTCGCGCTGGAGCAGATCGAGCAACGTCGGCCAGCGGAGAATCGGCGCGGTGCTGGACGAGAGTTTGCCAGCGCCCGCCCTTCCCGACGATAGATCAGGCGAGTTTGTGGCCTATCTGCAGGCCGAGGCTGCGCATCAAAAGCGAGGGCTCCTAGGCGGTGAGCAGCACCACGCTCTCGCCCGACCGCAGGTCCCGGACCGCGCAGAATGCCGCCCCCTGCACGCGGTTCGGGGTCTCGCCGGTGATATCCACGATCTCTGATGGCAGTTCTTTCAAAACTTTATAATTATAATCAATTACTTGTGAAATTTACCCTGCTCCCTTGAAATGAGCGGGTATAGCCCAATGTGTTTCGAGTTAACACGGAGACCATGATGCAGGAAACACCCGATGCCCGCACTGCTGATTCAAGCCAGCAGGAAGGACCGGCCGGCGAGCTGACCGAGCAGCCCGGTACGCCCGAGACGCCGCAGCAAGCACCCGAGCCCTCTGCTCCCGAAACAATGCCGAGCCTCGAGGTGCTGCTCAAACGCGCCGAACTTGCAGCGCAGGAGCACCATGACGCCTGGCTGCGCGCGAAAGCAGAAGCAGACAACATCCGTAAACGCGCGCAGTCTGAGATCGCCAGTGCTCACAAGTTCGCCGTGGAGAGCTTCGCGACGGAATTGCTGGCAGTAAAGGATAGCCTCGAAGCGGCGCTTGCCGTGGAAAATGCGTCCGTCGAGAGCATGAAAAGCGGCGTCGAGCTGACGCTGAAGCAGCTCTTGAGCGTGTTCGAGAAATTCAGCCTCACGGAAATCGACCCGGCGGGCCAGAAATTCGATCCTCACCGGCACCAGGCGATCAGCGTCGTCGAGGGCGAAGCAGAGCCCAACACGGTGGTTCAGGTGCTTCAGAAAGGCTGCCTGCTGCATGACCGGGTGATTCGTCCTGCCCTGGTGACGGTGTCGAAGACCAGGAGCGTTGAAAGTTGAGGGTTGACCCCAATATCCCTTCGTGAAGGAACTTTAGGAAAACCAAAGAGGTAGAAACATGGCAAAGATCATCGGGATTGACCTCGGGACCACGAATTCGTGCGTGGCCGTGATGGAGAACGGCCAGGCCAAAGTGATCGAGAACTCGGAGGGCGGGCGCACCACGCCCTCAATCGTCGCGTACATGGACGATGGAGAAATTCTTACCGGAGCGCCGGCGAAGCGCCAGGCGGTTACCAACCCCCAGAACACCGTTTATGCGGTCAAGCGCCTGATCGGGCGGCGGTTCGCGGAAAGCGAAGTGCAGAAGGCGCTCAAGGTCGTTCCCTACAAGATCGTGGAAGCGACCAACAAGGACGCGTGGGTCGAGGTGCGCGGCAAAAAGATGGCGCCGCCCGAGATCTCGGCGCAGGTGCTCGCGAAGATGAAGAAGACCGCTGAGGACTACCTGGGAGAATCCATCTCCGAGGCGGTGATCACGGTTCCGGCGTACTTCAACGACTCGCAGCGCCAGGCGACGAAGGACGCCGGCCGCATCGCGGGCCTCGACGTCAAGCGCATCATCAACGAGCCGACGGCCGCGGCGCTCGCCTTCGGCATGGACAAGCAGGGCAAGGGTGACCGCAAGGTTGCGGTCTACGACCTCGGCGGGGGCACCTTCGACATCTCGATCATCGAGCTCGCCGATGTCGAGGGCGAGAAGCAGTTCGAAGTGCTCTCCACCAACGGCGACACGTTCCTCGGCGGGGAAGACTTCGACCAGCGGCTGATGGATTACCTGTGCGACGAATTCAAGAAGGAGAACGGCATCGATCTGCGCAAGGACATGCTCGCGCTGCAGCGCCTCAAGGATGCAGCGGAGAAAGCCAAGATCGAGCTCTCCTCGTCCCAGCAGACCGAGATCAATCTGCCCTACATCACCGCCGACCAGTCCGGTCCCAAGCACCTGGGGATCAAGATCACCCGCGCGAAATTCGAGAGCCTGGTCGAGGAACTCATCGACAGAACCATCGAGCCGTGCCGCATCGCGATCAAGGACGCCGGCATCCAGAGCTCGGACATCAGCGACGTCATTCTCGTCGGCGGACAGACCCGCATGCCCAAGGTCCAGGAGAAGGTCAAGGCGTTCTTCGGGCGGGAGCCGCGCAAGGACGTGAACCCGGATGAGGCTGTGGCGGTTGGCGCCGCGATTCAAGCGGGCGTGCTGAAGGGCGACGTCAAGGACGTGCTGCTCCTCGACGTCACACCGCTCTCGCTCGGCATCGAGACGCTCGGCGGCGTGATGACCAAGCTCATCCAGAAGAACACCACGATCCCGACCAAGGCCACGCAGGTGTTCTCGACGGCGGACGACAACCAAACCGCTGTCACGATTCACGTGCTGCAGGGCGAGCGCGAAATGGCGCGCGTCAACAAGAGCCTTGGCCAGTTCAACCTGACCGACATCCCGCCGGCGCCGCGAGGCATGCCGCAGATCGAGGTCACGTTCGACATCGACGCGAACGGCATCCTGCACGTTTCGGCGAAGGACAAGGCGACGGGCAAGGAGAACAAGATCAAGATCCAGGCGAGCTCGGGCCTCAGCGAAGAAGAGATCCAGCGCATGGTGAAAGATGCGGAGGCAAACGCCGAGGAAGACCGCAAGGCGCGCGAGCTGGTGGACGCCCGCAACCAGTGCGATCACATCATTCACGGCGTCAAGAAATCGCTGAAGGACCACGGCGACGAGCTCTCCGCCGAGGAAAAGGCGCAGATCGAACAGGCATTGAAAGAGGCCGAAGAGGCGCTGAAAGGCGAGGACAAGGCCGAGATCGAGGCCAAGACCCAGGCACTGGCGCAGGCGGCGCATAAGCTCGCGGAGAAGATGTACGCGAAGGAGCAGGCCAAGCAGCAGGCCCCGGGCGCCGAAGGCGCAGGTGCCGCAAGCGGCGCCGGAGCTGAGAGTGAGAAGAAGGACGACGGCAACGTTGTCGATGCGGAGTACACGGAAGTGAAAGACGCCAAGAAATAACGATTAACCACAGAGGCACAGAGGCACTGAAGAGCTCACAGAGTCTTGACGGCGGTAACGCAGCCGGGCAGGGGTAGAACGCCCCTGCCTTGCGCTTTTTCGCATTGAAGAATCGCGTCTTGCTCCGGCGCTCCGTGCCTGTGTGGTAGAGAAGTCGAATGGCCAAACGAGATTACTACGATGTGCTGGGGCTGGGCCGGGACGCCTCCGATGAGGACATCAAGAAGGCCTACCGCAAGCTCGCCATGAAGTGGCATCCGGATCGCAATCCGGACAATCCCAAGGCCGAGGAGCACTTCAAGGAAGCAAAGGAAGCATACGAAGTCCTGTCCGACGGACAGAAACGCGGGGCGTATGACCAGTTCGGCCATGCCGGCGTCGATCCGTCCATGGCGGCGGGCGGCGGCTTCGGGCCTGGTGGGGCCGGTTTCGGCGGCTTTGCCGATGCGTTCGGCGACATCTTCAGCGACATCTTCGGCGGGGGGCGCTCGCGCTCGAACGTGTTTCGCGGCGCGGACCTCCGATACAACCTCGAGATCTCGCTCGAGGACGCCGCGCGCGGCACCGAGACGCGAATCCGCATCCCCGCAATGGAGCAGTGCGACACCTGCCACGGCACCGGCGCCAAGCCGGGCACCTCGCCGAGCAACTGCCCCACCTGCCAGGGCCACGGTCAGGTGCGCATGCAGCAGGGTTTCTTCTCCATCCAGCAGACCTGCCCGCGCTGTCACGGCAGCGGCAAGATCGTCGCGTCGCCCTGCGCAACCTGCAGCGGAGCGGGGCGCGTCAAACGGCACAAGACGCTCTCGGTGAAAATACCCGCGGGGGTGGACGAAGGCGACCGCATTCGCCTCTCGGGCGAAGGTGAGGCCGGCATGAATGGCGGTCCTCCCGGCGATCTCTATGTCGTGATCCACATCCGGCAGCACTCGGTTTTCACGCGCGACCACAATGACCTTCACTGCGAGATGCCGATCAGCATCACGGTGGCGGCGATCGGCGGCGAAATCGAGATTCCAACGCTTGACGGTTACGCCAAGATCAAGGTGCCCGCGGGCACACAGACCGGCCAGATGTTCCGGTTGCGAAACAAAGGGATCAAGGGGGTGCGCTCCGCGAGCCAAGGCGATCTCATCTGCCACGTGATGGTGGAGACACCGGTCAACCTCACCGCGCGCCAGCGCGAGCTCCTGGTCGAGCTCGAGCAGATCAACCGGACGGGAGCGGGCCGCCACGACCCGCGCGCCAAGTCCTGGATGGACAAAGTCAAGGAATTCTTCGCGGAATAGGTCGCGCCCGGCGCGGCCGGGACACGCCGTGCAAGAACCTTGCGCGGGATCCCCCGCGACGACACGATCGGGCGACACCCGTCTCGAGGAATCAGACCGATGAAAATGAAACTTCATTACTCTCCGGCCTCCCCGTTTGCGCGAAAAGTGCGCGTGTTCGCGCTCGAAACCGGGCTGGATCGCGATATCGAGCCGCACGCGATCACCGTCTCACCCGTCAATCCCAATTCCGAGCTGGCCAGCGACAACCCGTTGATGAAGGTCCCGACGCTGATCACCGCCGACGGCACCGCTCTTTTCGACTCACGGGTGATCTGCGAGTATCTGGACACCTTGCACTCGGGTCGCAAGCTGTTTCCAGCGAACGGCCCGGCCCGCTGGCAGGCGCTGCGCCAGCAGGCATTGTGCGATGGCATCCTCGATGCGGCGGTTCTGTGCCGCTACGAAGCCGCGGTCCGGCCCGAGCAATTTCAGTGGAGCGAATGGCGTTCGGGGCAGCTCGCCAAGATCGCCGCGGCCCTTGCGGCGCTCGAGCGCGAGGCAGCGTCGCTCGAGGGCGAGCTCACCATCGGGAGCTTGACGGCGGCCTGCGCGCTAAGCTACTTGGACTTTCGGCTACCGGAAATGAAGTGGCGCGACAACGTCCCCGCCCTCGCGCATTGGTTCGGGAAGCTATCCGCGCGACCGTCGTTCCATGCGACCGCGCCACCGGTCTGAGCACGACGCGACGCTCAGCCTGAAGCGGCCGCAAATCGGCGCGGTTTGGGCTCAGCTCTTGCCGAGCGCGAGCTTCGTGAAGTTCGGTTCCGGATGCGGAAGCGGGGGCAGCGACCAGTTGCCAGTACCGACCGACTCACCATTCAGCCGGATAGTGATATTTGCAGCAGCTCAAACAGTTCCGCGGGCTGCACCGGTTTGCGCAGCAGCGCCGATACCCCCGCTGCCCTTGCCTCATCCTCACTGAGCCCTTCGAGATAGCCCGAATAGAGGATCACAGGCAGTTCAGGCCGGATCGAACGCAGATGACTTGCAAGATCAAGGCCCGTCAGCCGCGGCATGGTCTGGTCCGTGATGACCACATCAACCGAATCGGGGGCTGCATCGAGCATCGCTTTCGCTTGGACCCCGCCCGCGGCCACGGCGACGGTCAGGCCCCAATTCTCGAGCAATTCGCGCATGAACTCGCGCACAGACTGCTCGTCGTCCACAACCAGAACACGGCCCGCAAGTTCGCTCTTCGTCGCCCCCCTCACCGGCTCCGCTCGGCCGCCTTCGCGCACCTCCTGCGCTACCGGTTCCAGGCCCGGTAACAGGATACGGAACACGGCGCCCCGCGCGTTCGCCGACTCGACGAGGATATGGCCGCCGTATTCATGGACGATGCCGTGCACCGTGGAGAGCCCCATGCCACTGCCTTTGCCGACCTCCTTGGTGGTGAAGAAGGGGTCGAACATGCGGTCGACGACGTGAGGCGCGATGCCCGGGCCGGAGTCGCGCACGGACAACTCGGCAAAAGTGCCGCTCACGGGCTGGCGGCACGAAGCGCAGGTAGCGCCATGTAGCCTCGTCCGCCGCGTGCTCAACTGCACCAGCCCCGCGCCGCCCATCGCGTCGCGCGCGTTGATGCAGAGATTGAGCAGTATCTGGTCGATGTGAACCGGATCGACTCGCACGGCAGGCGTCTCGGCGGCTGACTCGGTCTGCAATTCGATCGTGGCGGTCAGGGTCGAGCGCAGCAACCGCGCGCATTCATTGACCAGGTCCGGCAGATCGAGCGCGCGCGCATCGCCCCGCCGGCCCCGGCTGAACGTCAGCATCTGCTGGATCAGATCCCGCGCCCGCTCACAGGAATGCCGCGCCTGCTCGAGATAGCGACCGAGCTTCGGGTCAGCCTGCGCCGCCTCCCGTTCCGCAGCGAGCACCATATAACCCATCACGCTGGTAAGAATATTGTTGAAATCATGGGCAATGCCGCCGGTGAGATGGCCGATCGCTTCCATTTTTTGCGCCTGCCTCAACTGCGACTCGAGCTGCGCGCGCCCGGCCTCCGCACGCTTGCGCGCCGTCACATCGCGCATGATCCCGAGCACATGCGGCACGCCCCGGTACTGGATCGGCACGAAACGCACCTCGGCGTCGTAACGCGTGCCGTCCTTGCGTATGCGCTCGCCCTCGAAGTGCAATTTCTCGCCCTGCAGCGCCCGCAGCCGCAGCTCACGGGCGTGATCGGCGAGATCCGCGGGCAGGTTTGGCACCCAGTCCGCGTTCATGACCTCCTCGCGTGTCACTCCGGTAATGGCGAGATAGGCCGGGTTCACGTCCACCACACGGGACTCGCCGTCACGCAGGATCAACCCGTCCTCGGACGCGTTGAAAATGGTCCGATACTGCTCCTCGCTCGCGCGCAACGCTTCGTCGGCGCGCATGCGCTCGAGCTCTGCCGAGGCGCGCACCGCGAAGATCTTGAGCACCGATTCGACGAATTCGCTGTTCACCATCGATTTGCGCGACACAACGGCGATCAAGCCGAGCGCCCGGCCGTCACCATCCCGCAAGGGAAATCCCGCGTAGCTATCGAAGCCAAGCCTCGCGAAATCAAGATCGGCCGGAAAAGTCTTGCACAGTCCCTTCGGGTAGATGCGGAAATGCTGCCCGATCACGGTCTCGCATGGCGTGCCCGCGAGGGGATACTCGAAGTTTTCCCGGATCTGGCCGTCGAGGACGAAAGCGAACACGCGCATGCTGCAGGGCGCGTCCTCGTGCGGGGAGGAGATAAATGCGCAGTCCACATCGAGAGTCTTCGCGAGATAGCGCACCAGCTCCTGGAACAGCGTCGGGCCGCGCGCGCTTGACACAGCCAGCGCGGCAGCGGCAAGCGCATCCTCGGTGAGGCTGTGTTGACGCGCATCAGGTTGATTCCGTTTGCGCGGCAGTTTGCGATGCGTTTTGCTCATGCCTGACAGTTTACCGGCGGGCGCCCGCAGGGAGGCTCCTTTTTACCCGCCGGCAACCATTGAAACAATCCGGTTACAAAGCCGCTCGAGCATGAGCGGACGGGCGCGGCCCGCACCCTCGGCTCCGGCCTCTGCTCGGCCCCCGAAAGAACGCTATGAGCCGGATCCGGGGACGAACATGTAGCCGGCACCCCGCACGGTGCGAATGGCACGGGGCTTGTCGGGATCGGCTTCGACCTTGCGCCTCAATCGCGCAATGCGGATGTCGATCGAGCGATCGAACGGCTCCCAGTCTCGATTGCGGGTCAGGTTGAGCAGCTGATCGCGGGAGAGCACTTGGTTCGCGTGCTCCACGAATACCTTGAGCAGATCGAATTCCATTCCGGTCAGCTGAATCTCCTCGCCTTCGGCGTCGAAGAGCAGGTGTGACTCGAGATCCAGCTCGCAGCGCCCCACGCGCACACGGCGGCCCGCGTCTCCCGCTGCAGGCGCGGGCCGGGGGCCGGCCCTCATCCGTCGCATGACGCTCCGCAGCCGCGCGCGCAGCTCTCTTGGATCAAACGGCTTCGTGACGTAGTCGTCCGCCCCGATCTCGAGCCCGACCACACGATCGATGACCTCGCCTGCCCCCGTCACCATGATGATGCCGACCGGGTAGTGCTCGCGCAGGTGACGCGCCAGGGTGAGACCGTCCTCGCCCGGCAGGTTGACGTCGAGCAAAACCACGTCGGGAACCTGCTTCGCCAGCGCGGCACGCATCGCGTCGCCACCGTCGGTCAACGTGACGTCGTAGCCATGCTCGCCGAGGTACTCGCCGAGCATGCTTCGAATTTCCGGGTCGTCTTCGACGACCAGCACCCGCCCTTCGTTAGCCACGTCCCCAGAATCCTCGCTGATTTGCCGGTGCCCGCCTGACAGGGTTCCAGACGGTCGCCTCGCCGCAATTATAGACACAGACGCTACCTCTGACGGCCCTGCGCCACCAGCCGGCTCTTTCACGGCTTCCACGAAACGATCCGGTTACATAGCGCTACAAACTGTTTCGGAACTGACAACGCACGGATACCAGCGGCGCCTAGGATGCACTCCAGCAGCACAAGATGTCTTTCCAATCCACGACAAGGAGACAGGCCATGCAAGCAGTCAAGACACAGAGCCAGACCAAGCGTTACGCAAAATGCATCGAGGTTTCGAAACGTGTGCGCTGGGATATCGACCGCGACGTGATCCGCGGCCGGTCTTTCGATTTCGCAAAGAAGTTTCTTCCCGATGCACTATCGCGCATGGGCCATCTGGATTTTCTCGACGCCGGCGAACGCCGCCTCGTGAGCCAGATCCAGGGACGGACCTACGCCAACATGTTCCGCCTGGTGGAACGCTTCATCGGTGCCAAGATCCTGGACCAGAGCCGCGAGCACTCGCTGGGCGACCAGACGGCAATGGAAGCGCTGGTTCGCCTCACCGACGAGGAGCTGAAGCATCAGGAACTCTTCCGCCGCCTCGACGCGATGATGGCCAACGACATGCCCGAGGGTTACCAGTTCGTGCCCGACCCGAACGCCGTGGCATCCGTCGTGCTGGGCAAGTCGACGTGGGCGGTGCTGGGGCTCATCTGCCACATCGAGATCTTCGTGGTGTCCCACTACCGGCAGAGCATCGATCCGGACAGGGAGCTCTCCGCGCTGTACAAGGACGTGTTCCTGTACCACGCCCGCGAGGAGGCCCAGCACGCGATTCTGGACGAGCTGGAGTGGGCACGCGAAAACGCGAAGCTCTCGCCCGTGGAGCGGGATCGGGCAGTCGACGACCTCATCGAGCTGGTCGGCGCAGTGGACGGCCTGTTGCAAATCCAGGCGCAGGCAGATGCCGATTACTTCCTGCGCATCTGCGGCCGGTCGTTTTCCACAGACGAGGAGACCGCGATCCGAAATGCCATGCTCGGAGCCTATCGCTGGCAGTACATCGTCTCGGGCGTCCAGGATGAACGGTTCGCCAACCTTCTTGGGGGACTGGTCGACGGGGCGCAGGCCAAGCGCATCGGCGATGCACTCGCGCCCATCCTGCAGTAAGGAAGAGCAGCGGTGGCGCTACTCGACAGCGAGCAATGGCATTCGACCGCTGTTGCAACACGTCGATACCTCAGCAGGCGGTGGGCGGCAGTGGAGACCGCCTGCCGCCGCTTGGCAACTCGCCAGCGCGCGAGCCGCGGCCGCTAGGCCCGATGTTTCTGGACGTAATCCCAGTCGATCTCGACGCCAAAACCGGGCTTGTCACTGAGGTATACATAGCCGTCGCGCACCTGGGCCCGTTCGGTGAACAGCCCGAACCAGAGCGGATCGCGCTCCGGCCCTCCGTGCGTCTCGATGCCGAACGAGGCGCTCGGAAAGGCGGCCACCAGATGAGCATGGAGTTCAGGTGCCAGATGGGGCGCAATGCGCACACCATGCTGCTCGGCGAACTGGGCGACGCGCAACGCCTCGGTGAAACCGGCGGCCCGGGTCGAGTCGAACTGCACGTAGCGGATCGCCCCGCTAGCGATAAAGTCACGCACGGTGAAGCGCGTGAGTTCCCGTTCCCCATGCGCGAGCGGGATCGTGGTTGACTGTGCAAGCCGCACGAAGTCCGATGGCTGCAAATACCAATGCAACGGCTCTTCGAGCCAGAATATGTTCGAGGGCTCGACGGCGCGCGCGAACGCTATACAGTTGTTGAGATCATACGGCGCGTTCATGTCGAGCATTAACGAAATGTCTTCGCCAATAGCGTCGCGCACGAGTCGAACGCGCTTTGCCTCGTCGGAGGGCGTGCCGGCGCCCGTCTTGAGCTTGACCGCGCGATAGCCGGCTTTGACAAAGCTGGCCAGTTCCTCGGCGTACACGTTGTCCAATGCCCCGGCCCGGTAGTAGCCGCCCGTCGCATACGAAAAGATCGGGCGGTTTTCACCGCCAAGAAGCCTCCAGACGGGCATGCCGGCGCGCTTCCCCTTGATGTCCCAAAGGGCGATGTCTATGCCCCCGATCGCCGCCATGATCTGCGGGCGTTCATTGCGCGAGAGCGGCGGCGGCAGCCCATCGGACGGCGGGGTGCCGCCAGGTCGCGGGGACGTAAGGCCAAAGAGCCGCTCCCACACCGCGACGTGGCCCAGCGCATCCATGCCGCGGATGATCTCCCCGAACCTCCCCACCCAGTTGCAGATCACGTTCAGCGGCGAGCCCTTGATCTGGCCATAGCCGGCAAGGCCGTCGTCAGTAAGCACTTCGACCACAATGACGCTCGAGGTCTTGAGCTCTTCGTGAGCCGTCCAAAGCGCTTCTTTGAGAGGTACGGAAACGGGGTGGGCAGTTACAGTGGCGATACGGCTCACGATTTTGTGCTCCGGTTGGCAGGACGCTCGGCAGCCGCGCCCCAGGATGGCGGATGTTCGTAGTAGGATACTACGCGATGCTGTTGAAAACGCTAAAAGAGGCTCTGAGGTCGCTCATTCCACGCAGTGGTGCGAGGCCCGAATACCCGTTGGAGACGGAGCGCAAGCTCAACCAGCTTCACGGCCGCGCGCCCGTGGACCAGCATCTCGATATCCTGTTCCAGGACGCCCGCATCGGCGAGGACAGTTTTGTGGCGCTTCACAGACGCTGTCTCGAGCACACGGGCACGGGGGTAACGCCATTCAATGTTTTCCAGCGCTTCCAGACTCGTCTGGCGCTGGTCAACTATTTCCTCGCGACGCTACCGGTGCCCGGCGCGCGTGCCGAGTGCGGCGCCTACCGCGGCGCGACCGCATTGCTGCTGTGCCACGCCTGGCGCAGCCGGCAGCCCGACTTCAAAGGCGCCGGTTTCTACTTGATCGACAGCTTCTCCGGAACCAGCGCGTCCGTCGATCAGGATCTCATACCCGTGCGCGGTGTGAACGGCACGACGAGCATGGAAGCCTTTTTCCCCGCTGGCAAGTCCGACACGTCGGCGGATGAGGTGCGCGGCTACTTTACCGATTTTCCCGAGGCGGAAATCTGCGCCGGCTGGATACCGCAGGTCTTCAGGTCGCTGCGCGACCAAGACTGGGCGTTTGTGCGCTTGGATCTGACGCTATTCGAGCCTACCCTGGCGGCGCTCGAGTACTTTTACCCCCGCCTCAGTAAAGGCGGCGTCATGATTTGCGACGGGTCGATTTTTTGTCCTGGTGCCGAGAAGGCGTGGGAGCAGTTCTGCGAGCAGCATGACATCGCTTACGTCATGCTTGGCCACCGGCAGTTTGTTCTCATCAAGTGAAAGTTTCTTGACAACCGGTGCTTGAGGCGCCATCAACAAACGTGCGCGTGTACGCTTCTCGCGTCCGCCGGGTCTGGCCGCCTTGCGCTTATTTGCCGAACAGCTTGGCCGCGCGAGAACGCAAGGTTGCGTACATTTCCCTTGCTTTTTCCTCGGGCGCAACCGGATTTTTCGGAGGCGGATAAGACGGCAGCAGGTGTGCGGCCTTGATTCTTGCGGCCCAGATCGCCCGCTCCAGCGCGCGTCCGCCAGCGCCCGGGTAATCGGCCAGTTCGCCGCCGCTCAATTTCCCGCACTTCTCAAGCCCGCCCTCTGGTGTCAGGCGCAGCAGATCGAACGTTGCGGGGTCCACGAACCGGTTGTCGAAAATGTGCATCAGCTCCATGCGATCGCCCGTCTGCGCCTTGAGCTCAACACGTGCGCCAGGATCGAGTCCCGGTGCCCCGACATGGGTCATGCTGTGCATGACCATTCGCGTGAGATTGTCGAGCGCCGCCAACCGCTCCGCGTCGGGAACGAAGCCAGCCGCGGGGACGCTTGGGCCGAACCCCCAGAGCGCTCTCCCCCAGCGCACTCTGGTCTGTTCGTGGTCAAGATCGAGGAAAAAGGGATTGATGACCGGCTGCCCCTGCACGGAATAGCCGTAGCTCTCAACGACCCAACGGTCCATCTCGAACTCGTCCTCCTCGTAGGCGGAAGCCACTAGCTGAACGCCGCCGGCAATCAGGCGCGCGAAGCTGCCGTCCTCCAGCCAGCCACGATGTTTGCCCAGTCCGGGATGAAAAATCACCGCGATATCGAATTCAGCGCTGCCGTTCTCGCTGAGAAAATCGTTGAGCCGGGCGCGCGCGCAGCGCGCGGGCTGAGACGGGGCAAGGGCCCCGGCCGGTGAGACAAACGATGGGTCGAGATCGGCGCCGACCAGCGTGACCGCGGTCTTGAAGTCAGCCCCGAGCAGCGTTGGCAAAATCGCGTACCATCTACCCTGGTCGACGGCGTCCACTGACTCGGCTCCGATAAGCAGCAGCCGCAGTCGTCGCACTGCCAGCAGTTGCGGCATGCGCCGTGCAATCCATAGCGCGACGGCAGCCGGTGCCGCGAGCACGGCGCAGGCGAGCGTGGGATTGATTCCTGCGAGCGCCGAGCAATCCGGCCGAGCGGCAATGGCAGCAATCAGTTCATCCCAGTTGCTGCACTTCAGGATGGGCGGAACATTCATGATGTTAAAAGCAGGCGGATTTTACTCCACGTTATGCTTTCAGCCGACTGACATGGCGTTGGCGCGGCAAATCTGCCGTTCAGAGCAATTACACCGCGCCCCGGGAAAGCACTTGCCGGAGCGCGTCAGCACACGTTCTGCTTTGGGCGCCTTCGGTCGTGGCCGCTAGGCGCCTGCTCCGCGGCTCGTGGACCCCGTCCCATGTTTCAGCGCTTCTCTCAAAACAGACCGAGGCAAATCGGGGGCCGGGAAGTAGTTTGTCAACTAATTCCGCAAACTTCAATGGAGCACGCCGACCAGCGCTCCGATCATGAGCGTGGCGAGCGTCCCTGCAATGATCGAGCGCATGCCCAGCGAGACGATTTCTTCGCGCCGCTCGGGAACCATTGTCGCCATGCCGCCAATCAGAATGCCGAGACTTCCAAAATTGGCAAAGCCGCACAGGCAATAGGTCATGATGATGCGGCTGCGGTCCGAAAGACTGCCTTCGGCCAGTCGCGCCATGTCGAGATACGCAATCAGCTCGTTGAGCACTGTCTTCGTGCCCATCAGCGCTCCCGCCACGGGCGCTTCCGACCACGGCACCCCCGCGAGCCACACCACCGGCGCCATCACGTAGCCGAGCAGGCGCTGGAGCGTGATTCTTGCGCCGCCCCACTCGGGCAACAAGCCCAGCGCGAGATTGACGAGCGTGACCAGAGCGATCAGCACGACCAGCATAGCGACGATGTTGAGCAGGAGCTGCAGACCGTCCAGCGTGCCGCGCGTAACGGCGTCCATGCTGCTCGCGGCCTGTTGGGGCGGCAGCAGCCGACCCGATGTCGGAGCGCCCCGAGGCGGGACCATCACCGCGGCAACGAGTATCGCAGCGGGTGCGCTGATGATGGACGCCGACAGGATATGCCCCATCGCGCCCGGCACGACCGGGCCCAAAATGCTCGCGTATAGCACCATGACCGTGCCCGCGATGCCCGCCATCCCGCCCGTCATCACGATGAACAGCTCTCCCCGGCTCATCTCCCTTAAGTAGGGACGGATGAACAGCGGCGCCTCGACCATGCCGACGAAGATGTTGGCGGCCGTCGACAGCCCGACGGCGCCCCCCACGCCCATCGCTTTTTCGAGCACGGTCGAAGTCGCCCGCACGATCGCGGGCAGCACGCGCCAATAGAACAGCAGCGCGGAGAGCGCGCTTACCACCAGAATGAGGGGCAAGGCGCGAAACGCCAGAATGAAACTCGAGCTCTGCGGCAATTCCTGAAAGGGCTGGGCGCCGCCGCCCAAATAGCCGAACACGAACCGGGTGCCCGCCTGCGTTGCCCGCTCCAGCGCAAGCAGGCCGTCGTTCAGCAAGAAAAAGAAGCCTTTGACGATTGGCACCTTCAGCAGCAGCGCCGCGAGCACCACCTGGAGCACGATGCCCGATACGACAATCCGCCACGGGATCGCGCGCCGGTCCTCCGACAACAGCCAGGCCAGGCCGATGAGGGCAAAAAAACCGAAGGCGCTCTGCAGGGCCAGCCAGTTCAAAGCGCCTCCAAACCCATTCTTGGCCGCAGATAAACACAGATAAACGCAGATTCAACCATGCAAAAGACCAAGAGCGAGAGCAAAACCGTTTCGCCGCCGATGGACGCCGATAGGCGGAAACTAGGCGCGGCTCGATTCACGATTCACGACGGCAAGGGCTGCCGATGGGTATCAGCATGTTCGTAGTAGACCCTGCGCGAATCATAGGCGGCGCCAGGTGGTGCCTTGTGGCGTGTCTTCGAGCGTCACGCCCGCCTCCAGCAGTGCATCGCGAATGCGGTCTGCCTCGGAAAAATTCCGGCTCTTGCGCGCGGCCGCGCGCGCTGCGATCTGCGCCTCGATCTGCTCCGCCGTCAGCCCGCCCGCTGCTGGCAACGCTTGCAGGAACTGCTGCGGCTCGCGCTCGAGTAATCCCAGTATCGCGCCCAACGACTTCAGCAACCGCGCGTCCTCCGGCCTATGGGTGCGATTCACCTCGTTGGCAAGCTCGAACAGGACCGCTACTGCTTCCGGCGTGTTGAAATCGTCGTTCATCGCCTCCTTGAAACGCGCCGCATGCGGGGCATTCCAGTCGAGCTGCCCCCCCGAGACGTCTATCCCCTTAAGCGCAGTATAGAGGCGCGTCAGCGCCTGCTTCGCATCCTCGAGGTGCTGGTCGGAGTAATTGAGCGGGCTGCGGTAGTGCGCGCGCACGATGAAGAAACGCACCACTTCCGCGTCGTAGCGCGCCAGTATTTCACGAACCGTGAAGAAGTTGCCAAGCGATTTCGACATCTTCTCGTTGTCGACGCGCACGAAGCCGTTGTGCATCCAGTAATTGACAAACGTTTCCTGGTTCGCGCCTTCCGACTGCGCAATCTCATTCTCATGATGCGGAAATTGCAGGTCCTGGCCGCCGCCGTGGATGTCGAAATGCTTTCCCAGCAGGGCGCTCGACATGACGGAGCATTCGATGTGCCACCCGGGCCGCCCCCTGCCCCATGCCGATTCCCAAAACGGCTCGCCTTCCTTGGCCCGCTTCCAAAGCACGAAATCGAGCGGATCCTGCTTGGCCGCATCCACCTCGATGCGCTCGCCGGCGCGCAAATCGTCAAGCGACTTCCCGGAAAGCTTGCCGTAGCCAGGAAACTTGCGCACGGAGTAGTTGACGTCGCCGTTGCCCGCGCGGTACGCGAGCCCCCGGCGCTCCAGCAAAACGATCATTTCCTGCATGCCGGCAACGTAATCGGTCGCGCGCGGCTCGAAATCCGGTGTCTCCACGCCGAGCGCGGCGTTATCCTCGTTCATGGCCCGGATGAAGCGCGCGGTAAGCGCCGCAACGGTCTCGCCGTTCTCCTGCGCCCGCTTGATGATCTTGTCGTCGATATCCGTAATATTCCGCACGTAGGTAACCCGATAGTCGAGGGCACGCAGCCACCGTCGGACCACATCGAACACCACCATCACGCGTGCGTGCCCCAAGTGGCAATAGTCATAGACCGTCATGCCGCACACGTACAGACGGACATGGCCGGGTTCGATCGGCGCAAATGTCTGCTTTTCCCGACTCAGCGAGTTATAGATCTTCAGCATGTTCGTGCATCCGCCGGGCCTGCCGGGCAGCCCCGAGGCGTCCGCCACGGCTGTTTGCACGCGAGCAAAACAGGGGCCTGAGCATAGGGGCGGATGCGTCTTCTCGGATAGCGGAACTCGGCCCTTCTGGGGGGCGTCGCAACGGGCATGACAAGACCCAAGACAACAGCAAATCTTAAGTTTGAATTACCCGACGTTCTTGGTAAAATTTCGAGGATCTTGGCACTAACCCACTGAAATTATCGGGAAAGTATAGCACAATGGCATTGTTCTCCGTGCGCGTTCCGGCGCTGCTGGTAGCGTTGATGATCGGGCTGGTTAGCATGGCGCCTGCGCTTGCCCAGCGCGACGAACTGCGGGACGCGAGCGAGTTGATCAGGCTCGGCCAGTACGATCGCGCGCTCACGCGGGTCGAGGCCTACCTCAAGGAACGGCCCAAAGATGCGCGCGGGCGCTTTCTGAAAGGACTGATCCTCGCAGAGCAGAAGAAGATTGACGAGGCGATCGACGTCTTCACCGCGCTGACACAGGATTACCCGGAGCTGCCCGAGCCCCACAACAATTTGGCGGTGCTCTACGCCAACCAGGGTCAGTACGAAAAAGCGCGTTCGGCGCTCGAGATGGCCATCCGCACGCACCCAAGTTATGCCACCGCGCACGAGAATCTTGGTGATGTCTACGCGAAGATGGCAAGCCAGGCCTATGGCAAGGCGCTGCAGCTCGACAGGGAAAATCGAGCCGCGCAGACCAAGCTCAATCTGATCCGCGAGCTGTTTTCGAGCGCCGCCCCTGCAAGCAAGGGGACGGTCGCCGCGGCCGCGCCGACCGGAACAATGGCTGAGAAGCCGTCCGCAGCCGGAGCAAAACCGGCGGTCGAGGCTCCAAGCGGGCCGCCAGCCGCGGGCGCGGTGCCTGCTCCAGGTCCGAGCGCAGCGGCGGTGAAACCGGCGATAAAGCCTGCGTCACCAGCCAAGGCAGCGCCGCGTGATGATTCGAAACAAGTCATGCAAGCGGTAGATCGCTGGGCAAGGGCCTGGTCCGAAAACGACATTGCTACCTATCTCGCGCACTATGCTCCCGATTTCGAACCACCCCAAGGCATGTCACGCACCGCCTGGGAAGCGCAGCGCAGGGCGCGTATCGCCAAGCCGCGTGAGATCAAGGTCATGATCGAGGCCCCGAAGGTCGTTTTCACGGGAGAGGACCGTGCCAAAGTAACCTTCCGCCAGCACTACCGTTCGAATACCTTTAAGGCCTCAGGGACCAAGACCCTGGATATGGTGAGACAAGGCGACAAATGGCTCATCAAGCGGGAACAGTTCAAGGGATGATCTCGGCTCGGGCTATGTGGAGCCACCGCGGGGTCCGTTTTGCGCTGGTCGCGCTGGCGGCATCTGCCGCCTGTGCCGCCTTGCTGGTCATCGGCGGACGATCCACACCGGCGGTCTCGGCGATACCGGCAATGCCGGTTCCCACGGTAATCGCGGATTCAAAGCGCAATGGGCCCGAAGCGCTGCTCGCTCGCACGATGCGCGAGATCAACGCGAACCAGCTCGACGGCGCGCTGGCCGAGGTCGACAAGATCATCAACGCCTATCCGAACTTCCGGCTCGCGCACCTTATCAAGGGCGATATCCTGCTCGCGCGCGCGCGCCCGCTGACGACGATCGGAAACGTAGTTGGCGCGCCCTCCGACGAGATCGAGGACCTGCGGGAAGAAGCGCGCGCGCGCATTGCGCGTTACCAGGATGAGCGCCCGAAAGCGCGCATTCCACGCTACTTCGTGCAGCTGAATGACGAGCAGCGTCACGCGTTCGTGGTGGACACTTCGAAATCCACTCTATACGTATTCGAAAACGACGGCGGCGAGCTGCGCTACGTGAACGACTACTATGTCAGCATCGGCAAGAATGGAATCGACAAATTCCGCGAAGGAGACAACAAGACACCGCTTGGCGTCTATCACGTGACGCGCTGGCTCTCCCGGGATCAACTGGCGTCCCAGTACGGTAAGGCGAGCGAGCTATACGGGGCCGGCGCGTTCCCGCTCGACTACCCAAACACCTGGGACCGGCGGGAGGGACGCAACGGATACGGCATCTGGCTGCACGGCGTGCCCTATGACACCTACAGTCGTCCGCCGCGCGCCAGCAACGGCTGCGTGGCGCTCACGAACCAGGACCTCGAGGCCCTCACCGGCAAAGTCCAGATTGGACTGACACCGGTGGTCATTGCCAACGGCGTCGACTGGGTGCCACCCGAGTCGAATACGGCGATGCGCCGTGAGCTCACCCGGCAGCTCGATGGCTGGCGCCAGGACTGGGAAAGTCTCGACACCGAAAAATACCTTGGCCACTACGCCCCGGACTTTTCATCGGGCGGGGACGGGCTTTCGAAATGGTCAGCGCACAAGCGCAGGGTCAACGCCCGCAAGAAATGGATCAAGGTCAAGCTGAACAAGGTCAGCATCGTTCTTTATCCCGGCCGCGATGATCTCGCCGTGGTCACCTTCGACCAGGACTACGCGAGCAGCAATTACAAGAAGCGGATGCGCAAGCTCCAGTACTGGATCAGGGACGGCGGGGCCTGGCGCATCCTGCATGAGGGCGCCGCTTGATTGAGTGAAGCTCGCTCCCGGCTGTTGACGGGAGCTCTCGGCGCGGCCCAGTCCGCTTTTTTGGTTCTTCAATCGGAATACCATGCTCAGACTCCTCTTCACTCTGATCGCAGCGCTCTGGTCCGTTGCGTCTATTTCCGCAAATCCGCAGGTCGAGCTCAAGACGAACATGGGAGTCATCGTGCTCGAGCTGTATCCGGAGCGGACCCCGGCCACCGTGAAGAACTTCATCCAATACGTGAAAGATGGTCACTACAACGGCACCGTTTTTCACCGCGTCATCCCCAAATTCATGATCCAGGGTGGCGGCTTCAGCCCGGACTTCAAGCAAAGGCCCGTGGGCAAGCCCATTCGAAACGAGGCCGCCAACGGAATCAAGAACACCATAGGTACCGTGGCGATGGCACGGACATCCGAGCCTCATTCGGCGACCGCGCAATTCTTCATCAATATCGCGGATAACGACTTTCTTAACTTTCGCTACCCGACCAGAGAAGGCTACGGCTATTGCGCGTTCGGCCGGGTGATCAAGGGCATGAACGTCGTTCAACGCATTGCGAGCGTCGCCACGGGCCCCGGCCCGGCGCCACACCGTGACGTGCCGCGGCAGCCTGTCGTAATCGAGCAGGCGACTGTCATCGAGGCGGCGGACCCCGCCGCGAAGTTGCCCGCAAACCCGAAGTAGCCCGCTGGCCCCGGCACCGACTCGGGCGCGGGCCTATAATACCCAGGGCCATTTGCGCTAATCTCGGCGTGTTGGTCTGTTTGCATCGATCTAAACCAACGACAGGAGAATCATGGTCAAGTTGCACACCAATTTCGGCGCCATTTCACTCGAACTCGACGCCGCGCGCGCTCCGCAAACAGTCGCCAACTTTCTGCAATATGTGAGGGATGGCCACTACGACAACACGATTTTTCATCGCGTCATAGACGGCTTCATGATTCAGGGCGGCGGCTTCGAGCCGGGAATGAAGCAGAAACCGACGCGCGCGGCGATCAAGAACGAAGCCGACAACAAGGTTCCGAACGCGCCTTACACCGTCTCGATGGCGCGCACGTCAGAGCCCCATTCGGCAAGCGCGCAGTTCTTCATCAATGTCGGGAGCAACGATTTTCTCAACTATACCGCGCCTACGGCGCAGGGCTGGGGCTATTGCGTCTTTGGGCGGGTCGTCGACGGCACCGATGTAGTCGACCGGATCAAGAGCGTCCAGACCGGGCGCAAAGGTTTTCACGACGATGTGCCGCTCGAGGATGTCATCATAGAACGCGCCGAGACCAACGAGTAATTCGTGATGCGCGTCAGGTAAACGGTAAAGCCTGCTCTCACGCCGCCACCCGTCACTCATCACGCATAACGAATGACGCACAGCCTCTTCATTTCAGACCTGCACCTGGCCCCCGGGCGTCCCGCTACCACTGACTCCTTCTTCGGGTTCTTGAAGGGACCAGCCGCGCAGGCCGAAGCGCTGTACATCCTTGGCGATTTGTTCGAGTACTGGATCGGAGACGATGATCTGTCTGACCCGTTCAACGCCTCGGTTGCCGAAGCGCTGGGCGCGCTCTCCCGGCGGGGCGTGGCCGTCAACCTGATGCAGGGAAATCGCGACGTTCTGATGGGTGACGAGTTTGCCGGCCGTTGTGGCGGACGCCTGCTGGCAGATCCCGCAATCCTCGACCTGTACGGCAAACCCACGCTCGTCATGCACGGTGACACGCTGTGCACCGACGACGTCGAGTACATGAAATGGCGCGCCAAGGCCCGCGACCCCGCCTTCCAGGCTAGATTCCTGGGGCAGCCGATCCCTGAGCGCAAGCGGCTGATCGTCGGCATGCGCCAGAAGAGCGAGGAGCACAAGCAGGGGCAATCTCCGGCCATCATGGATGTTGCGAAGCCAACGGTGGAGCGGATTTTGCGTGACTTCAACTATCCGCGTCTCATCCATGGTCATACTCACCGCCCGGCGCGCCACGTGCACCGGATCGACGGCCATGACTGCGAGCGCTGGGTGCTGACCGACTGGTACGGAAGTGGCGGATACTTGCGCTGCGACGCCAGCGGCTGCACCGTGACCGCACTATGAGCACGCGGGACGATCACGCGCGCAATGATACGGACTTGGCACCTACCAACACGCCGGCAACGCCGATTACGAACTTGAACGTGGCCTAGGGAACCGATGCACCTAACCAACTCCGTGAAAAAAGCCGCAGCACAAACAAACGCCGAAGCAGGCCCGGCGGCTACCGGCTCGCCGGCCGTTCAGGCACCCGTGGCCGTGCCAACGTATCTCGAGCAGACCTATTGGTGGGCCTACCTCCATCCGCGCGGGGTGAGTTTCTTCGAGCGCCAGTGGCTGGTAAATCTTATTTTGTGGGGCAATTACGTTACCTTGCGCGATGCGGCATTCGCCGAGCTTGACGACCTGACTGTCGGCAAGGTGCTCCAGGTTGCATGCGTGTACGGCGATTTCACCGTA
Source organism: Betaproteobacteria bacterium SG8_41 (assembly GCA_001303585.1). Classification (GTDB taxonomy): domain Bacteria; phylum Pseudomonadota; class Gammaproteobacteria; order Burkholderiales; family SG8-41; genus SG8-41. The sequence goes on from LJTT01000001.1 coordinate 78,691, forward strand.
AAACTCGCACAGCGCCTCGCACCTGGAACGCGTCTTGACGTCGTCGACGTGGCGCCCGTGCAGCTCGACAATCTTCGAAGAAAGATCGGAACACAGTCCGCGGTTTCCCTGCACCACCAGGATTCGGCTGATCTCGCATTCGCCGATCAGAGCTACGATTGCGTCGTGGTTTTCTTTCTGCTCCATGAGCAGCCGGCCCATGCGCGAGCGCGCACGATCCGGGAGGCGCTGCGCGTCACCCGGCGCGGCGGCAAGATCGTAATCGTCGATTACCATCAGCCTGCCCGGCTCAACCCGTTCCGCTACATCATGCTGCCGGTCCTGAAACTACTGGAGCCGTACGCGCTGGACATGTGGTTCAACGATATCTCCACTTGGCTGCCGGCGGACGCGAAGCCCGCCAGCGTGGAAAAGCGCGTCTACTTCGGCGGGCTCTACCAGAAAGTCGTCGTCACCCTGTAGCGATCGTTCGACCGCAGCCAGCGTAACCGCCTGCTGCCATCTCGTTCGCCCTGCCTGTCTGCGGGATCATGGGTTCAGCCCCTGCGCGAGATCGGCTTCGATATCCTCGACCTTTTCAAGGCCTACCGCTACCCGCAGCAAGCCTTCTCCAATTCCGGCGGCAGCGCGCGCTTCTGGCGAGATGCGGCCATGAGTGGTCGAGGCCGGATGCGTAATGGTGCTGCGGGTGTCGCCAAGATTGGCCGTGATGGAAAGCATTTTCGTCGCGTCGACGACTCGCCAGGCGCCCTCGCGCCCGCCCTTCACATCGAATGACACAATAGCGCCCGGCCCCTTCTGCTGCTTCTTCGCAAGCTCGTGCTGCGGGTGGGAAGCAAGACCGGGGTAATAAACGCGCTCGACAGCGGGTTGCTGCTCGAGCCAACGCGCCAGCGCCAGCGCTGACTCGGACTGGTTTTGCATCCGGATCCTCAAAGTCTCCAATCCTTTGAGGATCACCCAGGCATTGAACGGGCTCAATGTCGGCCCCGCGGTGCGCAGGAAGCCGAACACGCCTTCATGGATCACGTCGCGGCGGCCGAGCACTGCCCCACCCAGCACCCTTCCCTGCCCGTCCAGATATTTGGTGGCAGAATGGATCACGATGTCCGCGCCGAGCTCCAGCGGACGCTGCAGGGCCGGCGTGCAAAAGCAATTATCCACGGCCAGCAGCGCGCCGGCCTTTTTCGCAATCCCGGCGAGCGCTGCCACGTCGTAGACTTCGGTTAGCGGGTTCGACGGCGTCTCGAGGAACAGCAGGCGCGTAGCGGGCTTCAATGCCTTTTCCCACCCACTGAGGGCACTACCCGAAACAAACGTCGTTTCCACGCCGAATCGCTTCATGACGTTGCCCAGGAGCTGCACGGTCGCGCCAAACACGCCTGCCGAGCACACAATGTGATCGCCGCTCCTCAACAGCCCCATAACGGTCGAAAGAATTGCGGCCATGCCCGAGCCGGTCGAGACGCAGCACTGCGCGCCTTCGAGCGCAGCAAGACGCTCTTCCATCATGGTGACCGTCGGGTTCGTGAAGCGCGAATAAATGTTGCCCGGTTCCTGGTTCGCGAAGCGCGCCGCGGCCTGGGCGGCCGTCTTGAACACAAAACTCGAAGTGAGGTAAAGCGCCTCGGAGTGCTCGCCGAACTGGCTGCGCTGTGTCCCCGCCCGAACCGCGAGGGTATCCAGATGATAGTCGTCACTCATTTCACATCCCTAAAAACAAAAACCCGATCAGCTCGCGCCGACCGGGTTCGCCGTCGCTTTAGCTGAATTTCTAACGCGCCCGCAAGCTGACCTTCAAATCGGCGCGATTGGAAAGTTACTCTGCGCCTGAGGCATTGTCAACATCAGACGCTCGCGCGCCCAGTTACGAGAGCGGTAAGTGGTGAGCGATTAATGGCGGGCGGGACAGGCCGTAGCGCTTTAAACTCGGACTGATTCAGCCTGACTACCGCTCACGAATCACGCCGTTGTCGAGCGACCGATAGCGGTCATTCGACCAGCTCAAGGCCGAGATCGAGTTGCGAGGACGCCGCCGACCCCAGGTCCGTCATCTTCGCACCGTCGCGACGCCGAGCCTCGACGCCGTCCAGGTACTCCTGCGTGACATCGCCCGTGACGTAGACGCCCGAGAAGCACGAATCCTCGAAATTGGACACTTTCGGATTAACGCTCTGCACGTCGCTGCGTAGCGCATCCAGATCCTGGTAGATGAGCTCGTCGCACCCGATCTCGCGCGCGATCTCCGGCTCCGTGCGGCCTGCTGCGATCAGCTCTTCGCGCGTGGGCATGTCGATGCCGTAGACGTTTGGGAAGCGCACTGGCGGCGCCGCCGAGGCGAAATAGACCCTGCGCGCGCCCGATTCGCGGGCCATCTGCACGATTTCGCGGCTCGTATTGCCCCGCACCACGGAATCGTCCACCAGCAACACGTTCTTGTTGCGGAACTCCATCGCAATCGAATTGAGCTTCTGCCGGACCGATCTGCGGCGCATCGACTGCCCCGGCATGATGAAGGTCCGTCCGATATAACGGTTCTTGATGAAGCCTTCGCGATACGGCAGATTGAGCTGTTTCGAGAGCTGCATCGCCGCCGGCCGGCTGGAGTCCGGAATCGGGATCACGACATCGATATCGAGATGGCGGTATTGCTGGCGGATTTTCTCGCCAAGACTTTCTCCCATCCGCAGCCGCGTTTCGTAGACCGATATCCCGTCGATAACCGAATCGGGCCGGGCCAGATAGACAAACTCGAAGAGGCAGGGATTGAGCGACACGGCCGACGCGCATTGGCGACTGTAAAAGTTGCCATCCTGGTCGATGAAAATCGCTTCGCCGGGAGCAACATCGCGTACCGGCTCGAAACCCAGCGCATCGAGCGCCACGCTCTCCGAGGCGACCATGTATTCGTAGCCGCCCTTGGTCTCCGCACGCCCGAAAATCAGCGGACGGATGCCATAAGGATCCCGAAAGGCAAGGAGGCCGTATCCCGCGATCATCGCCATCACGGCGTAAGCGCCGCGGCAGCGCCGGTACACGCCCGATACGGCGGAAAAGATCGTGGAAGGGTCCAATTTGTAGTTGGTCGCGGTCTCCTGCAGCTCATGCGCGAGCACGTTGAGCAGCACCTCGGAGTCTGAATTGGTATTGACGTGCCGCAGGTCCTGCCGGAACAGATCGTTCTTGAGCTGCTCGGTGTTCGTCAGATTGCCGTTGTGCCCGAGCACGATGCCGAACGGCGAATTGACGTAGAACGGCTGCGCCTCGGCCGCCGACCAAGCCGAGCCCGCGGTCGGATAGCGCGTATGGGCGATGCCCGAGAGGCCAATCAACGTGCGCATGTTCCGGGTGCGGAAGACATCACGCACCATGCCGGGCCCCTTGTGCATGTGAAACGTGGCGCCCTCGGCCGTCACGATTCCCGCGGCATCCTGACCCCTGTGCTGAAGCACCAGCAGCCCGTCATAGAGCAACTGATTGACCGCGCTGTCCTTCGCCACAACGCCGACTATCCCGCACATCGCGTGCCCTCAATCGTAGGTGATGCGTTGCGACAGGCCGCCCGGCAACCAGGGCTTGACCCTTCCTGCGAACGATTCCAGCGGCTTGCTCAACATGGCTTCCCGCCAGACCGGCTGTTTTGGCAGTGACGTCAGGCCAGCGAGCAGCACCAGAACCATGACTACCAGCATACCGCGCGCCAGGCCGAAAACGCCGCCCAGCATACGGTCTTCAACGCCGAGACCGGCGTTTTTTACCAGTTTAGAGGCAAACATGGCAAGCAGACTCATGGAGAGGAGGACCACCACGAACGCCGCCCCGAAGCCTACCAGCAGACGCACCTCCACATTCGACATCTCATCAGGCAGCAGGGTGGCGAGCGGACCGGCAAAAAAGTTTGCCGCCAGGAACGCAATCACCCAGGCGAGCAGCGCAAGCACTTCCCGAACGAGGCCGCGAATCACGCTGAGAAGGATTGAAAGTCCGACAATGGCGATCACGACGTAGTCAAACACGGTCATTTCGTCGTGATGTTCCCGCTCAGACCAATCGCTTTCAGCTGCGCCTGGGCTTTTTCCGCGGCTTTGCGATCTTCGAACGGCCCTGCGCGCACGCGCGTCACGTCGCCCTTGACCGTTTTGACGACTTCCGTGTAGGACTTGACGCCTGCCGCAGCGATCTTTTCTCGCAACCGGTTCGCCTTGTCCGCATCAGCAAGGGCAATCACCTGAATGACGTATTTCGGGCTGGCGGGCTTGGATGAGGCTTGGGCAGCAGGCTTCGGGGGCTCGGCCTTCGCCGGCGTTTTGGGCTTTTCGGGCGCTGGCTTCGGCGCCGGCTTGACGGGCGCCGGTTGCTCCTCCTTCGCTTCTGCTGGAGCAGCCTTCGAAGCTGGTGTCGGCACAGCGGGCTCGACCGCCAGCTTTGGGGAAAACGTAGCGGAACCTGGGGAAGGAATACGGACCGCGACTTCCTCGCCGGAAGGCTTCGGCTCGGAGTCGAGCACCATCGGCAACGCCACGACCATGGCCGTGACCAACACGATGGCGCCGATCAATCGCCGCCGCGCGCGCCGCTTAAGCTGTGCCTCTTCGTCGCTAATCGTTCGCGCCATCTGCTGCCGTCGATGCCGGCTCCGCCAACCTCATGGCCATGACTGTCACCGGGGTTCCGCCACCGAGGCCCCCGCCGCGCGTCTGCGCTCAAGCAAGGCCATAACCGCTGCTACGGTGTAGAACGACCCGAACACGACGATTCTATCATTTTCCGTCGCCATATCACAGGCTTGCGCGTACGCGTCGACCACGCTGGCGCACGGCGTGCAGCCCGCTATGTCCGCGGCGGCCAGGGCACGTTCCAGTTCCCTCGAGTCCCCCCCGCGGGGGCCGGACAATCCAGCGACATACCAATGCGAGATCTGCGGCGCCACGGCCGACGCCACGCCCGCAATGTCCTTGTCGCGAAGCATCGCGAACACCGCATATGTGCGGCCAGCGCACTCCATCGCAGCAAGATTGTCCGCCAGCGCGCGCGCCGCATGCACGTTATGCGCCACGTCGAGAATTACGGCCGGGCGCCCCGGAATGACCTGGAACCGGCCGGGCACCTCCACCCGCAACAATCCTTGCCTGATATCGTTCATGGTCACCGGCAAACTGTCGCGCAGGCACTCGAGCGCCGTAATCGCTGCCGCCGCGTTGTCCAGCTGGCACACACCGCGCAACGCGGGGTGCGGCAGTGCGTTGCGCGGTCCTCTCGGTCCCCAATATTGCCAGTGCCTGCCCTGCACTCTGAAGCCAAAATCCCGCCCGATCCGCAAGAGCCCTGCGCCAATGTCTGCGGCGTGACGGACGAGACGCTCCGGCGGGGACGCGTCCGAGCAAACCGCTGGCCGGCCCGCCCGGAAAATGCCCGCTTTTTCTGCCCCGATCACCTCACGATCCGCGCCAAGGTAATCAACATGGTCGATATCGACCGCCGTTACCACTGCGCAATCGGCATCGAAGGCATTGACCGCGTCGAGGCGCCCCCCGAGCCCGACCTCGAGGACCGCCACGTCCACCCGCTGCTCGATAAACAGCCACAGGGCCACCAGCGTGCCGTACTCGAAATACGTCAGTGCAACATTGCCACGCATCCGCTCCACCTCGTCGAATGCCCTGACAAGCGCGGCGTCGGCCAGCTCCATTCCCCCGACGCGCACCCGCTCGTTATAGCGCAGGAAGTGCGGTGAGGTATAGCAGCCGACGCGGTAGCCGGCGTGGCGCAAGACCGACTCCAGCATCGCGCAGGTGGAGCCCTTGCCATTGGTGCCGCCGACCGTGATGATGGGAAAACTCGGCTCGAGAGAAAGTCGCTCCTTGACGCGCCCGACCCGCTCGAGACCTAGCGCGATCGTCTGCGGATGCAGGCGCTCGATATACGCCAGCCATTCGGCTAGCGTTTCAGGTTCAAGGTTCAAGGTTCTAGGTTCTAGGTTCAAGGTTCAAGGTTCAAGGTTCAAGGTTCAAGGTTCAAGGTTCAAGGTTCAAGGTCGACCTTCAAACCCGCGCTTCGAACTTTGAACCTGGACCCTTGAACTTTGAACCCGGACCCGTTACGGAGCGGGGGGAAGCTTCAGTAGAAGCGTAATGATGCTGGCGAGCTTGTCCCGCAATTCGCGGCGGTCCACGATCATGTCTATCGCGCCGTGCTGCAGCAGAAATTCCGAACGCTGAAAACCTTCCGGCAACGTCTCGCGCACCGTTTGCTCGATGACCCGCGGCCCAGCGAAACCAATGAGGGCACCCGGTTCCGCAATGACTACATCCCCGATCATGGCAAAACTGGCTGAAACGCCGCCCATCGTTGGATCCGTCAGCACCGTGATGAACGGAAGGCGTTCCCGCGCGAGTTGCGTGACGGCCGCGCAGGTCTTCGACATTTGCATCAGCGAGAAGAGCCCTTCCTGCATGCGCGCGCCCCCGCTGGCTGTAAAGCAGATGTACGGCAGACGCTGCTCCAGACAGACCTTCACACCGCGCACGAACCGCTCCCCCACCACGGAACCCATGGACCCGCCGAGAAAGTCGAACTCGAATGCGGCAGCGACCACGGGATGGGTCTTGATGCTGCCCTGCATGACGATAAGCGCATCTTCCTCCGACGTCGTGCGGCGCCCCTCTTCCAGGCGTTCCGTGTAGCGCCGGCTGTCCTTGAACTTGAGGCTGTCTACCGGCAGAACATCAGCACCAACTTCGTACCGGCCTTCGCGGTCGAGCAGCCAGTCGAGTCGCTCGCGGGCCGAGACACGATTGTGATGCGCGCATTTCGGGCAAACATAGAGGTTCTTCTCCAGATCGGCCCGGTACAGCACGGCTTCGCACGCCTCGCACTTGCTCCACAGGCCCTCCGGCACCATCTTCCGCGGGCTGCCCGCGTCGCGCTTGATCTTCGGCGGCAGCAGTTTTTGCAGCCAGCTCATGCCGGAGTCTTCTCTCTGGGTTGGTCCATGGCCCGGCGAATGTCGGACAGCACCGTCTTGATCCTCTCAACCAGCTCGTCGGGCCCCGCGTTCTCGACTTCCTGCACCAGTCGGCTGCCGACCACGACCGCGTCCGCGAACGCCGCCACCGCCTGCGCCGTAGCGGCATCGCGAATGCCAAAGCCTACACCCACCGGCAGCCGGGAGGATCTCTGAACGCGCCCCACACCGGCCGCGACGTCGGCAAGATTGATGTGAGAGGCGCCCGTAACGCCTCGCAGCGACACATAATAGAGGTAGCCCCGCCCCAGCCGCGTCACCTCCTCCAACCGCGCATTTGTGGTCGTCGGCGACAACAGAAAGATGGTATCGATTCCCCGCGCGTCGAGGAGCCCGACCATCTTTTCCGCCTCCGCGGGCGGGTAGTCCACCACGAGCACGCCGTCGACCCCCGCCGCCTTGGCTGCCTCCGCAAACCGCTCGAGGCCCATCGCCTCAATCGGATTCGCGTAACCCATCAGCACCACCGGAGTCGACGCGTTCGCTGCGCGAAACTTGCGCACCAATTCGATCACGCCCTTGAGCGACACTCCGTGCTTGAGCGCGCGCTCGCTCGAGCGCTGGATCACGGGCCCATCAGCCATGGGATCCGAGAACGGAACGCCCAGCTCGATGACGTCCGCCCCGCCATCGACCAGTGCGTGCATTAGAGAGATCGTGAATTCGGGCGCGGGATCACCTGCCGTGATAAACGGAATCAGCGCCTTTCTACCCTGCTTTTTCAGGGCCTCGAATGTGGACGCGATGCGGGACATGTCAAATACGGTTACCAGTGACCGGTGACCGGTGACCGGAACGCCCAATGACGGGTGTCCGGTCCGCCGTTAGCAGAAACACCCATATCCCAGACTTTGTTAACGGGTCACGGGTCACGGGTCACGGGCTGTTAGATCTTGATGCCGGCCAGTTCCGCGACGGTCTGCATGTCCTTGTCGCCCCGGCCGGAAAGGTTGATGAGCAGCATCTGGTCCTGTTTCATGCGGGGCGCCATCTTGGCAGCGTATGCCAGCGCGTGCGCGGACTCGAGTGCCGGAATGATGCCCTCCAGGCGGCACAAGTCATGAAACGCCTGAAGCGCGTCCTCGTCCGTAACCGCAACATACTCCGCGCGCCCGCTGTCCTTCAGCCAGGCGTGTTCAGGTCCGACGCCCGGGTAATCCAGCCCCGCGGAGACAGAGTGCGTCTCGATGATCTGGCCATTATCATCCTGCAACAGGTAGGTGCGGTTGCCGTGCAGCACGCCCGGCTTCCCCGTGCACAGGGTTGCCGCGTGTTTCCCGCTCTCCAGACCGCGGCCCGCGGCTTCAACCCCGATCAACCGGACCTTTTCGTCCGATATGTAGGGATAAAAAATTCCCATCGCGTTGGAGCCGCCGCCGACGCACGCGACAACCGCATCAGGCTGACGACCGGTCATCTCCTGCATTTGCTCTCGCGCCTCGCGCCCGATTACGCTCTGGAAGTCTCGCACCATCATCGGATAGGGATGCGGACCGGCAACCGTACCGATGATGTAGAACGTGTTCTCCACGTTGGTCACCCAGTCGCGCATCGCCTCGTTGAGCGCGTCCTTGAGCGTCTTGGATCCGCTCTCCACGGGCACCACCGACGCGCCGAGCAACTTCATGCGGTACACGTTCTGCACCTGCCGCTTGACATCCTCGACGCCCATGTAAACGACGCACTCAAGTCCGTAGCGCGCCGCGATGGTGGCGGCAGCCACACCATGCATTCCAGCGCCGGTCTCGGCGATGACGCGCTGCTTGCCCATGCGGCGCGCGAGCAGCGCCTGGCCGATCACGTTGTTGATTTTGTGCGCGCCGGTATGGTTCAGATCCTCCCGCTTGAGGTAAACCTGCGCCCCGCCAAAATGCCCCGACCAGCGCCGAGCATGGTAAACGGGACTGGGCCGTCCGACGTAGTGCTTGAGCTCGTAGGCAAACTCGTCGAGAAACTGGGGATCCTTCTGATAGCGCGCGTAGGCGGCCTTCAGTTGATCGAGCGCCTCGATCAGGGTTTCGGCAACAAACACCCCACCGTAGTTTCCGAAGTGGCCGCCGCGGTCGGGCAGGTCATACATCTGCATCGCGCACTCCCTTAATGAAAGCGGTTATCTTCGAGGCATCCTTGACGCCCTTGGCGGACTCGACGCCACTCGACACATCCACCGCGAGCGGGCGCACGCGGCGCACCGCTTCCGTGACGTTCTCGGCGTTCAGGCCGCCAGAAAGAATGATCGGCAGCGCCAAGTCGCGCGGGATTAGACTCCAGTCGAAAGTGATGCCGCTGCCGCCCTGAAGACCCTCAACAAAGGCGTCGAGAAGAAGCGCCTTCGCATCGTGGTAGTTCCGGCCGTATTGTATCAAATCCACACCTGGCCCCATTCGAACCGCCTTGACGTACGGCCGCCCGAATTGCCGGCAGAACTCGGGCGTCTCTTCGCCGTGGAACTGGAGCAGCTCAACAGGCGCTTCGGCAAGCACTGCCCGCACCTCGTCCGCTGTCGCATTCACGAACAATCCAACAGTGGTGATGGAAGTTGGCAACGCACGTATGATCTCGCCGGCCTTTACCGGGGCAATGTAACGCGGGCTGGTCGCGTAAAAAACGAGCCCGATCGCGTGCGCGCCGACGCGCGCTGCCGCTAGCGCGTCCTCGAGCCGCGTGATACCGCATATCTTGACCGCTGTACTCATCGCGAGATTCGTAAAAGGGGAAATGCTACGCTTGGAGGCTCCGCGCGACCACTTCCTGTCACTTATTCCCTGTCACATTGTTCCATGATAGCTGCGCGGGGCGACTCGGCCAGGCCCCAGCGGGGCTCGTATTCGACGCGGGCAAGGTATAACCCTGCAGCGGGAAACGTCGGCGCCCCACGCGTCCGGTCGCGGCCCGACAGCAACTCGCCAAGCCATTCGGGGGGAAACTTGCCTTTGCCGACATAGACCAGGCAGCCCACGATATTCCGCACCATGTGATGCAGGAATGCGTTGGCCTGCACATCGAACACCACATAGCTGCCCCTGCGCGAGAGCTCGAGGCGCTTCAACGTGCGCACCGGCGAACGCGACTGGCATTCCGAGCTGCGAAAGGCGCTGAAATCGTGCTCGCCGATGAGCAGGCGAGCTGCATCGCACATCTTCTCCAGGTCGAGCGGTAGGTGAAACCACCCGACCCGGGCGTGGCCTACAGCAGGCCGAACAGGATCGTTCAGAAGGATGTAGCGATACGAACGGCTCAGCGCGGAGTATCGCGCGTGAAAATCACTGGCTATTTCGCGCACCCAGGTGACCGCCAAGGGCGGCGGCAGGAGCGCATTGGTGCCGCGCATCCATGCCGAGGCCGGCCGCCGCGCCTCGGTATCGAAATGGACAACCTGGGCGAGCGCATGCACGCCGGCGTCCGTTCTCCCGGCGCAGGTGGTCGCGACCGGCGTGCCGGCAATCTCGCGCAACGCACGCTCGAGCGTATCCTGCACGGCACAGCCCTCCGGTTGGGTCTGCCAGCCGCAGAATCGGCTGCCGTCATACTCCAAGCCGAGCGCAATTCTCAAGTGGCGCCCCCTGGTTTCACTCGCTTCCAAAAACAAAAACCGCGGCAGCTCCTCGCTGCCGCGGTTCGATCAGACCTGCAGGCCGCCCTAGCCCAGGCTTGCGAGCAGCGCCTTCGCCTGCGACTTCTGGTCGGCGTCACCCTCGTTGATCACTTCCTGCAGGATCTCCTTGGCGCCTACCTTGTCGCCCATCTCCTGGTATGCCTTGGCCAGATCGAACTTCGTCTGGACGTCGTACCAATGGCCGTCTTTGGTTGTCGGCACGCCTTGCGCTGTCGTAGACGCAGGCTTTTCGCCAAGGTCGAGCCCGCCCGGAATATCAAGCTTGAAGTCGGTACCGCCGGGGCTCGTCAAATCTTTCACCGTTGGCAATTCGTGGATAGGCACCTCCGCTGGCGGAAGCTCGATGTGGAAGTCGATGGTTCCCGGGTCCTTGGCGGTCTCGCGGCCCGTTTCGGGCTTCAGGTCGGCTTCCGCGGGTATTTCCTGCGCGGGCGGCACGTCGAGCTTGAAATCCGGCATTGACGGAGCCTCTGCCGCGCGCTGCGCGCGCTCCACATCGGTTGCCATGCCGGTATCGACCACGGTCTGGGTCGCCGCCTGCACCGCAGCGGCAGCTTCGCTGCCAAGTTCGATGTCAGTAGTGGTCAGACCGACTCCAGCGCCGATCCCCAGGTCGATATCCAGGTTCTGCCCGGTTCTCGGGCCTGAGGGCGCTGGCGCTTCCGCGCCTTTGCCGGCCTCGTACAGCCTGTTCCCGGGGTCGAACGCGTACCCCATCGCCGCGACCTTGAGCCATTCGCTTCCCGCACTGCCAATCTGCTTCTGAACGTCCGTCGCAAGCTGACCAAACGCGCTCTTGTCTTTTCGCGCCGCGTAGATCTCAAGCAGCTTCAGCTTCACGTCCGCCCGGTTAGGCGCTCGTGCCAGTGCTTCCTTGAGAATCTCTTCTGCCTGTCCGTCCCGACCGTACGCGATATAGACTTCCGCCTCGGCAAGGGGATCAACGTCATCAGTCGCAGCCGACGCCGACGTGCTAGGTGCTGCGGCGGAATCAATATCGTCAGTTGAGGCGACTACCCCCGCCGCAGCGGTAGCCGCCGGACCAAGAGTCGGTGATTCCCGGCCCATACCGATGTCAATGGCCTCGCGTGCGCGTCGGCGGCGCGCCATCCACAGCGCGAGGCCGCCCAGCACAAGGGCGCCGCTACCCGCCGCGAGGTACATTGGGTTTCCCACTGCCTCGATCACCTGGTCCATGAGCCCGGGCTGCGACGGCGCAGGCGGTGGCGCGACGATCTTGGGCTTCGGTTTCTGTTTCGGGGGCTCGGGCTTGGCAACAACCTTCGGCTTTTCCGGCACCGGCTGCGCCGCTTCCGGCTTGGCAGGCGCCGTCACTGCTGGTGCGGGCGCGGTTGCCGGCGCGGGAGGCGCGGCCTCCTGAGCCTGCTGCTGAGCAGCTGCCATACCCGAGCTCCGCAGCTCGATCAGCTTCTGCATGTCCTTGATGGTCTTCTCGAGCTGCACAATGCGCTCGTTGGCTTCCGCCAGCGCTTTTTCACGCGCCACGACTTCTTCCTCGAGAGCGCGGATGCGTTCTGCCGTACTAGCGGGTTTGTCAGCGCCAGCGGCAGGGGGCTCACCCTTGGAAATCTTTACGACTTCTTTCGGCCCCTCGCCGGGGCTCTCCTCGACTTTGGCCACGATCTTGCCGCTCGCAGCGCTTCGGCTGCTCGCCGGCGTCTCACCAGCCGCGTCCGCGAGGCGCTGGCGATAGGCTCTCCAATCGGTCACGTGAGCGCGGTAGACCTTGACCGCCTCGCCTCTCGAAATCGCTTCCACTTCTTCCCGGTCGGGAACACGGAGAATCTTCCCCGCCCGCACCAGATTCAGATTCTTGCGAATAAAGACTTCCTCGTTCGCGCGATACAGCGCCACCAGCATCTGCTCCAGCGTCACGCCCTCCGGCATCACGCTCCGTGCAATCTTGCCCAGCGTCTCTCCCCGCTCGATCGGCCCGTATTCCTTCGCTCCCGCCATCGGCGCCGGCGTAATCGGCTGGCTCACAGGCGCGGTGACTGGCGGTTCCGGCGCCGCTTGCATCGCTGGCGACGCTGGCGCCAGAGGCGCCGCCGGTGCTTCAGGAGTCATGGGCACAGGACGCATCTCAGGTGCCGCGGAAACGGTGGGGGCCGCTTCGCCCAGCGGCATCGACCCGACGCCTGGCGGGTCGAGCAATGCGGTGTATTCACGCATGATGCGCCCGGAAGACCACGTCAGATCGATCATCAGGTCGATGAACGGCTCCGTGACGGGCCGCGATGTCGTGACCTTGAGATAGGGCCGCCCATCCGGACGCTTCTCGATCGTAACGCGCGCTCCCGGTAGCGCCGCGTTGTACTGCAGGTTGGCTTTTTTATAGGCTTCAGGCGGTGCAATCCGGGCGCTGAGCGAGCCCATCTCGGCTTTGCTGACCGAGACCAACTCGATCTCCGCGCTGAACGGATGACCCAGAGCCGACAGCACCGTGAGCCGCCCTAAGCCGGCTGCAGTTGCAAGCCCGGTCGCCAGCGCCATGAGCAGCATCGAGAGCGATGCCTTCATGATGATATCTCGCACAGCGGATCCCCTCCTTTTCGCGAGGAATAAAAAGACTAACATCAATCAGTTAGCGATGCAAGCTCATGTTTCCGTTAAATGATATGCCTAATGAAACTATTTTTTAATCAATTTCAACACAAGAGTGTGACGGATTCCGCGGTTTGTCACTACATGACACCTGAATGCAACTCATCGCATCGACGCACAGTCATGCCCGACTCAGACACGAACCGAGCCGTGTCTTTTCGCAATCTCATCCGCAGCAGGCGCGCTGCCATCCGCTTCAAGCAGAATCCTCAGCATGCGACGGAGCGGCTCCGCGGCACCCCACAGCAATTGATCCCCGACCGTAAACGCTGCGAGATATTGCGCGCCCATCGGCAGCTTGCGCAATCTGCCAATCGGGACCAACAGCGTTCCGGTCACTGCCGCCGGCGTCAATTCCTCGAGCGTGGGCTCACGCCGGTTCGGAATGACCCTGACCCACGGATGCGCAGAAGCAAGCAACTGCTCGACTTCATCGAGGCCGACATCCCGGGTAAGTTTGATCGTAAGCGCCTGACTGTGACAGCGCATGGCACCCACTCTTACGCAGATGCCATCGACCGGCATCGGATCAGCCATGCGCCCCAGTATCTTGTTGGCTTCGGCCATTGCTTTCCATTCCTCGCGGCTCTGGCCGTTGCCGAGGTCTTTGTCGATCCACGGCAGCAGGCTGCCGGCAAGGGGATGCCCGAACTGGGCAACAGGCAGGCCGCGGCCGCGGATCGCCTCAGCGACAGCCCTGTCGATCTCCAGTATGGCCGAACGCGGATCATCGGCCAGATGACGCGCCGCGCCGTACAGGTTACCCATCTGCTGCACCAGCTCGCGCATGTGCCCCGCACCAGCGCCGGAAGCCGCCTGGTAAGTCATCGCCGTGACCCACTCCACAAGTCCCGCCTGAATCAGGCCAGCAAGCGCCATTAGCATCAGACTGACCGTGCAGTTGCCGCCGATATAGTCCCGGGTGCCCCGCGCGAGCGCCGCATCGATGACCGCTCGATTGACGGGATCGAGGATGATGATGGCTTTCTCATCCATGCGCAGCGCCGATGCCGCGTCGATCCAGTAACCGCCCCATCCCGCGGCGCGCAGCTTTGGATGGATCTCGTTGGTGTAGTCGCCGCCCTGGCAGGAGATCAAAATGTCCGTTGCGGCAAGCGCGTCGAGATCTCGCGCGTCTTTGACCGGCGGAACGTCCCGGCCGACTCTCGGCGCGTTGCCGCCCATCTGCGAGGTGGAAAAGAACACGGGCTCGATAAGGTCGAAGTCGCGCTCCGCGCGCATACGGTCTACCAGCACGGAGCCCACCATGCCGCGCCACCCGATCAAGCCAACCCGTCTCATTGCTGTTTACCGTCCAATGTCAGACTTCTTGGAGGGATTCAAAGCTCCGCAAGCACCGCGTCCCCCATCTCAGCCGTGCCGACCTTCCGGGCGCCGCCCTCCTGTATGTCCGCCGTGCGCAAACCCTGCGCGAGCACGCGCTTGACCGCATCCTCGATTCGCTTCGCCGCCTCGTCCTGGTTGAACGTGTAGCGCAGCATCATGGCCAACGACAAGATCGTCGCCAGAGGATTCGCCAGGTTCTTGCCGACTATGTCCGGCGCCGAGCCGTGCACCGGCTCGTAGAGCCCCTTGGAGCGCTCGTCGAGCGAAGCCGAGGGAAGCATCCCGATCGAGCCCGTCAGCATCGATGCCTCATCGGACAGGATATCGCCAAACATGTTCCCGGTCACGATTACATCGAACTGCTTGGGGGCACGCACGAGTTGCATCGCTGCGTTGTCCACGTACATGTGCGTGAGCGTGACCTGGGGATAATCTTTGGCGACATCGGTCACCACCTCCCGCCAGAAACGGCTGGTCTCGAGCACGTTTTCCTTGTCCACCGAGCAGAGCTTGCGGCCGCGCTTCATCGCGGTGGTGAATCCCACGCGCGCAATCCGGCGGATCTCGGGTTCGCTATAGAGCATCGTGTCGAAGCCCTCGCGCTCCTGGCGCGCGTTAACTCGCCGGCCGCGCGGTTCGCCAAAGTAAATATCGCCCGTCAGCTCGCGGATGATCATGACGTCGAGCCCCGACACGATTTCCGGCTTGAGCGTCGACGCGCCGACCAGCTCCGGAAACAGCACTGCCGGCCGCAGATTGGCGAAAAGTCCGAGCTCCTTGCGAATTCGCAGAATCCCCTGCTCCGGGCGCTGCGCACGCGGCAGCACATCGTACTGCGGACCGCCCACTGCTCCGCAAAGAACGGCATCCGCCGCCTTGGCAAGCCTGAGCGTCGCCTCGGGAAGCGGATCGCCATGGGCGTCGTAGCCGGCACCACCGAAGGGCGCCTGCTCGAGCTCCAGCTTCAGCCCGTCACTGGCCAGCGCCTGCAGCACCTTCATCGCCTCAGCAATGATCTCCGGGCCGATGCCGTCGCCCGCCAGAACCGCAATCTTCATATACCCTCCGTGAACCGTGATTGGTGATTGATGAATCGGAAAGATTGCCTCTAACGGCGCGACCGATTCCGGCCGGTAACTTCGCGATTCACGATTTACGATTCACGTTTTACGAGAACAACCACGGCTGCCGTTCGCGATGTGCCGCCTCGAAAGCTCTGATCTTGTCAGCGTGGCCAAGCGTCAGGCCGATTTCGTCGAGCCCGTTCAGCAGGCAATGCTTGTTGAACGGATCGATCTCGAACCTGAAGCTCTCGCCACCAGGCGTGCTCACCGCCTGCTGCTCCAGATCGATCGCGACCCGGTAACCCGGTGTCGCCTGGGCCTCCCGCAACAGTCGATCGACGATCTTCGCATCGAGCCGGATCAGCAATAACCCGTTTTTCAGGCTGTTGTTGTAAAAGATGTCGGCAAAACTGGGCGCGATTACTGCCTGAAACCCGTACTGGAGCAGCGCCCACGGCGCATGCTCGCGCGAGGAGCCGCAGCCGAAATTTTCGCGCGCGAGCAGGACGGTTGCGCCCTGGTAGCGCGGTTGGTTGAGGACAAAATCCTTGTTGAGCGGCCGCTTGGAATGATCCATTCCCGGTTCGCCGTGGTCGAGATAGCGCCACTCGTCGAACAGATTCGGGCCGTAGCCCGTGCGCTTGATCGACTTCAGGTATTGCTTGGGGATGATCGCATCCGTATCCACGTTGGCGCGGTCCATCGGCGCCACCAGACCCTCGCGTCGGACAAATTTTTCCATGATCTTTCCAGTCCGCCTTATTTCATGGTACGAACATCGACAAAATGCCCGGCGACCGCCGCCGCCGCCGCCATCGCGGGACTAACAAGATGTGTTCTGCCGCCGGCACCCTGCCGACCCTCGAAATTGCGATTCGAAGTGGATGCGCAACGCTCGCCCGGCGAGAGCTGGTCGTCGTTCATGCCCAGACACATAGAGCAGCCCGGCTGGCGCCACTCGAATCCGGCTGCGGTGAAGATCTTGTCGAGCCCTTCTTGTTCAGCCTGCTGCTTGACCAGGCCCGATCCGGGGACGACGATTGCCAGCTTGATATTCGAAGCCACCCGTTTGTCCTTCACGACCTGGGCCGCGGCACGCAGATCCTCGATGCGCGAGTTGGTGCAGGCGCCAATGAATATCTTGTCGGGCTTGATCTGGGTAATGGGCGTGTTGGGCTTGAGGTCCATGTACTTGAGTGCGCGCTCCATCCACTCGCGCTGCACGGGATCCTTCTCCTGCGCAGGGTCGGGCACCTTTCCGTCAACGGTCGTCACCATCTGAGGCGATGTGCCCCAGCTCACCTGCGGCTGGATCTGGGCCGCGTCGAGCGTGACCACCTTGTCGAAAGTCGCATCGGGATCGCTAACGAGCGTGCGCCAGTAGGCAAGCGCCTTGTCCCACATCGCGCCCGCGGGCGCCATGGGACGCCCCTTCACGTACTCGATCGTCGTGTCGTCCACTGCAACCATGCCGGCCCGCGCGCCCGCCTCGATCGACATGTTGCAGACGGTCATGCGGCCTTCCATTGAAAGCGCGCGGATGGCGCTCCCGGCAAACTCGATGCTGTAACCGGTGCCACCTGCGGTACCGATTTTTCCGATGATCGCGAGAATGATGTCTTTCGCCGTGACGCCGAGGCCGAGCGCTCCCTCCACCTCGACTTTCATGGTCTTCGTCTTTTTCATCATCAGGCACTGGGTCGCAAGCACGTGCTCGACCTCGCTCGTGCCGATACCGAAGGCAAGACAACCGAAGGCGCCGTGCGTGCTCGTATGCGAGTCGCCGCACACGACTGTCATGCCCGGAAGCGTCGCGCCCTGCTCCGGCCCGATCACGTGCACGATCCCTTGCTGCCTATCGAGAAACGGAAAATAGACTTTGGCACCGAATTCCTTGATGTTCTTGTCGAGCGTCTCGACCTGCAGTCGCGAAACCGGATCGGTGATGCCGCCGAACCGAATCCACGCGCCACGGCTTGCGCCCCGCGAGCTTCAGCCCCTCGTAGGCCTGCGGACTGGTTACCTCGTGAACGAGGTGGCGGTCGATGTAAATAAGTGCGGAGCCATCGGGCGCTTGGTGCACGAGATGGCTATCCCATAATTTGTCGTAAAGCGTCCGGGCTGTCATTGATCGCCTAACGTCATAAAAACGTTGAATTATCACACATTCCATTTCCAATCGGAACACACAGGGCTGCAATTGCCGTTCTCGGCTGGCCCGCTACCCGGTGCCGGCTCAGCGCTCCCGCGCTTCGAGATCGAGTTTCCAGAGAATGAGCAGCATCCCCAATCCTGCCGCTGCCGCCGCAAGGCTGAATGTCAAGCCGGCGCCGAGTTGCTCCCAGCCATAACCGCTGGCAACGCTGCCCACCGTGCCGCCGACGCCGTAGGCCAGGCTGCCGTAAATTGCCTGCCCGCGCGCCTGGTGCCGGCCCCGGAACAAACGGTGCACGAGCCCAATTGCTGCGGCGTGGAAAGACCCGAACGTTGCCGCATGCAAAGTCTGCGCGAACAACAAAAGGGCGAGACTGTCCGCTCCCCACCCGATCACGAGAAAGCGCACGACCGCGAGCGCAAAGCTTCCCATCAGGATCTGGCGCAATGTGAACGCGCCATAAAGCCGTGGCAGCCAGAAGAAGATGCCGATTTCGCACAGCACGCCGATCGCCCACAGCCATCCTGTCAGCGCCTTGCTGTAGCCATGCGCGACGAGATGAATCGAATAAAAGGAATAATAGGGTCCATGGGCAGCCACCATGAGCGCGCAGCCCGCGATCAACGCCACAACCGCGGGTCGCTTCAGTATGTGGGTTATCGGCCCGGCCTCTGGATGTGGCGGGGGATCCGTTTCAGGTATGGATTGCGCCAGCGCCACCGTTCCCGCGATTAACGCGAGCACAACCCACAGCAGCGCTGACACCTCAAAAAGATCCAGGAAGTAGCCGACCGCAACCACAGCCACCATGTATCCGATCGACCCCCACAGTCGGATGCGGCCATAGTCGCCCGTCCTCTCGCCCAACCGGAGCAGTGTCGTCGAATCGACCAGCGGTATGGCTGCGCTCAAGAAAAAACTCAGGGCAAATGCAACCGTGCAGATCCAAACGAACTCCGTGCCCGCAAACATGCCGAGCCAGCATACGAGTCCCGCCAGCGTAGTCGCGCGAACGATGCGCATGAGTCCTCCGCTGGCGTCGGCGAGCCAGCCCCAAAGATGCGGCGCCGTCATCCGCGCCACTGCGGGTAGCGCCATCACGACACCAATCTGGACCGGTGAGAGGCCGACCGCTTTCAGGTAGATGCTGAAGAAGGGCGCGAAGGCACCCAGGTAGGCGAAATAGAAGAAATAAAAGCCGGCGAGACGCCGGCGAGGCAGATCAACCATCGCCTAGATGCCGCTAGGCTTCGTCGGGGTCCGGGTTTTCGACCGCTGCCGCCGCGCGC
The DNA here is from genome assembly GCA_001303585.1 of Betaproteobacteria bacterium SG8_41. Lineage (GTDB taxonomy): Bacteria > Pseudomonadota > Gammaproteobacteria > Burkholderiales > SG8-41 > SG8-41. The sequence goes on from LJTT01000001.1 coordinate 97,811, forward strand.
AGCTTGTCGATCACTTCGGCAGGTGCCACGGCTGGCACGCGGGGGGTCCCGCACGCCACGTCCGCATTCTGCGCACGGTGGCGCAGCGCGTGGTCCATGAGTGTCAGGGCCATCATCGCTTCGCAAATCGGCGTCGCGCGAATGCCGACGCAAGGATCGTGGCGCCCGTGCGTTTCGATCGTGGTCGGCCCGCCTGCCGTGTCGATCGTGCGCCGCGCCAGCCGGATGCTTGAAGTGGGCTTTACCGCGACATGAACGACGATGTCCTGGCCCGTCGAGATGCCACCGAGGACACCACCGGCGTTATTTGAGAGGAATCCCTGCGGTGTCATCTCGTCGGAGTGTTCCGTACCCTTCTGGACCACCGAGCGGAACCCCGCCCCGATCTCGACGCCTTTCACCGCGTTGATGCTCATCATGTTGTAAGCGAGGTCCGCATCGAGCTTGTCGTAAACCGGCTCGCCCCAGCCCACTGGAACGTTCTGCGCAAGGGTCGTAATCCGCGCACCGCAGGAGTCTCCCGATTTGCGCAGCCCGTCCATGAACGCCTCTAGCTCCGGCACAATCTCGGCATTGGGCGCGAAGAACGGGTTCGCAGCGACCGCATCCCACGTCTTGAACGGAATTTCGATCGGGCCGAGCTGCGCCATCCAGCCGCGCACCACAACGCCGTAGCGCTCGCGCAGCCACTTCTTGGCGATCGCAGAGGCTGCAACGCGCACCGCCGTTTCCCGCGCGGACTGGCGCCCTCCGCCGCGATAGTCACGGATGCCGTATTTTTGCCAATAGGTATAGTCGGCATGGCCCGGCCGGAACATGTCCTTGATCTTTGAGTAATCCTTGCTGCGGGCATCGACATTGCGAATAAGCAAAGCGATAGGCGTGCCGGTCGTCCTGCCCTCGAATACGCCCGAGAGAATTTCAACGACGTCTTCCTCGCGCCGCTGCGTCACGTGTCGCGACGTGCCGGGCTTGCGCCGGTCGAGCTCGGGCTGGATGTCAGCTTCGGAAAGTTTCAGGCCCGGCGGGCAGCCATCGACCACGCAGCCGATCGCCGGCCCGTGGCTCTCGCCGAACGAGGTCACGCAGAAGAGCTTGCCCAGGGTATTGCCCGACATCGTGCGCGCCAAAACTCGAAGAAATTCAACGGGAAGTTTAGCACAAGGACCAAGAAGCGCCGCCGTCCCTGAAGTGAGCTGCAGCGGCCTTTTCGGTCAGCGGGTGCAGTCGCCGCCCGGCGCATTTCTGGACGATGTGTATTGATGCTCGCGGCGGGCCGTAGAAACTGGCCCCCGCTCAGCGCGCCCGGCCCAAGAGGGCTTGCAGCAACTCGACGCCCCAGGCCACGCCGAAACCCGTGACATCCGTGCCCACCGCGCCAAGACCGCCCTTGCAGCTCGAACCCGAAAGATCCATGTGTATCCACGGCGTGTCTCCCACGAACCGCTTGAGGAAACGGGTCGCAAGGATATGGTCGGCCTGTCCTTCCATGCTGCACTGTTTGACGTCGGCGATCTGGCTGTCGAGCGCCGCGTCGTAGTCCGCGTCAAAGGGAAAAGCGCAGACGCGCTCCCCGCTCGCTCGGCCAGCCGCCACTGCGCGCCGCGCAAGATCCTCGTCCGTGGCAAACACGCCGCTGTAGCGGTCACCGAGCGCGACATGCATGCTGCCCGTCAGCGTCGCAAAATCCACGATCAACGCCGGCTTCGCGCGCGCCGCCAGCGCAAGCGTGTCGGCGAGCACCATGCGCCCCTCCGCGTCCGTGTGAACGATCTCGATGGTCGTGCCGTTGAGGGCGGTCACCACCTCGTTCTGCTTGTAGGCGCGCGGGCTGAGATGGTTCTGCGCGATGGCCATCCAGCAATCCAGCTCGACCGGCAGCCCGAGCTCCGACGCGGCAAGCAGGATGCCCAGCGCCACGGCCGAACCATTCATGTCCTCATGCATCCCGTGCATATAGCGCGCGCTCTTCAGGTTATGCCCGCCGGTATCGAAGCAAATTCCCTTGCCGACCAGCGCGATGCGCTTGCGTGGCCGACGGCCGCGATAGGTGAGATGCACGATGGCCGCATCGCCGTCGGCGCTGCCCTGAGCAACGGCGAGGAAAGCGCCCGCGCCCATCTTTCTCAGGCGCTTCACGTCGTAGTCCTCGTGCCGCCAGCCGTGCTCGCGCGCGAGCCGGCGCACACGCGCGCGGTAGTGGGCCGGGTTGAGCTCGTTAGGTGGCAGCACGGTCAGCTCGCGGCATAACGCGTTGCCTCCCGCAACAGCCAGTCGAGGGCAGAAACCGTTTGCGGAGCGATGGCCGAACAGCCGGATCGAACGCAGAGCGGCTCCACTCGCCTCCTTCTTTCGCTGCGGCAAGCGGGCGCCGTTGATCCACGCGGCGTAGACCGCCATCTCAGCAGCGCGCTGCCGCTGGACAGCCGTTCCGAAGACGCCAATGGCCAGCGACTCGGGCTTCTCCGCCAGGAGAAGCTGCGCCGCCTTGCGGACCACGGTGAGTTGCTCAAACGGCGTGTTACCGGCGTCGAGCATGACCCAGGCGGCCAGCCCGCCCTGAGGCAAATCCGTCGTTGGCGAGATCTTCCGGCTTCTTCTTGCGCCGGGCGAGCGCCCGCGAGAGTGTATCAGCGAAGGGCAACCCGGGCACCGTTTCCAGCCGGGTCGTTTTGGGCAACACCATCAATGCGTGCCGCACGCGCGCCAGATTCGCAACGGTCATGGGTGCGCCTGTTTGCTCCAGCTTTGCCAGCATTGAAATCCCAACCTTCCGATCGACAGGTGCGCGGATTATAACCTCCGGTCTCGCCCGACACGGAGAGCGCCGGAGCAGAATCGGCCGATGGCGCGCTGGCTGTCGCTCGTCACATTCGCGGCCACCAGAGAACGAATCGTCGCGGCACAGTAAAATGGACTAGAATTCCCGTCGCATCGCCACTCGAACCCGTAGGCCTGTATCCTGAGTCCATGCGTCAGTATCTCGACTTGATGAAGCACGTGCTGGAGCACGGCACGCCCAAAATGGACCGCACCGGCACGGGCACGCGGTCAATCTTCGGCCCGCAGATGCGCTTCGATCTCGCGGCAGGTTTTCCGCTTCTCACCACCAAGAAGGTCCATCTCAAGTCCATCATTCACGAGCTGCTGTGGTTCCTGAAGGGCGAAACCAATATCCGCTACCTCAAGGAAAACGGCGTAACGATCTGGGACGAGTGGGCGGATGAAAGCGGCGACCTGGGGCCGGTCTACGGCTATCAGTGGCGCTCGTGGCCGGCCCCCGACGGCCGCCACATCGATCAGATCAGCCAGGTGGTCGATCAGATAAGAGAGAATCCGGACTCGCGGCGTCTCATCGTCTCGGCCTGGAATGTGGCCGACCTGCCCAGGATGGCACTGCTGCCGTGCCACGCCTTCTTCCAGTTCTACGTCGCGGACGGCCGGCTCTCGTGCCAGCTCTACCAGCGCAGCGCGGATTTCTTCCTCGGCGTTCCGTTCAACATCGCCTCCTATGCGCTGCTCACGATGATGGTCGCCCAGACATGCCGGCTCAAGCTGGGCGAGTTCGTCCACACGTTCGGCGACGCGCACCTCTATCTCAACCACCTCGACCAGGCGCGCGAGCAACTCTCTCGCCAGCCGCGCGCACTCCCGGCAATGCGCCTCAATCCGGCCGTGACGAATCTCTTCGACTTCCGTTACGAGGATTTCACTCTCGAGAACTACGACCCCCACCCGGCGATCCGCGCCCCGGTCGCGGTCTAACCGGGACTGTTCCGGGTTTCAAGTTCGATGTTCAACGCTGCATGTTCAATGTCCAAAACCAGACCGTCTGACCCGGACAACCTTTAACCTTGAACGTTGAACTTTGAACTTTGAACCTTGAACATGGAACCTGGAACTTCGATGATCGACGGCCCGCGGCTGTCGATCATCGTCGCCATGTCCCGCAACCGCGTCATCGGCGCGGGAGGCGCGATTCCCTGGCACCTGCCGGATGAGCTCAAGCGGTTCAGGAATATCACGATGGGTCATCACATCATCATGGGCCGCAAGACCTGGGAGTCCATTGGCCGACCGCTCCCGGGCCGCACCTCCGTCGTGGTTACCCGCCAGGCCGGCTATCGGGGGGCGGGGGCCATCGTGACGCACTCGCTCGATGAAGCCATTGCGGCGTGCCGGGACGACGAGGAGATCTTCGTTATCGGCGGGGCTGAACTCTACGCACAGGCCCTCCCGCGAGCGGACCGCATCTACCTCACAGTGGTGGACGCGGACATCGAGGGCGATACCTGGATGCCGGAGTTCAATGCGAGCGCGTGGCGTGAAACCGCCTTCCAGTACTTTGCAGCCGATGAGCGGCACGCCCATCCCTACCGCTGCAGCATTCATGAGCGTGTTCGCGATTAGGCGGCTTGCCTGGGCGCTGGTCGCCGCCGCGGCCTTCGGGCTTGCCGCGGCGGAGGAAAAGCTCACCGTCGATGGCCTCAAGGTGCGCGCGGCCGCAGGCGACAAGGCGGCAACCCGCCAGCTCGCCGATATGTACTATGCCGGACAGGGGGGCGTGGAGCAGGACTTCCGGGAGGCTGCACGTTGGTACGAAAAGCTGGCCAAGCTGGGCGATGCGCGTGCCCAGACGAGCCTGGGCCTCATGTACGCGCGTGGCTACGGCGTCGAGAAGGACCTGCGAAAGGCGCACCGCTACTGGGGTTTCGCCGCTGCCCAGAACGACCCGGGGGCGCAATTCAATCTTGGCCTCACCTACTCGCGCGGAGACGGGGTCGCCCAGGACTTTGAGCGCGCAGCCCAGTGGTATACGAAGGCCGCGAGCCGGGGCCACGTTCAGGCGCAACACAACCTCGGCATGCTCTATCACCTCGGCAAGGGTGTCGACCGCGATCCGGCGCGCGCCTACTTCTGGGTCAAAGTCGCCGCGCTGCAGGGCGACAAGGTTGCCGGGGACACTTTGGGCACCGTCGCCGCGGATCTCACAGCGGAGCAGATCCAAGAGGCCGACGCCCGGGCTGCCGCCTGGACGAATAGGGCTCGGAACCTGCCGCGTTAAGCCCGGCCGGGGGCCAACCGCTCGTCACCGACAAAAAAGGCGGACCGACCCGGCCCGCCTTCAGTTGCGTTGCGGCGCCGCTCAGATCACACGGACATCCGGCAGCGGAAAGCCATTGAAGTTACTGGCATAGGCCGTGGTGTACGCACCGGCGTTGGCGATGTAGATGAAATCGCCTTCCTGCAAGTCTTCGGGGAACAGCTCGTCGCGCATGCACACGTCCACCGAATCGCAAGTCGGGCCGGCGATATTCCAGGGCACGAGCTTGCCGGTGCGGTCTGTCAGAACATCGTAGCGCAGGCCCTCAGTGGTCTCGATAACTCCGCCGAATACCCCGGCATCCCAGTACATCCAGCGCTTGCCCGAGCGCGTCGCCGTGCCGACCACCCGGCAAACGAAGAAGCCGGCATCCGAGACAAAATAGCGGCCCGGCTCTGCCATGACGCGCACCGTCTGCGGAACATCGCGCAGCGCATGGTTCACCACCTCGGCAATCTTCTCGATCGACGGAATGGGCTTGACATGCCGTACCGGGTAGCCGCCGCCGATATTGAGCAGCCGCGGGTCGAGGCCCGCCAGCCGCATTTTCCTGAAAACGCGCTTTGCGCTCTGGATACCGACCCTCCAGTTCTCGGGGTTGCGGCACTGCGAGCCCACGTGGAACGTCACGCCGGCGAGATCCGCCTTGAGCCCTACCGCTTCGGCGATGATGGCATCGACCTCCTGGGCCTTCATCCCGAACTTGCCCGCGAGCGGCCAGTCGCTGCCGACGTTGGGGGCCTCGATCCGGACATAGAGCTTGGCGTCGGGCTTGATGCTCACGATCTTGCGCAGCTCTTCCAGGCTGTCCAGCACGAACCACTCCACGCCCTTCTCGGCGGCGTAGCGGATGTAGTCGCGCGACTTCATCGGGTTGCTGTAGCACACCTCCTGCGCCGGCACCCCGAGCTCCAGAAGAATGTCGAGCTCCGCGATCGAGGCGATTTCGAACCCCGCCCCTTCTTCGATCAACACCTTGAGCACACGCGGATCCGGGTTGGCCTTGACCGCGTAGTGCGGATGCACGCGCGGCATCGCGCCCTTGAAGCGGCGGACCTTGTTGCGAACGATCTCGGTGTCGACAAGCAGGAAAGGCTTGGTGTAGCCCTGCTTCAGCGCTTCCCGGACGTGGCGGAACTCAAGCCGGATCTCGGGATGGGTGTCGAAAAGGTGGGAATCAGTGTCGGATGTAGCCTGGGATTTCTTGAGGGCGACGGGGCGCACGGCCATCAACGTTCTCCTTGAGACCTAGGTTTCGGGTACATCCAGCGCAGCCACATCGGCTGCCCACCAGCATGCTCTTGCTGTTGTCATCTTCCCCTCCGAAACATCGTCAGCGCGCTGCAAAAAAAAGTGAAACTTGCGCGAATTATAGGAGTACTACGCTGGATTTCAAGAGTTTTACCGGAATTTTTCCCCGCTTTCGTCCATGCGGTCGCGCACGCGCAACAGCTGAAGCGGCGGCGCGGAGCCGCCAACGCCTCGCGTGAAGGCGACGAGCGAGTTGTAGCGCGTTGCTCGCGCGCCGAGCGCGGCCGCAACCGTGACGCGCGTCACGCACGCAGTAAGGTTTGCGAAAGCCGCGGTGCGGGTGCGGGCGAGCAGACTCGCTCTTCGCGGCCTCTCCCCCAGCGCAAGCACTCGATGGACGCTCCGACGGAGGCCGCGCTACGTGGCCTCAACAATTCTCGATCGCTGAGCAGCGCAAGGGCGCACGCGCCAGCGGCGCCCGCGCGCTTGGTTTCAGTGGATGGGGACGACCGTGGAGCAAGGCGCCCCGGCCGGTCAGACCTTTGGTGGTGTAACGCCGACCTGCCCTTGGTATTTGCCGCCCCGATCCTTGTACGACGTCTCGCAGATGTCGTCCGGTGCGGACTCGAGGAAGATGACCTGGGCCACCCCCTCGTTTGCATAGATCTTCGCGGGCAACGGAGTGGTGTTGGAGAACTCGAGCGTGACGTATCCCTCCCACTCCGGCTCGAGCGGGGTCACGTTAACGATGATGCCGCAGCGCGCGTAGGTCGACTTGCCGAGGCACAGGACCAGTACGTTGCGCGGGACCCGGAAATATTCGACGGTGCGGGCCAGGGCGAAGGAGTTGGGCGGAATGATGCAGACGTCGCTTTTCAGGTCGACGAACGAGTTGGGATCGAAGCTTTTCGGGTCGACGATCGTGGTGTTGATGTTGGTGAACAACTTGAATTCGTCCGAGCAACGGATGTCGTAGCCGTAGCTTGAGGTGCCGAAGGATACGACCCGGCTCCCGCTCAGGGTCTTTACCTGCCCCGGCTCGAAGGGCTCGATCATGCGCTGCTCCAGCGCCATGCGGCGAATCCAGCGATCTGATTTGATTGACATCTTCTATTCAGCGGCTAGCGGCAAGAACAATCTGGACGCTCGTGCCCGCGTCGTGCATCACGATTAGGTATTCTGAACCACGATCTTGGGGAACGCAGCGGTGTGGTCCTGTGCCTTTTCCGCGATCTTCACCGCTACGCGCCGCGCGATCTGCTTGTAAATTTCCGAGACCGAGCCGTCGGGATCGGACACGACCGTTGGCTTGCCCGAGTCGGCGTGCTGGCGAATCTTGATATCGAGAGGCAGGGCGCCCAGCATTTCGGCGTCGTAATCCTTACCCATGCGCTCGGCACCACCCTCGCCGAAGATGCGCTCCTCGTGGCCGCACTTGGAGCAGATGTGAGTGCTCATGTTCTCGATGATGCCAAGGATCGGAATGCCGACTTTCTCGAACATCTTGAGCCCTTTGCGGGCGTCGATCAGGGCGATGTCCTGAGGCGTGGTGACGATGACCGCCCCCGTCACGGGCACACGCTGTGCGAGCGTCAACTGGATGTCCCCCGTGCCGGGCGGAAGGTCCACGATCAGGTAGTCCACGTCGCGCCACTTGGTTTCATTCAGCAGCTGCTCGAGCGCCTGGGTGACCATCGGACCGCGCCAGACCATCGGCGTCTCGACATCGATGAGGAAGCCGATCGACATTGCCTGAAGGCCATGGCCCTCCATCGGCTCGAGGCTCTTGCCGTCGCGCGACTCCGGCCGCCCCCGAATGCCGAGCATCGTTGGCTGTGAGGGGCCGTAGATATCCGCGTCCAGCACGCCCACCGTCGCGCCTTCGGCGGCCAGGGCCAGGGCCAGGTTGACGGCCACCGTGCTCTTGCCAACGCCGCCCTTGCCGGATGCCACCGCGATGATGTTCTTAATGCCATGCACCAGCTTCACGCCGCGCTGCACCGCGTGAGAAATGATCTTCATCTGGACATTGACACTGACTTGCCCGGCGCCCGGGATACTCCTCAGCTGTTGTGTGACCATCTGCCTGATCGGCTCGATCTGGCTTTTCGCCGGATAGCCGAGAAGGATGTCGACCGAGACCCTGTCGCCCTCGATCTTGATGTGGCGGGCCGACTTGGTGGCGACGAAATCCTTGCGGGTATTGGGGTCAGTCAGCTGTTTCAGCGCCTCCTGAACCTGTTGCTCCGTGATGGCCATATGCGATCCTCTTCCAGCGTGTAGGGCGCGATTCTAATCAATTCGCGGCGACAATCCTATTGCCGGGCGCAATACGCGGCGCGTCGTGCGCAGATTCCAAAAATCCCTGCCTTGAACCCGCAAATGAATAACGATTACGCCTCACCTGTTTGTTACAATTCGAGGACTTAAGTTTCATAAAATTCAATGGAAAAGCGTCGAATCCTCGTAACCTCGGCCCTCCCCTATGCCAACGGGGCGATCCACCTCGGGCATCTGGTGGGCTACACCCAGACCGATATCTGGGTGCGCTACCAGCGCATGCAGGGGCATGAGGTCCACTACTGCTGCGCCGACGACACGCACGGGACGCCGATCATGCTGCGCGCCGAGCAGGATGGCGTGACCCCGGAGCAACTCATCGCGCGCATGCATGCGGAGCACCTGCGTGACTTTACCGGCTTCCATATTGAATTCGATAACTACTATTCGACCCACTCCGACGAGAATCGCGAGATTTGCTACGAGATCTTCCGCCGCCTGGTCAAAGCCGACCTCATCGAAAAACGGCCGATCGAGCAGTACTTCGACCCGGTCAAGGGGCTCTTCCTGCCGGACCGGTTCATTAAGGGCGAGTGCCCGAAATGCCATGCCAAAGATCAATATGGGGACGCCTGCGAGTCCTGCGGCTCGACTTACGCCCCCACCGACCTCGTCAACCCGTATTCCGCCATCTCCGGGGCGATCCCGGTCCGGAAGCAGTCCGACCACTATTTCTTCAAGCTCGGGCAGTGCGCTGATTTTCTGAGGATCTGGACGCGTGGCGTCGGCACGCTACAGCCGGAGGCTGTCAACAAGCTCGACGAGTGGTTCCGCGCCGGTCTCACGGACTGGGATATATCGCGTGACGCGCCCTATTTCGGCTTCGAAATCCCGGATGCGCCCGGCAAGTATTTTTATGTCTGGCTCGAAGCGCCGATCGGCTACTTCGCGAGCTTCAAGAATCTCTGCGCCCGCGAGGGGATCGACTACGATGCCTTCACCGACCGCATCAGGAGCCGGGACGAGGCGACGGAAATGATCCATTTCATCGGCAAGGACATCCTCTATTTTCACGCGCTGTTCTGGCCGGCGGTGCTGGAGAGCGCGGCATTTCGCACGCCGACCTTCGTCTTCGCCCACGGCTTTCTCACCGTGAACGGCGAGAAGATGTCCAAATCGCGCGGCACGTTCATCACAGCGGAAAGTTATCTCAAGCAAGGGCTCAATCCCGAATGGCTGCGGTATTACTACGCGGCGAAGCTCGGCCCTACGATGGAGGACATCGATCTCAGCCTGGATGACTTCGTTGCGCGCGTAAACAGCGATCTCGTGGGCAAATACGTCAACATCGCGAGCCGGGCCTCGACGTTCCTCCATCGGCACTTCGATGGGGACATCTCCCAAGCTGCAGTGGAAACCGGCCATGACAACGTATTGGCCGCGGGCGTGCAGGAGATAGAAGATGAAGTCCGGGAAGCGTACAATGCACGCGATTACGGCAGGGCCGTGCGCGCCGTGATGCGCTACGCTGACAGAATCAATCAGTACTTCGACGCCAATAAGCCCTGGGAACTCGCAAAACGCCAGGATGATCGGGCGCGGTTGCACGCTGTGTGCAGCGAGGCCATCGCGGCCTTTCATCGCATGACCATCTTTTTGAAACCCGTCCTGCCGGCGCTGGCAGAGCGCGCGGAGAAATTCCTCGGAACACCCGGTCTGACGTGGCACGACCTGGGCCGGCGGCCGGCGCAGATCGGAAAGTACGACCATCTCATGACCCGCATTGACCCCAAGCAGGTTTCGGCGCTGGTCGAAGCCAACAAGGAAACACTCCAGCCCACGCGACAGCCGCATTCGCAACAACGTCACGCCCAACACCAGGAGCATATCGTGGAGACGACACCCGGCAGCCCGATCTCCGCCGACGATTTCGGCAAGGTCGACCTGCGCGTCGCAAAAATCGTCCAGGCCGAGCACGTCGAAGGCGCAGACAAGTTGCTGAAGCTGACACTCGATCTCGGCGGCGAGACGCGCACCGTCTTCGCCGGCATCAAGGCCGCTTACGAGCCCGCTCAACTCGTGGGACGCCTGACGGTGGCGGTCGCGAATCTTGCGCCGCGAAAGATGAAGTTCGGAGTATCCGAAGGCATGGTGCTCGCGGCAAGCGGTGAAGGCCCCGGTCTCTTCCTGCTTTCTCCCGATGCGGGCGCAAGTCCCGGAATGCGGGTCAAATGACGAAAATAGGGGAAATGGCGAAACGCGAGGCAAGCGCGGGCGCGGCTTTCGGGTTTACCATTTACCATTCACGATTCAAGAATCGCGGATAAGAGCGTGCTGGCGCGGGGAAACCGGACATTCATCTGCAGCGTCGTCTTCATCGATATCGTCGAGTATTCGAGGAAGGCGGTTGCCGAACAGATCAGGCTCAAAGAGCAGCTCAACGCGCTGCTCGCCGAGGCGCTCAAGGATGTCGCCGCGAACGATCGCGTCATTCTCGACACCGGCGACGGCGCGGCGATCAGTTTTGTCGGCGATCCCGAGGATGCGCTGTTCGTTTGCATCGCGTTGCGCGACGCGGTAGCAACGCCCCCGCAAGGCACTGCCGTCCCGCTGCAGATGCGGATCGGCATCAACCTCGGGCCGGTAAAGTTGGTCCAGGACCTGAACGGGCAACCCAATATCATCGGCGACGGCATCAACGTGGCGCAGCGGATCATGGCCTTCGCCGAGCCCAACCAGATCCTGGTGGCTCGCTCCTACTACGAAGTGGTGTCCTGCCTGTCCGACGCGTACGCGAAGCTCTTCCAGTACGAGGGATCTCGCACCGACAAGCACGTGCGCGAGCACGAAGTCTATGCGGTGGGTGACAGCACGCTCGAGCTCAGGCTGAAGTTCGAGGCTGACCGGCCGACGCCCCCCCCGCTGTCGGCCTCCGCCGCCATGGGCAAGAGCGTGATGGATCAGCTCACGTATTTTCCGTCGCGAGTGACGGAAAACCTGCGCACGCGCCCCCGCCTCGGCACCGCCCTGGCAGTGGTCGCGATCCTGGTGATCGCAATGGCCTTGCGCGGAATGCGCGACCGTCCGGAGCCACTGCGCCAGGCGCGGGCGCCGGCGAAAGCGATCACGGCTGCGCCGGCGAATCCTGTGCAGGAGCCGTCCGAGCCCGCGGCCGCGCCGGAGCCCGCGCTCGAGGCCACGCCCGAGCCTGGGCCGGCAGCGACCGCGGAGAAGGAAAAACCCGAGTCGCCCCCGGTCAGGACCGCCGCGGTCCCCGCATCGCCCGAGCGAAAAAAGACCACGCTCGCGCCGCCGTCCCGTCCATCACGGGAGAGCGCGACCTCCCCAGCGCCGTTTTCCATGCTGGAGGCCGAACCGGCGTCCGCGAGCGCGCCCGCTGTTGTCTCCTTCGCGATCGCGCCCTGGGGCGAGATTTACGTCGACGGACAAAAGCGGGGTGTGAGCCCGCCGATGCGGGAAATCGAGCTCAGTCCGGGGCAATACAAGATCGAGGTGCGCAACACGACTTTTCCCGTGCATGCCCGGACGATCGAGGTCGAGTCCGGGGGGCGGATTAGAATAAAGCACCAATTCCGTTGAGGGTGAACTCATGAGGGCTATGCTGTTTCTGCTCGCGTTGTGTGGGCTGCTGGCCGGCTGCGAGTCCGCGCCAGTGCAGCAGATGACGCAGGACATCACGAGCGTTTTCGAAACCCCCAAGGGCGAGCCTGCCCTGGCAGCGGGCATCCGCGCGTACGAGGAGGGCGACTACAACGCGGCGTCGCGGCAGCTGCAGAGCGCCTTGCAAGCCGGACTGAACAGCTTCGGCAAAATCAAGGCCCACAAGTACCTCGCCTTCATCCATTGCGCCTCCGGCCGGGAATCACGCTGTCGCGATGAGTTCCGCAAGGTCCTGTGGCTCAGCCCGGATTTCGAGCTGGCGCCGGCGGAAGCCGGTCATCCGACCTGGGGCCCGGTCTTCCGCAGCGTGAAAGCGGAACAATTATAGAGTCCGGTCGCCATGGCAGACGCCCGTAAATTCGGCCGCTATGAAGTGGTCGCCGAGCTCGGCAAGGGGGCGATGGGCACCGTCTACCGCGCCCGCGACCCCATGCTTAACCGGACAGTCGCGATCAAGACCGTCAACATGGACCTCGATCGCGACGAGGTTGCGGATTACGAAGCGCGGTTCTATCAGGAGGCGCGCGCCGCGGGCGGACTGAACCACCCCAACATCGTCACCATTTACGACATCGGCAAGAGCGGGACCGTCGCTTACATGGCAATGGAGCTTCTCGAGGGCAACGAGCTCCGCACGATAATGGCGCAAGGCAAGGCGCTGAACGTCGGCCAGGCGATCGACATCGCAGCGCAGGCCGCAGAGGGTCTCGGCTACGCCCATGACCATGACGTCGTCCACCGCGACATCAAGCCGGCAAATCTCATGATCGTGCGTGACGGGCTGGTAAAGATCACGGACTTTGGCATTGCACGCATGCGCTCGGCCGAGGTGCGCACCCAGACCGGGGTTGTGCTGGGCTCGCCTCGCTACATGTCTCCCGAGCAGGTGGTCGGCAAACGCGCCGAGCCGCGCTCGGACATCTTCTCGCTGGGCGTGATTCTCTACGAGATGGTCACGGGCAAGCCACCGTTCACGGGCGACGACGTGAGCGCGATCATGTTCCAGATCCTCAATTTCGTGCCGCCGCCTCCGAGCACCGTGAACCCCGATGCGCCGGAAATGCTGGACTTCATAGTCGCCAAGGCCCTTGCCAAATCGCCGGCGGACCGTTATGCCAGCGCGCGCGAATTGGCAAGCGATCTGCGCGAATGCCGCCAGCAAGTCCCGGCCCGGGCGTCTTCAAGTCTGATCCTGAAGCCGCTACAGCCCAGCTTCGAACCGGAATCCGCCAACGAGCTTCTGCTTCGCACCGCCCCGCACACGCGTCGCTCCGACGCGGAAACCTCCGTGCCCGAGCCGGCCCCGACGCTGGGGGTCTCGAAAGCCTTCGATTCCATGGCGGCGACCTCGCGTCTCGCAATTCAGGCCGGCGTAAGCGGCGAGTTCCCCGGCGTCTCGACGCCGATTCCATCCAACCTGGGACAGCGAGGGTTCAGCCGGGGGGAAAGCCAAGGCTGGAGCCAGCGGGACAAGCTTATCTTCACGGCTAGCGTGATCGGCGCCGCGGTTCTGGGCGCCTTCATCGTTTTTGCTTGAACGCCGTGATTGGCGAATGGTGAGTGGCGAGTGGACCGAATCCACACGCTAGAAGGTACCTCAACCACGACACAGCCGCGGAACCACACGGAAGCACGCGGAAGCACAGAAAACTTGTTATTGCTTTGCAGTCCTTCAGGTTCAGGTTTTCGTCCGTGTCATTCCGTGGTAAAGGATCTTGCGGTCTTCCTCGCTTTTTGAGACGGGTTCTACTCACCGTTCACCATTCACGCAGTCCTGTCGGATGAAAATCGAAAGCGTCGAGGCGATTGCCATCGCGATTCCGCTCAAACGGAATTTCGGCGGCAGCACCTACGACGTGCTCAAGCGCTGCACCGTCATCACGCGTATCCGCACCGACGAAGGCCTCGTGAGCGAGATTTACAACGGGGATAACCGTGCCCACGGCGGCGGGATCGTCCGCCTGATCGAGGACGAGCTTGCGCCGCGCGTGAAAGGGCTTGACGTATTCGAAGTCGAGCGCGCCTGGCAGGCCATGTTCGATCTCAGCCATACCAGTAATGATCGCAAGACGTTGCTCGAGGCCATCGCCTGCGTCGATTGCGCGCTGTGGGACCTCGCAGGCAAGGCCCTCGGCAAAAGCGTTTGCGCGATGCTGGGCGGCGCGCGCGATCGCCTGCCCATCATCTCGATCGGCGGCTACTACATGGAAGGCAAGACCCTTGCCGACATCGGCCGCGAGATGGAGCAGTACCGCGAGGCCGGCATGGCAGGCTGCAAGTTCAAGGTAGGCGGGCTCGCGCCGGAGGACGATTTCCAGCGCGTCGAGGCCGCGCGCAGTGCGGCAGGACCCAGTTTCGTGCTTGCGGTCGATGCGAATCGCGGCTGGGACCTCCGGGACGCCACACGTTTTGCGCAGCTCGTTGAGCCGCTCGATATCTGCTGGTTCGAGGAACCGTGCCACTGGTACGACGACGCGGCGATGATGGCGCGCCTGCGCCAGACAACGCGCATACCGGTCACGGCGGGGCAAAGCGAGATCACCGTCCATGCGGTGCGCCGGCTCATCGACGCCAATGCAGTGGACTATTTGAACTACGACGCCTCGGAAGGCGGCGGGGTCACCGACTGGCGCCGGGCCGCGGCGCTGTGCCAGGCCGCGGGAGTCGGGATGGCGCACCACGAGGAGCCGCAAATCTCGCAGCATTTGCTTGGCGGCGTGCCGCATGGGACCTACATCGAGTGCTTTGCCCATCCCGACCGCGACCCGGTGTGGCAGGCGCTATGGGCAAACCGCCCGCCGATCCGCGACGGGATGATGGAAATATCGAAGGACCCCGGGTTCGGAGTTCAGCTCGACTCGAAGATGGTGGAGCGCTATCGCGTCGCCTGAACGATCGTGAATCGTAAATCGTGAATCGGAATTTAGCCGCAGATGAACGCAGATACACGCAGATTTACAACACGGAACCCCGAACACCGTCAGGGAGCCGCCGATGCACGCCGATGAACGCCGATAGACTTCAAGATCACATCGACAAGGCACCACGAAAGCCACGTTTCACGTTTAACGTTTCACGTTTCACGACCGCGAGCTGCTGGCTGAGAACGATGATTGTCACGTTCGCGCTGCTCGCGGCAGTGGCGCCGAGCACGGCCTATGAGATCGAGTGGGTCAAATTTCCGGCGTTAAAGGAGTTCAACGGCCAGGCTGTTGAGCTCGAAGCACTCATGTATCGCCCGGCGGGCAAGGGGCCGTTTCCGGCGCTCGTGCTCATGCACGGCTGCGGCGGGATGTACACGCGCAGCAGCAACATCACGCGCTCGTATCGCCACTGGCTGGATCTGCTGGCGGAGAACGGCTACGCCGCGCTGCTGGTGGACAGCTTCAACCCACGCGGCTACCCGCGGATCTGTCAATTACAGGATCGGCCCATCCGCGAAAGCCGGGAGCGTTTGCAGGACGCCTACGCAGCGCTGCAATGGCTCGAGAAACAGGCGTACGTCGCAAAAGGCCAGGCAGGATTGCTTGGATGGTCGAACGGCGCGACAGGCACGCTCTACGCCATGCGCGCGGCGCAACCCCTGCGCGGATTTCGCGCGGCCGTCGCCTTTTATCCCGGTTGCCGCACGTTGTCGAAATCGAAAACGCCTTTCACGGCGTACGCACCGACGTTGATCCTCGCCGGAGAGGCCGACGACTGGACGCCGGCGACGTATTGTGTCGCGCTCACGGAGATCGCGAGAAAGGAAGGCTCACGGCTCGAGATCGTCACCTATCCGGGCGCGCATCACAGCTTCGACCGCATCAACCTGCCGGTGCGCTATCGCCCCCACGTGCGGAACTTGAACAAACCGGACCGCCGCGGTGCGACGAGCGGGGAGCATCCCGAGGCGCGCGAGAAGGCGATCAAGAAAACACTCGAATTTTTCGCGCACACGCTCAAAAATCCGTGAAACGTTAAACGTGGAACGGAAACCCAGGAATACGTAGCCGCAGATAAACGCTTACCCGCCGTAAATCGTATTTAACCGCAGATGAACGCAGATTCACATTAACAAGAACGCGGAACCCTGAACACGGAACCCGGAACAGCCCTTATTTGCCGCCGATACACGCCGATGAACGCCGATGAAATCCGGAATCGAATCGCCGAGAAAATTCGATTCACCATTCACGATTCACGGCAGTCAATGAACCGTCGAGACGCCGAGAGCGGCGAAAGCACCGAGCAAGAAAATACAATTTGCCAGCAGGCAAGAAACAAAAGGGCGGCCGAAGCCGCCTTTTTGGGTCCGCTTTCTGACGCCGTCAAGGCTTGATGTAAGCGTACCCCTCGCGCTGCTGCAGCCGAGCGATTTCCGCGACGCCGGAAGGCACGAACTTTGCCTCCGGGATGAACTGCGATTCCTTCATTTTCCGCTCGCGCAGCGTGATTCCGCAGACCAGGAAGCGCACGCCGCGAAAGTCGAGATCCTCCACCGGGACGTTATACGGATTGCCGTTTTTGTCCCGCAAGCCTTCGCGCAGGAAGTCAACGCTTGACCTCCAGATGATTGCGAATGTACTGCAGTGCAAGCTTGGTCTGCTGCTCGGTGTCGCTGATATGGTAGACCACCTTGTCCGGTCCGATTGGACTCTTGATATCCGAGGTGGCCGCCGTGACGAGACTCCCCGCCAATCCGGCTGCAAAGATGACTGAAGCCAATACGCCATATCGCAGAATGCCTGCCTTCATATTGCCCTCCCTCACCAAGATCAGTTCGCGCGCTTCTCGCCATGAAAGACGTTAGGCCCTTTCGACGCGTCGCGCAACGGCACCAAGAAGGCCGGCAGCGCTGCTTCGGGCCAGCGCCGGGACATTCAAAAAAGAAAGGCGGCTCACGCCGCCTTTCTCGTGTTCAGACCAAAAATCCGTCAGGGTATGGGCCGCAGCCGCAGCTCGTCCGCCGACGCATTGACGAAGCCGTACTTCGAATAGGCCTGCTTGGCCTCCTGCGTCGCGAGGAACCGGATATAGCGGTCGGCAAGCGCCTTCTTCGGGCTCTGGGTCATGGCGCCAATGGCGTACGACACCTCATTTACGAGACTGTCCTCGGGTGGCAGCCGCACGGAATCGACTTTTGCTCCCGCGCGCTTCGCCTCCATCGTCTCGGTCACCCAGACGATTCCCGTGTCCGATCGCCCGTCCTGAATGCGCTCCGGCGTTTCGCGATGGTGCACGGCCGTGAACCAGTTGTTGGGCGTGGTCTGGCACGACGCACACAGCTTGCCCGCGGAAATCTGGTCCCAGATGCCGTGCCGTTCCAGCACCTTGCGTCCGTAAAAACGCATGATGCCTTCGCTCACGGGATTGGGCAGCGAGGTCCTGACATCAGGCCGCGCGAGATCCTTGATGCCCTTGATGTTCTTCGGATTGCCCTGCGCGACCATCAACTCCATCTCGTTATGCAGGTAGATGGCGTAGGTCGACATGAGCCCCGCCTTTTTCAGCGCCTTCAGATGCCCGAGATTCACGGAAGCATAGACATCCGGCAGGCCGGGATACGATTTGCCGTTATAGGTCCAGCCGCCGCGCTGGATCGCGCGCAGCAGCAATCCGGGTGGCAACGTGATCACGCCAACACTCGTTCCCGGGTTTTGTTTCTGAAAGGCGCCCACGACATCGTCCATGGCGAAGAACTGGTTGCCGGCCAGCCAGAGAATGACATCGGCATCGCGCTGCATGCGCCCGAGCGCCTCGGCGCCTTTGACGACGCGACCGTCCCCCTGGAAGAGCTTGAGATCGTTGTCCTTGTTCTTCGGAATGGCCGCATACTTCGTGGCCGGCTGCGCGGCTTTGGCCGCCGGCTTCTCTGCTTCAGTTGCGCACCCCGCCACCATGGCGGGCAGCACGATGGCGCACGCCAGCAACCTCAAAATACGCATAGTCCCCTCCCTCGTTGCGAATCGTTATTTGAATCGGGCGACGGAGCCACGAAGGCTCCCCCGAAGAACCATCCCCGGCATTACGGCCGGACGACGACCCAGCCTTCCTTGTTCCGCTCGATGATGTGCTGGATGCCCGCGGGCACGTAGCTGATCGTCTCGTTCATGTCCTGCTTATCGAGTTTGAAACGCCTCATAGAATTCTCACACTGGATAATGTGCACGCCGTTGCCGACGGCATCCCGCACCCGGTTTGCGATCACAGCGTCGGCCTTGAGCATCGGGCTGCCGCGACCGAAGACCACGACCTCTATTTTGATGTTGCCCTTACCGTATGCTTTCATCAGGTTTTCGGCCACGTTGACAGTCTGACCCCAAGTCTTGGGATTCTCGTCGCTGACCTGAAGAACGATCCGGTCTTTGCCTGCAGCAAACACTGGCAGCGATATCGCGAGAACGCATGCAACGCAGGCAACCACTCTGGCAAAACCCCTCATGATTCTTACCTCCTCATAAATGCCCTGAGATTGGGCGCGCCCGGAACATAACCAACAACAACGCGACGCGCAAGGAGTGTGGCGCGCCCAATAAAAAGTGTTTATCGTATGATTCAATCCTCAAATGACCGCCGGAACGCGGAACCCGATGGAAGTAGTCACAAAACATCTGTGGATCGAAGGGGTGGTCCAGGGCGTGGGGTTTCGCTATTTCATGCAGCGCAGGGCGCGCACACTCGGCGTCAGGGGCTGGGTACGCAACCGCAAGGACGGCAGCGTGGAAGCGCTTGTGCAGGGCAGCCCGGATGCCATCGCCGCGATAATTGCCCAGGCGAAACAGGGTCCGCGAGCGGCCAGGGTTGCGGACGTCAAAGTGTCCGACGCCGACGGGCGATTTACGGGGTTCGAATTGCTGCCGACGGAGTAACCAAGAACGGGTGATGATTACTGGCGACGAGATACTGGTGATAGGTGCTGGTAAGTCGCGGCGCATCCGCGCAATCTGCTGACTTCTTATCACCATTTTTCATCACCATTATTCATCACCCTCTTTCATCACTTGTTTCCAGGCGGCGGACGGGCCGCTTGGCGAATGGCATCGGCACGCCTCTTATGTTTCCGCGCTTCGTCGCGCTTGCCCTGTGAGGCAAGCGCCACGGAGAGATTGTCCAGGGTGTGCGCGATGCTGAGATGCCCGGGTGAGAGCGCCTGTTCCTTGGCCGAGAGCGCGCGCCGCAGGTAGTCCTCGGCCTCCGGGTAGCGCATCTGTTTGAGCCGGATCGCGCCCAAATTGTGCAGGCCGGCAGCCGTATTGGCGTGGTTCGGCCCGAGCTGCGCGGTAAAGATATCCACGGCAGCGCCCTGCACTTCCTCGGCGGCGGCAAACTGGTTGAGCGCGATCAGTAGCTCGGCGTTATTGTGAAGCGCGATAGCGGTCTGAACGTGCTTCGGCCCGTAGCGCCGCATTCGAACCGCCACCAGACGTTGAGCGAATGGCAGGGCTTCGCGCGGCTTCTTCTGCATGCGCAGGGAGAGCGACAGTATGTTGAGGCTCTGCTCCGCAGCTCGGTGGTATGCGCCCAGCGAGGAATCCGCCTCGAGCAACGCCTCGCGCGCGTATTGCTCGGCCTGCCCCAGATCGGCGCGCTGGAAGGAAACCTGCGCCCGCTCCTGCAACTTCCGCCATTCCGCTTCTCCGGCCCAGGAAAGCCCTGCAGCCAGAAAAAGTGCCAGGGCCCATGCTACCGACATCGGCAAGTAAGTCGTGAGTCGTGAGTCGTGAGACGAGCATTGCATTCGAAAGGTGCGCGCAGCGCTTTTCAACCACTGACGACTCACGAATCACAACTCACTGGTTCTAAATGCGGGGATCGTGGTACAGGATCGTGACATTCTCGGGGCTCAGCCAGTCGCCTAGAGACCGGATCAGATCGTCGTGAAGATTGACGCGCCAGTCGGAGCCGAGCCCGATCTCGCACGTCGCCGCCCGGTTCGAGTAGACCACCGAGACCGGGCATGTGCCGCTGCGGTAGGGCGTCAGGAGCTCGCGCAGCTTTCCGCCGGAGGACTCGCCGTTGCAGGTCAGCCGCACCGCTCGCGCAAAACGGTTGCGCGCCTCCGCCAGATCGAGAACGTTGAGCGCCTCGATGCGCGCGCCATAGTCCTGGCCGCCATCGCCTTCTCCATTCGTCGCGCGCATGCGCGGAGCTCGCAGCCGCACCTCGAGCACCAGCGGCTCGTCCTCGCGCAGCTTGTGACGGTGCTTCTCGAACACCTCGCGGAAAAACACGATCTCGAAGCGCCCTGAATCGTCGGCGAGCTGGATGATGCCCATGCGCCCGCTCGCCGTCGTCTGCACGCGCGAGCCCAGCACGATGCCCGTCACCCAGTAGCTGCGCCCGGTGTAATCCCCTCCGGCGCTGGCCAGCTCGGCCAGCCGCAAGCGGATGAAACGTCGCAGCTCGCCACCGTAGATGTCGAAGAGATGACCGCTGAAATAGAAACCGAGAGCGAGCTTCTCGTTCTGCAACCGTTCCTTTTCGGTCCAGCGCGGCACCTCGACCGGGGATGTCGGCGCTGCCGCATCCGCGAAATCGCCGAACAGGCTCACCTGGTGCGCCATGCGGCTCGCCTGCTCCGCGCTCTCGAGCGCGATACCGACCGTGGCCATCAGGCTCGCACGATGGTCATTCAAAGTGTCGAAGGCGCCAGCGCGGATCAACGACTCGATCACGCGGCGATTCACGAGGCGCTTGTCGGCCCGCCGGCAGAAGTCGAAGAGATCGGCAAACGCCCCCTCTTTCCGCGCCTCGATCATGGACTGGATGGCCGCCTCTCCCGTCCCCTTGACGCCCCCAAGCCCGTAACGGACGGTCTTATCGTCCACAGGCTCGAACCGGAACCCGGACCGGTTGATATCGGGCGGAAGAACCTCGATGCCGTGCGCGCGCGCGTCAAGTGCGAAGAGCTGCACCTTGTCGGTATCATCCATCACCGCCGACATGTTCGCCGCGGTAAACGCCGCCGGGTAATGGGCCTTGAAATACGCCGTCTGATAGGCGACCAGGGCGTAGGCTGCAGCGTGCGACTTGTTGAACCCGTAGCCCGCGAATTTCTCCATAAGGCTGAAAAGCTCGTTCGCCTTGCGCTCGCTCACACCGTTCTGGGCGGCGCCGGCAACGAAGATCCCCCGGTGCTGCGCCATCTCTTCCGGCAGCTTCTTGCCCATCGCGCGGCGCAGGAGATCGGCGCCGCCCAGCGTGTAGGCGCCAATGAGCTGCGCGATCTGCATCACCTGCTCCTGATACACCATTACGCCGTAGGTGGGCCCAAGAATCGCCTCGAGCCTGGGATCGAGATACTCGACACGCTGCCGCCCGTGCTTGCGGTCCACGAAATCGGGAATGAGGTCCATCGGTCCCGGCCGATAGAGCGCGACGAGCGCTATGAGGTCCTCGAAGCGGTCCGGTCTGGCGCGCTTCAACAGGTCGCGCATTCCGCGTGATTCAAACTGGAAGACCGCGGTCGTGTCCCCGGCAGCAAACAAACGATAGGTGGCGGCGTCATCGAGCGGGAGCTTGTCCAAGGACGCGGACGGCGGAGCGGCGCCCTCCTTTCCCCTCAGCCCTCCGCCCACATCCCTCATCCCTTGGATGTACTTGAGCGTCCAGTCGAGCACCGTCAGCGTCGTGAGGCCAAGGAAGTCGAACTTCACCAGCCCGACGGCCTCGACATCCTTCATGTCGAACTGCGAGACCACGCTATCCGAGCCGTCAGCGGCATAGAGCGGGCAGAAATCCGTCAGCTTGCCCGGCGCGATCAACACGCCGCCCGCGTGCATGCCGACGTTACGAGTCAGGCCCTCGAGTCTTTCCGCCAGTGCCAGAAGCTCGCGCACCTCCTCCTCGTTGCGCTCGCGCTCCGCGAGCTGCGGCTCCATCTCGCGCGCATCCTCCAACGTGATGTGGCGCCCCGGCTGGAAAGGGATGAGCTTGGCGAGCTGGTCGCAGAAGTTGTAACCGAGATCCAGCACGCGCCCCACGTCACGCACCACCGCTTTTGCCGCCATCGTGCCGAATGTGGCTATTTGCGAGACACAGTCGGCGCCGTACTTGCTCTTGACATACTCGATCACCCGGTCGCGCCCGTCCTGGCAGAAATCGATGTCGAAATCCGGCATCGAAATACGCTCCGGGTTGAGGAAACGCTCAAACAGCAGGTCGTAGCGCAACGGATCGAGATCGGTAATGCCCAGCGCAAAGGCCACCAGCGAGCCGGCGCCCGAACCCCGACCCGGGCCGACTGGCACGCCGTGCTGCTTCGCCCAGTTGATGAAGTCGGCCACGATCAGGAAATAGCCGGGGAATCCCATCTGCTGGATAGTCCTGATCTCGAACTCGAGGCGCTCGCGGTAGCGCGCAGCGTGGGCCGAGCGCTCGGCCTCATCGGTGAAGAGCTGGGCAAGCCGCTTCTCTAGCCCTGCGTGGGCGCACTCGCGCAGATAGTCCTCGAGCGCCATGTTCTTGGGCGTCGGGAATTTGGGCAGCCGGCTCTTGCCAAGCGTCAAAGTAAGGTTGCAGCGCTTTGCGATCTCCACGCTGTTTGCGAGCGCTTCCGGGAGGTCGCTGAAAACCGCAGCCATCTCCGCTTGCGTCCTGAAATACTGCTCGGCATGAAACAAGCGGGGGCGCCGCTGATCTGACAGGATGTAGCCCTGCGCGATGCACACGCGCGCCTCGTGCGCGCGGAAGTCCTCATGGCTCACGAACTGCACCGGATGCGTGGCCACGACCGGCAGTTTCAGGCGGGTCGCGAGCCGCGCCGCGCGTTGCACGTGCGTCTCGATCGCCCCACCCGAGGCGCCCAGCACGCTCGCGCCCTTGCCCAGGCGTTGAAGCTCGATGTAGAAGCGGCCTGGAAAGATATCGCCCCATTCGCCTGCCAGACGCTCGGCTACCTGCATGTTGTCCATCATCAGCGCCTGCCCGACGTCCCCATAGTGGGCACCCGAGAGCGCAATAAGGCCGTCGCTCCCCAGCTCCGCGAACCAGTCCTTCCTGATCTCTGCCCGCCCGCGGTACTGATTGGCGCGATAGGCGCGGGTGAGAATCTCGGTCAGCCGCAGGTAGCCGGCGTAGGTCTGGCAGAGCAGGAGCAGGCGAAAAGGCTTGTCGCGGTCAGCTTCGTTCTCTAGCCAGACGTCGCAGCCAATGACGGGTTTGACGCCGCGGGCACGCGCCTCCTGGTAGAACTTGACCATGCCGAATACGTTGGCCAGATCGGTGAGGGCGAGCGCCGGCATGCCGTCCTTGGCCGCGGCCTCCACTGCTTCGTCGAGGCGCACGATGCCATCCACGATCGAGTATTCACTGTGCAATCGCAGATGGACGAATGACGGCTGCATGGGGCCCTATTTTAAAACTTTGGCGCGAAAGCTGAACCTTTCAACGCAACGGACGTGAGAAGTTACCGAAAAAAACGAAGAATCATTTCAAGCAGATGGCCAGAGAGCGCCTCGGACGGACAGAAAAAAGTTTCTTGACGCCGCCATTTCCCGCACGTCAATCGCCGGAGAAAGACGGCATCCGCCCAACCCCCTGCCCGGCGCGAGGGGCGCACGCGGGCGAAGAGGCTCACCGCGCAGCCACCGCGCCCGCGGGCCTTCGTCTGCGGCGCGAGTCTGAGGCGGTCGTTGGCCATCCTCACCGCATCGGCTCGCCGCGCCCCGCCCAACCACGAGAATGGTGCGCCATGAGTGGCGCAGCAATAAGAGCGATACTGTAAAGTAACGGCGATGCAATCTCCGGCTTCCTGACACCCGATGCCAGCTGCCCCTTCGCGCGGCGGCATCGCGGCGCTCATCGTCCTGTCGCTGGTATGGGGCTATACCTGGGTCGCGATGAAAGAGGCGGTGCGCTTCGCCGACCCGTTCGACTTTTCCGCGCTCCGCGCGATGGCGGGCGCGCTCCTGATGTTTGGCGCAATGGTGTGGCTGAAAAAACCCCTGCGCCTTCAGGCGCCGGGACGCACCTTTGTCTTCGGCCTGTTCCAGACCACCGGCTTCAATGCGCTCGCCGCGTGGGCCCTCTACACGGGGGCGGCCGGCAAGACCGCCGTGCTCGTCTACACGTTGCCGTTCTGGACGCTGCTCATCGCGTGGCCGCTGCTGGGCGAGCGGTTGCGCGGGTTGCAGTGGCCCGCGACCGCGCTTGCAGCCGCGGGCCTTTTGCTCGTACTTGAGCCATGGCAGCTCGCGGGCACCACGGTCTCGAAGCTGCTGGCGCTCGCCACAGCACTCTCCTGGGCCATCAGCGCGGTCCTCGCGAAGAAGTGGCGCAATGAACTGCAGGCCGATCTGCTCGCGCTCACCGCCTGGCAGATGCTGATGGGCGGCGCGGTCCTGACCGTCATCGCGTTGAGCATCCCGACACGCCCGATCCAGTGGACGCCGTATTTCTGGGTGATGCTCATCTACTGCACGCTCGCCGGCAGTGTCGCGGGCTGGCTCCTCTGGCTCTTCATCCTGCGGCGGCTGGCGGCGGGCATCGCGGGACTGTCGATCATGGCGGTGCCGGCGCTCGGCGTACTCTTCGCGCGCCTGCAGCTCGCGGAGCGACCGGGCATCGCGGAGGCCGGGGGCATGCTTCTGATCGGCGCGAGCCTCGCCCTCTTGTCGTGGCATGCGCTTCGAAGTGAGCAGCGCGTGACGACTCAAATTGCGCAGAAATAGCTGGTCCGTGAATCGTAGATCGCAAAAGCATGTCAGGCGAGCACCCGACTAAAACTCTTCGCACGATCCACGATTTACGATTTACGATTGACGAGAAATGAAACAGAGCCAATCCCACTTTCACGACATTCGCGGCCTGCATTATCACGTGCGCACCTGGGGCAAAGCCGGCGCGCCGAAGCTCTTCCTCCTGCATGGCTGGATGGATGTGTCGGCGTCGTTCCAGTTCCTAATCGAGGCTCTCACGCACGAATGGCACGTGATCGCGCCCGACTGGCGCGGCTTCGGTCTTACCGCTTGGGCGCGCGAGGAATACTGGTTTCCCGACTATTACGCGGATCTGGAAGAACTGCTTCGGCTCTACGAACCCGATGCGCCGGCGCGCGTGGTCGGGCACAGCATGGGAGGACTCGTCGCGTGCACCTACGCGGGCTTGCGTCCCGAGCGATTTGCCCGGCTCGTGTCGCTGGAGGGTTTCGGGCTCGCACGCACCCATCCTGAGCAGGCGCCGATACGCTACCGGCATTGGCTGGATGGATTGCGCCAGCCGCCCCGGTTCCGGCCCTATGGCTCGTTCGACGAGGTGGCGGCGCGCATGCGCCGCGACAACCTGCGGCTTACCGAAGAAAAAGCCCATTTTCTGGCGCGCCAGTGGGCAAAGGAAAATGGCGACGGCACGGTGATCCTCCGTAGCGATCCCCGCCACAAGATCGTGAGCCCCTATCTCTTTCGGATCGAGGAAACGATCGCCTGCTGGCGGCACATCACGGCGCCTGTGCTATGGGTGTTCGCCCGGAACTCGAAGCGGGGCGGCTACCTCAAGGACACGCCGGAACAACTCGCCGAGCGCCGGGGGGCCTTTCGCGACTATCGTGAGTCGTGGCTCGAGGACTGCGGCCACATGATGCACCACGACCAGCCCGAACGGCTGGCCGCGATCATCGAGGATTTTTTGGGCGCCTGATCCTCAACAGGCGAGGCGCCCCTTTATCAGTCCGCGCCTACGTTCGGGAACATGAATCCGAACGTGATGATGCAAAGAAAAACCTTGCCAATGTGCACCACCTTCTCCTTGGGCGTCATCGCCGAGAAGGGTTTGACCTTTACCGCATTGACATCGCTGTTGTCGGTATTCGTGTCCATGGCCGCTCCTTTGAACAGGTGAGAAATCGTTTCCCCCGCCCACTTGCACAGATCAGAGCGACGGTTCAACTTCCCAGTATATTGCATCCACCACCTTACGCCCGCCTTACGCGGCCCGAGATCGCGGCATGCGCCCGCCTGCATCCCGGCAGATCGGGTCAACCACATGATTGGCAACGAATCCCGGAGTGCTTCTGTCGCCCCCCCGAAAGGCACCGGCACCCCGGCGCTAAACCAGCAGCGTGTCGTCGTGGGAGTACGGAGGCGAACAGGCGCAGAGGATCTTGAGCGGACCGCGACCGGTGTTCTCGACGCAGTGAGGCGTGCCGGGCGCGATGCCAACGGTATCGCCGGCGCTCACCTCCAGGCACTGACCCGCCAGCGTCATGATGCCGCTCCCTTGAATGAAGTGGTAAATCTCTTCGGTCAACCGATGGCAATGCAGGGCGGTCTTCTGCCCCGGTCCTATCGTTGCCTCGGCAATACTTTGATTGCAGTTGCCGTGCTTTTCGGGGTGCATCAACTCCCGGATCTCGCAACCGTCCTTGGTCAGGTAGGAAGCCACTTCTGAGTATCTGGTTTTCGCGAGCATGGATGCCGTATCGATCCTGAAAACTGCCGATGAGTACTAGTGATGAGAAATGGTGATGAATAATAGTGATGATTACTGGTGATACGAAGTAAAGCTTTAAGGCCTCTACCTATCACCATTACCTCATCACCATTACCTCATCACCATTACCTCATCACCATTACCTCATCACCATTACCTCATCACCATTTCTCATCACCATTATTCATCACCATCATTCATCACTATCTCCTCAGCGAAGGCCGGCATTCTGCGCGATGTACTCGCCGAGCGCCGCCCAGTCTTTCTCGCCAAAGCCTGCCGCAATCGCATCGATGTGGCGCTCACGCATTAAATCGGCCGTAGGCAAGGGCACGCCGGTGGCAGCGCCAGCGTCGAGGGCGAGCATAACGTCCTTCAACCCGAGATTTAGCGCAAACGTCGGCTCGAAGTCTTTTTCAACCATGCGTTGCCCGTAACTCTTGTAAACGGGCGCATTGAACGATGTCGCGGTGATGATCTTGAAGAACAGCGCCGGCTCCACCCCCGATTTGCGCACGAGCGCAAACGCTTCGCCGAGGCTCTCGACCACCGTGGCAAGCAGGAAATTGCGGGCGATCTTCACGATGTTGGCGAGCCATGGCTCCGCGCCAATGATGAACGATTGCTTGCCAAGGACTGCGAACAAGGGTTTGCAGCGTTCGAGTGCCACGCCCGCGCCAGCGGCGACGATGTCGAGTTGACCCGCCGCGGCAGCGTTCGGGCGCCCGAACACGGGCGCGGAAACGTACTGGCTCCCCGCATCCTTGTGCATCTGCGCCAGACGTTTTCCCATCGCGAGGCTCACGGTTGCCATGTTGAGGTGAACGCACGACGGCGTCATTCGTTTGACGAGTTCGCCGCCAATCCACACCGCCTCGATCGCCGCATCGTCGGAGAGCATCGTCACAACGACTTCAGTATCGAGTGCCCCACTCGCCTCGCCCGCTACGGTGGCCCCTTTATCGGCAAGCCCCCTGGCCGCTTCCGCGCTGCGGTTATAGACGACCAGTTCGTGCCCCGCCTCGAGCAAACGTTCCGCCATCGCACGGCCCATCTGGCCCAACCCTATGAATCCAACCTTCATCCCGTTAACCCTCTCGCGATTACGCGACGTCCAGCCTCATGACCAGCGCCCGGCGGGCGCCGGCCTCATTCTGGACAAAGCCGGCGCCCTGGGCTACATTCTTTACGCGTTTTCCCCGTATTTCCTGAAAAATCAATAATCATCCCGGATGGAGTCGAACATGAAGCCTATATTCAAACTGATCGTCGCTCTGCTCGCCGCGACCGCCATGACGGGCCACGCGGATGCGCAGCAGCTGACGGGAACCCTCAAGAAAATCAAGGACACCGGCTCAATCGTGAT
>LJTT01000090.1 GCA_001303585.1 Betaproteobacteria bacterium SG8_41
CAGCGCGCCCTTGTCGCCCAGCAGCCCGACGCCGAGGTCGAGAGCTCGGTCTACGTGGTCCTCAAGGATTACGAGCAGGAAGCCTGCTTCGTTCTCATGCTGTGGGCGCTCGCAATACTCAGCTACAAATGGGCGGTCGTGCTGCGCGAGCGCGGGCTGCTCGAGGACGAGCTGCTGCCATTGACGGAGGGGATCAAGATCCTGCCCGAAGACGCCCGGCGCTATGTGAAGCCGCTCGAGGCACTGAAGCCGGCCCTGCGCAACCTCCTGCTCCCGCGCGCGGTGTTTCAGTCGCTCACGCGCTTCGAGACGACCAACAGCGTGCAGGATGCGGCCTCCGCCAATGGCACGGTGTGCGCGAACGAGGGCGAGCGTCTCGACTCCGAGCTGGCGCTGATCCGCTACATCGCGTGGGCGATCCCCTCGATCGGCTTCATCGGGACCGTGCGCGGCATCGGCAACGCGCTGGGACTGGCGCATCGCGCAGTCCAGGGCGACATCACCGGCGTCACGCAGAACCTCGGAACGGCGTTCAACTCGACCTTGATCGCGCTGCTGCTGAGCATCGTCCTCATGTTCCTGGTCCATCAGCTCCAGCTTGCGCAGGAGCGCCTGGTGCTGGACACCGAGACCTACGTCAACGACCGCCTGATCCGGCATCTGCGCATCAGCTAGAACTCGTAAATCGTAAATCGTGAATCGTAAATCGGAACCTCAAAATCCGACCGCAGATAAATGCAGATTGAAATGCAAAAAGCCGTATTCGCCGCCGAGGGACGCCGATCAAAGCTGTGAGATGTCGGTCGTAATTTCAAAAATCTGAAATTTAAACGATGGATCGACGTGGAAGTGAATCAACACCCGCGAATCACGATTCGCGATTTACGATTTACGATTTACGGACGTGACGCTGCGTGAAACGCCGTCCCCTCACCACCGTCAGCCTCTCGTTCATCGACGCGATCCTGTGCGGCTTCGGCGCCATCGTCCTGCTGTTCCTCATCCTGAGCCACAACTCCATCGCCCAGCGGCGCGAGGCGACCGAGGCGCTCCAGCAAGAAGTCGAGGCCTTGGAGCAGCAGGTGCTGAGCGGCCGCTCGGAGGCGGCCCGGCTGGACGCCGGCCTCGAGCAGGCGGGCGAGCGGCGCCAGCGTCTGCTGGCCCAGTCAAAGGCGTTGAGCGAGAACATCGCCGGCCGGCGCTACGACCTCGCGCGGCTCGAGACCGACAAGATCGCGCGCGAGGCTCACGTAAACCGCCTTAAGGCGGACCTCAAGTCGCGCGACGAGGAATTGAAGCGACTGGAGGGCGGCGCCATGCAACGCGCCCCGGAAGGCGAGCGCCTGCGCGCCTTTCCCGGCGAAGGCGACCGCCAGTACCTCACCGGGCTGAAAGTTGGAGGAAAGCGCATCCTCATCCTGCTCGATGCGTCGGCCAGCATGCTTGGCGAACGCATCGTCGACGTCGTCCGCCTGCGCAACCTGCCCGCTCCCGAGCAGCGCCGGGCACTCAAGTGGCGACGGGCGCTCTCCACCGTGGACTGGATCGCGACACAGATCCCGACTGGCTCGCGCTTCCAGATCTACACCTTTGGCGAGCGCGCCGGGCCGGTCGTGCGCGGTGCACCGGCGGGCTGGCTCGACGCGGGCGACCCGGCCGCGCTCAATGGCGCGGTCGAAGCGACGAAGAAGATCATCCCGCGGGGCGGCACGAGCCTCTATCACGCGCTCGACGTCATCAAGCAGCTCGAGCCCAAGCCGGACAACGTCTTTCTGATCACCGATGGACTTCCCACGATCGATCGTGAACGGGGCGCGCGCTACACGGTCCCCGGGGAGCAGCGCCTGCGTTTCTTTGACGACGCACTAGCCGTGCTCGTGAAGGGCGTTCCCATCAACGTCATTCTCCTGCCCATGGAGGGCGACCCCATGGCGGCGGCCGCGTACTGGCGTCTCGCGCAGATCACGCGCGGCTCCTTTCTCAGCCCCTCCGAGGATTGGCCTTGAGGCGAAGACGCAAGCGCGAATTCGAGGCCATCGGGCTCTCGTTCCTGGACGCCATCTTCTGCGGATTCGGCGCCATCCTGCTGCTGTTCGTCATTGCCCGCGGCGCCGAGCCCGGACTGGTGGAACGGGATGCCGAGAAGCTGCGTGCGGAGCTGCGGGTACTGGCCGAGGAGCGCGCGGACCTCGAGGCTCGCCGCAAGGCGCTGCAAGCCGAGCTCCAGGCGCGGCAGGTCGAGCTCTCGAAGGCCGAGAGTCTGGTGTCACGCTACCAGGACGAGCTCACGACGATAGAAGGACGCTACCGGGCGGCACGCGACACCGCCTCGGTGCAGAATCGCATCCGCGATCAGCTCGCGCAGGCGCAGCAGGCCCTGACCGAAGAGATGAAACGGCTCCTTGCCCAGCGCCGGGAGGCGCCCCCCGATCGTCTCGTCGGCGGCATCCCCGTTGACAGCGAGTACATCATTTTCGTCATCGACACCTCCGGCAGCATGCAATCGCTCGCGTGGCCGCTCATGCGCCGCAAGGTGGAGGAAACGCTCAAGCTGTACCCCCGCGTAAAGGGCATCCAGGTGATGAGCGACATGGGGCAGTTCATGTTCTCGCAATATGCCGGAAAGTGGATACCTGACAGTCCGGCCCGCCGCCGCGCCATCGTCAGCCGTTTGCAAACCTGGCGGCCGTTCAGCAACAGCAGCCCCGTCGAAGGCATCGAGGCGGCGATCCGCGTGTTCTCCAGCCCGAGCCGCAAAGTCAGCATCTACGTTTTCGGCGATGAATTCACCGGTTCCTCTATCGAGGAGGTGGTGCGCAGGGTCGATCGGCTCAACCGGGCGGACGCCGCCGGCGACCGCCGGGTTCGCATCCACGGGGTGGGCTTCCCGACCATGTTCGGGCCGCCCGCGGAATCGAGCTACACCGGGGTCCGGTTCGCGACCCTGATGCGCGAGCTTGCGCGCCGCAACGGCGGCACGTTTCTCGGGCTCAATTCCACGCAGCGGTGAGGTTCTTCGCGCAGAACCGAAAAAACATTAGCCGCAGATAAACGCGGATGAACGCAGATTTAATCTGGGGACGGCAAATCGCGGATCGAAGAAACAATCATGTTAGGAGCTCTTACTCCGGCGTGGCGTTCAACTGGTAGAGCGCGTCAAAAATCGGCGGCCGGGTCTTCGAGAATCTGCTGAACCACCGCTGGTAGATCTCGAGAATGAGGCCCGAGCGATAGAGCTGCGACAACACCCTGTCTGCGGCCAGGCGAAAATCGGCGTCGTTCCGCCGCACGGCCAGCGCGAACGGCTCGTACGAAAACACGTCGGAAGCGATCGCGAACTTGTCCCCCGAGGTCATGGCCATGCCCATGAGGACGACCTGGTCGGCGGAAAACGCGTCGATCTCCCCGCTCTTCAGCGCCTCGACGCCCTCGGCAGACGAGCCCACCAGGACCACTTCGGCGTCCGTCAACGTTTCCTTCAGCATCTGCCTCAAGACCTTTTCCGTCGTCGTGGCGCGCCCGACCCCGATCTTCTTGCCTTTGAAGCTGTCGAGGCTGCGAATCTCCTTGCCCGCCATCGTCATGAGCGAAGCACCGGTAACGAAAGTGAGTTGGGTGAAGTCAACGCGCTCGCCCCGCGACAGCGTCTTCGTCGTGGCCCCGCAGAGTATGTCGATCTGGTTGTTCAACAGCGCGTCGAACCGGTTCTTGGCGGTGACCGGCACGTATTCCACCGTCACCTCCTTCCCGACCTTGTTCTTGATGCCGGTCGCAATCCGATTGCAGAGATCGATCGAGTAGCCAGTCGGTTTGCCGTCATTTCCGAGGAAAGACATCGGCGGCGAAGACTCGCGAAATCCGATCCGGAATTTTCCCGTTTTGGCGATCTGCTCGAGCGTTCCCGCGGCCTCGAGGCCCTGCACCGGCGCGGCCAACAGGATCGTAAATGCCAGCCCTACCATTACTGCTCTCATGATGTTTCCTTATTCGTTGAGTTCAAATGTTCCGCTCCCGGCACGCTGTCGGATGGCGCCCCCGTCTGCCTGGATAATCTGCCATCACGGCTCGCCCGTCATGTCCTTTCAAGGGATTGGAGCGGGTGAAGGGAATCGAACCCTCGTATGCAGCTTGGGAAGCTGCCGTTCTACCATTGAACTACACCCGCGCCCGGCCCCGAATTTTAGCCGAAATCAGTCTCAGCGCATAACGCGCGCTAACGCAGGCATCCAAACGGCCAAGAAAAATTTCCTCCGCACAACGAGCATTGTTCTTGTGCAAAGAGAGGGCGCCGGTTCTGTCCGGCCACGACCCGGCGCGCCCGTATAATCAGCGGAGCAGGTCGTTGCGACTGGAGCGCTTATGTGCACCCTCAAGAGATCCCTCTTCCTGCGGCTTCTTTTCGCCGCCCTCCTCGTTCTTGTCGGGCCGATCACCTCGACACTTGCCGCCTCCAAGGACCGGCCCCGCGTCGGCCTCGTGCTCTCGGGCGGTGGCGCGCGCGGCGTCGCACACATTGGCGTGCTCAAGGTGCTGGAAGAAATGCGCGTGCCCATCGACTGCATCGCGGGTACCAGCATGGGGGCATTGGTGGGCGGCGTTTACGCAACCGGCCAGTCCCTCGACAGAATGACCGAGCGCCTCGGCAAGGTCGACTGGACCGAGATCTTCACCGACGACCCGGCGCGCACCGAGAAACCCTTCCACACCAAGCGCGACGACTTTGCCCCGCTATTCCGCTTTGAGCTCGGCCTGAAAGACTGGACACTGCTGTTGCCGCCGGGGACGACCGCCGGCTACAAGTTCGAGTTCCTGCTGCGCGAATTGACCGATCAAGCCGGCAACCATGCCGACCAGGACTTCGACCTTTTGCCGATCCCGTACCGGGCGGTCGCAACCAATCTCGAGAATGGCGACATGACGGTGTTCCGGCGCGGCGATCTCGCGAAAGCGCTGCGCGCGAGCATGTCGGTGCCCGGGCTCATCTCGCCGATGGATGTGAACGGGGTGCTGCACGTGGACGGCGGGCTCGTGCGCAACCTGCCGGTGGACATCGCGCGCGAGGCCTGCGCCGACGTCGTGATCGCGGTCAATGTCGGCTCGCCATTGCTGACGCGCGACAGATTGAGTTCCGTGGTCGGCGTAGCCCTGCAGTCGATCAATCTGCTGACCGAGCAGAACGTGCGCCGCTCGCTCGGCGAGTTGCGCGCCGGTGACATCCTGATCGAGCCGAAACTCGGGACCTTCAGCGCGGGCGACTTTGCGGATGCGCTCAAGACGATCCCAATGGGGGAGACCGCGGCACGCGAGAAGCGCGATGCACTGGCGCGGCTTTCGGTGCCGGAAGACGTATATCGCGCATGGCGCGAGGCAGCCCTGAAGAAGCTCGTTCCGGCACGGGAGCTCACCGGCGCTCAAGTCACGATCCGCGGCAAACGCGTGAATCCAAAAGTGATCGAAGGCGAACTCGAGGAAGTGCCGGGAATCGGCCTGCGACGCCGCGAAGAGACCGATTTTTCCCTGGAGCATCTCAACGAGCGCCTGGTGCAGGTCTACGGCCGGGGCGATTTCGAGAACATTGGCTATTCCCTGGTCGACAGCGACGGACGCCACACCGTGCTCATCGAGGGCGTCGAAAAATCCTGGGGACCCGATTATCTGAGGTTCGGCCTGGGCCTCGCCACCGACACGGACCAGACGCGGTTCAACGCCCTGGCAAGCCACCGCAGGACCTGGATCAACTCCCTGGGTGCGGAGTGGCGCAACGACCTGCAGATCGGCTATACGAAGCTTTTCAGGAGCGAATTCTACCAGCCGCTTGCGCTGCGCAGCGGCGCGTTCGTCGCGCCGCGTATCGAAGTACAGCGCGAGCCCGTCGTGTTCTTCCTGAACGAGCGCCGCATTGGCGAATACGAAGTGAGCCACGCTCGCGCTCATTTCGACGCCGGCCTGCAGAACAAGTTCGGAGAGGGGCGAATCGGCTTCTTCGCCGGCAAGCTCGAAGCAAAGGAGGACTTTGGGCTGGCGACGGGCGTGCCGGACTACGACATTCAACAGATGGGCTACACGGCGCGCTTCGTATTCGACCAGATCGACAATCCGCGCTTCCCGCGCGACGGCGTGCTTGCCGTGCTGCGCACCTTTGGCACCGTCAAGGGCTGGGGATCCGATGACCAGTACAACAAGACCGATCTGCTGGTCGTCGCGGCGAAAAGCTTCGGGCGCCACGCCGTTCAGTTGGCGGGCGGCTTCGGTTATACGCTCGAAGGCGAGCTGCCACCGTACGATCCGTTCCAGTTAGGCGGGTTCCTGCGGGGCTCCGGCTACAAGATCGACCAGCTGAGCGGCGAGAACGTTGAGTTCGCGCGCGCGGTCTACTCCTATGAGCTGGCGCGCCTGCCGAGCCCTCTCGGCCGCGGTGTTTATCTCGGCGGCTCGCTCGAGGCCGGCCGCGTGCGCGGGCCGCTCGACCCGGCCAACAACTCGAAAGTGCGCCCCGGGGCGAGTCTGTTCGTGGGCGCGGAAACGTTCCTCGGCACCGCATACTTTGCATACGGCCAGACGTTCGGTGATCAGCGGGAGAACGCGTTCTATTTGCTGATCGGAAATCCATAGAGTTACAGGTGAAAAACAAGAGGCAACGCAACCGCGGATAAACGGAGGTGAACGCAGATCAGCCAACCAATAAGAAACAGCGAACAGGAAATGGAGCGGCAGGACGTGCGGTTTTTCCCATGCACCATTGAGTGTTCACCATTCACTGCGATTATTGCCGCCGATGAACGCCGACAGACGCCGATCACCGGCAAGGCTGACCCGCTCAGACGGCGAGAGGAAAGGTGTTCGATTCACGATTCACGATTTGCGATTTGCGATTTGCGGGCCTTTAAGACACGTTTTCATGACGTCGTCAACGCGCCTATGACACCACTACGCATACCGTTCATCGCTGGAATACTTTGCGCCACGGTCGACGCCTTTGCGCAGGAGCCGCCCGTGCGGGCACCGGCTCTGCTTCCCGAAGTCACGGTCACCGCCACCCGCGTCGAGGAAGAGAGCTTCGACCTGCCGGTCTCGATTGATCGCGTTAACCGGCGGGAGATCAGCGAGGACAAGCCGCAGGTCAACTTCTCCGAATCGCTCAACCGGGTACCGGGCGTGGTCGTGCAGAACCGGCAGAATTACGCGCAGGACCTGCAGGTCTCATCGCGCGGATTCGGAGCGCGCGCGGCGTTCGGCGTGCGCGGCGTGCGGCTCATCGCCGACAGCATTCCCGCCACCATGCCGGACGGCCAGGGCCAGACTTCCACCTTCGACCTCGGTTCCGCGGATCGCATCGAGGTGCTGCGCGGTCCGTTTTCGACGCTCTACGGCAATGCCGCCGGCGGTGTAATCCAGGTCTTTACCGAGGACGGGCCCGCCGAGCCGACGCTCTCGGGCAGCGCCTATCTCGGCAGCTACGACACCTACAAGCTCGGCGCAAAATTCGGCGGCACGTCGGGTCGCCTGAACTACGTTGCAAACATCGCGCGCTTCCAGACCGACGGCTATCGCGAGCACAGCTGGGCGCGGCGCGATCATCTCAATGCCAAGGTGAAGTTCGACACCGGCGCGCGCGGGATCGTCACGCTGGTCGCAAACGCCCTCGACCAGCCGGAAACGCAGGACCCGCGGGGCCTCACCGCCGACCAGGTGGCGCAGGATCCGCGCCAGGCCGGCACCGGTGCGATTGCCTTCAACACGCGCAAGAGCGTCGCGCAGAATCAGCTCGGTCTCACCTACGACCTTGCGTTCGGCAGCGACGACCGGATCGAAGCGCGAATCTATTACGGCGACCGCCAGGTCACCCAATACCTGGCCATTCCCCTATTCGCGCAGATTGCGCCCACTTCCTCGGGCGGAGTCGTGGATCTCGACCGCGGCTATGGCGGGGCCGGGTTGCGCTGGACCCGTTTCGCCACCCTGCTCGACGCCCCCCTCACCGCGAGCATCGGCCTCGACTACGACCGCATGGACGAGCAGCGCCAGGGTTTCATCAACGATTTCGGCGTGGCCGGCGCATTGAAACGCGACGAGGATAACGTCGTCTCGCGCACCGATCCTTACGCGCAGCTCGAATGGCGCGCTTCTCCGCGCGTGAATCTTCTCGCAGGACTGCGCTACAGCCGTGTGCGCTTCGAGTCAACGGACTACTTCATTGCACCTGGCAATCCGGATGACAGCGGCTCGGTCACGTACACCGACACGACGGCGGCGGCCGGCGTCACCTACAGCCTCGCGCAGACGACCAATGTCTATGCCAATCTCGGCACGGGTTTCGAGACGCCGACGTTTGCCGAACTCGCGTACCGGCCGGGCGGCGCGAGCGGCCTCAACTTCGCGCTGCGGCCCGCGAAGAGCCGCCAGTGGGAGATCGGTTTCAAGGCCGAGCTCGCGGACGCCATGCGGCTCAATCTCGCCCTCTTCCGCATCGACGTCACCGACGAGATCGTCGTGGACAGCGCGAGCGGCGGACGCACGGTGTTCAAGAACGCCGCCAAGACCCGTCGCGACGGCTTTGAGCTTGCGTGGAACGGCCGCTTCGACAATGGCTTCGAGGCCGCCCTCGCCTACACCTGGCTCGATGCGCGCTTCGACGAGCCGTTCACGAGCGGCACGCCGCCCACGGTTGTGCCCGCAGGCAACCGTATTCCCGGCGTGCCGCAACAGCGCTTCTTCGGCGAGCTCGTCTGGCGCCACGCGCCCGCCGGTTTCCACATCGGGGCCGAGGTTCTCTACAACGGCAAGGTCTATGTCAACGACGCGAACAGCGAATTCGCGGCCGCCTACGCCATCTGGAACCTGCGCGCCGGGTTCGAGCAGCGCGGCGGCAACTGGCGTCTGACCCAGTTCCTCCGCGTGGACAACGTCGGAGACCGGGACTACAACGGATCGGTGATCGTCAACGAAGCCAACCGGCGCTATTACGAGCCCGCGCCGGGGCGCAACTGGCTGGCGGGTGTAACAGCCGCACTCAGTTTCTGAAGGGTTTCGTGGACACGTCTCGGGTGGCGCTATCGAGTCGACTCATGGATTAGAATGCATAAGATCATGAGCGTGTTCTCGTCCTTTAGGCAGGGAGCATGGTTGGTGGCGGTCTTGCTGGCCGTCGCGCTGGCCGGCTGCCAGCCGCGCGTCTATCTCATGCCGACCCCCGCCGCGTTGCGCACCGGGGAGATCGATCCGTTCGCGGGCAACCCGCTGCTCGAGAAAACCAATCGCGTGCAGGTCGTGTACGCGACCAACCGTCTTCCAGTCGGCCTGCCGAATGCCCGCGCCTACACGATTCTCCCCAGCGACATTCTGCACCTTGGCGTGGCCACGCTGCGCATCGGGCGCGAAGGCAGCACATGGGAAGAGCTCCACAAGCTTTCGACCAGCGCCAAAGAGGCCGAGCGCCCCGAAATCGAGCTAGAGAATCTCAGGGAAGTCATCCGCCTGGGCGAAGATGACGACATTGACCGGTTAACACCCGAGGCGCAGGCGGCGTTCGACCGGCTGAATGCGGTGCTCGCGCAGGCCCGCGACAAGGATGTGATGGTCTACGTGCATGGCGCCAACAACAACGTGTATCGCGCCACCGCGCAAGCGGCGCAGTATCACCATTTCACCGGCCGCAATTCTGTCGTCGTCACCTTTGCCTGGCCGTCCGCCGAGAGCCTGCTGCGCTATGCCACCGACGTCGAGAACGCGCGACTTTCGTTGCCGGCATTCGCGCGCTTCATCGAGCTGCTCGCCCGGCACACGAAAGCCAAGAACATCAATATCCTCGCCTACAGCGCGGGGGCGCAGGTCGTAAGCCCCGGGCTTGCGCTCGTCGCCGAGCGTGCCGCCGGCGAGACGCGAGAGGCGGCGCGCAAACGGCTGCGACTAGGCGAAGTCTATTACGCGGCCCCGGATGTGGATTTCAAGGC
>LJTT01000002.1 GCA_001303585.1 Betaproteobacteria bacterium SG8_41
CGGCAGGCTCAATGCATCTTGCCGTGGCCGCCCATACCGGTCGTCATGCTTCTGACTTCGGCTTTGACCTCGACCTCCAGCCGCTTCCGGTCGGGCCCCTCGACCACCAGCGTGATGGGGACGCTCTCCCCCGGGCGCAGCGGCTTCGTGATGTTCATGAGCATCAGGTGATAGCCCCCCGGCTCGAGCTCCACTGCCTTGCCGGGGAGCAGCTCGAGCCGCGTCACCGGCCGCATCTTCATGATGCCGCCTTCCATCTTCATCTGATGGATTTCCGCGCGCGCCGTCACAGGCGTGCTCACGGCGACGAGAGCCGCCGGCTGCGCGCTCGTGATCTTCATATACGCCGCGGCCACCGGTTGCCCGGGCGCGGTTGCCCTCACCCAGGCCCCTTCCACGACAACCTGCGCGCCAGCAGACGAGGCGAATGCAAGCCCTATCGCGAACGTGAGACATTGCCGAAATTTCATGGCGCTTCCTTTTCCGGGACTTGACGCACAGCTATCCGTGAAATCGGGAGATCGCAAGATTGACAAATCGGCCTCTCCATCTCCCGCTCTCGCGCTCTCACGCAAATCCGGATCTAAGTTTATCTGCGTTTATCTGCGGCTGAAACGCGCTTCAAAGTTTACGATTCACGATTCACGCGTGTTATTTGTGATCGATCGGCAACGGATTGGGCACCGGCTGGCCGGCAAAATGCGCCTGCAGGTTCGCAAGCAGTTTTTCCCCGCGCGCCTCGCGGACCTCCAGGGTGGAAGACCCGATGTGCGGCACGAGCACGACATTGTCCATGCCCAGCAGCGCGGCGGGCACGCTCGGCTCGTCCCAGTAGACGTCGAGAGCGGCGCCAGCGATCCGTCCGTTCTTGAGCGCCGCGATCAATGCAGCCTCCTCCACGACGGGGCCGCGCGCCACGTTGACGAGAAAGCCGCCTCGCCCCAGCGCCTCAAGAATGCGCGAGTCGATGAGGCCGCGGGTCTCTGGCGTCAGCCAGCAGGCAACCATCAGGCAATCGGCGCGTCGCGCCATCTCCTCGAGGTCCGCGTAATAGGGATAGGCCACCCCCGGTTTCTCCCGCGGACCGTGATAACACACCGCCATGCCGCAGGCTTCCGCGCGTCTCGCCACGCTGCGGCCGATCGCGCCGAGCCCAACGATCCCGCAGGTCTTGCCGCCGAGTCCCGTGCCCATCGGCGGCAGGCCAGCCAGCCACTTCCCGGCGCGCACGAAGCGGTCGGTCTCGCAGATCCGGCGCATGACAGCAATGGCAAGGCCGATTGCGAGGTCGGCAACGGATTCCGTGATCGAATCCGGCGTGTTCGTCACGACGACCCCGCGAGCCGCCGCCGCGGCGAGATCCACTGTTCCGTGAGGGGTGCCGAAACAGCCGACGATCTCCAGCCGGGGCAGGGATTCGATAAGGCCGGGGGCAAGCCCGACGGATCCCACCGTCACCACGCCACGCACGCGCGCGGCCACGTCGGCCAGGAACACCTTCGGATCCTCGGCCAGCCACAGCTTGTGCAAGATGTACTCGCGCTCGAGCACGGCGAGCGTCGGCGGGTAGATGGGGGTGACGACGAGGAGTTCCGGCTTCACCTCAGGCCTCCCCCAGCAACGCGAGCGCGTTCAAACCCAAAATCTGCTCGCGCTCCCGCTCGCTCACGCCCGTCAGCGCCTCGATCATGGCAACCGGATTCTCCTCCGCCATATCGAACGGGGCGTCGGTACCGATGGTCACCCGATCGGCGCCGACTTTCCCCACCAGGAAGCGCAATGCGTCGGCGTCATGCGTCAGCGCGTCGAAGTAAAAGCGCCGCAGCAACTCGAGTGGGGTTTTTGACGTATGCGCCCTCGCTTCCTTGCGGACTTTGTGGCCGTGCGCGAGCCGGCCGATTTGGTACGGCAGGTGCCCGCCGCCATGCGCGAGCACGAAGTTGAGCGCGGGCAGCTCGTCGAGCGCGCCGCCGAACATGAGATGCGCAGCCATCAGCGCGGTATCGAATGGCAATCCAGCGAGGTTGCCCAGATAGTAGCAGCCGAGATCGGGCGGGAGCGCACCAGCGACATACGGGTGCGCGAACAGGAAGACGCCCAGCTCCTGCGCGCGGCGCAGCACAGGGCGATAACGCGGCTCGGAGACGAGCTCGCCCCGGACCCGGCATCCCACCTCGACCGAGCGGAAGCCGTGCTCCTTGGCCACCCGTTCCAGCTCGGCGACCGCGGCATCGGGATCCTGCAACGGCAGCGTCGCCATACCCCGCAGCCGGTCGGGCCGCTTCGCCACCATTCGCGCGATCCCGTCGTTCATGAGGCGCGCGGCTGCAAGCCCGGCTTCGGCATCGAGCCAGTAGAAGAACACGACCGGCGTGACCGAGATTACCGAGACGTCGATGCCCTTGCGGTCCATGCCCTCGACCTTGGCATCGGCATCGTGAAACTCGGCATAGACCGGCGTCGTGTGCCGGTCGTCGCGGATGAAGAGCTCTTTTTCGGCGGCGCCTTCGACGCGCATCTGGTAGTCGCGCGGCCGTTTCCGGATCGCCTCGACCATCTCCAGGGGCAACACGTGCGAATGCACGTCTACCCGCTTCACTCTTCCTGCCATGTCTCAGGATCGGGGCCGCCGGGTGTGTCCGCAGCCTGCTTAATGGTGATGATTACTGGTGATGATTACTGGTGATGGGAAGTTCGTTGGCGCGGGTTAGCGTGCTACTTATCACCCTCTCTCATCACCATCTTCCATCACCATTTCTCATCACCCTTTCAGTAGTGGGACTTGAAGCTGACGCCCTCGCGCTTTTCCAGTTCGTCGAGGTCGATGTAGGAGCGCATGGTCTTCTTGTCCACCGTGAACTGCATCTTGCGGTTGGTTTCGTTGGTGGCGCGGATGTCGATCAACTCGAGGCTTTCCTTGACCTCCCACTCGTGGGCGCCGGCGATGCCCGGAGGCGCGTAGATGATCGAGCCGGGCCCCACTTCGTACTCCTTGCCCTCGACGTCGCGGACAGTGGCATGGCCGGAGATCACGTAATAGCAGGCCTCGATCGGGTGCCAGTGGAGCTGCTCGTAGGTGCCGGGGAGGTAGCTCGCCCGCCCGATCCGCACGCGATCGGTCATGAAAACTTCGGGCCAGCCCACGAGCCGCTTGTAGGTCTGGCCCTCCGTCACGCCGCGCTGGCCCGGGTAGTCCGCCTCGTTGATCACCTTCACGGTCGATTTCAGCTTCATGTCGGAACCTCCTCAGACCGAAGATCCTATGCGGGGACGGACCAGGCAACCGGCCGGCACGGCCACCGGCAAAGCGTGAGCTGTCGCTTCACGCCCCGCGGCCGAATCAATCGCCGCTCACGACCGGCACAGGTTTTCCGGCAAGCTTCCTGAGCGTCCTCATCCGCTGCACGTTGTCGCCGGCGAGGTGCGTCCAAACCATCGCGTCACGTACGAGCTTGTCCACGCGCGCGTTCATGAGGCAGCCCTCGGCGCCATGGATCTCCATGTTGAGCGCTGTGACGCGCTGTATCACGTCGGTGGAATAGATCATCACCAGGCCGGCGTTGGCCGATGGCTCCCTGCGGTCATGGATCCACGCGACCCGCATCACGTATGAGCGCAGCGCCTCGGTCAGCGCGTGCATCTCCGCCAGCTTGAGCTGGATCAGCTGGTGCTCGAACAGGTACTTGCCCGCGCGCTTGTGCGAGCGCGAAAACTGCATCGCCAGGTCAACCGCGTCGTCGCACACGCCGAGCGCGTTGGCCGCGAGCTCGAGGTCGCCGAACAGGTCGCCACCGGTGTTGTCCCCCTTGCCGGTCGCCGAAGCGCCGCCCACGGTGCCCACGACGTTCGCATGAGGCACGCGCGCGTCCTCGAAAATGAGCTCGGCATTCTGGTAGAAGCGCCAGCCGCGCTTGTTGAACACCTTGCCGATGCGGAATCCCGGCGTGGTCTTCGGCACCATGAAAAGCGTGCCGCCCTGCTTGATGTTGACGTCGGGGTTGGTGCGCGCGTCGACGAAGAAGAGCGAGCCGACGCTGCCGTTCGCGATGAAGCACTTCTCACCGTTCAGGATCCACTCGTCGCCCTTGCGCTCGGCGCGCAGCCGGAAGCCGGCCTTGGGATCGTCCTCGGGCGGCAGGCGGTTGTCCGATCCGGAGTTCGGCTCGGTGATGCCGCGCCCCATGACGTAGCGGTGGTCCGCGAGGAAGGGCTTGAGAAAGCGCTCCTTCTGGTCCTCGGTGCAGGCAGCCGCGATGAGATGGCTCCACTTCCAGTTCTGGCTGAAAGCCTTGGACATGGCGCTGTCGCCGCGCGCCAGTTCCGCCATCACCACCGCCTGCGACACGAAGTCCGCGCCCTGCCCGCCCCACTCCTTGGGCACGGCCAGCGTGCGAAAGCCGAGCTTCGAGCCCTTCTCGATGATGTCCCAGTCCCACGGCTCGAAGCCGCCCTCGATCTGGTCACGCTTGACGGACAGCGGCCGGATCTCCTCGTCGGAGAACCTGCGCGCTTCCATCTGCCAATGGCGTTGCTCTTCGTTCAGCGAAGTAGCTGCCGCGGTGTAGGTAACCTATCACCACGTCTCATCACCATTTTTCATCACCATCTCTCATCACCAGTTAAGCCGTTAGGCAGCAAGCGGCCGCTCGTAGCCCGCGAGCGCCTCCGCGATTGTGAGTTTGGCGGCATCGTCAGTCTCATCCGCGTGCGCGAATACGAATCCGTCGTGCACGTATTTCTGCCGTCGTGCACGTATTTCTGCAACGGCATGTCGCGCATCACGCCCATCGCGCCAAAGCATTCCGCCGAGAGCAGCGTCACTTCATTGACCGCCCTCGCCGTGTAGACCCGCGCCATCGTGTGAAGCGGAAGCTCGGGAAGGCTGCGATCGGAAACGGCGTCGGGATGATCGGCCGCCCAGGCGGCCTTCCATATCATGTTGCGCGCGAGCTCGAGCTTGATCGCGCAGTCGGCGAGCTTGCTGCCGATCGCCTGGTGCTCGATGATGTTGCGACCGCCCTGCCGGCGAATCTTGGCATAGTCGACAGCCGCATCGTAGGCGGCCCGGCCGAGGCCA
This sequence comes from Betaproteobacteria bacterium SG8_41, assembly GCA_001303585.1. Classification (GTDB taxonomy): domain Bacteria; phylum Pseudomonadota; class Gammaproteobacteria; order Burkholderiales; family SG8-41; genus SG8-41. The sequence goes on from LJTT01000002.1 coordinate 5,078, forward strand.
AGATTGATGGCCGCCATCTGGGTCACGCTGCGAGCGAGCAGCGTGCCATCCGCCAGAGGACTCTGCCCCTCCTTGCCAACCAGGTGATCCCCCGGGACCCGGCAATCCTTGAATGTCACGGATGCGCCGGTGCCTTGGTGCCAGCGCACCGCCTCGCCGGTCGCCTTCGGCGGGTTGCCGATCGTGAGCCCCTTCGCGTCCGACGGGACCAGCAGCATGCTCATCCCGTTGGCGCCGGTTTTTTTCGGATCACTGCGGGCCTGCACGACCAGCAGCTTCGCGATCGGCGCGTTCGCGACGAAAGGCAAACTGCCGTTGATCACCCAATTGCCTTCGGTCTGCCTCTTGGCGGAAAGCTCCGCCCCGCCCTCAGCAAGTGCGCGGTGATAGCTCCAGCCCGCACCAGCGTTGGGCTCGCGTCCGGCGAAGGCAAGATGGTAGCGATCATCCTCCGCAAACTTGGGCAGGAAGCGCGCGCGCTGCTCCGCGCTCAGCAGCTGGTCGAACAGCACGTGGCCGAGGAACGAGGTGTGGCCCAGAACAGTCGCGATATCCACTTCGCCCGCTGCCAGTTCCTCGAGGACGATGCAGGAAGTGAGGTCATCGGCGCCGGCGCCGCCCGCGTCTTCGGACAGCGCGAACGTGCGCAGGCCCATCTGCGAGGCCTTGTCGACGAGCTCCGTCAGCAGGGGCTTTTCGAACGGCTGTAGCCGGTCGGGATGCAACGCGACGGGCTTGATCTCGTTTTCGACGAAGTCCCGCACCGTATCGCGGAACTCGAGTTGTTCAGGGGTCAGATGAAGGTCATACATGGGTAGGTTCCCGGTTCAAGGTTCAACGTTCAGGGTTCGCAGGCGAGGCCCGGTCCAAGAGGCGCAATCTTAACAGCCAAGGGGCTATGGGAAAAACGACATCTCAGAATATGGAATCCGGGTGCGCCTTTGAGCCGCCGGGCGGGGATCCTCGTTCCAGATTCTGGATGAGCTTCGGCCAGCGTTCTTTTTTTGCCCTAGACAACGCCTGTTTCGCTGCCTGGATGCGCGGCTAACGCAGCACGATCAGGGCATCGGCGGCGACCACGCCCCGCCCCTGAGACCGCACCAGCAAGGGATTGATGTCCATCTCGAGAAGGCGCCCGCGCAGGTGCCAGGCCAGCTCCGAGACCCGTGCAAGCGTGGCAACCAGCGCGTCGATGTCGCGCGGCGCGCTGCCGCGCACGCCATCGAAGACCGCCCGCCCCCTCAACTCTTCAATCATGGCGCGCGCGTCCTCCAGACCGAACGGCGCCACGCGATAGCTCGCGTCCCCGAGCGTCTCCACAAGAATGCCGCCGAGGCCGAGCACCACGACTGGACCGAACACCGCGTCGTTGACCACTCCGATGATCGTTTCCAGCCCATCGGTGATCATTTCCGAGGCGAGCGCGCCGGCAATTCGGGCTTCAGGAGCGGCGCGCCGCGCGTTGTTCAAGATCTCCGAGAGCGCGGCCTTAAGCGCCGGCCCATCGCGCACATTCAGGCGCACCGCGCCGATGTCGGTCTTGTGCGCGATGTCGCGAGAGACGATCTTGACCGCCACCGGGAATGCGATGTCCGCGGGCACCCCCTCCATCGCGTCGACCGCGATGAAGCAGTCGCGCGTCACGGGCACGCCCGCCGCAGCGAGGATCTTCTTGCTCTCGTTCTCATCCAGCGTCGCGGCGCCAGGAGGCAATGCCGGCGCCTTCACGCTGCGCGCGCCGTGCGCAGCGCTCCCGTGTTCGCGGCGCGCGAGCGCCGCCGAATAATCGGCAAGCCTGGCCATCGCCACGGCAGCTCGCTTCGGGGATGGCAGGACCGGAATGCCAGCCGCGCGCATGAGGCCCAGGCCCTCGGGCGCAATCTCCTCGGACATTCCGGAGAAGACAACGATGGGCTTCTCCGACGAGGACGCCGCTTTGCCCAGCAGTTCGCCGCCCACCTGCAATTGGTTGCGCCCGGCAGCGGCGAACATGACCGCAAGCTGGTCGATTCCCGGATCGGCGAGGACCGCGTCGAACGCCTGCTGAAAATCGAGTCCGGGCACAGGCCGCGGATAGCCGGCCGTGTAGTCGATGGGATTCTTGAGCGAGCTGAGCGGCGGGAGACAGCGCCTCAGGACGTTCAATGTGTTCTCGGCAAGGGGCGGCATGGAAAGCCGCAGCTCGTCCGCCCTGTCGGCGAACATGGCCGCCGCGCCACCCGAGCCCCCCATCACCGCCACCCTGCGGCCCCCGGGCAACCGGCCTCCAACCAGACACAGCGCAACATCGGCTGCCTCATCGAGATCGTGCACCTCGATCACGCCGCACTGCCGGAAGACGGCGCGATAGACGTCGTAGTCGCCCGTGAGATTGGCGGTATGCGACGCGGCTGCGCGCCTGCCTTGCTCCGTGTTTCCGGCCTTCAGGACGATGAGCGGTTTGCGCGCGGCAAGTGCGCGCCGCGCCGCGCGCATGAGCGCGTGCCCGTCGCTCACGCCCTCGAGGTAAGCAAGGATCACCCGCGTTTCCGCGTCATCGACATACGCCTCTATCAGCTCCGGCGCGGTGACGTCGGTCTCGTTGCCGCTCGTGACAACATGACGAAAACCCACGCCGGCTGCGGCGCAGCGCACGAGCAATGTCGTGCCGAGGCTCGCGCTTTGAAGCACCGCGGACACCGGGCCGGCTGGCAGGAGCGGGGGGCGCGTGAGGCTGCCCCATGCCGCGTAGACGCGCGCCGGAATGTTGACGAGACCGAGGCAGTTCGGCCCGATGATACGCACACCTCCTTTGCGCGCGGCGGAAAGCATCGCTTCCTCTGTCTTCTGGCCATCCGCCCCGGCTTCCCGGAAGCCGCCGCCCAGCACGACGGCAAAGGCGATACCGCGATCCCCGCACGCGCCGATGATGCCGGGGACCTGCGCCGCCGGCAGTGCAATCACCGCCACGTCGCATTCGCCGCGGACTTCGGCGACAGTCGCACAGCACGGATGGCCGGCGATTTCCGGATACTTGGGATTGACCGGGTAGATGCCGCCCTTGAAGCCGTGCTGCCGGAGCGCTGCGATCGTTTGTCCCCCGGGACGCGCCGGCTCGGCGCTGGCGCCAACGATCGCGATGCCGCGCGGATTGAAAAGCCGCTCGAACGAGCTCACTCCACGGGCCATTGCAGTTTCACCATCTTATTCATGTCGAGGCGCCCGGCAATGCGCGCCGCGGCACGATCGACTTCCCTGAGCAGCGCCTCCTGGTCGATCCGCACCAGCCGGCCGTCGCGCACGACCTGCTCGCCGGCGACGAACACGTGCCGGACGGTGTTGCCCGTCGCGCTGTAGACCAGGTTCGATACCGGGTTATAGAGCGGCTGCCACTCGGGGTGCGTAGTGTCGAAGAAGACGAAGTCAGCCTCCTTTCCGGTCTCGATCGAGCCGATGCGTTCGGCGAGCCCCGCTGCGCGGGCGCCGTTGATCGTCGCCATCTCCACCGCCTGCTCCGGCGGCACAAGGCGGGGATTGAGCCGGATTTCTTTGTAGCTGCAGGCGCAGAGGCGCATCTCCTGCACGAGGTCGACCGTACCCGAGCTGGCATGATCCGAGCCGAGACTGACATTGACGCCAAGCGCCATCAGCTCCGGATGCTTGCCCGCGGCGAGGTTGCCGTAGCCATTGTGAAGCGAGGACGAGGGGCAGCACACGAGCGAGGGCTTGCGCCGCGCCAGTATCGCGATCTCCTGCGGCTCGAACCAGCCGGCATGCAGCAGCAGCATGCGCTCATCCAGGACGCCCAGCGCTTCGAGGCGCTCGACCTCGGGTTTGCCGAACTGGACGATGCTCGAGTCACGCGTGAAGTACGAGTAGCAGCAATGCGTCTGCAGCAGCGCCTGATAGCGCTCGGCAATCTTCTTCAACGCGAGTATGAGCTCGTCGGAGCTGTTGTTCATGCCGCGAAAGGACGCGCTCACCGAGAGGCGCGGGTCCGTGCCCAGGTAGCGGTCGAAGAGCGCCTCCGTTTTGGCAATGCACTGGTCCGTGTTCTCGATCATCTCCTTCGGCATGAGGCCCGTGACGGACTTGTTGCGGTCAAAGCAGCTCACCGCCAGCACCATTCTCATGCCCGCGCCCATCACGGCCTTCACGGTCGCCTCGGGGTGGTAGTTGCCGGGCTCGATGAAACAGGTGACCCCGTGCCGCAACAGCTCGGTGGCCGCGAGCGAGACGCTGACGTGGACGTCTTCCTCGGCTGTCGCCACCTCGTACGGATACATGTGCTCGAACAGGAACGCCTGCGCGTTGGCCTCGTCGGCCAGCCCGCGCGCCAGCTGAAACGAGGAATGCAGATGGCTGTCGATCAGTCCAGGCGTCACCACCGCGCCTTTTCCGTCCAGGATCTGCCCGGCATCCCACTCGCGCTCCAGCGCCGCGCTCTTGCCGATCGCCGCGAACTTGCCGTCCTTGACCGCTATTGCCCCGTCGCGGATGACGCGCCGCCGGGCGTCGACCGTCACGAGCCAGTCGATGTTACGCACCAGAAGATCAGCCTGCCGCGCCGGACTCATTCTTTTTCCCTCCACGGCTCGCCGGGAATCTCAGGCAGTCCCGGATTCCGATCGAGCCGCAGAACAATACCGCTGCCCGCCCCAATGGCCGGAGCACGAACCGTGAGCGGGTCGCGACGACTCGCCAACACGCGCGAAACTGGCTTCGGGCTTAACGCTCTGCGAAGGCCTTTCATTCAGACCCGCTCAGCCCGCGGATTTTACCCGGGCCAGCGCCTTGAGCTCCGCGTGGAGCGCATCGGTGATCTCGATGCCGTTCTCACGGGCCGCAGCTGCCGCGCGCTGCCGCCGCGCGCCGGGAAGACGCACCCCGTCCTCTGCCAGCATCTTCGAAACAACGGCCTCGAGACGCGAGTAGTAGACATCGGCTCCGACCGGCGCGTCCGGATCCAGGATCAAAAACGCCTGGCCGATACGGGGTTTCCCGCCGGGCTCGAAGTACGAATCGTTCTCGAAGCCGAACGCCGCTCCGGTCAGGGCCACGCACATGAGCTCGATGGCCAGTGCAAGCGAATTGCCCTTGGCCGCGCCGATCGCCGCGAGGCTCCCGGTGAGCGCCACCTTCGCGTCCGTGGTCGGCTGCCCGTCCCGGTCTACCGCCCAGCCGAGTGGAATGGGTTTTCCCTCTTTCGCATGGACCATGATCTTGCCGCGCGTGACCTCCGTGATCGACAGGTCCACGACGATGGGCGCGGCGTCGCGCCGCGGAAACACGGCGGCAATCGGGTTGGTGCCGTAGAGCGGCGTCCGGCCGCCCCAGGCAGTGATGGCCGCCGGCGAGTTGCTGAACGCGAACCCGATTAACCCTGCCTCCGCCGCCGGCTGCAGGTGGTAGGCCATCGCACCGGCGTGATGGCTGTTGGTGACGCCGGCGAAAGCCACGCCGTAGCGCTTGGCGCGCTTCATCGCTTCTTTAACCGCCAGCGCGGCCGCAGGAAACGCAAGGCCGCCCTTCGCGTCGACGAGGCAGGTCGCGCCCTTGCGCCGGACAACGAGCGGCTTCGCCGCTCCGTCAGCGCGGCCCTCGCGCAGGTGCTGCGCATAGAGCGCGACGCGGGAGAGCCCGTGCCCGCCGAGCCCCTCCATTTCGGCTGCGATGAGGGCCTCGCCCGTCATCCGCGCCGTGGTCGTCGAGGCGCCCGCTTTCTTGAGCGCGCGCACGGCAAGCTTCATCAATTGATCAGCAGGAAACGTCGGCATCGGGGGCTGTCACTCCTTCCTTGAGCAGGGTCTCGCCCGGTTTCACGCGGGTAAATTCGACCGGCTGCGTCGCGATATCGAATTTGCCCCCGGCCCAGGTAACGCAGGTGTAACGCGAATTCTCGAGGTCGCGCACGTCGGGAAAATCCGAGCGATAGTGCGCGCCGCGGGAATCCTCCCGCGCGGCCGCGGCAAAACAGATCGATTTCGAGACGAGGATCAGATTTTTGAGGTTCAACCAGTCATGCCACGTCAGGTTGAAGGCGAGATCGGCGCCGTCCACGCCGGTGGCATCAAGCCGCGCCTCGAGCTCGTCGAGCGCGCCGGCCGCGCGTCTGAGGGTTCCCGCGTCGCGAATGATGCCGACGTCCTCCCACATGAGGTCATAGAGCCGCTCGCGAATCTCGACCAGGTTGCCCGCCGGCCTCCCGAGCGGCGCGCGGCACGCCGCCATTGCCGTTTCGATGGCCGCGGCGTCCGGCTCCTGGAACGCGCCGTGGCCCTTCAGCCATGCCGGCATCGCATCGCCGGCAATTCCGCCAAAGACGGTGGAATTGGCCACGCCGTTGCCGCCCAGACGGTTCGCTCCGTGCACCCCGCCCGAGTCCTCGCCGGCAACGAAGAATCCGGCAAGATCGCTCGTGCAGTCCGGATTGAAGACGACCCCGCCCATCATGTAGTGCGCCGTCGGCACGACATCGACCAGCCCCGAAACGAGATCAAAGCCGACGTCCTCGCAGCGCTCGACCATGCCCTTGAACTCCTTGCGCACCATGACGGGATCGAGGTGGCGCATCGTGATGTAGAGCCCGCCGCGCGGTCCGACGTTGCCCTGGCGCATTTGATCGAACATGCCGCGGCTCACGATGTCGCGGGTCGCGCGCTCGTTGCGCGGATCGTAGAGGTGCATGAACCGCTCGCCCGCACCATTGAGCAGTTGGCCGCCGGCACCGCGCAAACCCTCTTCGATGATGGTGCCCGTGATGCGCGTGTGCGGGCCGGCGATAAGCCCGGTCGGATGAAACTGGACCATCTCCATGTCGCGCAGCGTGAGGCCCGCACGCAGCGCCATTGCCATGCCATCGCAGGTCTTGTCGCCCGAAGGGGTGTGGTAGCGATACATGGTCGGCCCGCCGCCCGTGGCGAGCAGCACGGCTTGCGCCTGCACGAACACGAACTCCCCGGTCCGCATGTCGATCATCAGCACGCCGGCGATCGCATCGCCTTGCTTGCTGCGGACCAGCTCGACCGCGCGGTGCTCCTCGAGGCGCTGGATGCCGCGCGCCCACACCTGTTCGGCCAGCCGGTTGATGATTTCGATCCCGGTCAAATCGCCCTTGTGCACGGTGCGGTCGAAGGTCTGCCCGGCAAAGGCCTTCTGATGCACGGTGCCATCGGGATTGCGATCGAAGAAGCAACCGAGCTCGTTCTCGAGCTCGTGGATGCGCTCGACGGCGACCTCGACCAGGGTCCAGGCGAGTTCCTGGTGCGGCAGCCACTTGCCGCCCTCGATCGTGTCCATGAAATGGCGCTCGACCGAATCCTCCGCGGCCAGCGCAACGTTATAGCCGCCCTGCACCATGCGCGTGCAGCCGCATTTGCCGAGGAGGCCCTTCACCGCGACGGTGATCGAGAGGCCCGGGTCGCGCTGGTGCGCGTGCAGCGCGGCAAAAAGCCCCGCCCCGCCCGAGCCCAGTATCAGAATGTCAGTCTTCAGCCGCTTCATTTCGGGAACCGCAAAGGCGCGAAGCCGCAAAGATTACGCATAGAATCATCGACCCGGACTCCGCCGACCCTCTGCGCCTTTGCGTCTTTGCGGTTAACGCTTGACGCCGAGGGAGGCGAGCGCCGCCGCCCGCTTTTCGCGCGCCGCCTTGTTTACCTGCGTGTAAAGGCTCTCCCCATGGCTGTCCATCGACACCAGGAGCGGCCCGAACCCTTTCACGCGGAACCTCCACAGCGACTCGGGATTCAGATCATCGAGATCGACGTCCTCGATGACCTCGATCCACGTGGTCTCCAGCGCCGCCGCGCCGCCGATGACAGCGAGGTAGACGCCGCCGATTTCCTTGAACGCCGTGAGCGAGCCCTCGCGCAGCCCGCCCTTGCCGATGATGATTCGCACGCCGCACTCGCTCATCAGCGGGCGCGTGAAGCGCTCCATGCGGTCGCTCGTCGTCGTGCCGATGCAGATCGGCGCGTAGCCGCACGGGGCAGCATCGGTTTTGTCGACCCGCCTGACGTTGGGCGCGGTGTGAATTACCGCGTGGCCGTTCAGATCGAAGCGCGTCTTGCGGCCGCGATCGAACATGTGGATCTGCGTCGCGTCACGGATGCCGTAGAGCGTGCCGTAGAGCGTGACGGTGTCGTTCACGCGCAGCTTGCGGACCTGCTCCTCCGTCACCGGCATCTGAAAATCAAAATGCGCCATGGAGAAAAACCTTTTTAACCGCCGATGAACGCCGATCGGACCAAAGTAAATCGTGAATCGAAAACCCGTAACCCGTTTTACTAGCCGCAGATAAACGCAGATAAACGCCGATTACTCATTACAAGAAACAAACCCTTCCGCCATCCGCCACAGTTGTATTGCCGCCGATAGACGCCGATCACGGCAAGAAGCAGCAGGCATTGTAATAAACATCCGCGTTTATCCGCGTTTATCTGCGGCTTAAGTCAAAAGCCGTACTCCAGGCCGCGCGGCGTGAAGGTGGCGCGGGCGCGGCGCGCGGAGTGGCACTGCATGTTGACCGCGACCGGGTTCATCGTGATATGCGTCGCCGCCGTCTCGACGTGCACCGCGAACGAGGTCGAATCCCCGCCCAGTCCCTGCGGCCCGACACCCAGCTCGTTCACCGCGCGCGAGAGCTCCGGCTCAAGCTTGGCGCCTTCCGGGTCCGCGCATCGGCTGCCCAGCGGCCGCGTCGCGGCGACCTTGGAGAGATGGATGCACAGATCGGCGGTGCCGCCGATGCCGACGCCGACGATCGTCGGCGGGCAGGTCTTGCCGCCTGCATCCAGCACACAGTCAATGACAAATGTCTTGATCGCGTCCACACCTTCGGCCGGAATGGCCATCTTGAGCCAGGAGTTGTTCTCCGAGCCGCTGCCTTTCGGAATCATCTCGATGGACAGCGTGTCGGCATCCGGGACGAAATCGATGTTGATCACGGGCACCAGGCGGCCGCTCGACGTGTGCTGGTTAACACGCGTGAGGGGATGCACGACCGACGAGCGGATGGGATGCTCGCGCGTCGCCCGCTCGCACCCTCGCACAATCGCCTGCTTGAGCTCGTGACCCGGCACTTCCACTCCAGCGCCAATTGCCACGTTATAGATCGGGATGCCCGTGTCCTGGCAGAGCAGGTTGCGGGTGTCTTCGGCGACCGCGATGTTGCGAATCATCGTGCCAAGCACGGCCTTCGCCGTAGCGTCCGTCTCGTCGCGGTCGAGCCGCTCGAACCCCTGCTTGATGTCGGGCGGCAGCAGCTTCAACGCCCGGATGTAGAGTTCCTTGCACGCATCCTCGACCTGTTTCAGATCGACCTTCATCTGCACCCCATTCAACAAACTGCGGACGGAAACGGAAGAGCGCCCGTTCGCGCATGCCGCAAACAGCATGCGCCGCGCACCCGCCCGATTTCAATAAACAACGTCGCGAGGAAAATCCCGATCAAACATACCTCATAGACCCTCTGCCAGCAAGGCGGCAGACCGATCCCAATTCAGCAGTCGAAAGGCCACCCGGACGCGAACGGCCCATGGTGAATGGTGAAAGGATAGCGCTTTTCGTTTTAGTTGATCCGCGTTCATTTGCGTGTATCCGCGGTTAATTCTGTTTTTGACCTTATCGTCGCTCATCGGCGGCCGCCACGCGGTTTTTGAGGCGAGCTCTAGATCCCCGCTGCCTCGACGTGAAGACGGCGCAGCTCGCCGCGCAATCGCTCGCGCAAGGCGCGGTGCGCCGGGCGGCGCGCGAGGTTGGCGAGCTCATGCGGATCGCGCTCGAGATCGTAGAGCTCATCGAGCTCGCCGTTGCGGCCGCGATTGATCCAGCGGATATATTTATGACGGTCCGTGCGCACCGCCTTGTAGCTCATACCGATGAGCCAGGGCATGGCATTTTCGGCCCAGTACTCGATGAGAATCGACTTCCGCCACCCCGCGCGCTTGCCGGACAAGAGCGGCAGCAACGAGCGGCCCTGCACCTGGGCTTCCGGCTTGCCGCCCGCCAGCTGAACCAGCGTCGGCGCGATATCCTGGCAGATCACAAGGTTTCGCACCCGCGACCGCGCCTTGATTCGCTTCGGATAGCGCGCGATGAAGGGCGCGCGTATGCCTTCCTCGTAAGCAAAGCGGCGCTCCGGGCCGAGCCCATGCTCGCCGAAAAAATAGCCGTTGTCGCCGAGAAAGAGGATCAGCGTGTTGTCGAGTTGCCCGGTTCGCTCCAGTGCATCGCAGAGCATGCCGACGCCCTCGTCGACCGAGGCCATCATCGCGGCGCGCAGGCGGATTTCCTCCTGCTCGCCGGAATGGATGGGTTTGAGCAGTTTTTGCGAGCGCTCGGTGCGCTTGATCTCGAATGCCTCCGCCCACGCCGGCTTTTGCTTCACGACTTCCCCGGGCGACAGCATGTTCGGTTTCTTTGGAAACACACAACCTTCGTAGAGGCGCTCGTGGCGCCCGGCGGGCACGTATCCAGTGACCGCCAGCGTGCCGTCCGCTGCCTGTTCCGCGTCGGGATGCACCGCCTTGTGCGCCAGGAAAAGCGACCAGGGCTTTTCGTGCCTGCGTCCCACGAACTCCGCGGCCATCGCGTTCAGGATATCGGTGATGTAACCGGTGTGCTGCACGTAGCGGCCGTGCTCGTTCAGCTTCGGATTGGTGAGCTGCCCGTGGCCGTCGAAGCTCACCCAGTGATCGTAGCCGGGCCGCGGTGCGCCATCGTTGCCCATGTGCCACTTGCCGATGTGGGCGGTCTCGTAGCCCAGCCGTTGCAGCTGAAGATGATAGTTGGGCAGCCGGTGGCTGGCGGCGTCGCGCGCCACATTGTCGATGATGCCGTGCCGGCTTGCGTACTGTCCCGTCAGGATCGACGCGCGGTTGGGCGAGCAGATCGGTGTCGTGTGGAACGCGCGCTCGAACAGCGCACCTTCGCGCGCAATGCGGTCGATGTGCGGCGTCTTCATATACGGATGGCCGCCCGCGCCGAACTCGTCAAAGCGCAGGTCATCGACCAGGACCACCAGGAAATTGGGCTGCCGCGCCATCTGCTCTCCTCCCCAACAAATCGTCAATGCTACGCGCCCGCCCGCGGCACGAAGGCGCGCCCGGACCTGCTCAGGCAACCTGCAGCAGGAACAGCATGACGGCTGCCAACGTCACGCCGGCCGCTGCGGCAAGCAGGCTCTTCTGCCAATCGCGCCAGGCGAGAAATTCCAGTGCCAACAACCGCAAGCCGCCCGCAAGATGGGCGGCAAGCAGCATCACCAACACCGTCTCTCCGATCTTGACCAGCGGCTGCTCGGTCCAGCGCAGCAAGGCATCCAGCCGGGCCGCTCCCTGCAACGCCTGGCCCAGCGCCATGAAGTGCACCGGCAGGAACAGCGAAAGCAGGACCCCCGACGCCCGGTGCACGATGAACGCCCAATAGGCGGGATGGTTGCGCGCGCGGAAATCGCTCTTCATGGCGCCCCCGCTAGAGAAAGACCGCCCACAGCGCGCGGAAACCGAGAAAGGCAAGCACGATGCCGATCGCGAACACGGTCCAATCCAGCCCGCGCCCCCGCCAGGTGAAAGTCTCCACGAGCACGCTGCGCAGCCCGATCGGCGCATGCACCGAGACTGCCAGCACGAAGACCGCGTAAAACGCAAACCAAACGAAATTACCGCGCGTGCGCCCAAGGATTTCAGCGGCGGAGAGACCGTTGCGCACCGCATAGATCATGGTGATGAGGTGCACAACCACGCAAACCGCGAGAACCGCAGCGCTCGCTCTCTGCAACGTCCACAACAGAACCTGCGAACTGACACTGAGCTTCCCCTCACTCATCACTCATCACCCAGCTCGCCCTTGAGCGCTGCCATCATCGCTGCCCGCTTTAACCCGGCGATCGACGCGGTCGGCGAGAGTTTCTTGGGGCAGCGTTCCGTGCAGCTCATGTGCGTGTGACAAGCGTGGCAGCCCGCATCGCCGGCGACCGCGGCCAGGCGGGATCGGCGGTCCGTATCGCGCACGTCGTTCACCAGAGTCCATGCGCGGTTGAGCGCGGCCGGCCCAAGGTAATCCGCGTTCCATGCAACGACGTCGCACGAGCTGTAGCAGACGCCGCAGCCGATGCATTCGATTCCAGCGTCCGCCAGGCGCCGCTCTGGGGTCTCGGGCGACACGCGCGCGAAATCATCGCGCCGCGTTGTCGCGCCCTGAAAAGACCCGCGCGCCTGCGCCCATTTGTCGAAGAACGGCGTCATGTCCGTGACGAGGTCCTTGATCACCGGCAGGTTCGACAGCGGCCTGACCTCCAGCGCCTCGCCCCTCATGACCTCGGACACGTGCGTGCGGCAGGTCCAACGCGCGCGCCCGTTCACGGTCATGGCGCAGGAGCCGCACATGCCGACGCGGCAGGCGAATCGGTACGACAGCGTCGGGTCCAGCGAGCGCTGGATATGGGTGACGACATCGAGAACGGTCTGGCTCTCGAGCCGCGGCACCTCAAACGTCTGCAGGTGCCCCGACTCCGTCCCGCGCCAGACGGAAACGCGCAAGGTAGACACGGCCATTGGTGATGGGATGAGCGACGAGGAGGGATGAGGAAAGATTGTTTCGGTGGGCTAGTCCCTCCGCCCTCATCCCTCGCGCGCTACGCGCTCTCGTAGAGGCGCGTCATCACGAACTCGCGATGGCCGAGCGCCTCGGCGGCGGTGAGCCGGCCGTTGCAGGTGCGCAGCATGATTTCCAACAGCTCGTCGCCGCACTGGTCCATGTTCTTTTCGCGCTGAAGCAAGCCCGAGACATCGAGATCGATGTGCTCGCCCATGGTGCGCGCGGTACGGGGATTGGCGGTGAGCTTGATCACCGGCACGATCGGGTTGCCGATCACGTTGCCCTGACCGGTGGGAAAGAAATGCACGGCGTAACCCGAGGCGGCGCAGAGCGTCACCATCTCGGCGGCAGCCGAGGATGAATCCATGAACCACAGCCCGGGCTTGGTCGGGGTCTCGGCCTTGTCGAGCACGCCGATCACCTTGCACTTCTTGCCGATCTTCTGGATATTGCCAAGCGCCTTTTCCTCGATCGTGGTCAGCCCGCCGGCGATGTTGCCCTTCGTCGGCTGCGACTCCGAAAGATCGTTCGTCTTGTGGCGCTCGACCACTTCCTGATAGCGGTTGAACATGGCCATGAACCCGTCGCGAACTTCTTTCGTCGCGCAGCGGTCCGCGACGATCTGCTCACCGCCCGTGATCTCGGTTGTCTCCCCGAAGCACATCGTCACGCCGAGGGGCTCCAGCTTGTCGAATGCGTTGCCGACCGTAGGGTTCGACCCGCACCCGGAAGTCGTGTCGGATTCGCCGCACTTGGTCGAGACCCAGAGATCGCTGATCGGGCATTCGACACGCTGCAGCTCCGACGCCCACTGCACGTACTCCTTCGCCACCTTGGAGGCGCGCATGATGGTGTCGTGGTCGCCGTGGAGCTCGATGCCGAAGCCGGTCACCGGCTTGCCGGTCTTGGCAATGCCATCGACGACGCGCTTCGCCCATCCCTCTTCGATGCAGATCACGACGACCGCGGCAACGTTGGGGTTCGATCCCGCGCCGATCAACGTGCGGAAGTGGAGATCCAGGTCAGCGCCGAACTGCAGCCGGCCGTAGGGATGCGGAATCGCCAGTGTGCCCTTAACGTTGTTGGCCACCGCCTCGGCGGCGGCATTCGACAGGTCGTCGACCGGCAGGATGAGAACGTGATTGCGAACGCCGACGCGGCCATTCTCGCGGCGGTAGCCATGGAAAGTCGTTTTTGCGGAAATCATTTCAGAACCTTTTGAAGGGTGACGGATAATCAGCGATTCTTCGGCGCCGGGCGATCGCGCGCGTGCCGCGCCTCTCTTACCAGCGTTTGGTTTTCAGGTTGTGCACGTGAGCATGCTCGCCCACCTTGATGTCGGACACGGCGCGACCGATGTCGAAGCCGTACTTGATGACGGTCTCGTCCTTCTTGATCGCCTGGGTGGCGAGCTTGTGGCCGATCGGGATGTCGTTGAGAGCCTTGACCTTGAGCGTCGAGTCGTCTTCCATCAGCCAGCCGGTGAGCTCCTGGCCGGCCTTTACGCCCTCGACGACGATCACGCCGACGGTGTCCTTCTTGTCATGCACCAGAAAATGGATCATGTCCTCTCCTTGCAGCCTTAAAATACGGCGCCGCACGCATGGCCGGCGTCAGTTCCGGGGATAATCGAGATGTGCTCTTGTTCGTGTTGGGAACGAGATTATAACTTTGCCAGACTTCGTTTCGCGACCTCGCGCTCAGCGGGATCCCGCGAGTGCCTGATCACCCATTCGAACTGCGCCCGGGCGTCACGGGTATATCCGGCGCGCGCAAGATTGAGCGCCGCTGCCAGCCGCGCCGTGGGGGCGGCAGTGGCCGGACGTGCCCGGCTGTCCGGTGCCAGCGCTGCCTGCAGGAAATAGCCCCCCGCGCGCGCAAACAGGCCGCCGGCTTCCCCGGCACGCCCGAGCGCCATGAGAAGCTCGCGCTGATGTCCCGTTCCCGCAAGCAGTAACAGGGCGGGCAGCGAGGCGTCCGCCACCTCGGGTTTTCCGGCGGAAACCATTTCCTGGCCCAGCACGATTACGCCCTGAACCGCATTGGCGGGCAGCGATTGCTTCTCGCTTGCCGCAGCCGAAAGGGCCTTGACCGCCTCCCCGGTATTTCCAGCGCGCCAATAGACCAGCGCACGCCGCGCCTCCCACTCAGCCATCGTCATGCCTGCGGGGACGGCAAGCCCTTCCCAGAACCGCGCTGCGAGCGCGGCCTCATCCCGGGCTTCAGCGATTGAACCGAGATGGTAGCGGGCCTGGCCGTCGATCGCGGTTACATCGGTGCTCGCCTGGTCGAACAGGCGCACAGCCACCGCCTCGAGCTGGCCCTCCTGCAACGACCGCACGAGCTGCAGCTGGGCGGCCTGGCGCGCCTCGAGTGAGCGCGCGCGCTGAGCCAGGTACGCAAAAAAAGCGCGCGCGATGAACGGATCCCGGCGCAGCCTTTTCGAGGCATATGCCGCCCACGCCGCATCATCCCCTACCAGCAATTGATTCAGATTGGCTGATTCCTGGGCCAGCGTCTGGTAGGTCCGCCACAGCTCCGTGGCTGCGGCGCCGGCTTCCTCGCGTGCGCCTGCGAGCTGCACCAGCTGCTCGATCGCCTCGATGCGAACTGAGCGCTTGCCGCTCAGGGCCGCAGCCTCGGCTATGACATGCCAGTGTGCACGGCCATCGCCTTTGGGGAGCCGCGCGCGCGACTGCGCGATGGCCGCATCCGGTTTGATCAGACCCGCCTTGAGCCGCAGCATCTGCCTCGCGGGGCTGCCCTCCTCGAGGCGCGCGAGCCAGTTGGCCGCGTCACGTGCCATGTCGAGCCTGAGCAATCCCTCCACGAAATGTGCCGCGGTCGCGGGCTCGAGGGGATGGTAGTCCTGCGCGAAACGGAGCATCACGCGAAAGGCCGCATGCCCGTTGCCTTCCGCGAGATAACTGTCGATCACCAGAAGGCGCAGTTCGCGCGCATTATCGGGCAGGGCGACGGACTGCCACAGCACCTGCGCAACCAGAGCGCGAGCCTGGGCAGGCTGTCCCGCCTGCAATGCAGCCCGGGCCGCCACCGAGAACGCCTGCTGCCGCGCGGGCTCGGGTATCGTGGCCGGGAGCGCGTCGGTTCGAGCAAGCACATCCTGATAACGCTCGAGCGCGAAAAGCGCCCGCAACCGGAGCGCCTCCCACTCGGCCCATTGCGCATCCGTCGTCTCGCGGGGTTGCCGCTGCTCGACTCGATCGAGCGCGAGCCGCGGCGCGTCGTTCGCCAACAGCTGGCGCGTCGTCTCGAGCGCCGTCGCAGGCCCCGCGGCGGCCAGCATCAATACGGCCAAGACAATTGCGCGCATGGGTCGATTCTATCCCGTCCTGTTGCTGCCTCTGCCTCTCCAACGCATGACAAGCCGCATCGCGTCGGCAGCCTGCGGCCTTCGCGGGTCGCATCCCCCTCAACCGGGGCCCCTGCTCCTCCGCTCATGTCGCGCCTCTGCCTCTCCAACGCACGACAAGCCGCATCGCGTCGGCAGCCCGCAGCCTGCGTGATGCCGCGTCAGAAACAAAAAAGGCGGCACGAGGCCGCCTTGCGTGAGCAGGTATGCCGATTACTCCTGCGCGGCGGCCTGCTCCACCTCTTCATTCCGTGCCGTCAGTTTCTCGCGGATGCGCGCGGCCTTGCCGGTGCGCTGCCGCAGGTAATAGAGCTTGGCGCGCCCCACGTCGCCGCGACGCTTGACCTCGATGCTGGCGATGAGCGGCGAGTAGGTCTGGAACGTCCGTTCCACCCCCTCACCCGAAGAGATCTTGCGCACGATGAACGAGGAATTGATTCCACGGTTGCGCTTGGCGATCACCACGCCCTCGTACGCCTGCAGCCGCTTGCGCTCGCCCTCGACGACGTTCACGCTCACGACCACGGTGTCGCCCGCTGAGAACGACGGAATCCGCTTGGCGAGCCGCTTCATCTCTTCGGCTTCAAGCTGTTTGATGATATCCATGTTCAAACTCCTTGCAGTTCCTTCTTGTATTCATCCAGCAATGCGCGCTCCTCGGCGCTGAGCGCGCGCTGCTCCAGCAAATCCGGGCGCCGCTGCCAGGTTCTGCCCAGCGCCTGCTTCAGCCGCCAGCGGGCAATCTCGCTGTGATTGCCCGAAAGCAGCACTGGCGGCACCGCCGCCTCGCCGTACGCCTCGGGCCGCGTGTAATGCGGGCAATCCAGCAAGCCGCTCACGAATGAGTCCTGGCTCGCCGACTCCGCATCGCCCAGCGTACCCGGAAGCTGGCGCACGATGCAATCCATTACCACCATCGCCGCAAGCTCGCCGCCCGAGAGCACGTAGTCGCCGATCGAGATCTCCTCGTCGACCGCCCGGCTAACGAGCCGCTCATCCACCCCCTCGTAGCGACCTGCCAGGAGCACCACTCCGGGCAGTGCCGCGAGCTCCATCACGCGCTCGTGTTTCAGCAACTTCCCCTGCGGCGACAGGTATATCACGTGCGTGCGCTTCGCTCCCGCGCTCTCCTGCCGCTGCCGCGCCGCGGTGAGCGCCTTTTCCAGCGGCTCGACCATCATCACCATTCCCGGCCCGCCGCCGTACGGCCGGTCGTCCACGGTGCGGTAGCTGTTGGTCGCGAAATCGCGCGGATTCCACAACACCAGCTCAAACAGCCGGCGCTCACGCGCCCGGCCGGTGACGCCGCTCTCGGTCACGGCCTCGAACATCTCGGGAAACAGCGTGACCACGTCGAACTGGTACATCAGTAGTCCGCGCCCCACTCCACCCGTATCACACCCGCGCCGGGATCCACTTCGCGTATCACCTGCGCAATGAACGGGATCAGCCTCTCGCGACCGTCTTCCACGACCAGCACATCATTCGCGCCGGTTTGCACGACAGCCGTCACCCGACCGAGATCCTGCTCCACCGCGTTCACAACCCTGAGGCCGATCAAGTCGGCCCAGTAGTACTCTTCCGCTCGTGCGGCCGGCAGCGCCGCACGCGCTACCGCCACCGTCTTTCCCTTCAGCGACGCCGCCGCCTCGCGATCATCGCAGCCCTCGATCTTGGCAAGCAGCGACTGGCCCTGTGCCTTGCCGCTGGTTACTGATTGTTCCTGCCAGCCTTCTTCCCCCTCGATCCACCAGGTCCGGTAGTCGAGGAGGCTCCGCGTCTCCGCGGTAAGTGGCTGAACCTTGATCCAGCCCTTGACGCCATGCGGGGCGATGATCCGCCCCATCATCACCAGTTTCTCAGGCGGGTTTAGGTTCACCGCGCTGCTTGACCAGCCGCGCCACGGTGTCAGAAACCTGCGCGCCCTTGCCCTTCCAGTAGGCGAGCCGCTCGCGATTGACGCGCAGCCGCTCCCGCCCCTCGGGCGCCACGGGATCGTAGAAGCCGATACGCTCGATGAAGCGCCCGTCGCGCGCGCGGCGCGAATCGGCAACAACCAGATTGAAAAACGGGCGCTTCTTGGCGCCACCGCGGGCGAGTCGGATTACCACCATGTTCGTATCAGTCCGAAAAGCGGAAAGGGCGTGATTTTACGCTATTTTTTCGCCTTGATGCAAGGTGGGCCGCGCATGAGGCCGGGGTCGTGGCGGGGCCCGACGAGGGGTTAATTATCTGATTGGGCGGGAGTTCGTCCGGAAGCACCCGCAGAGAGAGCCGACGCGTTAACATCGCCGGCGCATCCAACCCAGGAGCCACCATGAGCCCCAACACCACCCCCGAGGCCCGGCGCATCGAGCGCGCCGCGGCCGAGCGCTTCGACGCGACGTTGAGCATAGCGCCCGATGCATCGGGCCTCGAGGAGCTCGCGCGCAACCTCGAACACCGCTCGCACCGCCGATACGCCGAACGTCCCGTGCCACCCGAGTTGCTGCAGGTGCTGTTCGCGTGCGCCTTTTCAGCGCCGTCCAAGTCCGATCTGCAGCAAGCCGACATCATTCATGTGAGCGATGCCGCGCGGCGCAGGGCAATCGTCGAGACCATTCCCGACATGCCCTGGATCATGAACGCGCCCGTCTTCCTCATCTTTTGCGCCAATAACCGGCGGATCCGCCAGATCGGCGAGTGGCGCGGCAAGCCTTTTGTGAACGAGCATCTCGACCACTTCATGAACGCGGCAGTGGACGCGGGTCTCGTCATGATGAATTTCATCCGCGCCGCCGAAGCTGCGGGCCTGGGAACGTGCCCGATCAGCGCGGTGCGAAACCGTGCCGATACGGTGAGCGGCGTCCTCGAGCTTCCCCAAGGCGTGTTTCCGGTGGCCGGCCTGTGCGCAGGCTACCCCGCCGAAGCCGGCCGCATTACACCGCGGCTGCCACTGAACGTGACCGTCCACGAGGATCGCTACAGCGAGTCAGAGCTGCGCGAAAAAATCGAGGCCTACGACCGCAGGCGCCACGCCGTGCTGCCCTATCGCCGGCAGCGCAACATCGAGCGATTCGGTGAAGCGCCGTTCTACGGCTGGTCGGAGGACAAGGCGCGCCAGTATGCGGTGCCGGAGCGCACCGATTTCGGCGCGTTCATCCGCAGGCAGGGCTTCAGCCTCAAGTAGCGCGGCGTGATGGGTGATGGGTCGAAAAGCCGTGACTTGGCGAACTCGGCAGGTCACGAGATCGGTGTTTCGGTGTTTCGGTCTTGCGCCCTCACGCGCTCCCGCCCTCGCGCTCCCGCGGCAATCGAAGTAAGGCTCGTCGCGACGGGATTCCGGATCCGGAGGCGCGCATGAGGAATGCGCCGTCACAAGTCAGCGCATTCCCGGGAACATTCCTTTCATCGAGCGCATCATCTTCGCCATCCCCCCTTTCGACATCATTTTCATCATCTTCTGCGTCTGCTCGAACTGGTTGAGCAGACGGTTCACCTCCTGGACGGAGACGCCGGCCCCGGCCGCGATGCGCCGCTTGCGCGATGCTTTTATGACCTCAGGCTTGGCGCGCTCCTGCGCGGTCATCGAGTTGATGATGCCCTCGAGTCGGCAGATCGCGCGATCGTCCATCTGTGGCGCGCCCTGCGCCATTCGCGCAAGATCGCCGGGCAACTTGTCGAGCAAGCCCGCCACCCCGCCCATCTTTTTCATTTGCGCGACCTGTTGCTTGAAGTCCTCGAGGTCGAAACCCTTCCCGGACTTCACCTTGCGGGCGAGTTTCTCGGCTTCGGCGTGGTCGACGCTCCTGCGCACGTCCTCGATCAGCGAGAGCACATCGCCCATCCCGAGAATGCGCGAGGCCATGCGGTCCGGATAGAAGGGCTCGAGGGCGTCGAGCTTCTCGCCCACGCCTGCGAACTTGATCGGCTTGCCGGTGACCTGCCGCACCGACAGCGCCGCGCCACCGCGGGCGTCACCGTCAAGCTTGGTGAGAATGACGCCCGTCAGCGGCAGCGCCTCTCCGAACGCCTTCGCGGTATTGACGGCGTCCTGACCCTGCATCGCGTCAACCACGAACAGCGTCTCCACCGGCTTCAGCGCCGCATGCAGCGCGGTGATCTCCCGCATCATCGCCTCGTCAATCGCAAGGCGTCCGGCGCTGTCGACGATCAGCACGTCAGCGTAGTGCTTGCGCGCATAATCGAGCGCCCGCTGCGCGATATCCACGGGGTCTTCGCCGACGGCCGAGGGAAAAAATTCGGCCTCGACCTGCTGGGCCAGCGTGCCGAGCTGCTCGATCGCCGCCGGCCGGTACACGTCGCAGCTGACGAGCAGCACCTTTTTCTTGAGCTCGCGGCGCAGCCAGCGCGCGAGCTTGCCCGAGGTCGTCGTCTTGCCCGAGCCCTGGAGGCCGGCCAGCAGAACGACCGCCGGCGGTTGCGTGGCGAGATCGAGCGCATCGTTTTTCTCGCCCATCAGCGCCATGAGTTCCTGATGCACCACCGCGACCGCCGCCTGACCTGGTGTCAGGCTGCCGACCACCTCCTGACCGAGCGCTTTCTCGCGCACCCGCGCGACGAAATCCCGCACGACCGGCAGCGCAACGTCGGCCTCAAGCAGCGCGACGCGCACCTCGCGCAAGGCATCCTGAATGTTGGATTCGGTCAGGCGCGCCTCGCCGCGCAGCGTCTTCATGACCCGCGAGAGGCGGTCGGTCAGGTTGTCGAACATCGGCGTGAGGTTGGTGTAGACTCGTGACGTGCCGGAAATTCTACCGCATCTAGCCAACGCGCTGCTCTATGCAGTGCTCGCATTGTACTTCTGGCGCACGCGCTGGCCGCGCGCCACGGAGGCGGAAGCGCCTGGCGCATCCTTCAGCGCGTTCGAGCATTATGCGGTGCTGGTCCCGCTGGCGCTCCATACCGTGCTGCTGGCGCGCTCAGCATTCTTGCCGGACGGGTTGCACCTGGGGGTCGGCAACGCCGTCTCGGCAATCCTGTGGTTGACCGTGCTGATTTACTGGATCGGAAACTTCTTCTACCGATTGGACGGCCTGCAGGCGCTGGTGTTGCCGATCGCCGCGGCTGCCGTGCTGCTGCCGGTCCTGGTGCCGTCGCCCAGTCCGCTGCCCCACACCGAGCTCATGGTATTCAAGGTGCATTTGGTCATTGCGATGCTGGCCTACAGCCTGTTCACCATTGCGTCGCTTCACGTCCTCCTGATGACGCTGCTCGAGCGTCGGCTGCACGACGGCGCCCTGCCGCGCGCGCTCAGCCAGCTGCCGCCATTGCTGACGATGGAAAAGCTGCTGTTCCGAATCATCTGGGCCGGCTTCATCCTGCTCACGGCGACCCTCGTGACCGGTGTCGTCTTCACGGAAGAGCTGTTCGGCAAGGCGGCAAAACTAAACCACAAGACCGTGTTCGGGGTCGTGTCTTGGATCATCTTCGCGGCGCTGCTGTGTGGCCGCCACGTCTACGGCTGGCGCGGCCGTGTCGCCGTGCGCTGGACGCTCGCTGGCTTCCTTGCCCTCGTGCTGGCCTACGTGGGCAGCAGGTTCGTGCTCGAAGTGATACTTGGCCGGGCCTAGCATCCACCGCAACCCGCCGCGGGTGTTTGGCTCTGACAAACACTGAATCAGGATTGAGCGCCCCGGACTTCCGCATCCGCCATTCGGCAGCTTGACATGCCTTGTTGCGCCGCTGAATACTAAATTTTTCCCTTCATCGAGCGACCCCACATTGGAAACGATCCCCGAGTCGACCCTGTTCATCGCGTTGATCATCCTGCTCGCGATTTCCGGCTTCTTTTCCATCTCGGAGACGAGCATGGTGGCGCTCAACCGCTACCGGCTGAAGCATCTCGTGCAAAGCGGTCATACCGGTGCCAAGCTCGCGTCCAATCTGCTCGCCCGCACCGACAAGTTCCTGGGCATGGTGCTGTTCGGCAACAACCTGCTCAACGTCGCAACGGCCCTGGTCGTGGGCGAGATCGCCATACGCCACCTCGGCAACAGCCAGGCCGCGCTGCTGGTGGCAACTGCAGCGGCAACGTTCGCCATCCTGGTCTTCAGCGAGATCACGCCCAAGGTGCTCGGTGCAACCTATCCCGAGCGCGTCGCGCTGCCGGCCAGTTACGTGCTGACGCCATTGCTTCGCATCGCGCAACCGGTGGTCTGGTTCGTGAACCTGTTCGTGCAAGCGCTGCTCTGGATATTGCGTTTGCGGCCGACGGCGAGCGCGGGCGAGCACAAGCTGTCGGTCGAAGAACTGCGCACCCTCGTGCTGGAGACAGGTTATCTCCCGCAAAAGCATCAGAGCATCCTGCTCAATCTGTTCGAGCTCGAGGCGATCACGGTGGATGACGTCATGGTGCCGCGCAGTCAAATCGAAGCCTTTGACCTTGATGCGCCGCTCGACGCCATTCGCCAGCAGATTGCCACGGCCCATCACCGGCGCCTGCTGGTCTACCGCGGCCACCTGGACGAGGTGGTGGGCACGCTACGGGTGCGCAGCGTGCTCAATCTGGTGCAGAACGAGGAGCTCACGAAGGAACGCCTGCGCGAGATCATTCGCGAACCGTCCTTCGTGCCGGTTGGCACGCCCTTGTTTTCGCAGTTGCAGAATTTCCAGGAGGAGCGGGACCCTTTGAGCCTGGTGGTGGATGAGTACGGGGAGCTGATGGGCCTCGTCACGATGGAGGACATCCTCGAGGAGATCATCGGCGAATTCACGACCCAGTCCCCCCTGCAGACCCGGGGCTTCGCCGAGCAGACCGATGGCAGTGTTCTCGTCGAAGGCTCGACGCTGCTGCGCGATCTCAACCGCAAGCTGGGCTTCGGTTTCCCGCTCGACGGGCCGAAGACGTTGAATGGGTTGATCGTCGAATATCTGAGAGATATTCCGGAGCCGAACACCAGCGTAAAGATCGCGGGCTACCCCCTCGAGATCGTTCAAACGCAGGATCGGGTGGTCAAAGCCGTGCGAATCTTCCCCCCGGCGGTGACTAAGGGCCGCCCTGAGGCCCCGGGGGAGGAAAAATAGGGAAAAATACGCTTTACACAGAACCCCCGAACGTGCATCATTTTGTCAACAATCGCCTCTAACCTATTGGTTAGCCGGGTCAATCGGGAGATTCAACATGGCAACTGCTGCCGCCGCCAGACGGTCGGAAGTCAAGGAGTTTAACTTCAGCTGGGTCGGCACGGACCGGGGCGGCAAAACCGTGCGCGGGGAAATGCGCGCGGTCGGCACGGCGCAAGTCAATGCGTTGCTGCGGCGCCAGGGCATCCGCGTGGTCGAGGTCAAGCGCCAGCGGCTCCGTGGCGGCACGATTACAGAGAAGGACATTACCCTGTTCACTCGCCAGCTGGCCACCATGATGAAATCCGGCGTGCCGCTGCTCCAGGCGTTCGACATCGTCGGCAAAGGCCACACCAATGCTGCCGTGTCGAAGCTTCTTTTCGACATCAAGACCGAGGTCGAGACCGGTGCGAGCTTGAAGCAGGCTTTCGAAAAGCATCCCCTCTACTTCGATGCGCTCTTCTGCAACCTGATCGGCGCGGGCGAAGCCGCCGGTATTCTCGATAGCCTGCTCGACCGCCTCGCGACCTACAAGGAAAAGATCCTCGCCATCAAGAGCAAGATCAAGTCGGCGTTGTTCTACCCGGCGTCAATTGTTGTTGTCGCCTTCGTGATCACGTCGATCATCATGATCTTCGTCATCCCCTCCTTCAAGTCGGTGTTCGCCAGCTTTGGCGCCGACCTTCCCGCCCCGACGCTGATGGTGATGGCCGCCTCGGATTTCTTCGTCGAGTACTGGTGGGCCATCTTTGGCGGCGTCGGCTTTGCCGGGTGGTTCTTCTTCTACACCTGGAAACGCTCCATCAAGATGCAGATGTTCATGGACAAGTTGATGTTGCGGATTCCCGTTTTCGGCGGTCTGGTTCGCAAATCGGCGATTGCGCGGTGGACCCGCACGCTTGCGACCATGTTTGCAGCCGGTGTGCCGCTCGTCGAGGCGCTTGATTCGGTTGCGGGCGCGGCCGGCAACTACGAGTACTACGTCGCGACCAAGAAGATTCAGGGCGAGGTCTCGACCGGTTCGAGCCTCACCTCCGCGATGGCGGGCACCGAGGTTTTCCCGAATATGGTCATCCAGATGGTGACCATCGGCGAGGAGGCGGGCTCGCTCGACGCCATGCTCTCCAAAGTCGCGGATTTCTATGAGGCGGAAGTCGACGATGCGGTCGAGGCCCTCTCGAGCCTTATGGAGCCGATGATCATGGTGGTGCTGGGCACGCTGATCGGCGGGCTCGTGATCGCCATGTACCTGCCCATCTTCAAGATGGGCCAGGCGGTCTGACAACGGGATTGAGGACAAGGGGCGCGGGGTGCGGGGCATGTGCCCCCGACTGCCAGCGCTCCCAACCGAGTCCTGAATCCTGAGATCCGAATCCTGGATGGCTTTCCTGCAACTGCTCCAGACAACGCCCTGGTTGCTGATCACCGCCGCGGTCCTGTTCGGGCTTGTGGTCGGAAGCTTTCTCAATGTGGTGATCCACCGGCTGCCGCGCATGCTCGAGCAGGGGTGGCGGGCCGAATGCGCGGAGTTGAACGGTAATCCCGTCCCCGCCGCTGAGACCTATAACCTGGTGCTGCCCCGCTCGCGCTGCCCGCACTGCGGGCACGCCATCCGCGCCGTCGAGAACGTCCCGGTCCTCAGCTACGTCGCATTGCGCGGGCGCTGCTCCGCCTGCAAGGCAGCCATCTCGCCGCGCTATCCCGCGGTCGAGGCGCTGGCCGGCGCGCTCGCCGGCTACGTCGCGTGGCGTTTCGGCGTGAGCGCTGCCGCATTGGGCGCGATGTTGTTCGCATGGGCAATGATCGCCCTCGCGTTCATCGACCTCGACACGTTTTATCTTCCCGACAACTTGACCCTGCCGCTGCTCTGGACGGGCCTGATCTTCAATATCGGCGCGACGTTCACCGATCTCACATCTGCGGTTATCGGTGCCGCGGGGGGCTACCTCGTGCTGTGGGCCGTTTTCTGGGCGTACAAGCTCACCACCGGCAAGGAGGGAATGGGTTATGGTGACTTCAAGTTGCTCGCGGCGATCGGCGCCTGGCTGGGCTGGAAAATGCTGCCGCTCGTGATCCTGCTCTCGTCGTTCGTTGGCGCCGTCATCGGCATCGGACTTATTGTGCTCGCGCGGCGCGGACGCAACGTGCCCATCCCTTTTGGCCCCTATCTCGCGCTCGCCGGATTGATTGCCCTGTTCTACGGCGAGCAACTCAACCGCCATTACCTTGCGCTCTTCTAGCACGCCGTGACGCCGTTTTGCGTGGGCCTGACCGGCGGCATCGCCTCGGGAAAATCGAGCGCCGCGGCATTGTTTGAGGAGCTCGGCGCAGCCGTCGTCGACACCGACGCGATCGCGCACGAGCTGACCCGGCCCGGCGGGGCTGCCATGGAGAAAATTCGCGATGCGTTCGGCCCCTCGTTCGTCGCGGCCGACGGCAGCCTCGAGCGTGCGAAGATGCGCCAGCTCGTGTTCAACGATCCGGATGCGAAAGCGAGGCTCGAGGGTATTCTCCATCCCCTGATCCGGGAGCAGGCGCGCGCGCGTATCCTTGCGGCGCAGCAACCTTATGTGATCGTGGTGGTGCCGCTCCTGGTTGAGACTGGCGCCTACCGCGACCTCATCCAGCGCGTGCTCGTCGTCGATTGCGGCGAGGAGCAGCAGGTGGCACGCGCCATGCAACGCAGCCAACTGAAGGAGGGCGAGGTGCGCTCAATCCTCGCTGCGCAGCTGTCACGCACGGAACGCCTCAAGGGCGCCGACGATGTAATCGACAACAATGGCGGAATGGAAGCGCTGCGAATGCAGGTACAGAAGCTGCACGCCAGCTACCTTTCATTGGCTCAAACGGCAACGCGCGGGTCATAATTGAACGCTCGAATAGCGCCACTGTTTAATTTCAAGCCTTTATTTTTTCTGGTTTATGTTGAATACTAGTGCAGCGCCCCATGACCGACCTCTCTTCAACAGGCGTAAACGCCGTGATCAGCTACGAGTATCCGTTGAGTGAGCGCGTGCGGACGCTGCTGCGCCTTGAGGACCTGTTTGAGCGCGTCGAACATTTCCTGCAAAAGGACGAGCATTACGACCATCACGTCGCGCTGCTCTCGATATTCGAGATCCTCGACGTCTCGGGGCGCGCGGATCTCAAATCCGACCTCCTTCAGGAGCTGGAACGCCAGAAACAGGTTCTCGAGGGTCTGCGCGGCAATCCCGAAATCTCGGAACCGGCGCTGGACAAGGTCCTCGCGCAGATCGATCATGCCGCCGCAAATCTGTTCCAGACCTCCGGCAAGGTTGGCCAGGAGCTGCGCGACAACGACTGGCTGATGAGCATCCGTCAGCGCACAAACATCCCCGGCGGGGTGTGCGAATTCGACCTGCCGTCATATCACTACTGGCTCCAGCAACATCCCGATCAGCATCGGCGCGACCTCCAGTCGTGGCTTGCGCCGTTCCTGCCGATTCGCGAGGCGATCGCGATCGTCCTGCGCATCTTGCGCGAGAGCGGCAAGACGACCGCCCAGCTCGCGCAGCAGGGGGTCTACCAGCAGATGATGGCCGGGCGCGTCGCCCAGATGGTGCGAATCCGACTGAAACGCGAGCACCATTTCGTCCCTGAAATCAGCGCGAACAAGTATGCGCTCAATATTCGTTTCACGACGCAGGAAGGGGTGCAGCGCCCGAAGCCGGCCGAGACGGACGTCGAGTTCGAGCTCACCTTCTGCAACCTATAGCGCTGTTCCGGGCCTAAAAGGGCATCGGCCACGGGAACAGAAGAAAACGTCCGGAACGGGAAACCAGAGCGCCGCGGCGACGGGCCCGCGGGCAAATGGCGGACACGAGCCGGGACCTCAATTGGTTTGATTCTCTTCGCTCTCGATTTTTATCCCATTCCGTGAATTTCCGTGACTAATGCTTGCCGTTGACCTTTGCTCGATGAAATTCTCGGTGTGTTCCCGTGGCTGAATCGCGCCTTGTTGCCTGCCCGACTTGCGGCGCGCCTGTGTCATGGACGCCCGAAAGTGCCTGGCGCCCGTTCTGCTCGAAGCGGTGCAAGATGATCGACCTTGGGGCATGGGCGACCGAGCGTTACCGCGTGCCGGTATCGGAGGACCCGGGGAATGCGAGTCCGGAGGAGCCGGAGGAGCGCGGCTCCTAGCCTCACGGGTTCAAGTTTCAAGTTTGGGCGATGGCTGTACGCGAAGTTTCTCGCATTGAACTTCGAACATGGAACTTTGAACCCGGAACTCGAAACTCGAAACTCGAAACTCGAAACTCGAAACTCGAAACTCGAAACTCGAAACTCGAAACTCGGAACCCGGAACCCGGAACATTGAACGCCGACCGTCAGGCCGGCGGCCAGGCGCCGCGCATCATGCTGATGCCGTGAGCACCCGCTTGCCACGCCGTTTCAATGTCGGAGTGATTGAGACCCCCCAAGGCGTAGACCGGCAGAGGATAATCGGCAATGAGCGTCGCGAAATGGTCCCACCCGATGCCTCGTGCTTCCGGATGGCTCGGCGTGGCCTTCACAGGACCCAGGACCACGAAGTCTGCCCCGATCGCCACGGCCCGGGTCAGTTCGAGCTCGTTGTGACAGGAAGCGCCTACGAGCTCGAGCGCAGGTCTACGATCGAGCTGCATTAGCTGCCCGGCCGTAAGGTGAACTCCATCGGCGCCCGACTTCAGCGCCAGCGCGATGTTGCCGTTTACGAGCACGCGCGCGCCATGCTCCCGCGCAAGCTGCATGACGTGCACGAGGAGGCGCGCGAGTTCCTCTTCCGCCATCTGCTTCTCCCTCACCTGGATGAGCCTCAGGCCGCCCGCAAGCGCCCGATCGAGGCAGCGCAAAAACCCTTCGCGTCCAAGTTCGCTGGCATGGCTTATTGCGTACACAGGGGGCAAACGAAGCGCGCGCATGATCGGTGCATTGGCTGGAAGGAGCGGCGCGACGCCGACCGCCACGGGCAGCTGCCACGAAAAGCGCTGGTTCTCGCGCCCGTGCAGCGTCCCGCACCATCGGACCACCCGAAAGAAGCGCAGGCGCACCGCAGCGTGCTCGTAGTCGTAATCCCGGGTAAGCCAGGGATAGGCAAGCTCGACGTCGATCCCGAGTTCCTCGTGCAGCTCGCGTCCAAGCGCCGCTTGCGGTGATTCGCCCGGCTCTATCTTTCCGCCCGGAAATTCCCAGTAGCCTGCATAGACTTTGCCGGCCGGGCGCTGGCCCAAAAGAATGCAGCCGTCCGCGCGGCTGATCACGGCGGCAGCGACTTCTACTCGGTTGGCGGAAATGGGAATCGGGGGCGCGGGGTGACGGGCGGCGCTCACTTCTGCCTTTTGCTGTGCGCCTTCATTCTTTCTCTTCCCGCCCAGTCGCGCGCGAACTGCCACGCCACGCGCCCGCTGCGCGAGCCCCGCTGCAGCGCCCATTGCAGCGCGGCACGCTGCACCGGCTCCGCGTGCGCGCCGGACACCTTGAAGTATTCAAGCCATATCGCGACGATGCGCAGATAGTCTTCCTGATCGAAAGGATAGAACGAGACCCACAGACCGAAGCGTTCGGAAAGCGATATCTTCTCCTCCGATGTCTCGCTTGGGTGAATCTCCTCGCCAACATGGCGGTAACCGAGATTCTCATCCATGTACTCCGGCATCAGGTGGCGCCGGTTGGAAGTCGCGTAGATAACACAGTTCTCGGAGGCGGCCGCAATCGAGCCGTCCAGCACCACCTTGAGCGCCTTAAAACCCGGCTCATCGGCCTCGAAGGAGAGGTCATCGCAATACAGGATAAAGCGCTCCGGGCGCTGGAAGATGCGGTCAACGATATCCGGCAGGTCGACCAGATCCTGCTTGTCGACCTCGATCAGCCGCAGGCCGCGCGACGAGTACTTGTTCAGCAGCGCCTTGATGAGGGAGGACTTCCCCGTGCCGCGCGCCCCCGTCAACAGCACGTTATTGGCGGGCAGGCCTTCCACGAACTGACGCGTATTCTGCTCGACCAGCTCCTTTTGGGCGTCGATGCCCTGGAGGTCCTTCAGGCTGATGCGATGCACGTGGCGGACGGGCTCGATGCTCCCGCGGTTGTTGCCCTTTCGCCAGCGAAAGGCGATTGAGGCGTTCCAATCAGTGGGCGGGGCATCGCGCGGCAGCAGCTGCTCCAGACGCGTAAGCAGCCCTTCCGCCTGCTTGATCAATTTGGACGTATCAGTCATGACAAATCAAGAGCTTAACCGCAAAGACGCGAAGGCGCAAAGGTCGCGCAAGGTCTTCTGAAGGTTCTCGTCCTCGGCTCGCTTTGCGAGCCCGCTGCGTCTTCGCGCCTAGCAGTTCAGCCATTCAGGTTCTGTACTCTGCATTGATGGTGACGTAATCGTGCGACAGATCGCACGTCCAGACGGTGGCCGTCGCGCTACCGCGGTTCAATGTGACGCGGATCGAAATTTCCGGCTGCTTCATCACCCGCTGCCCGTCTGATTCCCGATAGCCCGGATGACGGCCGCCATTCTTCACGACCAGGACGTCGTCCAGATAAAGATCGATCTTGTCGACAGCAAGATCGGAGATCCCGGCTTTGCCCACCGCGGCGAGGATCCGGCCAAGATTGGGATCCGATGCAAAAAAAGCGGTCTTGACGAGCGGCGAATGCGCGATGGCATAGGCAATGCGCCGGCACTCCTCGTCTCTGCGCCCGCCTTCGATCCGGATGGTGATGAACTTGGTCGCGCCCTCGCCATCTCGAATAATCGACTGCGCCAGTTCCGCCGCCACCGCGGTAACGCCCTGCATCAGCTCCTGGTACTCAGCGCTTCCGGCATCCCGGATTTCCGGCGCGGAGG
Source organism: Betaproteobacteria bacterium SG8_41 (assembly GCA_001303585.1). Lineage (GTDB taxonomy): Bacteria > Pseudomonadota > Gammaproteobacteria > Burkholderiales > SG8-41 > SG8-41. The sequence goes on from LJTT01000002.1 coordinate 34,933, forward strand.
CCCGGCCGGTCGAAATCAGCACAAAGGCGTCGTTAGTGGACGTGTCCCCGTCCACGGTGATGCAGTTGAAGGAGTGGTTTGCCGCCTGGGCTACCGCCGCGCGCGCCAGCGCCAGTGACAACGGCGCATCGGTTGCGACGAATGCCAGCATGGTCGCCATATTGGGATGAATCATGCCCGCGCCCTTTGCGATACCCGTCACCGTCACGGTCTGTCCACCAATGCTGACCCGGCGGGAAGCAGCCTTGGGCAGGGTGTCCGTCGTCATGATGGCCTCCGCGGCCGCCAGCCAGTTGTCCTCGCGCAGATTTGCAAGGCAGTCCGGCAGTCCGGCCCCGATCTTCTCGACCGGCAATGGCTCCATGATCACGCCCGTCGAAAACGGCAACACCTGCGCCGAAGAGCATCCGAGCAGCGCCGCCAGCTGGGCGCAGCTCTGACGAGCCGCGCTCATGCCTTCCTTGCCGGTACCGGCGTTGGCACATCCGGTGTTAACCAGCAACGCCTTGATCGACGCGTCGGGATCGAGCATCGTGAGATGCTGCCGCGCCACCACGACCGGAGCGGCGCAGAAGCGGTTTTGCGTGAACACCGCCGCCACGCGCGAACCGTCTTCGAGCTTGACCACAAGCAGATCCTTGCGGCCCGGCTTTCCGATCTCGGCTTGCGCCACGCCAAGACTCACGCCGTTGACGGGCTTCAAATACTGGGGGTCGGGACGCTTGAGGTTGACGGGCATTGGCAGCCGTTGCCACGAAGGTGAACGCTGGGGCGAATTATATCGGGGAAACGCCGTGTTTCCTCCGGCGCGCGATCCGTGGAGCGGGCTCGCTCACTGCTCGCGTTTCCGGCGTCCCTCAGCGCAGGCGGCCGTGGCAGTGCTTGTACTTCTTGCCAGAGCCGCAGGGACAGGGGTCATTGCGCCCGACCTTCTGGCCCTCGCGCACGAAGGGCTGCTGGGGCTTTTCCGCCACGGCCACATCGCTGTCCTCCTCCGTTTGCGCGACAGCTTCAGGGCCTCTTCCGTATTCCGCATGCTGGTACTGGATGTTCTGCGGAATCTCGGGCTCCTCGACTTCCGCCAGCTCTTCTGCGTTGCGAATCTGGACCGTCATCAGGATCCGCGTGACTTCTGTCTTGACCATGTCGAGCAGCAACGAGAACAGGGCGAAGGCCTCGCGCTTGTATTCCTGGCTCGGATTCTTTTGCGCGTAGCTGCGCAGATGAATGCCCTGACGCAGATGGTCGAGCGCCGTCAGGTGCTCGCGCCAGTGGCTGTCCAGACTTTGCAGCATGATTGCGCGCTCGTATTGACTCATCGCCTCGCGCTGGACGATGGCGGTACGCTCGCGATAGCGCTCGTGCGCGGCAGCGATGATACGGGCCTCCAGCTCCTCCTCATCGAGCTCGGGCTCGTCTTTCAGCCACTGCTGGATGGGAACCTTCAGCTGCAGCTCGGCGTCAAGCGTTCGCTCGAGGCCCGCAATGTCCCATTGTTCTTCCATGGTCCCCGGCACGATATGCTCGCGGACATGGCTTTTGATGACGTCGGCGCGCATAGCGGCGATAGTCTCGGCCACGTCGGCCGTCTCCAGCAGATCGTTGCGCTGCTGATAGATGACCCTGCGTTGATCGTTAGCCACATCGTCATACTCGAGCAGGTGCTTGCGCATGTCGAAATTGCGAGCCTCGACCTTGCGCTGGGCGTTCTCGATGGAGCGTGTCACCCACGGGTGCTCGATTGCCTCGCCCTCCGGCATCTTGAGCCGATCCATAATGGCCGCGACCCGGTCGGAGGCGAATATCCGTAACAGCGGGTCTTCGAGCGAAAGGTAGAAGCGGCTCGAGCCGGGATCGCCCTGGCGCCCCGACCGGCCGCGCAACTGGTTGTCGATACGGCGCGATTCGTGCCGCTCGGTGCCGATAATGTGCAGCCCGCCTGCCGCAACCACCTGGTTGTGCAGCTTCTGCCACTCGAAACGCATCTCTGCCGCTTTGTTCTTCTTGCTGGCCTCATCGAGCGCCGGGTCCGCCAGCATTCGATTGATTTCGGGCTCGGGATTGCCGCCCAGCACGATGTCGGTGCCACGGCCGGCCATGTTCGTTGCGATGGTAACCATCTTGGGCCGTCCGGCCTGCACGACGATCTCGGCTTCGCGCGCGTGCTGTTTCGCGTTGAGCACATTGTGCGGCAGGCCGTCCTGTTTGAGCATGCCCGACAGCAACTCCGAATTCTCGATGGACGTCGTGCCCACCAGCGCCGGCTGGCCGCGCTGATAACAGTCCTTGATGTCGTTGATGATCGCCTGATATTTCTCGCGCGACGTGCGATAGACCTGATCCATGCGATCTTCGCGGACCATCGGCATGTGCGTCGGGATTACCACGGTTTCCAGACCGTAGATTTGCTGGAACTCGTAGGCTTCGGTATCCGCCGTGCCGGTCATCCCGGCAAGCTTGCGGTACATCCTGAAGTAGTTCTGGAAGGTAATCGTCGCCAGCGTCTGATTCTCGCGCTGTATGTCGAGCCCCTCCTTGGCCTCGATCGCCTGGTGCAGCCCTTCAGACCAGCGACGGCCGGGCATCAGCCGCCCGGTGAACTCATCGACAATGACGATCTCGCCATTCTGCACGACATACTGCTGGTCACGGTGGAACAGGGAATGCGCCCTCAGCGCCGCGTTGAGATGGTGCATGAGCACGATGTTGCTCGGGTCGTAAAGGCTGGAGCCCTCCGTTAGCAGGCCGGCCTTGGCCATCAGCTCCTCGGCGTGCTCATGGCCCTCCTCGGACATGATTACCTGGTGCGCCTTCTCGTCGACCCAGAAATCGCCCGGTCCGTTTTCTTCCTTCTGCCGCGTTAGCCTCGGGGCAATCTGGTTGGTTCTGATGTAGAGATCGGTCGTGTCCTCTGCCTGCCCCGAGATGATGAGCGGCGTTCTCGCTTCGTCGATCAGGATCGAGTCAACCTCGTCCACGATCCCGAAATGCAGCCCGCGCTGCACCTTCTCGGAAACGTGATAAACCATGTTGTCGCGCAGATAATCGAAGCCGAATTCATTGTTGGTGCCATAGGTGATATCGGCACCGTAGGCCTGCTGCTTGAGCGTGTGCTCCATCTGCGAAAGGTTGACCCCGACCGTCAACCCGAGGAAACGGTAGAGCTTGCCCATCCAGTCCGCGTCGCGCTGCGCGAGGTAATCGTTGACGGTAACAATGTGCACGCTCTCGCCACCGAGGGCGTTCAGGTAAGCAGGCAGGGTTGCCACCAGCGTCTTGCCCTCGCCGGTGCGCATTTCCCCGATCTTGCCGCTGTGCAGGGCGATGCCGCCAATGAGCTGCACGTCGAAATGCCGCATGTTGAGCGTGCGTCGCCCCGCTTCACGTACAACCGCGAACGCCTCCGGCAACAGCTCATCAACGGCATCGCGGCGCGTTTTCGACCGCTCCAGTTCGAGCTGGCCCGCCCGTTCGGAGTCGCCGTCGGTGTTGTCGGGCACTTTCGCTACGGCATCGCGCACGCGCGCGCGGAACTCGTCGGTTTTCGCGCGCAACTCCGCGTCGGTCAGCTTCTCGACCTGCGGGCCGAGCGCGTTGATGGCGCGCACCTGGCGTTGGTACTGCCGGAGCAGCCGATCGTTACGGCTGCCGAAGATTTTACTCAGGACGTTCTGGATCATCCGTTCAGCAAGCTAAACAAAAAGGGGTGGGGAAACTCGCCCCACCCCTTAGAAATTTCTATCTATCAACGGTCAGCCGGGCAAACGCAAGAATCGCTTTGGGTTCACCGACGCTCCACGTCGCCGCACCTCGAAGTGCAGATGTGAGCCGGTTGCACGGCCCGTCTTTCCAACCTTGCCGATCTGCACGCCCCGCACCACCAGGTCGCCGACTTTTACCAGCCGCTTGGATGCGTGCGCGTAACGTGTGATCAGACCGTTGCCGTGGTCGATTTCGATCATCTTACCATACTGCGGGTGCGTGCCAGAGAAGATCACGACGCCGCCGGCTGCCGCGTAGATCGGCGTACCGGTCTCGGCCATCACGTCGATGCCCTCGTGAAAAGCGCGCTGCCCGGTAAACGGATCGATACGCCAGCCGTAGTTGGAGGAATACCATCCGCCCTCGACCGGCAACATGGTCGGTATCAGCTTCTTCTTGGCGCTATCGACCGCGAACAAGGAATCCAGGATACCGAGCTTGTCGCTGCGGTCGTCAACTTGCCGCGTCAGCAATTCGAGCTGCTCCGTGAAATCACCAAGCGAGAGGTCCTGCGACGGCAGTGTTGACACCGCGCCGCCGCGGCCCGGGCGCTCCCCGAACATGAGGTCCTGCGGCTTGAAACCCGCCAGCTTCGCAAGCCGTTCGCCAACGGTGTCCAGGCGCAACAGCTGTGCCTGCATTTCGCCCAGCTTGACCGCCATGGCACTGAGATTTTCGCGCAGGTAGGCCTGAGCTTTCTCGTGTTGCTCCTGCTGCAGCGCGAATTGGCGCTTCTGCGCCGCCAACACGATAGACTCGACGTACGGGAGCTTGATGTCGCCGGCGAAGCGAAGCGCCGTGTAATGCAGCATCGCCCCGAGCATCAGGACCGTGAGGACAAAGCCCAGTCCCATCAGAAAAAGCTGCGGCAGGCCAAGGGTGAACGTTTTCGCCCTGGCCAACTTTTCGGAAACTAGAATAACATTCATCGTCTCCCCCCGCCGCACGTTCATGCCCGCCCAAAAGATCGGCGATCTGCTTCTACAATCCAGTGAACTTCGCGCCCTGTCCCGCCGCGCGCAATACCTGGCGGAACTGCAGCGCGCTGTCCTAGAGGCGATCCCCCGCCCACTCGCCAGTGCGACCCGTGTCAAGAGCCTGCGGTCTGGAACGGTCCTTATTGCGGCCGATAATGCGGCCGTCGCCGCCAAGCTCAGGCAACTCGCCCCGCGTGTACTCGAACACCTGCAGAAACGCGACGGTCAGGTTACTGGAATCAGAATAGAAGTTCAAGTTACGATGCAACAGATCCGGCCTGGAAAAACTTCACGAAATCAAGGCCTCGATACCCGGATTCTCAGCGATTTTCAGCGGTTGGCGGACCGCTTGAAGGAGTCCCCGCTGAAGCATGCCGTGACGCGTTTGGTGCAGCGCCACAAACGCGGTGAGAAATAGGTCCCATTCAGATCACGAGCACCAACCGCTCGAGAGCGTAGAGCGTCAGGAAAACCAGCAGGAAGACGAACCCGAACTGAAAGACGCGCCACGCAAACGTGAGATAGCGCCGATTTCGCGTGAACAGGTAAAGCGCGACCGAACCGACCAGGGCAATCAGGACCAGGATCCCGACCAGCCTCAGAACCAGCATGACCCCGCCTAGTTCAAGGTTTCAGGTTCAAGGTTCAAGGTTCAACGTTCAAGGTTCGGCGCGAAGCTCGGAACTTTGAACTCGGAACTTTGGACATTGAATCCGGCGCGCCATGGATAGTCGGCGCTTAGGCTGGCTGTGGCTGCCAGGCAAGGAACACAGGCGCATCTTCCACGCGCTCGAAACTCGCGAATTCCCAGGCCTTGCGATCTTCCAGCAGGCGCCGCAGCAGCAAATTGTTGAGCGCGTGCCCCGACTTGTATCCGGAGAACGCCCCGATCAGCGGGTGGCCCAGCAGATAGAGATCACCGATCGCGTCGAGGACCTTGTGTTTGACGAACTCATCCTCGTAGCGTAGTCCGTCAGTGTTGAGCACGCGGTACTCGTCCATGACGATGGCGTTGTCGAGGCTCCCGCCCAGTGCGAGGCCTTGACCGCGCATGGTCTCGACGTCCTGCATGAAGCCGAAGGTGCGCGCGCGGCTGACTTCCTTGACGTAGGAGGTCGTGGAGAAATCAACGGCGACCGATTGCCGCATCTTGTCGAACACCGGGTGATCGAAGTCAATGCTCAGCGACAGCTTGAAGCCATTGTGCGGCTCGAGCCGAACCCATTTCTCGCCTTCTTCAACCTCGACCGGGTTCAGAACGCGGATGAACTTCTTGGGCGCAACCTGCTCTTCAATGCCGGCCGACTGAAGCAGGAATACGAAGGGACCGGCGCTGCCATCCATGATCGGCACTTCCGGCGCCGAGAGGTCAACGTAGGCGTTGTCGATGCCAAGGCCTGCGAGCGCGGACATCAGGTGCTCAACGGTGGAGATTCGAACACCGCCCTGTTCGAGACAGGAGGAAAGGCGCGTATCGCCCACCGAGTGTGGCGTGGCCTTGATCTCGACGGGCTGCGCGAGGTCGGTACGGCGAAAGATGATCCCGCTATTCGCCGGCGCCGGTCGCAGCGTCATGTAGACCTTCGCGCCGGTATGCAAACCGACACCGGTGGCCCGGATCAGATTCTTGAGCGTACGCTGATGGATCAACTGAAAACTTTCTGATTTTTCATGTTGTTACAGCGCGAATTTTAACATGCCGCGGTGCTGCCATGCAAAAAGATTGTAACCAAACGTGATTCGCCCTCCGCTTTCGACACTTAGGATGACCGATCACGGCGTGCGAACGGGTATCCGTTGGCATACAAGCCCACGACAACGTGTCGCCGCCAGGCGACGCTGGTCGCTCCAACACCCCCAGTTGAGCCGCCTCGGCACCGGCCCTGCGCCCGTGAGCGTCGAGTCCGGTCTACCCGCCTCGCATTGCAGTAAGGCGGCTAATCAGCCTGCTTGCGCAGGAACGCCGGGATATCAAGCATCTCGACGCCGGATTGCCGCATCGCCTCGATGGTGGCGTCGCGGTTGCGCTTCGAGCGCATGACCGCAGGCATTTCAAGCGCACCGTAGTCCACGTCGAGCGGCTGATTGTCGGTTCCGGTCTTCGTGGTCACGACGGTCAGGGGTTTCGGCTGCTGGCGTATCGCCGGCTTGCCAAGCCCGGTCGCGACGATGGTGACGCGCAGATTGTCGTCCAGCGCCTCGTCGTACACCGTGCCTACGATCTTGTGCGCGCCGTCTGCCGCGAAGGACCCGATGGTCTCCATCACATCGTAGAGTTCCTGGAGCTGGAAGGACTCCTGGTTTGCGGAGATGTTGACGAGCACGCCGCGCGCATCGGCAATGTTGATGTCCTCGAGCAGCGGGCATGCCACTGCTTGCTCCGCCGCCAGCCGCGCCCGGTCGGACCCTGCTGACTTGGCCGAGCCCATCATCGCCATTCCCATTTCCGCCATGACCGTGCGCACGTCTGCGAAGTCGACGTTGATCATGCCCGGACAACTGATGATTTCCGCGATGCCGGCGACAGCGCCGTGCAGTACGTCGTTTGCCGCCCTGAATGCCTCGTGCAGCGTCACCTTGTTGCCAAGCACCTGCATCAGCTTGTCATTGGGTATCACGATCAATGAGTCGACATACTCGCCGAGTTGGTCGAGGCCTTCGAGCGCGGTTCGCTGGCGCTTGCCCTCGAAGCCGAACGGCTTGGTGACCACCGCCACCGTGAGAATACCGAGCTCCTTGGCGATCTCGGCGACGACCGGCGCGGCACCCGTGCCGGTGCCTCCGCCCATGCCCGCAGTAAGGAAGAGCATGTCGGCCCCTGCGATCGTCTCCGCGATGCGCTCGCGGTCCTCCAGAGCCGACTGGCGCCCGATTTCCGGGTTCGCGCCGGCGCCCAGCCCCTTGGTGATATTTGTGCCGAGCTGCAGTTGCACCTTCGCCTGCGTGCGCTTGAGTGCCTGCACGTCAGTGTTAGCCGAAATGAACTCGACCCCTTTGACGCCCTGCACGATCATATGGTCAACGGCATTTCCGCCGCAGCCGCCCACGCCGACGACCTTGATCACGGCTTCCTGCGCCTGGGAATCTACGATTTCAAACATTGAGTCTCCTTTCAATTGATCAATGACCCAGAATGGCTAAACCCCTATTTCACGGATACTGAATGCCTCATTGCCCTAGAAATTTCCCGCAAACCACGATTTCATTCTTTCCAGCACCTGCTGGAACGAGCTGATGTTCATGCGCGCCGCTTCCTTGAGCCGGTGCTGCTCGAGACCCGCGAGCAGCAGGCCAACCCCGGTCGAGAAGCGCGGATGGCGTACGTATTCCGCCAGCGTCCCGCCGTAGCCCGGATGCCCGACGCGCACCGGCATGTGGAAAAGCTCTTCGCCGAGCTCGACCATTCCCTGCATGACACTCGAGCCCCCGGTAATCACAACGCCCGCCGAAAGCAGCTCCTCGTAGCCGCTGCGGCGCAACTCCGACTGCACTAGCGAATAGAGTTCCTCGACGCGGGGCTCGATCACTTCCGAGAGCGTCTTGCGCGAGAGCTGGCGCGGCTCCCGGTCGCCGAGCCCCGGCACCTCGACCATGTCCTGCGGATCGGCAAGCTGGGATAGCGCGCACCCGTAGCGCTCCTTTATCTCCTCGGCGTCCTTGGTGGGCGTGCGCAGGGCCATCGCGATATCATTGGTTATCTGGTCGCCGGCGATCGGTATCACCGCGGTATGGCGAATCGCGCCGTGCGTGAACACAATGAGGTCGGTCGTCCCGCCGCCGATGTCCACCAGTGCCACACCGAGATCCTTCTCGTCCTCGGAGATGACCGCCAGCGCGGACGCGAGGGGCTGCAGGATGAGATCGCGCACCTCCAACCCGCAGCGGCGCACGCACTTCACGATGTTCTGCGCCGCGGATACCGCGCCGGTCACGATGTGCACCTTGACCTCGAGCCGCACCCCGCTCATGCCAAGGGGCTCGCGCACATCCTCCTGCCCGTCGATGATGAATTCCTGGTTGAGAACGTGCAGGATCTGCTGGTCGTTCGGGATCTGCACCGCCCGCGCGGTGTCTATGACGCGCTCGATGTCGACCTGGGCGACCTCTTTGTCCTTCACCGGCACCATGCCCTGCGAGTTGAAGCTGCGCACGTGGCTGCCGGCGATCCCGGTGTAGACCTCCCGGATCTTGCAGTCGGCCATGAGCTCGGCTTCCTCCAACGCGCGCTGGATGGCGTTCACCGTTGTCTCGATGTTGACGACCACGCCTTTCTTGAGTCCGCGCGACGGATGCTGGCCCATACCGATGATCTCGAACCCGCCCTCTGGCCGGAGCTCGGCGACGATCGCGACGATCTTGCACGTCCCGATGTCCAGCCCAACCAACAGCTTCTTGTTGTCTCTTGGCTTGCTCATTACGACGTCCCCGGCCCCCTATCCAGTCTCGCGTCCACGCTTCGGCGCCGTCTCCGGAGGACCAGCCTCGGGAATACGCACCGCAAATCCGTTTGCATAGCGAAGGTCCACATACTCGATGGGCTGCTCCAGCGGCGCCACGGCACGGTCGTACGCCGCAACGAAGCGGTCAAAGCGGGCTTCGATCTGCTCGCGCCCGAGCTCCAGCGTGAGCCCGCCCTCGAGCTTTACCTGCCAGGCGCGTCGAGGCGAGACCTGCACCTGCACCGGCCGCAGGCCGATGCCGGCAAGTCGCCGGCGGAAGTATTCGTACTGGATGGCCATTTCCTTGGCCGCTCCGGGCGGGCCTGTGAATACGGGCAGCGGCCCGCTGTAGGCTGCCTCGAAGCGCTCGCCGTACGTGTTCACCAGTGCGGTTTTGGCCCAGCGCGCCAGCGGCTGGTGCTCTTCAAACCTGACCTCAAGCCGGTCCGGCCAGTGCCGCCGCAGCTCGACGCTTCGCACCCATGGCAACCGCGTGAAAGCATGCCGAATGGCATCGAGGTCGAGGGTAAAGAAATTCCCCTTGAGTTCGCGCCGCACGATGATCTCGATCTGGTGGCGAGTGACATGCGAGGGCGCGATTTCGACCCGGACTTCACGCAGCGGGAATATCGGAAGCTGTATCGTGAACGCAACCGCCACGAACAGCGCGAGCAGCACCGCGATGCCGTAGAGCGCGCTGGCGGCCGCATTGAGGATGTCCGGTCTATCCCACATGGCTTCGCCCGTTTCGGGTACCGAGCTCCGGGTTCCGGTTTCGAGGTGTCGGCTTAGCCCACATGCGCCGACTCCAATATCCGCACGCACAAATCTTCAAACGAGACTCCTCTGGCGCGGGCCGCCATCGGCACCAGGCTGTGGTCCGTCATCCCCGGCACGGTGTTGACCTCGAGCAGGTAAGGATCGCCCGCACGGTCCAGCATCAGGTCGACGCGCCCCCAGCCGCAGCAGCCCAGAAGTTCGAAGGCGGCGAGGGCTACCTGGCGCATGCGTTGCTCCTCCGCGTCCGGCAATCCGCAAGGGCAGATATAGCGCGTGTCATCGGCGACGTATTTCGCCTGGTAGTCGTAAAACGTCCGCGGTGTCTCGAGGCGTATCAATGGCAGCGGCTCGTCGTCGAGAATTCCGGCAGTGAGCTCAACGCCCTCGATAAAGGCTTCGGCGATCACCGCCTTGTCATAGCGGGCGGCCAGCTCATACGCCTCGCCGAGCGCCTCGACCGACGCGGCCTTCGTCATGCCGATTGACGAGCCTTCGCTTGCGGGCTTCACCATCACCGGCAGTCCCAGTCGGTCCACCACCCGCAAGTAGTCGGTTCGCGGCGTGAGCAGCTCATAGGCCGGGGTTGGCATTCCGGCTGCCTGCCACAGGAGCTTGGTGCGCCACTTGTCCATGGCGAGCGCGCTCGCCATGACGCCACTGCCGGTATAGGGAATGCCGAGATATTCGAGCGCGCCCTGCACCGTTCCGTCTTCGCCGAAACGGCCGTGCAACGCGACAAAGGCGCGCTCGAATTTCCCGGCGGCGAGCTCGTCCAGCCGCTGCTCGCGCGGATCGAAGGCATGAGCATCCACACCGCTCCTCTTCAGGGCAGCGAGCACCATCGCCCCGCTCTTGAGCGAGATCTCCCTCTCGGCCGAGCGGCCGCCCATTAACACCGCGACCTTTCCAAAATTACCCATCCATCACTCTCCGGCCTGCCCATTCGCTTGGGCATCCGCACGTGCACCTTCGGGGTCGCACCCCACCAAGAACGTGGGGCCCCTGCTCCGCCCTCCGGTGCCCCCGCCCATCAAGACCGCTACCTTTCCAAACTTGCTCACGACCGTTCACCGTTCACCCACAATGCGCACTTCGCGCTCCAGTTCGATCCCGAACTTTTCGCGCACGCTGCGTTCCGCCAGCTCGATGAGCGCCTCGATATCGGACGCGCTTGCCCCGCCGGTATTGACGATGAAGTTCGCGTGCTTATCCGAGATCTGTGCACCGCCGATGACGCGCCCCTTCAGCCCGCAGGCCTCGATCAGCCGCGCAGCGTAATCGTTCGGCGGATTGCGAAACACGGAACCGGCGTTGGGTTTCTCGAGCGGCTGCGTCGAGAGACGCCTTTGCAGCAGTCCCTTGATGATGCGGCGCGACGACTGGCGGTCGCCGCGGGGAAGACGGAAGATCGCGGCAACGAACCATTCTTTGGGCCGATCGGGGGTGAACGATAGAGAGTCAGGCTCGCCGGTTTCTGGTACCGGTTGCCCCACGCCTTGATCCTTCAGGCGCACGTGGCGGTAGTCGATCTCGTAGTCCTCCGGAAAACGCTCGCGCAAGGTGCCGCTGCGATCGATCGTCACTGCACGCGCCACGATCTTCCAGGTCTCGCCGCCGAAACAGCCTGCATTCATCGCGAGCGCGCCGCCCACCGTGCCCGGTATGCCCGCGAGGAATTCCGCCCCCCTGAAACCATGCATTGCCGCAAAGCGCGCGACTTTCGGGCTCGCGATGCCGGCCTCGGCGTAGATCTCGCCGTGCCCGTTTTCGACGCGCCCGACCCGGATCGCCCGCAGCGCCCACTGCATCAGGATCACCGTGCCGCGCACGCCCGCGTCGCGCACCAGCAGGTTGCTCCCGAGGCCCACGATGTGCACCGGCTCGCTCACCGACAGGGAACGCAGGAAGGCGGTCAGATCGTCGAGGTCGGCCGGAAAATACGCCCGGTCCGCGGGACCGCCGACGCGCCAGCTCGTGTGGCGCGCCATCGGCTCGTCCTGCCGCAGCTCCCCGCGCAGAGTCACGACCCGTTTCTCAGGGTCCGTTATCGCGTTCATGCCGCTCCTCCGTTTACGCTGCGCACCCGGTTTGCGAGTTGGATGGCCACAGTGCCTATGGAACCCGCGCCCATCGTGAGCACCACATCGCCGTCGCGCGCCAATGCCAGGATCTCAGCCGGCAACTGGGACACCTTTTCCACAAAGACCGGTTCCACCTTGCCCTGCACCCTCACAGCCCGTGCAAGCGCCCGCCCATCGGCCGCCACGATGGGCGCCTCACCCGCCGCGTAAACCTCGGTCAGAATGACCGCGTCCGCTGTGGAAAGGACCGTGACGAAGTCCTCGAAGCAATCGCGGGTGCGCGTGTAGCGATGGGGCTGGAATGCAAGCAGAAGCCTTCGCTTCGGGAAAGCGCCGCGCGCCGCCGCCAGCGTCGCTGCCATCTCCGCGGGATGGTGGCCGTAATCGTCAATCAGCGTGAAGCTGCCTCCGCCCGGCAGCCGCACCTTTCCGAACTGCTGGAAGCGGCGGCCGACTCCCTTGAACTGGGCGAGCGCCCGGGCGATCTTCTTCTCGGGCACACCCAGCTCCAGACCGACGGCAACCGCCGCGAGCGCATTGCGCACGTTGTGCACGCCCGGAAGGTTGAGCGTAATGGCCAGCTTGCCGTTGCCGGACGCGGCGCCTGAAGGGCCCGACCGCTCGACCTGGAAGCGCATTTGCCCGCCACTCGCGATCACGTCAACAGCGCGTACATGCGCGTCAGGAGAAAGTCCGTAGGGAGTGACCGGCTTGCTCAACTGGGGCATGATGGTCCGGACGTTCGGGTCATCGATGCAAAGGACGGCCATGCCGTAGAACGGCAGGCGCTGCAGGAAATCGACAAATGCCTGCCGCAGCTTGTCCAGAGAATGGTCATAGGTCTCCATGTGGTCAGCGTCGATATTGGTGACCACGGCGACCACGGGTTGCAGGTAAAGGAAAGATGCGTCGGATTCATCGGCTTCGGCCACGATGAACTCGCCGGCACCGAGCTTGGCATTGCTGCCCGCCGCTTCGAGCCTGCCACCGATCACGAACGTGGGATCCAGTCCGCCTTCCGCGAGCACGCTCGCGACGAGACTGGTCGTGGTGGTCTTGCCATGGGTGCCGGCCACCGCGATGCCTTGTTTCAGCCGCATCAACTCGGCGAGCATCAGCGCCCGCGGAACCACCGGGACCTTCGCGCCGCGCGCGGCAACGACCTCGGGGTTGTCGTCCCGCACAGCACTCGATATGACGACCGCGTCGGCGCCCGCGACATGCTCGGCGGAGTGACCGCTGCGGATGCGGGCGCCAAGCCCGCGCAAGCGGCGCGTCACCGCGTTGTCCGCAAGATCGGAGCCACTCACCGCGTAACCGAGATTGAGCAGCACCTCGGCGATGCCGCACATGCCGGCGCCGCCTATCCCCACGAAATGCACATGCTTCACCTTGTGTTTCATCGGCGGCAGCTCCTTGCCCGCGACACGACACAGCCGGCGGCCCACGCCGATCGCGGCCGGTCGCATCCCCTCGCAAAAACCGCAAGGGGCCCCTGCTCCCTGCTCTCAGCGGTCCCGCCTATCCCCACGAAATGCACATGCTTCACCTTGTGTTTCATCGGCGGCAGCTCCTTGCCCGCGACACGACACAGCCGGCGGCCGACGCCACCTGAGCCCGGTCTGCGTTCTGCCTTCTGCCTTCGGGTCATGCGGCCAGCTCCGCGCAAACTTTCGCGACAGCGCGCGTGGCATCGGGTTTGCCCACGGCACGCGCCTGTTGCGCCATGGCAAGCAGCCGCTCGCGTGTCAATCCAGCCAGCATCTCGGCAAGCCGCTGCGGCGTGAATTCCAGCTGGGGAATCAGCAGGGCAGCGCCGCGATCCGCAAGGAACCGCGCGTTGAGGATCTGGTGGTCATCCACGGCGTGCGGGTAGGGCACCAGCACGGAAGCCAATCCCGCCGCCGCGATCTCGGCGATGGTGGTGGCGCCCGCGCGGCAAATGATGAGATCGGACTCGCCGTAGCGCGCCGCAATGTCGTCGATGAAAGCCGTCACCTCAGCCTCGACGCCGCGCTCCTGGTAAGAGCGCCGGACTGCCTCCTCGTGCGCGCCTCCTGCCTGGTGCAGGACCCGCGGGCGCGCTTGCTCGGGCACGAGCGCCAGCGCATCGGGTAATGTCGTATTGAGCACCCGCGCGCCCTGGCTGCCACCCATCACCAGGATCCTCAGGCGCCCGCCCCGTTCCCGGTAGCGGTTTTCGGGAGGCGCCATCACCACGATCTCCGCCCGCACCGGATTGCCGGTGATGATCACTGCAGTAGCTTCGCCAAATGCCTCGGGAAACGTGGTGAGCACCCGGTCGGCAAGCTTCGCCAGGACCCGGTTAGCGAGGCCGGCCACCGAATTCTGCTCGTGAATCGCCAAAGGGCGGTTGAACAGCGCCGCCATCATTGCGCCGGGAAACGAGACGTAGCCGCCCATGCCGAGCACGACGTCCGGGCGGTGCGAGAAGATCGCGCGTGCGGCCTGCCAGAACGCCAGGAGCAGCTGCGCGGGCAGCAAGGCCGCCTGCAGCACGTTGCGGCCCCGCACGCCCGAGAACCGGACCCACGCCATTGCGTAGCGGCGCTGGGGAATCAGACCCGCCTCCATCCCGGCCCGGCTACCCATCCAGACCACGTTCCAGCCCTCGGCGCGCAGATACTCCGCCACAGCGAGGCCGGGGAAAATGTGGCCGCCCGTGCCCCCGGCCATGATCATGATCGTCCGGCTCACTTCAGCACCCTCTGTTCACCACAGCAGCAAACACAGGCAGAGGAAAGTTTTTCGACAGGAATCTTCGTGACCCTGTGTCTCCGTGGTTCAGCGCACCGGCTCATACGGTATGCCCCCGCATGATCTGGCGGTTCTCCCAATCGACGCGCAGCAGCACCGCGATCGAGCAGCACGTCGCTGCGATCGCGCTGCCCCCGAATGACAGCAGGGGAAGCGTAAGCCCCTTGGTCGGCAACGTTCCCGTATTGACACCGATGTTGACGATCGCCTGCACGCCGATCCAAATCCCGATACCGTTGGCGACCAGTGCCGCGAAATGGCGCTCGAGCATCGCAGCGCGACGCCCTATCGCGAATGCGCGCATCACGATCCAGGCAAAAGCGAGAACGATCGCCATCACCGCCACGAAGCCAAGCTCTTCGGCAATCACGGCAAGCAGAAAATCGGTGTGCGCCTCAGGCAGGTAGAAGAGCTTCTCCACGCTCGCCCCGAGGCCGACACCGAACCACTCGCCGCGCCCGAAAGCGATCAGCGCGTGCGAGAGCTGATAGCCGGTGCCGTAGGGGTCGGCCCAGGGGTCCATGAAGCCGATCACGCGCTGCAGCCGATAGGGCGAGGCGAGAATCAGGAGCACGAATCCCGCCAGCAGCAACATCATCAGCCCCGCGAAGAGTTTCCAGTTCATGCCGCCCAGGAAGAGAATCCCCATCGCGATCACGGTGATCACAACGAACGCGCCGAAGTCCGGCTCGCGCAGCAGCAGACCCCCGATGACCAGCATCACCATCAGCATCGGTAGAAACCCGCGCCGCAGGCTGTCCATGTGCACCGCCTTGCGCACGGTGTAATCCGCGGCATAGAGCACCACGAAAAGCTTCATGAACTCGGAGGGCTGGAGATTCACGAAGTAGAGCGATAGCCACCTTTTGCTGCCGTTCACCTCGCGCCCGATGCCGGGCACCAGCACCAGGGCGAGAAGCACCGCGCCGACGAGGAACAGCCAGGGCGCCGCCTGCTGCCACACCCGCAGCGGCACCTGGAACGCGACGAGCGCTGCCATAACGCCTGCACCGACGAAAAGTGCGTGCCGCACCAGGTAGTAGCTTGCCTGGTATCCGGACGCGCGGCTCGCCTCTGCAATCGCAATCGACGCGGAATAAACCATCACGACACCCAGCCCGAGCATGAGCAGCGTCATCCACATGAGCGTCTGGTCGTACTCGGCGAGCGGCAGACGGGCGTTGGCTTCCGAGTAAAACACGTCAGCCCTCCTTCCGCGCGAGCGCCTGCACCGCTGCCACAAAGACTTGGCCGCGATGCTGATAATTGCGGAACATGTCGAAGCTTGCGCAGGCCGGCGAGAGCAGCACTGCGTCGCCCGCCCGCGAGGCACGGCGCGCCGCGGCAACCGCCTGCTCCATGTCGCGCGCATGCTCGAGGGGCACGCCGGTTCCAGACAGGGCCTGCTCGATTCGATCGGCGTCGCGCCCGATCAGGACGACAGCCCGCGCGTGGCGCTGTATCGCGGAAGCAAGCGGACTGAAGTCCTGTCCTTTTCCGTCCCCGCCCGCGATGAGCACGACGGGCTGGCCCATACCCGAGAGCGCCGCCACGGTCGCGCCCACGTTGGTGCCTTTCGAGTCGTCATAAAAGGTCACGCCCGCGAATTCCGCCACGCGTTGCGCGCGATGGGGCAGCCCCTCGAAGCGGCGCAGCGCGTCCGCTGCCGAAGCTTCAGGCATTCCGACAGCATGCGTCAGCGCGCAGGCAGCCAGGGCGTTGGCGGCGTTGTGCTCTCCCGCGAGCGGAAGCTCGGCAAGCGCCATCAGGCGATGCGAGCCGTGGGCCAGCGCGCGCGCGCCGCGCGTCTCCGTGACGCCCCATTCCGACTCCGCGCGCGGTGCCGAGAGCCCAAACGTGAAAATGGTGCGGCCGGCGCGCGCCATGCTCTTGCTCCAGCGGTCATCCCGGTTGAGGACCTGGACGCCGTTGCCAGCAAACACGCGCGACTTCGCGGCCGCGTAATCTTCCATCCCGTCGTAGCGGTCGAGGTGATCTTCCGTGAGATTGAGCACCGTTGCGGCGTCCGGCGCCAAATGCACCGTGCTTTCGAGCTGGAAGCTCGACAGTTCGATCACGAAAACATCCGGCGCGACCGGGGCGTCTTCGACATCAGCCAGCGCATCGAGAACCGGCAGGCCGATGTTTCCCGCGACCACCGTATTGCGGCCGGCCGCGCCGCAAATCGCGCCAGCCATGGCAGTGACGGTGCTCTTGCCATTCGATCCGGTGACAGCGAGGACTTGCGCATTGCGCGCCGGACTGGACGGCAGGGCCTGCGCGAACAGCTCCACATCGCCGACGAGCGGCACGCCCCGCCCCGAGGCCCGCGCGATCGGCGCCTCGCGCCGGTCGAGCCCGGGGCTGATCGCAATGCCATCTGCGTCCCGGAACGTCTCGTCGCTGAAGGCGCCCGTGACGAGCGGGACGTGGGGCAGCTCGCGAGCAAGCTGCGCGGCGTGGGGCGGCTCGGGACGGCTGTCCGCCACCCGCACCCGCGCGCCGCGGCGCGCCAGCCAGCGCGTCATCGAAAGCCCCGTATCACCGAGCCCGAGCACGATCACTTTTCGTCCACTCCAATCCACAGAATCCGTCCGAGCGCCGCTCAACGCCTGTCAACGACGATGTCGGAGCTCTTGACGCTCTTGGTTCCACGTTCATCTGCGTTCATCTGCGGTTTCATTCAACGTAGCTTCAGGGTCGAAAGCCCCACCAGCACCAGCATCATCGTGATAATCCAGAAACGGACGACGACCTGGTTCTCCTTCCAGCCCTTCAATTCGTAGTGGTGATGCAGCGGCGCCATTCGAAAGATGCGCTTGCCGGTCAGCTTGAACGACGCGACCTGGAGCATCACCGAAAGCGTCTCCACCACGAAGACGCCGCCCATGATGAAGAGCACGATCTCCTGCCTCACGATGACCGCGATGGTTCCCAGCGCAGCGCCCAGCGCGAGCGCACCGACATCGCCCATGAACACTTCCGCCGGATAGGCGTTGAACCAGAGAAAGGCTAGCCCTGCTCCCGCGATTGCGCCGCAGATCACCGCCAGCTCGCCCGCGCCTGGAATGAAGGGAAAACCGAGATACTTGGAAAACACAGCATGGCCGGCGACGTAAGCGAAGATGCCAAGCGCGCCTCCGATCATTACCGTGGGCATGATCGCGAGGCCGTCGAGCCCGTCGGTCAGATTAACGGCATTGCTCGTTCCGACGATCACGAAATAGGTCATCACGATGAAGCCGAACGCGCCGAGCGGATACGCAATCTCCTTGAAGAACGGCACGATGAAGACCGTCTGCGCCGGCAGATTCGTGTAGAAAGCGAGATACCCGGCGGCAGTCAGTCCCACGATCGATTGCCACAGGAATTTGGATCGCGCCGACAGCCCCTTGGGATTGCGCCGCACCACCTTGCGGTAGTCGTCCACCCAGCCGATGCCGCCGAAACCAATCGTCACCCAGAGGACAATCCATACCAGGCGATTCTCGAGGTCGGCCCACAGCAGCACCGTCGCCGTGATCGAAACCAACATCAACGCCCCGCCCATGGTGGGGGTCCCGGCTTTCGCGAGATGCGTTTGCGGCCCGTCGTCGCGTACCGACTGGCCAATCTTGTAGGCCGTGAGCTTGCGGATCATCGCGGGACCGACGACGAAGGAGATGACGAGCGCGGTTAGGCACGCCAGCACCGCGCGCAACGTGATGTAATTGAACACGTTGAACGCGCGCACTTCCCGGGCAAGAAACTGGGCAAGCTCTAGCAGCATGCGTCACTCCCCGCGAGAAGCCGCAAAGTGGCCGATCGGGCGCTTGGATGAATCACGTGATTCACGGCCGCGCTCCCTCCCTCTTTTCCCCCGTCGCCTCGCCTTCGAGGGCAAACGCCCTGACGATCCGCTCCATACGCATGAAGCGCGAGCCTTTGACGAGCACGGTCACCGACGGAGCAAGCCGCTGCTCGATTTCGGCCAGCAGGTCCTCGAGACGGTCGAAATGCCGGGCGCCCGTTCCGAAGGCGCGCGCCGCGTGAGCCGAAAGCTCACCCAGCGTGTAGACGCGGTCGACGCCGAGCGCGCGGGCCGCGTTTCCGATCTCCGTGTGCAACGCCGCCGCATCCGTGCCGAGCTCGCCCATGTCCCCGAGGACCAGCAGCTTCTCCCCGGGTGCCCGGCCGAGCACGGCGAGCGCCGCGCGCGCGGACTCCGGATTCGCGTTGTAGGTGTCGTCGATCAGCGTTGCACCGTTCACGGCCGCCCTGTATTGCAGCCGCCCCTTCACGCCGGCGAAACGGCCAAGCCCGGCCGCAATCGTGGCCGCGGGCACTTTCAACGCAACCGCGGCAGCGCTGGCGGCGAGCGCGTTGCGCACATTGTGCAGGCCGGGGGCTTTGAGTATCGCGGCCGCTTCGCCCAGCGGCGTCTTGAGTACGATTTCGCTATCGAGAAAACGCAGCTTGTAGGCCGCGGTCACGGCCGCCTGGCTCTCCAGACCGAATTCGATCCGCTTGCGCGCGGCTGCGAGCTCACGAAGGATCGGTGCGTAGCGGTCATCCGCGTTGATCACAGCCGTACCTTCAGGGCCGAGACCCTCGAATATCTCTCCCTTCGCGCGCGCGATCTCCTCGACGGAGCCGAAGAACTCGATGTGCGCCGGGCCCACGTTATTCACGAGCGCGACATCCGGCGCGGCAAGCCGCGCCAGGTAGCGAATCTCCCCGGCGTGATTCATGCCCATCTCGACCACCGCATAGCGGTGGTCCGCCCGCAGCTCGAGCAGCGTGAGGGGCACGCCGATGTCGTTGTTGAGATTCCCGCGCGTGGCAAGCACGCCGGATTCCGGGTCGGCGGCGCGGGATTCGGCCGTTGCGGTCTCGCGCAGAATGGAAGCCAGCATTTCCTTCACGGTGGTCTTGCCATTGCTGCCCGTGAGCGCGACCAGCGGCAGCGAGAATTTGCTCCGCCAGTACGCCGCGAGCTGGCCCAGGGCGAGCCGCGTGTTTCCGACGATCAGGAGCGGCAAGGCGCCCGACTTATCCTGAATTTCCGATCCCGGATCCTGCACCAGCGCGCCGGCTGCACGCTGCTTCGCGGCCTGCAACAGGAAATCGTGACCGTCGAAGCGCTCCCCCTTGAGCGCCACGAACAACGCGCGCGGCGCGAGTGCGCGCGTGTCGGTGCTGACCGCTTCGAAAACACGGTCCTCGCCCCGCAGCCGCGCCGAGATCGCCCGCGCCGCTTCTGACAGATGCATCATCGTCATAGGGCTGCGAGCGCCTCCCGCGCCACCGCTGCGTCGGAGAAAGGATGCTTCACACCCTCGATCTCCTGGTAGTTCTCGTGGCCCTTGCCTGCGACGAGCACAATATCGCCCCGTTGCGCGCCGGCGATCGCGGCCTCGATGGCATCGCGGCGGTCGGCGTTGACACAAAGTTCTCGTTTTCCGCGGCGCGCCCCTTCGAGGATGTCCACGATGATCGCGTGCGGATCCTCGCTGCGCGGATTGTCGGAAGTGACCACTACGCTGTCGGCAAGACGCGCAGCGATCCGCCCCATTTGCGGGCGCTTTCCGCGGTCACGGTCACCGCCGCAACCAAATACGCAGATGAGGCGTGACGGGTGACCGGTGACCGGTGACCGGTGGAGCATGAGCTCGCGCAGGGAGCGCAGCACCTTCTCCAGGGCATCGGGCGTGTGCGCGTAGTCAACGACCACCAGCGGTTTTGCGCCACCGCCGACCCGCTGCATGCGTCCAGGCAATGGCTTGAGGCGCGCCAGCGCCGCGACACCACGCCGCAGCGTGACACCGCTCGCCAGGAGCACCGCGAGTGTGCCCAGCAGGTTGGACGCGTTGAAACGGCCAAGCGCCGGGCTCACGACCCGCGCCGATCCCCATGGCGTTTTCACGCGGAAGCTGATTCCGCTCATATCCGTGCGCACGTCGGTGCCGGAAACCAGGATCGCGCGCGTGGCGCGCGCGCTGCCAAACCCGTAGCCGATCACTCTGAGTCCCGGCCGCCGGATCCGTCCTGCCAGGTGCACCCCGAACTCGTCATCGAGGTTGACGACCGCGTGCTGCAGCGAATCCCAGGCAAAGAGCTTCGCCTTCGCCTCGCGATATCGCCGCATCGTGCGGTGGTATTCGAGGTGATCGCGCGAGAGGTTCGTGAACAGCGCAACATCGAACTCCACGCCGGCGACGCGGTCCTGATCGAGGCCGATCGACGAGACTTCCATGCTGACGGCTTGCGCGCCGCGCCGTGCAAATTCAGCCAGCTGCGAATGCAGCCAGACGGCGTCCGGCGTAGTGTTCGCCACGGGGCGCAACGGCGGGCGCAGGCCGTATCCGAGCGTGCCAATCACCGCGCAACGCCGTCCCGCGGCGCTCAGCGCCTGTGCGATCCACTGGCTGCACGTGGTCTTCCCGTTGGTGCCGCTCACCCCGACAACCCACAGCCGGCTGCTCGGCTCGGAGCAGACGCGGCTCGCGATCTCTCCCGCATACCGGCGCAGGTTTCGCACTGAAAGGTTGGGCACCTTGCAGCGCGCATCCCATGCGTATCCCTTGCGCTCCCATAACACCGAAACTGCGCCGCGTGCGATCGCTTCGGCAATGAAGTCACGGCCATCGCGTGTTTCGCCCGGGTACGCCACAAAAGTGTCGCCGGGCCTCACCGCACGGCTGTCGCAGGCAAGCCGGGAAATGCGCAGCGCGTCGACTGCTTTCCAGTCGACCGCTCCGGCCGGTGCGTATTCATGTCTCAATGCTCGGTCCCCGGTATTGGCTCCTCGTCCCCTGTTTTCACACTTCTTCCTTTAGAACGGGCCCGCCCTCCGGCGGCTGGGCCACGTTGTCCACGGGCGCGTCGTAGTCCACCCCGAGCAGTCGCAGCCCGCCGGCCACGACCCGCGCAAAGACGGGCGCTGCCACGACTCCGCCAAAATGCTCGCCCAGGGTGGGTTCGTCCAGCATGACGGCGACGATGAGACGGGGCTGCGATGCGGGTGCGAATCCAACGAAGCTGGAGATGTACCGGTCCGCGGCGTAGCTTCCACCGATGAGTTTGTGGCTCGTCCCCGTCTTGCCGGCGACGCGATAGCCGGCGATCTGCGCGCGCATTGCAGTGCCACCCGGCTGCACGACCATTTCCAGCATCCGGCGCACCTGCCGAGCCGTCTTGCGCGAGATCACCTGCTGCGAATCTGGCGGCAGCTGCCGCTTGACCATCGACAACGGCTTGAGCTCGCCCTCGGTGGCGAAGATCAGGTAGGCGCGCGCCAGTTGCAGCAAGGAGACCGAGACGCCGTGGCCGTAAGAGATGGTTGCATGCTCGATCGGGCGCCAGGTCGCAGCCGCGCGCAGCTTGCCGGACACCTCGCCCGGGAAACCCGAGTGCGGCGCGGTGCCGAATCCAACCTTGTTGAAAAGGGCCCACAACTTCTGCGGCTCCATGCCGAGCGCCATCTTGGCGGTACCGACATTGGAGGATTTCTGGATCACCTGCGCCACCGTCAGCGCACCGTGCGGGTGGGCATCGTGGATCACCCGGTTACCGATCGCGAGCTGTCCCGGCGCGGTCTGGATCACGCTTTCCGGTTTCACGGCGCCGGCCTCGAGCGCTGCGGCCACCGTGAACGGCTTCAGGGTCGAGCCCGGTTCGAACAGGTCGGTCACGGCGCGATTGCGTGTGCGCCGCGGGTCGAGCTTGCCCCGATTGTTGGGATTGAATGAGGGCGCGTTGGCCATCGCCAGCACTTCGCCCGTCTCGACGTCGAGCACCACGATGCCACCGGCCTTGGCGCGGTGCCCCGCCACCGCTGACTTCAGTTCCCGGTAGGCGAGGTACTGAATGCGGGCATCGATTGACAGTCTGAGCGTGCTGCCGTCCCGCGGCGTACGGATGCTCTCGACGTCTTCCACGATCTGGCCGAGACGATCCTTTATCACCCGCCGGCTGCCGGGCTGGCCCGCGAGCACGTTGTCGAAAGCGAGCTCGAGCGCTTCCTGCCCCCGGTCATCGACATTCGTGAAGCCGATGAGGTGCGCGATCACCTCGCCGGCCGGATAGTAGCGGCGGTATTCGCGCTGAAGGAAAACGCCCGGCATGCCGAGCGCAACCACCCGCGCGGCATCCTCCGGGGCAAGCTGGCGCTTGAGATACACGAACTCGCGCCGGGTGTCCTTCAAGCGATGCTCCAGTTCGGAGCGCTTGAGGCCAAGCAAGCGTGCCAGTCGCGCGCGCTGCTGCGGCGTGGCCTCGACGTCCGCCGGGCTGGCCGCCACCGACTCCACCGGCGTTGAGATAGCGAGCGGCTCATCGTTGCGGTCGACGATCCGGCCGCGCGTCGCGCTGATCTCGATGACGCGCGTGAAACGGGACTCGCCTTTTTGCTGCAAGAAGTCGTTGTGCAGCCCCTGGAGATAGAGCGCGCGTCCCGCAAGCCCGCCAAAACACGCCATGAGCAGCACCAGCAGCAGCCGTGAGCGCCATGTCGGCAGACGCAGCGGCGGCGCACGGCGGCGGGCCGCCGGGCTCATCGCTTCTCCTCCGCGGCCGCTGGCGCGATGACGCGCACGCGCGCGGCAGGCGGCACCTGCATACCAAGCGCCCGGGTTGCGATCTTCTCGATGCGCGCGTGCATGGCCCAGGTGCCCTGCTCGAGTTGCAGCTGCCCCCATTCGACCTCCAGCTGCCGGGCGACATCCTGTTCCTTCTGCAGCTCCACGTAGAGCTTGCGCGAACGGTGCTGCGAGGTCACCAGCGCCAGCGCGCAAGCGATGAGGACCGCAAACAAGATCAAGTTCACTCTGACCATGCTAGCGCTCCGAGTCCGCCAATCTCTCGGCGACGCGCATGATCGCGCTGCGCGCGCGCGGATTCGCCGCGACTTCTTCGCTGGAGGGCTTCACGGTGCGGCCCATAAGGCGCAGGCGCGGCTGCGGCAGATCACGTGCCCGTACCGGCAGGCGCGCGGGCAGGCGGTCAGGGCGGCTTTCCTCGCGCAGGAAGCGCTTCACGATGCGATCCTCGAGCGAGTGAAAGCTGATCACCACGAGACGCCCGCCCGGGGCGAGCAACTCTACGCTTTGAGGCAGGGCTAGCGACAATTCCTCAAGCTCCTGATTGACGTGAATCCGTAAAGCTTGAAACGTGCGCGTCGCCGGGTCCTGGTTTGGTTCGCGCGTGGGAACGGCTTTTGCCACGATCGCGGCAAGTTCTCGTGTGGAGCCAACAGGTCCCCGCGCTCGAGCCGCAACAATCGCTGCTGCAATCTGTTTAGCAAACCGTTCTTCGCCATACGTTTTTATTACCTCCCGGATTTCTTGCTCGGGTGCATGCGCCAGCCAGTCCGCGGCCGTGCGGCCGCTGCCCGGATCCATGCGCATATCGAGCGGGGCATCGAATCGAAAGCTGAAACCGCGCGCCGCCTCCTCGAGCTGTGGCGAGGAGACGCCGAGATCGAGCAGGATCCCGTCCGCCTGGGCAACGCCCGCCCGAGCAGCGAGTTCGGCAAGCCGGCTGAACCGGCCATGCAGCATGCGAAAGCGCCCGTCTCCAATCTCTCCTCCGGCGGACACCGCCTGTGGATCGCGATCGAGCGCAACGAGCCTGCCGTTCGTTCCCAGCCGCGCCAGGATCAAACGGCTGTGTCCGCCGCGCCCGAATGTGCAATCGACGTAGATTCCGTCGCTGCGCACATTCAATCCATCTACTGCTTCCTCCAGCAAAACCGCGGTATGTGAGCGCACGCTCACAAGGAGAAGCCCTCCAGCTCAGGCGGCAATCCGCCCGCACCGAAACCGCCGGTCCGTTCCATCAGTTGCTCCCAGTTGTCCTCGTTCCAGAGCTCGAACCTGTTGCCTTGGCCGACGAGGACGACGTTCTTCTCGAGGTGCGCGTAGCTGCGCAGCGCCGGGGACACAAGGATGCGCGCGGTCGCGTCCATCTGGACGTCTTCGGCGTAACCGACCAGTCGCCGCTGCAGTTCCCGTATTTGCGCATTGAAGCTCGAGAGCGACATGAGCTTCTGCTCGATGGGCTCCCAGTCCGGCAGGGGATAAATCAGGACGCAGCGATCCGAGTCGGCCGTAAGCACGAGATGGCCGCTGCAGCGCGCGACCAACGCATCGCGATGGCGGGCGGGCACCGCCAGTCGGCCTTTGTTGTCCAGGTTGAGCTGTGTGACGCCGCGAAACACGAGTCCCCTTTATTCCGCAGAAAATGATGTCTCCCGCACTTCGGCAAAAAAGACAGCATGTCCCACATTTCTCCACTTCTTCCCACTATATTGAAAAGGATTTGGAGGGTCAAGGGAGACCAGGCCGGTTTCTTTATTTAGGACAAAGACTTATGAGGCATAGCTGAGACGGGGCGGTAGTTTTGAAATTGCGTTCAATTACCATTTTTAAACATGAAGTTAAAATAAGAATATGACAAATGACTTTAAGATTTTGCTCCGGCCGTACGGCGCGTTTCGTGAAATAAGTCCTGTTGCAGCAGACCAACAACGGAGATGGGAAACCGAAAAAAAAGATGGAAGCCGGCCGATAAGCCGGGTTCTGTAAGGACCTCGCGGTCCCTGACAGCCATTCCTCTAGGCCCCGGATTGCTCCAAGGCTCAAGCCACCTACCCGCAAGCTCGGTGGGTCACGTCATCGCTTGCCTATTTGGTGTTGCTCCAGGTGGAGGTTGCCTCGCCGTCCGCTTCACAGCGGACGCGGTGCGCTCTTACCGCACCGTTTCACCCTTACCTGATCCACCCGGACGCGCTAGCGCCCGCCCTTCGTGGATCGAAGCCGCGCTCTCGCGCTTCCTCAATTCCTCGGACAAAGGGGACTTTCGCCCACCCTGCCCGATTCGAAAGGGACTTTGTGGCCCGCGCAAGCGCGGTCCACAAGTCCGTGGCCATCGGCGGTCTCGTCTCTGTGGCCCTGTTCCTCGCCTCACGGCGGGCGGTGATTAGCCGCCACCCTACCCTATGGAGCCCGGACTTTCCTCTCCGCACGGCACGAACCCCTGTTGAGGCTCGCTTCTTCCGCGCGCAGCGGCTGTCTGGCCGGCTTCCAATGCAAATCTTACTCTTTTGACGCGCCGGCGCCGCGAAGGTTGCAGGCGCGTTTCAACCCGGCGCGGACGGATGCAAGGCGCGCACGGCTGCGAGCACGCCCAGCAGATTGTGATCGCGCACGCCGAGCTCGGTGAGGTGGTCGATGGTGCGCGTGAGGTAGTCGATGTTGGATCCCCGTTCGCCGTGGCACGTTGCCACGAGTCGCGCAGTTTCCTCGACTGAAAGCCGCCCGGCGTACCCGGGATGTTCGACATTCGCGACGAACGTCAGCACGCGTGTCTCATGTCCGGCAAGCCGCGCGCGCATGAGACGAGGCTCGTACACCCGCCGGCGCATTTCGCGCGCCCAGAGACCCGTGAGCGCCGTGTCGACGTCGTCCGTGGCGACCTGATACGCAATGCCGCGGCAGGCGCCACCACGGTCGAGGCCCAGAACAAGACCCGGCCGCCTCGCCGTGCCACGCCACCGCGTCGAATAGACGCATAGTGCGCGGTGATAACCGTATACCAGCGCGGGCGCCCACTTCACATAGGGGAAACCCGGATCCCACATGAGCGATCCGTAGCCGAAAACCCACAGCTCGCCGGGTGGCAGCGCGAACTCCGATGGATGGGGAATCGGGAAAGCATCCCGGGCAGCGGCGTGCGCTGCATCCTCAACATCTGCCCGGCGCATCGGCTTAAGCGAGCCGCCAATCCACGGCGGAGCCGGCGCGGAACGGCACCAACGCGTCCGTGCCGAAGGCGATCTCGGCTGGAACCGACCATGGCTCATCAACCAGCTCAATCACGTCGCTATTGACCGGCAATCCGTAAAATGCCGCACCGTGGCGGCTCGCAAACCCTTCGAGTTTCCCGAGTGCGCCCGCGGCGGCAAAGACCTCGCAATAGAGCTCGATGCCGGCGTGTGCCGTGTAAATGCCGGCACAGCCGCAGTCGGTCTCCTTCGTCGCGCGCGCGTGCGGTGCGCTATCGGTGCCCAGGAAGAACTTGGGATTTCCGCTGATGGCGGCCTGCACCAGAGCCGCTCGATGCGATTCGCGTTTCAGCAGCGGCAGGCAATAGTGATGCGGGCGCATCCCGCCGGCGAACAGCGCGTTGCGGCTGAGCAGGAGGTGATGCGCTGTGATGGTCGCTGCGACCTGCGCTGGCGCCTGCGTCACGAAATCTGCTGCCTCGCGTGTCGTGATGTGCTCCATGACAAGTCGCAGCCCCGGAAAGCGCCGGGCGAGCGGCGCGAGCACCCGCTCGATGAACACGCGCTCGCGGTCGAACACGTCGACGCCGGGGTCAGTGACCTCACCGTGCACCAGCAGTGGCATGCCGTGCTTCTCCATGGCTTCGATCACGCGGTGACACCTGGCAAGATCGGTTACACCCGAATCCGAGTTGGTCGTCGCGCCTGCCGGGTAATATTTGACGGCGTGCACGAAGGTGCTGGCACGCGCTTCCGCGATCTCCTCCGGCTGCGTGTTGTCCGTGAGGTAAAGCGTCATCAGCGGCTCGAACCTGGCGCCGGCCGGCATGGCCGCGAGAATACGTTCGCGGTACGCCAGGGCCATTCCGGTCGTCGTCACTGGCGGCCTGAGGTTGGGCATCACGATGGCGCGCGCGAAGCGCCGCGCCGTATCCGGCAGCACGGCGCGAAGATGCTCGCCGTCGCGCAGGTGCAGGTGCCAGTCGTCGGGGCGGATGATCGTGATGCGCGTCATTGCGCGGGGAATAGTAAATGGGGAATGGGGAATAGTAAAACCAGGCGCGCGCGCAGATCAGTCATTCGCACTTCGCACTTCCCATTTCCTATTTCCCATGTCCTTTCAGCGTCAGCGCAAGCTTGTAGAGCTCGTTCCGGCGGCCGCCCGTCAATTTCACCGTCAGATCCACTGCCTGCTTGACTGGCAGCTCGGCGAGCAGCACCTCCAGCGTCCGGCGCCCCTCACTGGAATCCTCTGTCAGTGCCGCCGCGCCTTCAACAAGCAGGACGAATTCCCCGCGGCGGCGATTTGCGTCAGCCTCGACCCATTGCGGGGCCAGCGCCAGCGTGCAGACGTGGATCGACTCAAAGGCCTTGGTAAGCTCGCGCGCGATGACCACGCGCCGGGCCGCGCCCAGTACCTCGCTCATGTCGTGCAGGCACTCGGCGATCCGATGCGGCGCCTCGTAGAAAACGAGGGTATAGGGCAGCGCTGCGAGCGCGGCAAGCGCGCGCCGGCGCGCGCCGCCCTTCGACGGAAGAAATCCGAAAAACAGGAAATGCGGCGTCTCGAGACCCGCCGCGGCAAGCGCGGTGACTGCCGCATTGGCGCCCGGCACCGGGGTCACGCTGTATCCGGCGTCCCGCACTGCCGATACCAGCACGGCACCGGGATCGGATATGGCCGGCGTTCCCGCGTCGCACACGAGAGCAAGCGATCGGCCCGCGCCGAGCAAGGCCAGCGCCTGTTTCACGGCACGCCGCTCGTTGTGCTCGTGCACGGCGATCAGCCGCTTGGGGATGCCGTAGTGATCGAGCAGCCGCCGCGTGATCCGGGTGTCCTCCGCGGCGATCGCGTCGGCGCTCTTCAATACGTCGAGCGCGCGCAAACTGATGTCCCGCAGATTTCCAATCGGGGTGGCCACTACATATAATGTCGGTTCCCGTTTCCGATTGGTTGCCTCATGCGCTGCGGCGTGCTCCATCGCTGGCTCGTAGTGCCGTTTACTGCGGCGATACTATACGGGGGCGCACTCGCGATAGCCAGTGAGGTGATCACGGCGCCTGCGCCGCCACCGCCGCCGCTCGGTCCTCCGATTCCGCTTCCGCCGTCGGGCACGGGTCCCCTCGTGCTGCCACCGATCACGCCCGTCGCGCCGGCGACAGCGCCGCAGCCCCCGTTGCCGAGCGTTGAGCCCGCGGCGCCGAGCGCCCCCGCGACGGCTCCACAGCCGCCGCTCGCGCCTGCCGCTCCCGACCCGTACGGCGTGCCGCACATTGCGCTGCTCCTCCCGCTCAAGTCGGCGACGTTCGGTCGGCTGGCCGAGGCGGTCAAGAACGGCTTCCTCGCAGCGGCCAAGGTCCAGGGAAGCGAGCCGCTGCCGCTGCGGGTCTATGCTGTTGGTGATGACCCCGGCCAGATTGTGTCGAGTTACACCACCGCGCTCGCAGGGGGCGCGCGTATCGTGGTCGGGCCGCTAACGCGCGACGGCGTAACAGCGATCGCAGGCAATCCAATTCCGGTCCCGACGCTGGCGCTGAACGTGCCCAACGCCGGGACGACGGCGCCCGTGAATCTCTACATGCTGAGCCTGCGCGCCGAAGCGGAAGCGCAGCAGGTCGCGCAGCTCGCGTTCCAGGATGGCTGGCGCAAGGCCATATCAGTGAGCGCAGACAACGCGCTGATGCTGAGAATTAATCGCGCCTTCGTCGACGAATTCACGCGGCTCGGGGGCGCGCTCGTAGCCGAATATGCCTTCACGAGCGATCCGGCGAGCTTGTCCCGGATCAAGGAAGCAGCCGGGCTGGGCGTCGCGGACATGGCCTTCCTGGCGCTCGATTTCTCCCAGGCACGCCTGGCGCGCCCCTACCTCGATCCCCTGGCGCTCTACGCGACGTCGCAGGTCAACCCGGGGGCGATGGGACCGCTCGCGGGGTTCGATCTGGCCGGCGTGCACTTCCTGGATATGCCCTGGCTTTTGCAACCCGACCACCCCGCAGTCATGATCTATCCCCGCGCCCTTTATCGCGAGACCGCGGATCGCGAACGTCTCTACGCGCTTGGCATCGACGCCTTCCGCATCGCGGGCGCCTTGCTGGCAGGCAACGCCGCCGTGGAGATCGACGGCGTTACCGGCCAGATCAAACTGGGACCCGACCAGCAGTTCGTGCGCAGCCTCACAGCCGCGCAATTCAGCCAGGGCAAGCTCACCATCACCGGCCCGAGAGCGCAGGGCCTGCCCCGGTGAGCGGCCGGGGCGATTCGGCCGAGGCCCTG
The DNA here is from genome assembly GCA_001303585.1 of Betaproteobacteria bacterium SG8_41. Classification (GTDB taxonomy): domain Bacteria; phylum Pseudomonadota; class Gammaproteobacteria; order Burkholderiales; family SG8-41; genus SG8-41. Next base: position 64,788 of record LJTT01000002.1, read on the forward strand.
GCAGCGACTTTCCTGCAGCGCCGCGGGCTCAGAATTCTGTCCCGCAACTACCGCTGCCGTTTCGGGGAAATCGACCTCGTGGCCGAGAGCGGCAGAACGCTCGTCTTCGTCGAGGTGCGGGCGCGCAGATCGGACGACTTTGGCGGCCCCGGTGAGAGCATCACCGTGGCCAAGCGCCGCCGGCTTGTCGCTGCGGCCCGACATTTCCTGGCGGCGGCCGGCGATCGCGCCGCCCGGTTCGACGTCGTGCTCCTCCGCGGCGAGCCGCCGCAGATCGAGTGGATCACGGACGCGTTTGGTGAAGACAACGCGCGCCGGTAGAATAGCGCCAAATTCCTGACCCGTCTGGCAAAGTGGACCTCATCACCCGCATCAGCGAGAACTTTTCCGAGAGCGCGCACCTCAAGCTGCAGTCGATGGACGCGCTTGCCGGCCCGATCGCCGCCGCCGCCGAGCGCATGGTGCAGTGTCTGAAGCAGGACGGAAAAATACTTTCGTGCGGCAACGGCGGCTCGGCCGCCGATGCGCAGCACTTCTCGGCCGAGCTGCTCAACCGCTTCGAGAAAGAGCGCCCGGGACTTGCCGCAATGGCGCTCACCACGGACAGCTCCACGCTTACGTCGATCGCGAACGATTACGACTACGACCAGGTGTTCTCGAAGCAGGTCCGCGCGCTCGGTCAGGCCCGGGACGTGCTGCTTGCGATTTCAACGAGCGGCAATTCGCGCAACGTAATCGCCGCAGTCGAGGCTGCGCACGAGTGCCAGATGGGCGTCGTGGCACTGTCGGGGCGCGACGGCGGCAAACTGGGCGAAGTCCTGTCGCCTGCCGACATCCATGTCTGCGTGCCGGCCCAGAGCACGGCGCGCATTCAGGAAGTGCATTTGCTGACGTTGCACTGCCTGTGCGACGCAATCGACTGTCTATTACTGGGAGTTGAATAATGCGCCAACTTGCGATCGCCGTGCTTCTGATCCTGCCCCTGCTGCATGGCTGCACCGCCGCTTTGATTGGCGGCGCGGCTGCCGGCGGCTACATGGTGGCGGAGGACCGCCGCACCATGGGCACAATGACCGAGGACGAGGGCATCGAGATCAAGGCCGCGAGCCGTATCGGCAATCGCTTCAAGGAGGCCGTCCACATCAACGTCACGAGCTACAACCGGATGGTGCTCCTCACCGGGGAAGTCCCCGATGCAGCCACGAAGGCCGGAGTCGAGCGCATCGCGCGCGCGGTCGAGAACGTGCGCGGCGTCTACAACGAGCTCGCGATAGCCGGCGTGAGCTCCTACACCGTGCGATCGAACGATTCGCTCATCACCTCCAAGGTCAAGGGCCGCTTTGTCGACGCCGGGAAATTTCACGCGCTGCACGTCAAGGTCGTGACGGAGAACAGCATCGTCTACCTGATGGGGCTGGTGAAGAAGCAGGAGGCGCAGGACGCGACGGAGATCGCGCGTACCACGAGCGGCGTGCAAAGGGTCGTGCGGGTGTTCGAATATATCGACTGAGGAGGCGAATTGGATTGTTATGGGTGATGGGCGATGGGCGATGGGCGATGACCGAACGCCGTTGGTTTAGACGCGGTTGCCGTTCACGATTCCCGATTTCCCATTCCCTGTTTTCGATCTACCGCACATAACGCCGTAAGCCGCGCATCAGCGGCCCGATCAGCGGCAGCTTCTCGTAGAGTTCCTCGGCCGCGTCCCAGTAGTCACGGTGGTAGTTGACCTTGCCCGCCGCGTCGAATTTGAGCAGCGTCACGCCATGAATGCGCCGCGCCGTTGCGGGCTGCCAGGCGCGCATCCGGAAATCGAAATCCCAGACCAACACACCGGATTTGCCCTCCTCAATGCGCTCGGTTACCCGAAAGCGCGGGTCGGCCAGGTGGCGGTACATGCGCTCGAAGATCGCCTGGATCTCCGGTAGCGTGCGGACCTCGTTGAACGGGTCCTTGAAATAGCATTCTGCCGCGTAGTAACGGCCCATCTCGCCTAGCGACTCGCGGTCAAGCTTCTCGTAGTACGCCACGAGGGCGTCGATCGTCGCGTGACTCACAAGCCGGTGGCCTTGTGAACGAGGTAAAAATACCAGCGGTAAGGCAACAGGCGCAGCAGCTTCATGACGCGGGTGAAGCGTTTCGGGAAATGGATCTCGAACTCGCCCCGTTCCAGCCCGCGCAGTATTTCCCGCGCCGCCTCCGGCGGCTCGATCAGCGCGGGCATCTTGAACTCGTTTTGGTCGGTGAGAGGGGTGCGGACGAAACCAGGATTGATAAGATAGACGCCGATGCCTTTTGGCGCCAGGTCCAGATACAGTGTTTCGGCGAGGTTGATCAGCGCCGCCTTGGTCGCCCCGTACACCAGCGCCTGCGGCAATCCGCGATAACCCGCGACGCTGGACACGATTCCCAGCGCGCCGTGTCCCTGCTCCATCAGTCGCCGGACCACCGCCGGCAGACCATCGAGCACGCCCAGCAGATTGGCGGCAACGATGTCCCGCGCCTCGCGGGGCTCGATGTCCCATGCGCGCTGCGGTGCATGGGTGCCCGCCACGTACAGCACTAGCGTGACTTCGCCCCACGCCGCCACGATTCGCTCGAGAGCCGCCGCAACCGCGCCCTCGTGCGTCACGTCGAGCGGCTCTACCAGGGCGTGCGCCGGTCGGGATCGGGCAATGTCCTCGAGCGGCGCCCGGCGGCGCGCCGAAAGCGCAACCCTCGCGCCACGCTCGATAAACGCTGCGGAGAGTGCCGCGCCGATGCCGCTTGACGCGCCGATCACCCAGACACGCTGTCGCGACCAATCCCGGATCGGCGTATTGAGTGCCATCTAGCGCTTATGGAAGGAGAGCGTGACCTCGCCGAGCGTAAATCCGAACTTGCTCATGCGCGAGCGGTTCAGCATCACCGTGTCGTCGACCAGGAACATCCAGTCGTCGAAATCGACCTCGTAGACCTTTTCGTCCACGGGGAGCCGCAGGACATAGCGCCACCGCAGCGCATTCCCATAAGCCTCGCCCTCGGCCACCCCCACGACATCGTCGGCGGTCCCGCGATAGCGATTCTCGTCCAGCTTCTCGATGCGCCAGACGCGCCGGCTCGTGGTCCCATCAGCGTAAGTGAACTTTTCGTCGAGCGTCCCGACATTGCCGCTCCAGCGCCCCTCGATCCGCACCGTGAACCGCTTCACCACCTTCCCGCTGCGATCCTGGAACATGCCGTGAGCATCGAGCTCGCCGTTGAAGTAGCGCGCAAGGTCGAGCACCGGCTGCTCCGAGCGATAGCTCTCGACCGAAGGGCTGGCGCACCCCGCAAACGCAAGCGCGCTGCCTACCAAGGCAAGCCACGACCGTTTCATATCGCTTCTCCTTCGAGTTGGCGCTGACGCACACGCGGCGCGGTTTCGATCGGCGCGCGCAGCAGTATGAGCGCCGCGATGACGCGAATGGCGCAGGGCATCAAGGCGTAAACCCCGGCGAGCGCCAACGAAGGCGTGCCAGGACGGTAACCAAGAAGATCAAGCAGGGGGAACGCAGCCCCCGCTGCGGCAGCGAGCGCGAACTTCTCGAGCATGTGCCATAAGCCGAAGTAGGACCCATCGGGCCTCGAGCGGCCCGCGCGCTCGTCATGGTCGATCACGTCCGCAAGCATGGAGGCGGGCAATGCCAGGTCCGCCCCGAAGGCGAGGCCGGAGAGCGCACACACCAGCGCAAAGGCCAGCGCATCGCCTTCGCCCAGCGAAAATGCCCAGACGAACGCCACGACGCTCGCGCCCATTGCGGTCAGCCAAGCGTGCTTCTTGCCGATCCAGTGCGCAAGACGCACCCAGAGCGGCATGCCGGCAGCACCACAGACGAAGTAAATCGCCAGAAACGCGCCCGCAAGGTCGGGACGGCGCAAGATGTCGCCGACGTAAAAGAGCACCAGCGTCGCCGGCACCGCGGCCGCGACGCCATTCACCAGGAACACCAGCGCCAGCCAGCGGAAACCAGGATTCGCGAGCGGCGCAACCAGGGCCCGCAGGCGCAGCGGCTCCGGTTTCGCGCGGGGCAGCCTCGCCGCAGGCAGCCCGAACCGGAGCGTGACCGCGGCCGCAACCAACAGCAGGACCACGAAAACGACGCTGAACCACGCGAACCCCGCCTCCCGGCCCAGGCGGGACGAGAGGACCTCCGGGAGCGCCGCGGCCAGTAGCACGCCCACGAGCGCAGCCGCGCCGCGCGCGGCGGTAATGCGCGTTCGTTCATCGTAGTCGCGCGAAGCCGCGCTGCCGATCGAGAAATAGGCAATGCTCGAGGCACTCAGACCGAGGTAAACGAGGATCAGGCTGATCGCGAGCCAAGTCCCCAGCCCCCCGGATTCGGGAGGGTTGAACAGCAGCACCATGCCGAGCGCAAGAAAAGGCACCGCGGCCGCGATGATGACACGCCGGCCGCCGTAGCGTTCCGGGACGCGGTCGGTCAGCAAGCCGAGGAGCGGGTCGGACAGCGCATCGAGCGCGCGCAGGACGAGTAACAGCACGCCGATCGTCGCCAGTGGCAGCCCCAGTTCCGCATAGTACTTGGGGGCATGAACGTAGATCGGCAAGGCCGCTGCCGCAAGCGGCAACGCGAGCGCCGCATACGCGGCGAGCCACCCTGAGCGGATCGCGCTCATTGAGACCCGAGCAGGGCGGCGCGAAGCTCGGGACGCCGCGTGCGCTCATCCAGCCAGATTGCAAAAAACGCGCGCGCGAACTCGGCGTCGGGGATGCTCCCCAGGATGCGGCCCGCCGAGTAGAACGCGACGCCGTCGCCCGGCAGATGAACGCCGATCAACCGGTCCCCAGCGGCGACGTCGGGGAAGATGCGTCGCATCGCCGCCAGCCAGCGCAACAGCTGCTCCTCACTGCCCAGGGCCATGCGGCGCATCTCCTCAGCGCTCGTCTCCGCCAGCCGTTCACCGGGAATCGAGCGCGCGTAGCGTAACTCGAGCGCGAACGGCGCGTCGAATGACCACTGCCGGCCTTTGACCCACAGCCGCGCATCGTAGACCTGGAAACCGAACCAGGTGAGCGAGCCCTGCCCCACCAGGCGAGCCTGCGGCAGCGCGCCCTGCACCAAGGCAGGCAGCCGCTCTGCCGTCGCCGGCAGAATCCAAAGCCAGAAAAAGAGAAAGCTAGCGGCGAACCAGCGTGATCTGTTCGACATCGGTCGTCCTTGCATTAAAACCCGCCTCGCAATAGGCGAGGTAAAAGCGCCAAAGGCGCAGAAAGCGCTCGTCGAAACCCAGCGCCCGGATCGCGTCTTCGCGCGCCCCCACGCTGGCGCGCCAGCGCCGGAGTGTCTCGGCATAGTCGGCGCCAAAGGCATAACGGTCCGCAATCTCGAAGGCCGCGCCCGCGGCAAGCTCGGTGAGTTTGCGCGGCGACGGAAGCATGCCGCCAGGAAAGATGTACTGCTGGATGAAATCGGTGCCGCGGCGATAGCGCTCGAAGCGGTCATCTGCAATCGTGATCACCTGCAGGACAGCCCGGCCGCCCGAACGGAGCGCCGCGCGCAGTGTGCGGAAATAGGTCTTCCAGTAGCGCTCGCCGACAGCCTCGAGCATTTCGATTGAAACAACGTGATCGAACACGCCGGACAGATCGCGGTAGTCGCGCAACTCCAGGTTGACGAGATCGCTCAACCCCGCGGCGGCGATCCGCTCGCGCGCATACTCGAGCTGGGCGCGGGAGACGGTGATCCCCGTGACGCGGCAGCCGCGCCGCGCTGCTGCCTCGGCAAACCCACCCCATCCACAGCCGATTTCCAGAATGTGCTCGCCGGGGCGCGCGCCGAGCTGCTCCAGCACGCGCTCGTACTTCGCCGCCTGGGCGAGGGGCAGTCCGCGAGCAGTATCGTTGTCGAACAGGGCTGACGAATAGCTCATCGACTCATCGAGCCAGAGCCGATAGAAGTCGTTGCCCAGATCGTAGTGGGCATGGATATTCCGGCGGCTGCCCGAGCGCGTGTTGGTGCGGAGCCTGTGGCGCAGGCGGTAGGCGAGCATGCTCAGCCAGCGCCCGAAAAGGGCCGCCTCGAGCACCGCTTCGTTGCGCACCGCCAGCGCGATCAGACCCGGAAGATCGTCGGTGTCCCACTTCTGTTCGAGGTAGGCCTCCGCGAAGCCGATGTCGCCGCGCGCGATAATGTCGGAGAACACGGACCAGTCGTGAACGATCAGCGTGGCACGCGGGCCGGGCTGCGCGCCCGCGAAGTCGATCGGCGTGCCTTTGGGGCACACAACGCGCAAATGCCCGAAACGCAGATTACCGAGCGCCTGGAACAGAAGCCCTGCAGCACCGCTCGGAACGCTTTGCTGCGCGGGCGCCAATGCAAGTTGGCTGGTGCTCATTTTGTCGTTTCCTCTGCCGGTGGCAGTGGTTTAGGGAAGAACGGAACGCGTTTCAGCCACAACCGCAGCGCGTGCCAGTGTATGCGCGCGATCACGCCCAGCGTGAACCCGGGATAGCGCATGAAGGCGTAGCCCAGGCGGCGCGTATCGAAGGGCGCGGCCTCGCCCCCTATTGCCGTACGCAGAAGCAGCCCCTCGTCTCCGTAATAGTCGATGCGCGCCACGGTGCCGTTGGCGCGCTCGGTGAAGCGGAAGCGGTAGCGACCGGCAACACCGAAAAAAGGCGACACGTGGAAGACCTTGGTTGCTTCGAGCCATTGCTCTCCTGAGATCCGCCGGCCGTCGGCGTGCGTGACCAGATAGTTATGGCGCTCGCCGAAGGTATTGCTGACCTCGGCCAGGACCGCGCGCAGGCCGCCGCCGCGATCATAGGCCAGCCAGAAGCTCACCGGATTGAAAACGTAACCCAGGACGCGCGGGAACGTTTGCAGCACGATATCCCCATCGGCGCAATCAATACCGTGACGGGCCAGGAGCGCACGCATCCAGGGCTCGAGCTCGGATCCGTCTCGAGGGCCGTGATCGGCGCGGTGAAAACTGAAGATATTCCAGCGGTCGACCGAAAACAAAGGCCCTGCCATGCGGTCGATCTCGCGCAGGTTGACGCGCAGGAAAAACACGCCATGGCGGAACCGGTGCCGGCTCGGCTTGAGGCGATCATGCATCACGGTGCCGAAATAGAGCTGAGTGTTCATACTGCCCTCACGCGGCCAGCTCGAGGCCGGCATGCCGCCACGGGGCGCGCACACCCAAGGCGTCGGCCACACTCAGCGCCGAGCGCAGCCCGTCCTCGTGGAAGCCATAGCCCGTCCAAGCCCCGCAGAACCAGGTCCGGCGCCGCCCCTGTATGTGGGCCAAAGAGCGCTGCGCCGCCAGGGCATCGCGGTCGAACATGGGATGCGAGTAGCTGAATTCCGCGATGGTCTTCGCGGGATCGGGCACGCGGTGCGGATTGAGCGTGACGATCACCGGTTGGGTGAACGGCAGGGGCTGCAGCCGATTGATGAGATAGCTCACACCAACGGCGCCGCCGCCCTGTGCGGTCGAAGGGGCATGATAGTTCCATGCCGACCATGCGCGTCGCGCGCGCGGCAGCAAAGACGTGTCGGTGTGGAGTAACGCGCGGTTGGGCTGATATTTCACGGCCCCCACGAGGCGTCGCTCGGTCGCGTCGGGATCCGCCAGCAGCCGCAGCGCCTGATCGCTGTGGCATGCGAACACGACGTGATCAAAGCGCTCGGCTGCGCCCTGCTCTACAGCGACGTATATGCCCTCTGGGTCTCGCACGACGCGCGACACGGGAGTTGCCAGGCGAATATCCGCGATGCCCTGTGCGAGCCGCTTCACATATTCCCTTCCGCCGCCGGCCACGGTGCGCCACAGGGGTCGGTTGGTCAGCCGCAGCAGGCCGTGGTTTTCGAAAAAACGCGCGAATGGGTGCATCGGATACTCGAGCATCTGGGCAGTCGGACATGACCAGATCGCTCCGCTCATGGGCAGCAGATACCAGTCGCGAAACGGGCGCCCGTACCGACCACGCTCGAGAAACTCGCCCAGCGTGCTCCCGCCATCGGCAGGCGTGCGCGCGTAACGGGCGGCCTCCTGGTTGAAGCGGAGCATGTCGGCGAGCATGGTCCAGAAGGCTGGCTTCAGCGCATTTCGCTTCCACGCGAACAGGGCGGCCAGATCGGTGCCCGACCACTCGATGCCCTCATCCTCGACGCTCACGCTGAACGACATTTCACTCGGCACGCTTTCCACTCCCAGAAAGCCGAACATCCCGATCAGCTCGGGATACGTGCGCTCGTTGAACACGAGGAAGCCCGTGTCGACGGGCGCGGTCACGCCATCGATCGTGACGTCCACCGTGTTGGTGTGGCCCCCCAGATAATCATTTGCCTCGTACAGCGTCACCGCATAGCGGCGCCCCAGCATCCACGCGGCGGCGAGGCCGGAAATGCCGGCCCCAATCACTGCGATCCGTCGGGTTGGCGGGGCGCTGTCACGCGGAGGCATGTCGGGCCTTCCTCTCGATCATCCTGCCTGCGGAATTGAGCCCTTTCACGCCAATGCGGTTCATGGCCGGGTTCCGGCCATCAGCCACCGACTGCGCGTCGGGCAGAAGAAAACGGTCGGGAACACTCATCTTGGTCCTCTATCGCCGCGCAAGCGCGGCTGCTGTTCGGCTACGGGTTGGGACGGCGATTCCAAATTCGCCGCCCCTGATCAATCAATTCGCTTTAAGCGCGCAGGAAACCACCCCTTCGACGCGCCATAAACGGCTCAGAACCAAGACTGTCTCGGGGGCCCTACGTTCCCCTGCAATGTCCATGCAAAAGGCTGGACAAAGTAGTTTACGCGGCTTAGGAGGTCATTTTGTCCTGGTCAGAACTCTAATTTAATGTATAATACTCGTCAGCGCAATATTTATTTTTCACCTTGTCCACGACAATATGCCATACATCACCACGCACGAGCCGAACGGGGAAACCCTCTACAACATCGCGGCGGTCGAGCGCGATACCGGTCTTTCGAAGGACACATTGCGGGTCTGGGAGCGTCGCTACGGCTTTCCGCAACCGCTGCGCGACAACAACGACGAGCGGCTCTACCCGCAGGACCAGCTGGACAAGCTGCGCCGCATCCGTCATCTCATGGACCACGGCCAACGGCCGAGCAAGCTGATCCACCTCAATGCTGAGGAGCTCGCCCAGCTCATGACGCGCGGGGCCGAGTATCGCGAGCCTCCCGCGGCCGTGGCAGAAATTCTGCGCCTGCTCCTGGCACACGACATCGAGGGATTTCGCGGCGCCCTGCTGCAGCAGCTCATGAAGCAGGGCCTGCAGCGCTTCGTCTGCGATACGGTCGCCCACCTAAACTTCTGGATCGGGGATGCTTGGCTGCATGGCAAGTTGGCGATCTTCGACGAGCATCTCTATTCCGAGCATCTCCAGAACATTCTGCGTAACGCTATCCTCGAGCAGCCTGGGCGCGGCGGTGCGCCGCGGTTCCTGCTCACCACCGTGCCCGGCGAAAAGCACCGCATCGGGCTGCTGATGGTGGAGGCAATGCTCTGCATCGAGGGGGCGGCCTGCGTGGCGCTCGGCAATGAGACCCCTATCCCGGATATTCGCGACGGCGCTCTGGCCTTGCGCGCCGATGTGGTCGCACTTTCCTTCAGCGCGGCCATACCAACTCAAACGGCGCTGGCAGGATTGCAGGAATTGCGGGCCGTCCTGCCGAAAGAAATCGCGATCTGGGCGGGTGGCGGGGCGCTGGGCCGCTGCCGCAAGGCGCCAGAAGGCGTCACGATGTTGCGATCCCTGGAAGAAATTCCCTCGGCACTCGCAAACGCTCGCGACACCAACCGCGCCTTGCAGGCGGCGTGAGCTCTGCGTCGCGTAATCGGCGCCACCCACGCACGCCGCTCATTACGAAACGGCGCCCCCACCCCGTTGCCGGTGATCGCCCCTAGATGAACCCGCAGGGCGCTTTTTTCGCGAGCAACGCCCTGCTTGTCAAAAGATCTTTCCGTGGCTCAAGGAGCGCATCGACAGCGTGCGCGACCTAAGTCGCTATCGCGGTTTGCCAAGGGCAATCTCCGCGCAGCCTGATTTGTGTCAGCACAGCCGCGCCGCTACACTGGCGACGCGATGCTTCCGATCGAAGCGAAAATCTGCCCCCCGAACGAGCTGCGCGTGCGCCTTGGGCATGTTGCACGGCCGCTCGTTTTCACCAACGGCGTGTTCGATATCCTGCATCGCGGCCACGTGGCCTACCTCGCCCGGGCGCGCGCGCTCGGCGCAAGCCTGCTCGTCGCGCTGAACACGGATGCTTCGGCACAGCGCCTCGGCAAGGGCCCTGACCGCCCGGTGAACCGCCTCGAAGACCGTTGCGCCGTGATCGCCGCCCTTGAGGCTGTAGCGCTCGTCACCTGGTTCGATGAGGACACGCCCCTTCAGCTGATCCGCGCTGCGCGGCCTGACGTGCTGGTGAAGGGCGGCGATTGGCCGCCCGACACGATCGTTGGCGCGGAGGAAGTAAAGAGCTGGGGCGGAAGCGTGCACTCGATTCCCTTCGAGCACGCGCGCTCCACGACAGCGCTGATCGAACGGATCCGCCGGTTGAGCTGACGGTGTGACCCGTGAGCGGTGAGGGCTACGCGGTATTGCTTGGCCGGCTGATGTTGCGATAGGCATTTTTCGGTTCACGGTCCACTGTTCACCGTTTACCGTTTACCGTTTACCGACGAAGAGGTTATCCCTTGGGCGGAGCCGAGGCGGGCGGGCATGGCGCCGCCTTGATCGCGGTTCCCGGGTAATTGCGCTGGACTTCAGCCAGCTTCTCCACCAGGGCGTTGCCGGGCTCCCGCACGTAGAATACGACCTGCTTCAACAACTTCTCCCGACGCGACATGACCGCGGAGCGCACGCCGCGCTGGCGCAGGGAGGCCAGAAACACGTTCGCCGCCTCGTCGCTCCGGAAGATGCCAAGGGAGATGGCGTTGCGCCACTCGCCGGCTTCCTGCACCACGAAAAATTCCTGCACGCCGAGCGCCTTGAGCTCTCCTATCTTGCGGTCGATCTCGGCCTTGTTTTCCACCGGGGGCATGTGAACCCAGTAACCGTCGGCGTCGGCGACCACGCGCTCAATCCGCGCGGGCTCGACCCCGAGTTTCCCGAGATCGTTCTCCGCCCGGGCCACGTCAGGCCCGCCGAGGTTGCTCCATTCCAGGCAGGCGACAGGGGCCTTGGGTGCCAGCACCGGCGGAATGCTCTGTCCCGCCTGCCTCGCCGCTTCGGCAGCCGGTCCGCCCCCCGGTCCGAGCAGCCGTATTCGCTCCGGGCTGATCTGCAGGGCTGCGATGCGGCTTTCGATATTGGCGCCTTCGCCTGCCACCTGCGCATAGGCGAAAAACATCAGGTTCGCCAGGATCAGCAGCAGGAAAAGGGCTCTCATACTCGTGCCAGCGAAAGCGTGAGCCGTGATCTGTGATCCGTGATCCGAAGACGCGGAATCTGTTGCTTCCTCTCTGGCGGCTTACGGCTCACGGTTCACGGCTCACTTTTCAGTTTCGAGGGCAATGCGAAGCAGCCCCTCGAGCACGAGATTATCCACGACCTCGACGCCGCCGTTAAGCGCGCGCTCCACGGCGGGCGCGGCGCCACCCGAGAGCACGATGCGCGGGTTGGCTTCACCTGCTTCACGCATGAAGCGCTGCATGCGCTCGATGGTGCCCGCCAGCGCGTTGATGGCACCGCTCATGATCGCATCGGCCGTCGTGGCCGGGAAGAACGTGTAATGGCCCTCCTCCATTTTCAGACCGGCGGTCGAGCGCGCGAGCGTCTCGCGCATGAGATCGACGCCTGCCACGATCACGCCGCCGAGAAACACACCATCCCGGCTCAGCGCATCCGCGGTCATCGTCGTGCCCGCGTTGACGACGACGCTCGGCCCGCCGCATAAATGCCATGCCCCGATGAGGGCGGCCCAGCGGTCGGGCCCGAGTTGCGACGGATCATCGTAGCCGCTGCGCACGCCACATTGGCGTGCGCGGCTTCCAATGATCTGGAGCCGGGCGCCCAAGGCCCGCGCCGCGCTCCGGAGCGCTTCGCCCACTCCGTCGCCCGCAACGTTGGAGGCAATCAGCGCATCCGGTGGCGGAAGGCCGCGCCAGGCTTCACCAAGCTGGTTTGCCTGCGCCGTGCCCACCCACGACTGGGCCACCCACCCGGACCCGTCATGCAGGCCCCACTTGATGCGGCTGTTGCCCGCGTCGCACGCTAGCACCTTCATGCACGCACACCGTTATCAGCCGCAGATAAACGCAGATAAACACAGATTGAACCGGGTTCGTTTCTGCCTTCTGCCTTCTGCCTTCTGCCTTCGGGTAGGCCCATCACTCATCACTCATCACGGGTTTCGCAGGTCGCAGGCTGACCTCGCCGCTATGGTAGCGCCGGATACCCGTCCGCGTTTCGAGCAATAGTGCGCCGTCTTCACCCACCCCCCGAGCCTGTCCGGAAACTCCGGCGCCGTCCGGCAGCAGTAATGTTACGCGCCGATCCTGATGCGCATGGCGCCGCTGCCACTCGGCGCGCAAGGGCGCAAACCCGCTCTCCGCAAAAGCATCGAGCGTACGATGCAGTTCCGCCAGCAGCCGCGCAAGCGCGACGTTACGATCCGGCGCGGCGCCGCACGCAGCTTCGAGATCCGTTGCAGGCTGCCCGATCCTGCCATGGTCCGCCGTCGAAAGGCGTACGTTGACGCCGATCCCGATGACGGCTGCCGTGGGTCCCAGCGCATCGCCCTGAAGCTCGATCAGAATGCCGGCCAGTTTGCGCCCGTCCCAGAGGACATCGTTCGGCCATTTCAACTCGATCCCGCTGGCGCCGAGCGTCTCAACTCCGCGCGCGACCGCCACGCCGGTCGCCAGGCTCAGGCCCGTGAGCGCGCCGGCGCCCCGCGCGAAACGCCACAGCAGCGAGAATGTGAGCCCGCCGCCGAGAGGCGCATGCCAGGCCCGCCCCAAGCGGCCGCGTCCCCCGCTTTGCCATTCGGCGGCGACTACCGTCGCTGTCTCCGCGCCCTGCGCGGCGCGCTCGAGCAAGCGCGTGCTGGTCGAGGCCACACTGGGGCAGAGTTCGAGCCTGAAGCGCGGAGCAAGCGTCCCGAGGTGATGCTCGACGCGCGCAGCATCGAGCAGGGCCAGCGGCCGCGAGAGACGATAACCGCGGCCGGGTACCTTATAGATATCAAGGCCGAGCGCCTCGAGCTCGCGAATCGCATGCCAGATACTGCCGCGCGACATCTCAAGCGCGTCGGCAAGCGCTTCGCCCGAATGAAACTCGGCGTCGGCGAGGAGCTGGAGTACGCGCGCGGTCAAGGGTCTCATCGCAGGGGTATAGAATAACGGATCGCAACGCGAGAAAGAGAAAAATGCCGCGCGCCGCACAGCCTCCTCACTGGTATCATCGCTGCCGGCCTGTCTCTTACGGCCTGCAGCGCCGCGAAATTTGCGGCCCGTTGAAACTGTTTTCCGTTCTGTTGATTGATGCTCGAGGCGATTGATCTCCAGTGCACGCGCGGGGAGCGCACTCTCTTCAGCGGGCTTGACTTCCGTCTGCGCGGAGGCGAGCTGTTGCGCATCGCCGGCGCGAATGGCAGTGGCAAGACGAGCCTGCTGCGGCTGCTCTGCGGCCTGCTGGCGCCGGCTGGCGGATCGGTGCGTTGGCATGGCGAGGACATCCGGCGCCTGCGCGAGGAGTACTGGGGCCGGCTCGTCTATATCGGCCATGCCAATGCCATCAAGGACGATCTCACGGCAGCCGAGAACCTGGCCATTGCCTGCGCACTCGGCGGACACCGGGTGGCGGCCGGCGCGCTGCGCTCGGCGCTCGACCAGCTCGGCATCGGGGGCAGCGAGCATCGGCCCGCCCGCGTGCTCTCACAGGGGCAGCGGCGGCGCGTCGCCCTTGCGCGGCTTGCGCTGAGCGAACATTCGCCGCTGTGGATTCTCGATGAGCCCTTTACCGCGCTCGATGCCCGTGCCGTGGATATCGTGCAGGAGATGATCGCCAGCCACGTCGCGCGGGGAGCGGCCGTCGTTTACACCACGCACGTGGAGCTGGAAATCGCCGTCGCCGTCGCGCTGCGTATCGATCTCGGCGCCGCTGCTGTTTAGCCCACACTTGAGCATACACAACAGATCTGGCCGCAGATGAACGCAGACAGAGAATCGGAACAAATGATCGCGTGCCGATCCCATCAGCGTTTATCGGTTTCCATCGGCGACTCTGAAGCTCTTCTTGCGGCAGCGTCCCGCCGGTCACGGGTCAGCGCTCACTGGCCCGCCTTGCCATGCTAGAGACCGCCGTCTTTGTCATCCGCCGGGATCTGCTGCTCGCGATGCGGCGGCGCTCCGACGTCCTCACCGTGCTGCTCTTCTTCGTGATCGTCGTGAGCCTGTTCCCGCTCGGCGTGGGGCCTGAGCCGGCGCTGCTGCGGACGATTGCGCCGGGCGTGATCTGGGTGGCGGCCCTGCTGGCCTCGATGCTGGCGCTGAGCCGCGTGTTTGCGCAGGACTACGCGGATGGCACGCTGGAACAGATGCTCTTGAGCGCATCGCCACTCAGCGTCATCGTCGCCGGCAAGGTGCTTGCACACTGGCTGATGACCGGACTTCCGCTCGTCCTGCTGGCTCCAGTGCTCGCGTTACAATTTGATGTGCCTCAAAACTTTCTCGGTGAGTTGATGCTATCCTTACTGCTCGGAACGCCTGCGCTCAGCCTGATCGGCACTATCGGCGCCGCGCTTACGTTGGGGCTGCGTGGCGGGGGAGCGCTGGTGGCGCTGCTGGTCCTGCCGCTCTACATTCCCGTGTTGATTATCGGGGCCGGGGCCCTTGATGCGGCCGCCGCAGGATTGGGCGCGGGCGCTCATTTGCTGTTGCTGGGCGCTTTTCTGGTGATGGCTGCAGCATTCGCCCCTTGGGTGGCGGCGGTTGCGCTGCGCATCGCCCTCGAGTAGGAGCCGCAGATTGGTAATGTCATGAGCAGCGGGATCAACTGGTTCAAGTTCTCCTCGCCAGCGTCGTTCTACCCGCTGGCGAAGAAGCTCGCGGTGGGTTTCGGCACGCTGGCCGTCGTGTTCTGCGCGGTCGGCCTCTACATCGGCTTCTTCATGGCGCCGACCGACCACCAGCAGGGCGAGTCCTACCGCATCATCTTCATCCACGTGCCCGCTGCCTGGATGTCGATGTTCATCTACTTGGTGATGGCCTTCTGGGCCGGCATGGGGCTCGCGTTCAACACCCGTTTGTCCGGCATGATGGCAAGCGCGCTCGCGCCCACGGGGGCGATGTTCACCTTCATCGCGCTCTGGACCGGATCGCTGTGGGGCAAGCCGACGTGGGGCACGTGGTGGGTGTGGGACGCGCGCCTGACGTCCGAGCTGATACTGCTGTTCCTTTACTTCGGTTTTCTGGCCTTGCAGGCCGCGATCGACGATCCGCGGCGCGCGGACCGTGCCGGCGCCGTGCTGGCGCTCGTCGGGGTGGTCAACGTTCCGATCATTTATTTCTCGGTCAAATGGTGGAACACGCTGCACCAGGGCGCCTCGGTGAGCCTCAGCAGCGCGCCGACGATGGCGACCACGATGCTCATTGGCATGCTCGTCATGGTGTTCGGCTTCTGGTTCTACAGCATCGCCGCCGTCTTGATGCGCGCGCGTTGCATCATGCTCGAACGCGAGCGCAACAGTGAATGGGCGGCCCAATACCTGGAGAGCGGCGCATGAACTGGGGGAGCTGGAGCGAATTCTTCGCGATGGGCGGCTATGCCCTCTACGTCTGGGGATCGTACGCCGTCACGGCGGGTCTGATGGTAGTCGAACTCATATTGCTCGTGCTTCGCCGACGCGGCATACTTAACCGTTTCGGCGGCAAGAGTTAACGTAACCTCATGAAACCAAGACATAAACGTATGGCAATGATCGCTGGGGGCGTGGCCGCACTCGCCGTGTCGGCCGCCCTCGTGCTCTCCGCATTCCAGAAAAATCTGGTGTTCTTCTTCACCCCGACCCAGGTCGCCGCCAATGAAGCGCCCCAGGGCCGCACCTTCCGAATCGGCGGACTGGTCGCCCCCGGCAGCGTCAAACGCCGGTCCGACGGGGTCACTGTCCAGTTCGTCGTCACTGACACCGCCCAAAACATCCCGGTCGTGTACCAGGGCATCCTTCCCGATCTGTTCCGCGAGGGCAAAGGCGTTGTGACCCAGGGGCGTCTCGGCCCCGACGGCGTGTTCCAGGCGAGCGAAGTGCTGGCGAAGCACGACGAGAACTACATGCCGCCCGAAGCGGCCGACGCGTTGAAGCAGGCCCACGGCAACGGCTTGAACGCCGCGCAGAAGACGCTGGTCGTCCCCGGGAGCGGCCGTTGATTCCCGAGCTTGGCCAGTTCGCGCTTGCGCTTGCCCTCTGTCTGGCACTCGCGCAAGGCGTCTTGGGCATCGCCGGCGCAGCGCGCGGTGATCGGATATGGATGGCGGCGGCGCGCCCGGTCACCCAGGGCCAGTTCGTGTTCGTCGCCATCGCCTTCGGTTGTCTTACCTACTCTTTCGTGACCAACGACTTTTCCGTCAGCTACGTGGCGAGCCACTCCAATTCCGCGCTGCCACTGCCGTACCGAATCGCTGGCGTATGGGGCGGACACGAAGGCTCGCTCCTGCTCTGGATGCTCATGCTCTGCGTCTGGATGACGGCAGTGACTGTCTTCAGCCGCCATTTGCCCGATGAGATGGTGGCCCGGGTGTTGGGCGTGATGGGGCTCGTGAGCATTGGCTTTTTGCTGTTCATGCTCTTCACCTCGAACCCTTTCCTGCGGCTCTTTCCGATCCCCCCCGACGGTCGAGATCTCAATCCGCTGCTGCAGGACCCCGGCATGGTGATGCATCCCCCTATGCTCTACATGGGTTATGTCGGCTTCTCGGTCGCATTCGCCTTCGCCATAGCCGCGCTGCTGGCCGGCCGCCTCGATGCAACATGGGCGCGCTGGTCGCGCCCGTGGACGACGGTCGCGTGGGCCTTTCTCACCGTCGGCATCGCGCTCGGCAGCTGGTGGGCCTACTACGAGCTCGGCTGGGGCGGGTGGTGGTTCTGGGATCCGGTCGAGAACGCGTCTTTCATGCCGTGGCTCATTGGCACGGCGCTGATTCATTCCCTGGCAGTGACCGAGAAGCGCGGCAGCTTCCGCAGCTGGACCGTGTTGCTTGCGATATTCGCGTTTGCGCTCTCGCTCCTTGGCACGTTCCTCGTGCGCTCGGGAGTCCTCACATCAGTCCACGCCTTCGCCACGGATCCCGCGCGCGGGGTCTTCATCCTCATCTTTCTCTCGGTCGTGATTGGAGGCTCGCTGCTGCTCTTCGCCTCGCGTACGGCACGCATCGGTCTTGGCGGAGGTTTTGAGCCCGTGTCGCGCGAGTCGTTCCTGCTCACCAACAACGTGCTCCTCGCCGCGGCCACCGGCTCGGTACTGCTCGGCACCCTTTATCCGCTTGCGCTGGACGCGCTCGGGCTTGGCAAGATCTCGGTCGGCCCACCCTACTTCGACGCGGTGTTCGCGGCAGTGATGGCGCCGGCGCTCTTTCTCATGGGCGTAGGCCCCCTCGCGCGCTGGAAGAAAGCGAGCCTGCCCGACCTTGCGGTGCGGTTGCGCTGGGCCTTCGGCGTAAGTGTCGTGGCGGCGTTGCTCCTGCCGTTCGCATTGGGGCAATGGAGCGCGCTCGTCTCGCTCGGATTGCTGCTCGCAATCTGGATCGCGGCGAGCAGCGTGGTTCAGTTGCGTGAGCGCGTCAGGAACGCGGCCAGCGGCGCCGGCGTGTGGGCGCGCCTCGCCACAACGCCACGAGCCTACTATGGCATGCTCCTTGCGCATCTCGGTGTGGCAGTGTTCGTCGTTGGCGTGACGCTCGTGAAGGGCTATGAAAGCGAGCGCGACGTCCGGATGGGCCCGGGAGACACGGTCGAGCTGGGCGGATACGTCTTTCGCTTCGACGGCGTGCGGGAAGTCAACGGCCCCAACTACGTCGCGGCCCGAGCCGAGATCCACGTCAGCCGCGAGGGCAAGACGATGACGCGGATGTATCCGGAAAAACGCATCTACCGCGTGCAGAACCAGCCGATGACGGAGGCGGCCATCGATCCGGGCTTTACGCGCGACCTCTACGTCTCGCTTGGCGACTCGCTCGGCCCGACGCAATGGGTCGTGCGCGTTCAGCACAAGCCATTCGTCGACTGGATCTGGGGCGGGTGCCTGCTGATGGCGCTCGGCGGGCTGCTCGCTGCGAGCGACCGGCGCTACCGCGTTGCTTCGTCCCGCGCGCGCGAGCAAGCCTACGCTGCTGCGCCCGCGCGTTAGATGAAACGCGTGAAAAAGCAGATTAACCGCAGATAAACGCAGATGAATGCGGTTAACTGCAACAACCTCTCCTTGGGCGTCGATTCACGATTCAGGATTTACGATTCACGGAAGCCGCAAGGATGATGCGATATGTCTTGATCACCGCTTTCGTTGCGCTGGTTGCGCTGCTGGGGGTTGGCCTCACGCTTAATCCGCGCGAAGTGCCCTCGCCACTCGTGGGCAAGCCGGCGCCGAACTTCCAGCTGCCGCAGCTGCACGAGCCGGGGAAGCAATTCTCGCAGAAGGACATGCTCGGCAAGGTCTGGTTGCTCAACGTATGGGCCTCGTGGTGCGTCACCTGTCGCGAAGAGCATCCCGTGCTGGTCGAGTTCGCGAAATCCGGCGCTGCACCGCTCTACGGGCTCAACTACAAGGACGAGCGCAAGGACGGAATCGCGTGGCTGAAGCAGTTCGGCGATCCGTACGTATTGTCGGCCTATGACCGCGACGGCCGGATCGGGATCGATTACGGCGTCTATGGCGTGCCCGAGACCTACGTGATCGACAAGAAGGGCGTCATTCGCTACAAGCGGATCGGCGCTCTGACCCCCGAGATCCTGAAGAACAAAGTACTGCCGCTGGTGGCGGAACTCAATAAGGGCTGATTCGGTTCAAAGGGGTGAGTGGTGAATAGTGAGTGGACCGAACCGATCGTATGGGACGTCGCCCGCTCCCCACTCCCCACTCACGACTCACGACTCACGACTCACGCGTTGAGATGCTTTCGAAAGCAATAACATTCGTCCTGCTGATGGTCCTCGCCGTTGCCGCGTGGGGCAAGGAAGCAGCGCCAGTGGCAGAAGATCCCGTGCTCGAGCGGCGCCTGCAGACGCTCTCTGCGGAGCTGCGCTGTCTCGTGTGCCAGAACGAATCGCTCGCCGGCTCGCGGGCCGAGCTCGCAGTGGACCTGCGCAACCAGATCCGCGAGCGCATGCGCCAGGGGCAGAGCGACGAGGAGATCGTGGACTATCTCGTGTCCCGCTACGGTGACTTCGTGCTCTACCGCCCGCCCTTAAAGCTCACCACCTTGCTGCTCTGGCTCGGCCCGCTGTTGCTGATAGTGGCCGGCCTGGCGGCGCTCTTCTACCGGCTCTCCCGGAGGCGCGAGGCGCCGGCCATCGAGCTCACCGGATCAGAGCGGGAGCGGGCGCGGGCCCTGCTCTCCGATAGCGGACGGGAGCGGCTGTGACCGCGTTCGTCCTCATCGCCGGCCTGCTCGCGATCGGCGCCCTTGCCTTCGTCGTGTTGCCGCTGCTGAAGCGCGGCTCGAACTCGGGCGTCTCGCGCAATGCGATCAACGTCGCCGTCTATCGCGACCAGCTGCGCGAGTTGGAGGCCGACCTGCGCGCCGGCACGCTCGCCCAGGATCAATACGAACGCTCTCGGGGAGAAATCGAAACACGCCTGCTCCAGGACGTGAGCGCAACGGAGGGGGTCGCGGCGCGTCCGGGCTCGAAGTTGGGGGCCATCGCATTCGCGATTGCATTGCCGGTGTGCGCGCTCGCGATCTACCTTGTCGTCGGCAATCCGCAGGCAATACAGATGGCAGGCACCCCGCAAAGCACCGCTCATGGCGTCAGTGGAGAACAAATGCTCGCCATCGTCGAGAAGCTCGCTGCGCGCATGCGCGCGAATCCCGAGGATCCCGAGGGCTGGAAGATCCTGGCGCGCTCGTACGCCGCGCTCGGCCGCTTCAAGGAAGCGTCCGAGGCGTATGCCAACGCAACCGCCCGCAGCCCTGGCGATGCCCAGCTGTTCGCTGATTACGCCGATGCGCTTGCAATGGCGCAGGGACGCTCGCTCGAGGGCGAGCCCGAGAAGCTGATCGCACGCGCCCTTGCTGTCGATCCTCGCAACGTCAAGGCGCTGGCGCTGGCGGGCACCGTCGCCTTCAACAGGAAGGATTACGCGAAGGCCGTGGAATACTGGGAGCGCATCCTGGCCGTGGTGCCGCCGGATTCCGAATTCGCCCGGGGAGCACGCGCGAACATCGCCGAGGCGCGTTCCCTTGCCGGCGGCACGCTCGCGGCTCAGCCGCCGGCTGCCGCGGCGCCTGCGTCCCCCGCGGCGCCTGCGTCCCCCGCGGCGGATGCCACCCGCGTGAGTGGCACCGTCAAACTTGCGCCGGCGCTCGCCGCGAAGGTCGAACCGAACGACACCGTTTTCATCTTCGCGCGCGCCGCCGAAGGGCCAAGGATGCCGCTCGCCATCCTGCGCCGGCAGGCGAGCGATCTTCCGGTCGAGTTCGCGCTCGATGACTCGATGGCGATGACGCCGCAAATGAAGTTGTCGAGCTTCCCGCTGGTGGTGATCGGCGCGCGTGTCTCGAAAAGCGCCAATGCCACCCCTCAGCCCGGCGACCTGGAGGGACTTAGCGCGCCCATCAAGGCGGGCGCGAATGGCGTGAGCGTGGTGATCGATTCCGAAGTGCGGTAGCGCGCCTCCGCTTCAGAGCGCGCAATAAAACCAGGACATATCAGCCGCAGATAAACGCGGATGCAACTTTAGAACTCTTCTGCGTTCTGTCTTCCTTCTTCTACGTCTTTCTGATGCGCTGCCGGTGAACGCCGACAACACCGGTGATCAGTGAACGGCAAAACACTGATCACAACATCAACGAGCCGCGTTACACGTCGCACTCCTCATCGTTTAGCGCTTACGCACGGCTCACCGCTGACTGCTCAGCGGTTCCGCTAAGCCGCGCCGACGGCGCCGATAAATCCAATGAACACGAGCACGAGCAGCGTCAGCCCGGCGGCGATCAGCGTGAACCCGAGGATCGTGGAAGCCAGCGTCATGGGCTGGGACGGGGCATCGACGATGTATTTATCGAGTTGCCCGGTCTCGACCAGGCGCTTGTATTCCACGGCGTGCTCGTGCCGGAATTCGTCGAGCGGCATCGCGCCGGTGAACATGACGACGTCCAGCGGGAATTTATCCGGCCGGAAGTGGTTGTTGAAGAAATGCACCGTGAACAGGAAGCCGACCGCGAGCACGGCTTCCTCGCCATGCAGGATCGTCGCAACGTTGAACACCCACCCCGGGAGGAACGCGGCGGTAAATTCCGGGAACCACAACATGACGCCGCTGCTGCCGATGATCGTCACGCCCCAGAACGGCGCCCAGTAGTCGAACTTCTCCCAGTAGGTCCAGCGGTCGAAATCGGGACGTGGCGCCTGCCCGAAGAACCATTTGAACATCGCGAAGATATCCTTGATGTCCTGCAGGCTGGGGACCAGGGAATGGGGACCGAACCAGTCGAACGTGCGGATGTTGCGGGCGAGGAAAATCGCAACGTAGACCAGGTGACCGAAGAAGATCGTCGCGAAGGTGACCGCAGCCGTGCGATGGATCAACCCCGCCAGTTCCGGACCGCCCAGCATCCGTATGACTACAGGGGCCCACGGACTGGTGGGGAAAAGCAGCGACATGCCGGTCAGGGCGAGCGTCATCAGGCATAGCGCGAACAGCAGATGCGCGAGGCGCCACGCCCACGGCCAGCGGCGGTAATAACGACCCTTGTTGCCCAGCAGTTCCTCAGTGCGCACAACCTTGCGGTTCTTTCGCTCCTTGCGCTCCTTGTACTCGCGATAGAACCAGAGAGCGGTGTGCGTCCAGAAGAACGCGAAGGTGCCGGCCAGCAGCCCGATCATGAATTTGTACGCAATCCAGACAATCGGGTAACGGCCGAAATCATTGGTCGTGGCATGCGGTTCGAACGTGAGAAAGCCCTTGGTGGCGTCAGCGTGGCACTGCTGGCAGGTCTTGACCCGGTTATCCGGATGCACCCTCGACTCCGGATCGCGCGTGCGCTGGATATTGTGGCTGCCATGGCAGTTAAAGCATTTGGCCGTGTGGGCGTAGCCAAGCCGGTTGATCTGCCCGTGATAAGTCTGCGTATACGACTTGAGGCTGTCGGCGTGGCAGTTGCCGCAGTTCTCCGTGATGTGCAGCTTCCCTGCATCGGTTGAAGGGCGCTCGACTTCATGGGGACGGTGGCAATCCGAGCAGACGGCCGCCCTCGCGTTGTTCTTCCAGATGACCTCGTCGCCATGCACGGATTTTTCGTAGGCGGCGCGCTTGTCGGCGTGGCAATTCCCGCACAGGTCGGGAATGCTGCGGCGCCATTCCGCGGGCGTCATGCTCGACTTCTTGTGCGGAAGCTGCGCAATCCGGGCATGGCAGGTGACGCAGGTAAACTGCATCTTGCCGTGCACGCTGGCGGCAAATTTCTCCGCATCCACGTGCAACGAGCGCGCCTCACCGTCGGGACGGGGGACCGTAAAGGCAGCATTGTCATGGCAGCCAAGGCACACTGTATTGTTGCTCACGTCCAGTTGCGCCCGGCCTTCGATTGACGCGCCAGCCAGAACAACAATAGCGACCAGCACCCGCGCGAAACGCCCTGCCACAGTCATTACCAATACTCCCCTTCTCTAGCAAAATCGAGCCCGTGCTGTCTCACACGACGGGCTGCTGAAATCGCCTTCATCGAAAAACGGCAATCGTTGACCCGTGAGGCGGAACGAACAGCGTTGCCTTCCTCGCAGCAGGCCGGCCCCCGGGCGCGACCCGTTGAGTGGCAAGGCGCCGCCACAAGCTCGACCGGCGTTCGTCGGCCGCCGGTGAAATCAAGAGAATCCCCATCACAATCCCGTCTATTGTAACCGCGCCGGGGCCCTCAACCGTGCGTCTTCCTCCACGGGCGCGGACTGACTAGCCTGTGTCAAGTTTAAGGGATAAATGCGCGTCCTGGATTTGATTCGGATCAATACGTGTTTCCCGCGACGCTGCTAGGTTGTTTCATGGGAAAAGTTAACTGTGAACTATGCAACGCGATGCACCGGCAATTCGCGGCCCCGGCGCCCGGCGAAGGTTGACCGACACCGCTCACCGAATGCGCCCTCGATCGCTCAAGCTCAAAGTCGGCGTCTACCTGGCGATCGCCCTGATGGCCGCGATGGGGGTTTTTATCGCGCTGGTGATCCAGTACCAGCGCGCCCAGCTGATCGCGCAGGCATCGGAGCACGTGGCCCAGGTATCACAGGTCATCTCCAGAAGCAACCAGGCGGGCATCGACCGGGTCCGGATTTTCAACAAGGACGGGCGCATCATTCACTCGACGTATCCGCCGGAAATCGGCGTGACTGTCGACCGGCAGGCCGAAGCCTGCTACCACTGCCACCAGAGCGAGAAGCCGCTCGCGCGCATCCCCCAGGACAAGCGCTCCCGCGTTTTCAGCAGCACGAACGGCCAGCACCTGCTCGCCAACATGGAAGTGATCCGCAATGAGCCCTCCTGCTACAACGCGGCGTGCCATCAGCACCCCAGGGCACAATCGGTGCTGGGCGTGCTGGACGTCGTTTATTCACTGGATAACATGGACCGCACGCTGCGCACCAATGCTTTCGCGCTTGCGGCGCTCGCCCTGGGGTTCGTCCTGCTGGCGTCGCTCGGTATCGGCATCCTGGTGCACCGCCTCGTCTACGTGCCGCTCCGCGACCTCGGGCACGGCGCGCGGCGCCTCGCGGCGGGCGATCTCGATCATGAAATCCCGGTCAGAAGCGCCGACGAGCTCGGTCAGCTTTCGACATCGTTCAACAGCATGACCGCAGCCCTCAGAGAATCGCAGGAGGAACGCAATACCTGGGCCCGCACGCTCGAGCAGAAGGTCGCGCAGAGAACGAAGGAGCTTCGCGTCGCGCAGGCCGAAGCAGCCCGCGGCGAAAAACTCGCCTCCGTCGGGCTGCTCGCATCCGGCATCGCCCATGAGCTCAACAATCCGCTGACCGGAGTCCTCACGTTCTCGACCCTGTTGCGCAAGAAGATGCCGGATGGCAGCCCCGATGCCGAGGATCTCGATCTCGTCATCCAGGAAACCAAGCGCT
This sequence comes from Betaproteobacteria bacterium SG8_41, assembly GCA_001303585.1. Taxonomy (GTDB): domain Bacteria; phylum Pseudomonadota; class Gammaproteobacteria; order Burkholderiales; family SG8-41; genus SG8-41. The sequence continues at coordinate 89,067 of LJTT01000002.1, forward strand.
GCGCCGCCATCATCCGCCGGCTGCTCGATTTCGCGCGCGAGAAGAAGCCGGAGAAGAAATTTCACGACATCAACGAGATCATCGAGGAGACCGAGCGCCTGATCGAGCGCCCGGCCCATCTTCGCGATATCGAGATCCGCAAGGAGCTCGACCGCAGCCTGCCGCCGGTGTGGGTCGACGCGGACCAGATCAAGCAGGTGATGATGAACATGATGGTCAACGCGCAGCAGGCCATCGACAAGAAAGGCACGATCACGGTGCGCACCGGCATTGCGGCAGAGCCGAAGCGCACGGATCCCGGGGCCCCGCCCGTGCGCATGGTGGAAATCGCTGTCATCGACACCGGGTGCGGGATTTCAGAAAAGAATCTCGAGCGGATTTTCGATCCCTTCTTCACCTCCAAGGAGGTCGGCAAGGGAACCGGCCTCGGGCTGTCGGTCAGCCACGGCATCGTCAGGGCGCACGGGGGGCTGATCGAAGTCGAAAGCGAGGAGGGAGAGGGATCGACGTTCCGGGTCTTTTTACCCCTGGAGCCCGACGCCGAGACGGCCGAGCTCCTGCGCAGCGGAAACGCGACATGAGCGCGCGCATTCTCATCGTGGACGACGAGGACATCGTGGTGCGGAGCTGCCTGCGCATCCTGGCCGGGAGCGATTACGCGGTCGATGTGGCCCGGGGCGGCGCCGAAGCCCTGGAAAAAATCAATGAAACTGCTTACGACGTGCTTCTCGTGGATATCATGATGCCTCTAATCAACGGTCTTGAGGTGTTGGAGCACGTGAAACAGACGAGGCCCGATAGCGAGGTGATCATTCTCACCGGCCTGTCGCAGTCCAAGACCGCCCTGCGCGCCAGGGAACTGGGCGCGTTCGCCTACCTGCCCAAGCCATTTGAGCCGGAGGAGATCCGGGGGTTGATCGCACAGGCGCTGGCGCGGCGCCGTGCCGCCGGGGAGCGGCCTGCCCCATGAGCGCGCGCGTACTGGTGGTCGACGATGAAGAAGTCGTCCTGAAGAGCTGCGCGAGGATCCTCGCCGGCGGCGAGTTCGAGGTCGATACCACGACCAATGGCCCCGATGCGCTGCGCCGCGTTGACGAGCGTCATTACGACCTCATCATTCTCGACATCATGATGCCGGAAATGGACGGCCTGGAGGTGCTGCAGCGGGTAAAGGAAACGCACCCCGACATCGATGTCGTGATGATCACCGGCCTCTCCCAGATAGACGTGGCCGTTCGCGCGATGAAACTGGGCGCGTTGGACTACCTCCCCAAGCCGTTCGATCCGGACCAGCTGAAGCTCGTGCTCGAGCGCGCGCTGGAGCGGCGCAGGCTGCTGCAGGAAAACATCAACCTCAAATCGGCGCTGAGTTCCAAGTACCGCTTCGAGAACATCATTGGCGCGAGCCCGGCCATGCAGACTGTCTACCGGCTGATCGCCCAGTGCGCGCCGACCAACAGCACCGTGCTGATCACCGGGGAAAGCGGCACCGGCAAGGAGCTCATCGCCCGCGCCATCCACTACAACAGCCTCAGGAAAGACCGGCCGTTCGTTCCGGTCGACTGCAACTCGCTCAGCGAGACCCTGCTGGAGAGCGAGCTCTTCGGGCATGTCAAAGGCTCGTTCACCGGCGCGATCACCAACAAGCGCGGCATGTTCGAGGTGGCCAACGGCGGCACGCTGTTCCTCGACGAGATCGGCAATATTTCATTGCCGACCCAGGCCAAGCTGCTGCGGGTGCTGCAGGAACGCGAATTCCGCGCGGTCGGCGACACGCGCACCCAGACCACCAATATCCGGCTGGTCACCGCCACCAACAAGGATCTCAAGGCGATGGTGGCCGATGGCAGTTTCCGCGAGGATCTCTACTATCGCATCAACATCTTTCCAATCCACATGCCGGCGCTGCGCGAGCGCCGGGAAGACATCCCGCCCCTTGCATTCCATTTCCTCAACGTGTTCAAGGGCGAGCTGGGCAAGCAGGTGAGCGAATTTTCCGACGGGGCGATGAACGCCCTGGTCAATTACGACTGGCCAGGCAATGTGCGCGAGCTCGAGAACACCGTACATCGCGCCATGATTCTCGCAAACACCAAAGTGATCCGGCGTGCGCACCTCGCCAACATCATCGACACGCCGGCCTTGTCGGACGTCGACGCGCCGCGCACGAGCGAGGAGCTCAAGCGCCTGAAGAAAGCGGCGCGGGAGAAATCGGTCGAGGAGATCGAGAAGCGCTTCGTGCTCGAAGCGCTGCGGCGCAACGGCTGGAACGTGACGCGCAGCGCGGAGGAGACCGGCATGCAGCGTCCGAATTTCCAGGCGCTCATGAAGAAGTATCAGATCCGCATCCGGGGCGCGGAACCCGGAACCGGCGAATCCGAGGATTCCTGACGCCGGCCCGCACAACAGGGCAAGGCGACGAGCTCCCCGCCTTTACTCAAACCGGCGAATTGCCGTCAGCCGACGCCCCGCCCGTCGCGCGCGCTTTGCTCACTTGCCGCCGTGCTCTTCCTCGACTTCCTCCCAGCCCGTGAGCATGGATTTGATGTGGGCCATGCGCGTATGGCCGAGCGTTGCCAGGTAGATATGGATAAAGATGAATCCTGAAAAGAAGATGAAGATCAGCACATGCGCCGTATCCACGACGCGCACGCCCCCAAGGAATTCGATCATGCCGGAGAAGCGCTTGACGTCCCACAGCAGCACGCCTGTCCAGAATTGAATAGGCACAAGCAGCAGCATGATGACCTGGTAACTCATGCTCTGCATCGAGTTGAATTTTCTGTAGACGCTGACGCGATGCGGATTGGGTTCGCCCTTGAAAATGCCGTAGCCGTAAAACATGGCCTGTCGGAAGCTCGCCCGGAAATGCTTCACCGGGCTCAATTCCGGGTGATACACGCGGATCTTGTCCGTAAACAGGTAGAACAGTAACCAGATGAAGAAATTGCCGATCAGCACAAAACCGATCCAGTCATGCACAACCACTGCCGTCCGGAACGACATCAGATCGATCAATCCGATGTAGCGGATCTGGAAGCCGGTGATGATCATCGCCACGAAGCCGAGTGCGTTGATCCAGTGCCAGATCCTGACAGGGAGCGGGTGAACGTAGATTCTTTGCATTGCGTAGTTTCCTTCTACTCTGGAGCATCGGCGCCGGCGGGACAGCCGGGGATTCGGAACGGCCTGGGGTCAGGGCGTCTCAGGAGTCCTCCTTTCCACCGATCCTCTTCGCGTATTTCCGAACGAGCCAGCTGACCGTCAAATGGCCAAGCGGCACGCCAATGCCCCCCAGCACCGCAAGGGCGAGAAGCCAATCCAGCAACTTGATCCGGGTCCCGCCGATTGCGTAAAAACCGCTTACCGAGTCAACCGAGATTATGGAACTCAGGACTTCCGGTTGCGCGCCATAACGCACCGGCCTGCCGTCGGGACCGACGACGGAAACCGTGACGCTCTGGAACGGATCGGCGCCCTGCTGATGGCATGTCGTGCAATCCTGGATCGCCCGGGCGCTCTTCGCAAGTTGATGCGCCTCGACACCCGTGCTGACTTCCAGCCGGCCCCGCAGCGTCGTCCTATTGTCCTCGCGATTGAATTCCCGCAGAAGGCTGTGCAGCGCCATCGCATCCAGACCGGCGCCCTTCGCGTCGGCTGATCGGGCCCAGCTTTCGAACTGTGGCACGCCTTGCTTTTCGGCGACTCGCTGCTGCGCGACGCGATCGTAGAGCCTGAGGTCCACCTTGCGCTTGGCCTCGGGTGAGTGGCAGGCAGGACACGCGACCGCGTCGAAATGCCGTTTGGCATTTGGCAGCCATTTCTGGTGGCTAGCCAGAGTGTCCGAGTGGCACCCGAGGCAGGTGTTCTTCAGCCGGTCTCCCGCGGTCGCGGGCGTCACGTCGTGGGCGCGATGGCAGTTGGCACAGCCCAGGGTCGCCTGGCCGTGCACGCTGCCGGCGTATGCCTTGAAGATTGGATCGTGGCATTTGCTGCACGGGGCTCCGGTCGATGTGTCATAGGCGCCTTTGGCCATTACCGCATGAGGGCTGTGGCAGTCCGTGCAGACGGGCGCGTACGAGTTGCCGTCACGGAAGAGGGAGGCATGGATACTTCCTTCGTACAGCTCGAATATGGGCGCGTGACACGTCTGGCAGATCTTGTTCATTTCGAGCGAATATTCACGGCTGCCGGCGATCTTCTTCTTGACCGGAGGATGGTTTTCCAACGAAGTGCCGGCATGGCAGACGGGACACCCGAACCTGCTATGGACTGACTTCGCAAACACCTCCCCGTCCACCTGCAAGGTGAGTTTGTCCCCGTTTGCCAGAGCCATCTCGAGACCCTTGACGGAGTGACAGCCGAGACATTGCTCGACCAGTTTGGCGAGCGCGCCGTCGGCGGCGCGGGCGTCAGGCCGCGCCACGATCAGTGCCCCGGCCAAACCGAAAAGCGCAACCATCACCAATGTCGCAAGCCTTCTACCGTGCATGATTCCCGTCCCTACGTTTGACGCGGCCGCGTCCTATCGATCGTTGTGAACCTGAACCGGTATAAGTCCAGCATTCAAGTCCGCAACTCCACACCAGCGCTCCTGGGCGCTCAAGCGTTGCGCAGCAGCGCAATGGATATGTCATGCAGAACGAAGACCCGATCAGGCCATGGCATTGGAGTCGGCGCCTGCACCAAGCAACGGCAAGGCGCATTTGTTCCTTCGACCGCAGAGCACGCTGCATTTATAGCAAAAGCCCCATGAGTGACATTTGATCTACAATGTCGAACATGCTTTTCCCCTTATCCGCGAGGAACGCCACTTCGCTTTTGCCCAAGGCACAATTACTCCTGCAAAGGCAAATGGACAATGAATGTCGTTCCTTTTCCAACCTCGCTTTCTACATTAATGGTTCCGCCATGGTTGTCTATGATCCTCCACGTGACGGCAAGGCCAATACCGGTTCCATGCTTTCCCTTCGTCGTGTAGAACGGCTCGAAAATTTTCGACAAGTCCTCCTTCGGAATTCCCTGCCCTGTGTCCGCTATTCTCACTTCTATGTAATCCTTCTGCCCCGCCTCATCCATTGCCCTCCACTCCTGCCAGTCGCATTCCGGATTGGCGCAGCCCTTGAACATTCCGTGCGGCGGCACTTCAAAACCATAGGCCGCCGACCGGCATTTTGGACAATCAGCGCTTTGCTCGATTAGCGAGATGTTGCACTGGGGACACAGAACCTGCAGGTCTTTGCCGCTCCTGATCTCAATTCCGTACTGGTGCCTGTGTTTTCCATAAACAGGATCCAGGTTCACGAAACCCTCCTTGCCCCTCGCGGCGACTTTCAGTCTTATGGTTGGCAGACCATTGATTCTTGTTTCGTCGTCCATAAGATCATGCCTTCTGGGACAAACGGCGGCCTTGATCTGCGCCAATCCATAGGGCGGGAGCGAAATCGAGGACAGGTCCACTGAAATTGCACCCCCGCTGTCCCCTATCGCGTCGGCGGCATTGACCAACAGGTTTATGAACACCTGCTGAATCTGATTTGCGTCAACCGTCACTTCCGGCAAAGGGACGTCCAGATGCGCATCCAGCCGGATTTCCTTGGATGAGAAACGATTGGAGACGACTTCCAGCGCGCTTTTCAGAATCCTGCTTATGTCCGCACTCTGTTTTTTTGGAACGGAGGGACGGGCAAAATCGAGCAGGCTCTTGACGATCTCCCTGCTTCGTATCGTTTCTCTGACTATGACCCCGAGGTCTTCCTGCACCTCGGGAGCGTCCTTCGTCCTCTTCTGCAGGAAACTGCTGTAGGTCAGCACGGCAGTCAACGGGTTGTTTATCTCGTGCGCGACTCCCGCAGCAAGCCTCCCCAGCGAAGCCATCTTGTCGGATTGGACAAGCTGCAGCCTCGCTTCCGCGAGATTCTTGGTCATCTTGTTGAATGACTTCGCAAGGATTCCAAGCTCGTCCGTGCCGATATTGTCGATGGTGTAATCGAAGTTGCCCGAGCTGACCTGGTTCGTGGCTCTTACCAGCTCGCGGACGGGTCTGCCGATCCACATTCTGACGAAATAGGCGATGAAGAGGCTCAATGAAACGATCGCCATGAGCGCAAAGACCATCAATCTCAATTTGCTGGCTTCGATCTGCTGATCCACGTCCGCGAGATTCATCTTGATGTCAAGCACCCCCAGCACGGTCTGCTCCTTGGTATGCGCATGGCAGGCCGCTTCGTAGCAGGACGGACGGTTGTAAATCGGATTGATCACAGCAAGAATGCGGGGGGAATCCGGCGTGATCCTGTAGATGCGCGTTCTTTCGTCCATGGACAGCCTTTGCAGTGGCTGATTTTCCGTGTGGCATGCGTAGCAGCTCTCGGCATGCTTATCGACCATCGTCCCGATCACATTCTTGCGCGAGGAAAACGTTACCCTGCCCTCCTTGTTGAATACCCGGATTTCCATGATGCTCGGCTCATGCGCCACGGTATTCACGATCGCATGCATTTCCTCCTTTCTGTTCTCCAGCATGCTCGTGAGCGTGCTGTTCTTTATGGCGTCGCTGAGCTTGTTTGCGTGTATCCCCGCCTGGGCGAGCAGCGCATCACTTTGCGCACGGATCGTGAAGTAAGAGAACGCGCCGATAATTGCAATGGTGATGACGCCCACTGCAATGATGAGCTTCAGGGATATCTTGGTTACCATATCGATGGCGCGTCCGCCGTGGACGCGCGAGAACCATGGGCATGCTCCGGCGTTGCGACGGCCGGGCTCCTGCCCACGTGCCTGATCCCAATAATGGCTGAGTGCAAACCAGGCGCGCCAAATTGGAGCCCCGGAGCACCACGCTCACTTCGTTCGCCCAGGCGCGGAGGCCGCCGCCACACCTTACTCACCACGCGAGCCCTTTTGATCCCGTTCGATGCCGGTTCGAGCAGCGCACTGCCCCGCGGGCCTCCAGCTGACCGTCGCGAATATAGAGTCCGCACAAGACCCATCGTTGGGCCAGCACTCTTACGCGCTCTCCGTGTGCAACCTTGCCCATCACCGCTTTCTCGCGCGGGCGGCCGTAGAGCTTTTCTCCCCGGGCACCGGCGCATTCTTTCCGGTACCCGAGAGATATTTCACCAGGAATATGAACAGGGCGAGAAAAGACAGCAGCAAGAGGTATTCCAGGCCCTTCTGCTCGAATATGTTTACGTACGTGTAGAACTCCACTACGGCTCCTTTCCCCTATCTATTTCTTTTCGAAAACCGGCATACGGGTAACGATCCATCTGAAGACCCATATTTCCGTGAAAACGACCATCAGCGTTACGACGATTTCTTCCCATGAGGGATAGTATTTGCTTACATCGTACCAGCGGAAAGCAATCACGGTGACATTCAGCCGGTTAAGCACGATGCCCAACAGGGCGAGAACGGATGCTACTTTGATCAGTCCGATCTTCCTGTGCCTCACCGCATAAGCAAACATGCAACAGGGTATGAGCACGAGCCCTATGACTTCGAGGAGATACCAGTACCCCCAGAAATCGGTGATCAGCTCCCACCGCTTTTCATGCACGAAGAGCAGCGCCTGGAAAAAATAGTAGACAAACATCGTAATGGCTGCCCCTTTGGCCAGACCCAGGATGATTTCCTCGTACTGATGGCCGTCATGTCCGCCGATCAGGTTCTTGAAGACCTTGTGGCTGATCGTCCCCTCGAACACGATCATGGACAGTCCCGCATAAATGCTCGACACGAAGAAGAGGATCGGTATGAATTCCGAATACCAGAGCGGATGTATCTTCGGCTTGGCCATCAAGAACAGCGCGCCAAGACCGGATTGGTGGAGAATGGAAAGCGTGATACCGAAGATCACGGCCCCAAGCGTCAGCCTGGTGAGGAACTTTCGCACTTTTTCCAGTTTCGCCCATTCCGCAACGACCGGCGAAAATTCCACGGCCATGGTGATCATGTAAAGCAGAAAGTGCCACGAGACCAGGAACAGGACGGAGTTATACCCGAAGGAATTCCCGATGACCGGATTGATTATGTGCCAGGGCCGCCCCAGATCGAGCGTCAAGGCCCCGGCATAAAAGATATATGCCAGCAACCCGTTCAATACGGTCACTCTGACAATGGAGTGATACTTTTCCATTCTCATGACATAAACGACGAAGGTGATGACGTAAGCGCCGCCGGCAAGGGCAACGCCGGTCACCACATCGAAGCCGATCCAGATTCCAAGCGGGTAGTACTGATTGAGATTGGTGACCGATCCGAGCCCGTATACGAAGCGAAAATACAGAATCACGAGCCCGGCCAGTATGACCGGTATGGAAATGACATTGAACGGTGTAAGCCACTTGCCTCGCGGCTTCAGTTCCTGCAGGACAAACCGGAAAACCCTGCTGAATTCGCTGGTCGCGACCGCTGTGTTATTCATTTTCCGCCTCCGGTTTCGCCCACTCCCCGGCCTTCAATTCTTCCTTTCTGTCGGACAATTCATGAAGCCCCAGCAGCAATGCGGGGACGCCGAACAGAATAAGCGGAACGGATACCAGGAATTGTTTCGTGTATTCCGGATAAGGGGAGGTGCCAAGGTCGGTTCTGAACCCGAGTTGCTCAAATGGAACGGCGGACAGGTAGAGCCAGCCGGTCCCTCCGGCTTCATGCTCGCCATAAATCTTGCGCACATACTTGTCCGGATGGCTGTAGACGCGATGGCGCGCAATTTCCATGAGCTCCCTTTTCGGGCCGAACATCAGGGTGTCCGTCGGACAGGCCTCCACGCAGGCGGGCTTCTTCCCAGCCTGCAGCCTCTCGTAGCACATGGTGCACTTCATGATTCTGGGATTCCATGAGTGATACTCGGCTTTGGGAATGTCGAACGGGCAGGACACCATGCAGAATCGGCACCCCAGGCATTTGTCTCCGTCCCAGGTAACGGGGCCCTCCTTGTTCTTGTGCATTGCATTGACAAGACACATCGCCACACAGGCCGCCTGCCAGCAGTGCATGCACTGCCTTTTGACGAATACTTCGCCCTTTGCCGTCTTGAAACGGTTCACAACCGTGTACTGCTTGTCACTGGTGTCCCTGACCTTCTCGAGTGCGTTGTCATTCTTTACGTCCGGAACATAATTGCCGTTCGTGACCGAACATGCCACTTCGCAGGATCTGCAGCCGATACACCTGGTCGTATCGCAGAGCACGCCGACAAATTCCTGCTTTTCTTTTTCGCTGGCCGCGTGCGACCTCTTTATCCCAAGAACCGCTGCACCAGCCGTAGCCGAGGTGACGAAAAACTGTCTTCTATCCATGATATTTCCGATTCAAAGATAGGTTATGGATTCAATACCATTGATCACTGCGGTTTCTTCACCGAGTGGCATTTCTCGCAACCCTTGCTCGCTTCCTTGCCGGTACCCACTGCGTGGCACTTCCAGCACTGCTTGTGGATCACGACTTTGGCACTGAGCGTCTCGTCCGCAATATTCTTCGGCATGGTCCGGTGGCACGCTGAACAGACATAGGCTTTTTGTACGGCCTTTCCCGACTCGGTATGGCACGTGCCGCAATTAATCCACGAGGAGCTTAAATAGTCCGGGTGGGGAGTCTTCAGCGGCCTGGCATCTATTTGATGGTGGCAGTCGGCACATTGGACTCCGAATTCACTTATGTGCCGCTGGTGAGGGAATTTCACGTCACCCACTGATGACGCAAACCCGATTTCTGCCGGGATCGCCGGCGCGGCTGGTCCGGAAGGCGCCGCCTGGGCAGGCCCTGCCGCCCAGGACACGCTGGCAGCAGCAAGAATGGCCGCCGACGCCGCTGCTAGAAGGTGTTTGATCATAACGACCTCGATTGGGGTTTCAACAGGAATACAGCGACCCGGAGTTCGTTATCTATTTGAGGAGAAACGCGGTGGCAAACTCGCCCAGGAACCTTTCTTCCTGCTGCTGATCCCCGGCTTTATCCGGCTGCCTGCCCGATGAGTCCACTTGGCGTTCTGCCTTGTAAAGCTCTCTCGCAATTTCGCCGTACTTGTCTATTTCCCTGCGGTACCAGGCAATGGAATCTGCGCCGATTTTCAGGGAACGCAGCTCTTCAGAGAGGTTTGACGGCACGAGACAACACATCCAACTCAACTCAAAGGGTTTTGAACCGATCCACTCCGGATGCTCAATATGTTCCGCGTTTATCAGCGAAATCGTTCCGCTTATCGGAGAGGAAATATCAATGGTTTGAGAGTTTTTCCGGATCGAAAAAAGACGCTCGCCCTTCTTGATCTCCTTGCCCGGTTCAGGCAGATCAACCTTGTCAATCTTGCCGACGATCTTACGAGCGAAATCATCCAGGCCGACACGCGCAGTGCCGTTCATTTCTATATTTACCCAGGTATGATTTTGGGAAACGAAGAATCCTGCGGGCACATTGAACTCGTGCCTCGAGTCGGATTCCTTGGTGGAAGGGGTAATCAGACGAACGTCCGGCTTCATCTGCCGCTCGATTCTGTCCTTGCGCCTGATGAGCGACTTGTTGAAAAACTCGGTTAACTCGTCTTCCGTGAAAGGTTTCTGCACATAATCCATTGCGCCGTATTTCATCGTCTCGACGGCGGTATCGATCGATGCATAGCCCGTTATGACTATCACATCGATATCGGGGCGCAGGTGCTTGACGGCTTTGGTTACTTCAAGGCCGTCCATTTCCGGCATTTTCAAGTCAGTAAAAACGAAGTCGTAATCGTTCTTCAGAATGAGCCCCAGCGCCTCGCTTCCCTTTTCCACGGTATCGATGCTGTAGCCGGCAACAACCAGGATCTTCCTGAAGCTGTCCAGAATTACGGGCTCATCGTCGACCGCCAGTATTCTCGCCTTCGGCTCTTTGACCTCCACTCTTTTCAGGGTTTTTGCTTCCTCGGAGAAATCGAGCTTCAATCCGATATCAAGAGCCTGTTCCCGCTCTTTCCTGAGCTTCAGTTCCTGTCTCTTTTGAAAATAGACGCGCAGTGAAAAGTCGACAATTATGAAAACGATAATCGTGACGACTACGATTAACAGAACCATTTTGGGCCTCCGCAAGATACCTGCGTTCCAATAAGCCCTAAAAGCAAACAGGCCTCAGGAGTTGGGGTGGGTAAACCGAGGGGGATAGGCATGGCTGCAAGCCATATGCACGTTGGCACTCAGGAAATTCGCGCTGCGCTCGAATCCAGCATCACGTTGGGACCTCCAGTTCGGTCGCTACGCTGCGGCGGCCGCGACGCGCGTTCGCAGTCTTTGAAGGGGACGCGCGCGCATCTGTAGGGTTGCGGAATTGCGCCCTGCGTGGTGTGAGGTTTGCAGCCGGTTCAAGCGCGGGCGACTCGGGCTTCTGCCACGAAACGCCTGCCCTGGACCGCAGCTGCCCGCCACGCGGGGCGGACCCGTCGCCAAGCGACGGTCAGGAATGTCGTCAGGGAACTCGCCCCTTACCGCTATGCGATCCAGCCGCTGAAGAGAGGGTGCAGGCGCGGTAGACCCCTTGCCACGGAACTTCGTTATTGTTGCCGTGCGTTTTGTCCGGGAAGATGCCATTCGATGCTCTCCCGTCAGCTTGTTAATCTAAACTGCTCTGTTCCGCGCGGGCTTGACGCAAGTCAACTACGGACCAGGGGTTAGCGCTACTTCGCGCTCTTATGCGACCCCTGTCATTGACGGAGCGCCCGGCCGCCGGCGTATCCCCGTCCGGGTCGCTTGAACAAAGCCTTGGCGCCCATCCAGGCAAGGACGACGAGCGCAGCAACCGGCACGACTACTATGTAAGCGAGGCCGATGAACGGCGCGGCAACGAACATCCCGACCGCCTTCGCTCCATGCGCGAGCTTGCGCGCGGTCTCATACTTCATCAGCGCCTTGCCGCCCATCCATGCCAGCATTCCAAGCGCAACCAACGGAAAGGTGATGATGTAGGCAAGCCCGATGAACGGGGCCGCGAAGAAGAGCGCCACATTCTTGAACGCCGCGCCCGCGCCTTTGCTCTCAGCTGCCGGCCGTACCCCAGCCGCTTCGTGCGGCACAGCTGTGGCGGCTTTCTCGAGACGAGCTTTCTCGGCGCCGCCCTCGATCGCCCCATGCCCGAGCTTGCCCGGGGTTTCAAGCTTCAGCAGCGCCTTGGCACCCATCCACGCCAGCATTCCGAGCGCGACCAGCGGGAAGGTGATGAGGTAAGCGAGCCCGATGAAAGGCGCTGCGAAAAAGAGCGCGACGTTCTTCAGCGCGCTGCCTGCCGCAGGCGCCGCGACCGTTGCCACCGCTTCTTCCGTGACCGCACGCTCCACCCGCTCCTGCAGCACCTTCGCGGCGCTGCCCTCGATCGCCTCGGGCGAGAGCGGTTTGCGCAGAAACTCCGCCACCCCAGCCGCCTCGGCCCGCGCCTCATTCT
>LJTT01000081.1 GCA_001303585.1 Betaproteobacteria bacterium SG8_41
TCACGAACAATGCGACGGTAGGCGCCGCAACCGTCGATGAACAGATCGCCGTGTGGGAACACCTCTCTCGCGCCGGCTTCATCAACGGCAGCTACACCTATGCGGACGACGTCGAGACCACCACATCGGCACCGACCAATCCCTACGGACGCTTCCTGCAGCTGATTTACGACAACGTGTATGACGGATCTCCCACATTCCGCCACAATCTCAAGACTGGGAACCAGATTCCGTCGGACATTCTTGCCGAAGTCGACCGCAAGGTCGACGATGGGAGCGCGACCGGAGGCTCATTCCGTTTCTCCGCCTACCCCGGTCAGTCCAGCGGCGGGGGTTCGGCCCCAACCGGCCCGGGCAGCTGTTATAACAACACCACGAAGGTCTGGGAGTCCAGCTCACCGATACCGCTTTGCGGGGGAGCCAACCTGTTCTAGGCCGGCGTGGCGCTGAACGTCCGGCGTTGAGAGTTCCGGGTTCCAAGTTCAAAGTTCAAGCACCAACGCCCGCTTCGGCGGGCGTTGTCTTTTGTACAGGGCCTTCAAATTCGATGCGATACCGCGCGGCCGCCTGAACTTGGAACATTGAACCTGGAACCTTGAACACCGAACATGGAACAGTGTTCAGCCTTGCATCAGCTTGATCTCCGCCGCCGCCACACCTTCCTCGGTGCCGAGCAGAACCAGCACATCGCCCGCCTCGACGCGCGTATCAGGGGCCGGCGTTACCGTCCGGGCATCGTGGCGGCGTAACGCGGTCACCTCCACGCCGAGGGCAATCAGGTCGAGCTCTCTCAACTGTTTTCCAATCGCTGCAGCGCCCGGTGTGATCGTCACGGAGTGCAGGCGCGGCTGGTCTGCCTGGTCGAGTTCCTCGCTTTCATCCGTGATGCCGCGGAAGAAGCCGCGGAACAGGCTGTAGCGCTGCTCGCGCGTCTCCCGTATCCGTTGCATGACCCGGTTCAGCGGAACGCCGAGCAGCATGAGCGTGGTTGAGGCGAGCATAAGGCTGCCCTCGAGTATCTCGGCAACGACCTCGACCGCCCCGGCGGATTTCAACCGGTCGATGTCGTTATCGTCAAGGGTGCGCACAACAACCGGCAGCCCGGGCCGCAATTCACCCACGTGCCGCAGGATCTTGAGCGCGGATGCCGTGTCGGCGTAGGTGATCGCCAGTGCGCGGGCGCGCAACAATCCCGCCGCCGTGAGCACTTCCGGGCGCGCAGCGTCGCCGAACACGACGCTTTCACCCGCCGCCGCCGCCTCCTTGATGCGCTGCGGGTCGACATCGAGCGCGATAAAGGGAATCGACTCCTGGCGCAGAAAGCGCGCGAGGTTCTGGCCGCTGCGCCCGAATCCGCAGATGAGCACATGCCGGTCGGCGCTCATGGCCTGCACGGCGATGTTGTGCACCTGCATCGCCCGGTTCATCCAGTCCGAGCGCACCCAGCGGCGCACGACGTGCTCGCTGCGCTCGAGCATGAATGGGGCGACGAGCATCGAGAGCAGCATGGCGCCCAGCACCGGCTGCATGACTTGCGGCTCGATCAGCTGGAGGCCGTCGGCGCGCGCCAGCAGCACGAGTCCGAATTCCCCGCTTCCGGCGAGCGCCAGCCCCGTGCGCATCGCAGCCCCGGTGTTGCGCTCGAAGAGCATGCTCAAGCCGAAGATGAGACAGGCCTTGAACGCGAGCAGCGCGAACAGCAGCAGAGCGACCCATCCGAAGTTCTCGAGCACCGGCCGCGGGTCGAGCAGCATGCCGATCGTCACGAAAAACAGGCCGAGCAGCACGTCGCGAAATGGGCGAATGTCCACTTCCACCTGGTAGCGGTACTCGGTCTCCGAGATCAGCGCGCCGGCCAGAAAAGCCCCCAACGCGAGCGACAGCCCCGCCGTTTCGGTCAGATAGGCAAGCCCGAGCGTGATCAGAAGGACGTTGAGAATGAACAGCTCCGCGGATTTCTGCCGCGCCACAAGATGAAACCACGCGCGCATGAGCCGCTGGCCGAAAAACAGCAGTAACGCGAGCATGGCCGCCGCCTTGAGCAGCGCCACGCCCAGGTCCGAGGCAAGCGTTCCCGATCCCGAGGCAAGGGCGGGCACCACGATCAGCAACGGCACCACCGCAAGATCCTGAAACAGGAGCACGCCGATGATCTGGCGCCCGTGCGGCGTGTTGAGCTCAAGGCGCTCGGCGAGGAGCTTCCCCAGTATCGCCGTCGACGACATGGCCAGCACTCCACCGAGTATCAGTCCCTCGCGCCAATCGAGGGCCAGCGCTTGCGCGACCGCCCAGACGGGCAGCATCGTAAGCGCGACCTGCGCGGCGCCGAGGCCGAAGACGATGCGGCGGATCGTGATGAGCTTGGGCAGGCTGAATTCGAGCCCGATGCTGAACATCAGAAATACGACGCCAATCTCGGCGAGCTGATGGGCCTCCTCCGTTTCGGGGATCCACCCCAACGCATGCGGTCCGATTGCGACACCGACGATGAGATAACCCAGCATCGGCGGAAGGCTCAGCGAACGGAAGACGACCACGATGAAAACCGCGGTCGCGAGCAGGATCAGGACGGATTGCAGAATCGAATGCATTAAATGGGCAGCGAACAGCAGCGGTGAATGAGGGAGGCGACCCCCCCGAGGTGTGACCGGACGCTCGCCGGCCACTCGATATGTTCCCGCAGTCAATAATGCCCTATCGGCCCCGAAATGCAAGCAAGTGGGGCAGCCGAAGCGGTTGATTCTGCTATACTTACCGCGCCATGAAGACGGCACCCGCAAGCAGCGGCCTCGCATCCGACCAACACCCCGCGCTCGCGATGGCGCGCGCGGTGCTCGAGATCGAGGCGCAGGCGATCTCGGGACTCGTCGGCCGGCTCGATGCCCATTTTGTGCGCGCGGTGGAGCTGATCATGGGCCGCCGCGGGCGGGTGATCGTCAGCGGCATCGGAAAGTCCGGTCACATCGCCCGCAAAATTGCCTCGACCCTTGCCAGCACCGGTACGCCCGCTTACTTCGTGCATCCCGCTGAAGCCAGCCATGGCGACCTCGGCATGGTGACCCGCGATGACGTGTTCATTGCCCTCTCGAACTCCGGAGAGAGCGCGGAGCTGCTGGCGATTGTTCCCGTGCTCAAGCGCCAGGGCGCGAAGCTGATCGCCTTGACCGGCAATGCCGGATCAACGCTTGCCCAGGAAGCCGACGCGCATCTTTATGCGGGCGCGGAAAAGGAAGCGTGCCCCCTGAACCTCGCGCCGACTGCGAGCACAACGGCGGCGCTGGCCCTCGGTGACGCCCTCGCCGTGGCATTGATGAGCGCCAAGGGATTCTCGAAGGACGATTTTGCCGCCGCCCACCCCGGCGGGGCTCTGGGCCGCAAGTTGCTTACGCACGTGCGCGACGTCATGCGCACCGGGGCAAACGCTCCCCGTATCGGCTACCAGGCGACCATCCTGGAAGGCTTGCTCGAGATGTCGCGAGGGCGCATGGGCATGACCGCCGTCCTCGATGACGCCGGTCGCGTCGTCGGGATCTTCACCGACGGGGACCTCCGTCGCAACATCGAAAAAGGCACAGACATGCGCTCGACGCGGATCGACGCAGTCATGACGCGTAACCCGCGAACCCTCGGGCCGGACCGGCTTGCGGCCGAGGCGGTCGAGATCATGGAGCGCAACAAAGTGAACCAGCTCCTTGTCGTGGACGAGCAACAGCAGCTGGTCGGCGCCCTGAATATGCACGACCTCTTCCGCGGCAAAGTGATCTAAACCCCGTTCCAGGTTTCAAGTTTCAGGTCTAAGGTTTATGGTTGCTACTGGATGTGCGCTATAAACCTTAAACGTTAAACCTGAAACCTTAAACCCGCGATGCGAGAGATATACGAGAGGGCGCGGAACATCCGCGTTGCCGTATTTGATGTGGATGGGGTCCTGACCGACGGCACGTTGTATTACCTGCCCTCGGGCGAAGAGCTGAAAGCTTTTAACGTGCTCGACGGCCATGGAATGAAGATGCTCCAGGAAAGCGGCGTTAAACTGGCGATTATCACCAGCCGCACCTCGCCTTGCGTGGAAGAGCGCGCACGCAATCTTGGGATCGATCTCTTGTATCAAGGCGCAGGCGACAAGCTTGCCGCCTTCAACGCCCTGCTTGATCATTGCGGGGTCGCCGCGGACAGCTGCAGCTTCATTGGCGATGATGTCGTTGATCTCCCCGCCATGCGGCGCTGCGGGCTTGCGGCGTCGGTGCCCGATGCACCGCCCGTCGTGCGTCGACAGGCACACTACGTTACGCGCGCGAGGGGCGGTCATGGTGCGGCGCGCGAGCTGTGCGAGCTCATCATGCAGGCGCAGGGAACGCTGTCCGCGCGGCTGGCCGCTTACCTGGCGTGAGGCGGCCGCGACGAGTATGTTGATCTTGCCGGAACGGGAGAACGGAACTTGGCGATAGGCAGTCGGTTTGCGACGTGGGCGCCGATCATCGTGCTCGGGGTGATGGCTGCGCTCACCTACTGGCTCGAACGCGTGATCGAAGCCAGCGCGCCGGATATCGTCGGCCCGAGCCGGAGCGATCCGGATTTCATCGTGCGAAATATCTCGGCGGTAAGCCTTGGTCAAACGGGAAAGGCGGAACACTCGCTGACCGCGTCCAAGATGGTTCACTACCCGGAGGATGATTCCACCCTGGTCACGCAGCCCAAATTCGTGAGCTACAGCGCAGCGCAGGCCCCGGTAACGATTACGGCCAGGCAGGGCGTTGTCTCCTCGAAAGGCGACCACGTTTACTTCCAGGATGATGTGCGCGTTGCGCGCGCGCCGCATGGCGATCAAAGCGAGCTCATCCTGCGCACCACTTTTCTGCATGTGATTCCGGATGCCCACCTCGCCAAGACAGACCGGCAGGTCACGATCCTCGACGATGCGACCGTCGTGACAGCCGTTGGCTTAGAATTGAACACCCAGACTCATGAGCTAAGGCTGCTCTCCGATGTTCGCAGCACCTATGACCCGGCCAAAGCACCGCCCCGAAGCCGCAAGCGCTGAGCCCCTCGCGCCCTGCCGCGGGGCGCTTGCCGCGCTTGCACTCGCGTTGCTGATGCTGCACGCGAGCAGCGTCGCAATGGCCGAAAGAGGCGATCGCGACAAGCCGATCAATCTGGAGGCGGACAAGGTCACGATCAACGATGCGAAGCAGGTTGCCGTGTTCGAGGGCAACGTCGTGCTGCGTCAGGGCACCCTGGAGCTTCGCGGCGATCGCATGGAGGTGCGCCAGGACAAAGCCGGTTTCAAGCACGGGACCGCGTGGGGCAATCTCGCGTATTTCCGGCAGAAGCGCGATGGCGTCGACGAGTACATCGAAGGCTGGGCCGAGCGCCTGGAGTACGACGGGCGCGCCGAGACCATGAAGATGTTCAATCGGGCAAGAGTCAAGCGCGGTCAGGACGAAGTCCGCGGCAACTTCATCTCTTACGACGGGAAGTCGGAGTTTTATCAGGTCGTCGGCGGCGGCGCGAAGGCCGCGGACGCGAAGGGCTCGGGTGGCCGGGTGCGCGCGGTGATCCAGCCCAAGCCCAAGACGAAACCTGCCGCCAGTCCGCCGCTTGGCCTCAAACCATCCGAAGCGCTCACGCCTCCACGTGAAAAATCTGAGACTCGCCAAAAATAGCAGCGAGACGGAGCCGACGCAGGCGCCGCTTCCGCTGCCGGCCGAGAGCGCACCCGCGCGCGCGCCTGCACCGGGCAGCGAGCTGCGGGCCGATCGGCTGCGCAAGCGCTATCGTTCACGAGTCGTGGTCAAGGAAGTCTCGCTCGAGGTGCGCAGCAGCGAGGTGATCGGGCTGCTCGGGCCCAACGGTGCCGGCAAGACCACGTGTTTTTACATGATGGTCGGCCTCATCCCGATGGACGGCGGCGAACTGCATCTCGATGGCGTCCGGTTAACGCACATGCCAATGCACCGCCGTGCCCGGCTTGGCGTGAGCTATCTGCCTCAGGAACCCTCTATCTTCCGGCGCCTTACCGTGGCCGAGAACGTGCAAGCGGTGCTGGAGCTCTACGACCGGGACCCCGACGTGATCAGTAACAAGCTCGACGCCTTGCTGCACGACCTCAACATCGGGCACCTGCGCAACAGCACCGCGGTGAGCCTGTCCGGGGGAGAGCGGCGCCGCACCGAAATTGCACGGGCACTGGCTACCGATCCGCGTTTCATCCTGCTCGACGAGCCATTCGCCGGGGTCGATCCCATCGCCGTCCTGGATATCCAAAAAATCATAGGCTTCCTTAAAGCCCGGGGTATCGGCGTCCTGATTACTGACCATAATGTGCGAGAAACCCTGGGCATCTGCGACCGAGCCTATATCATTAACGAAGGGACGGTATTAGCCTACGGCAGGCCCGATGAAATCGTTTATAATGAACAAGTAAGGCAAGTTTATCTGGGAGAGCACTTTAAGCTCTAAATCGCTCGCGCGGTTCTTTGCAGCGCAGAACGAAGCTCGCGGGGAAACCCGGCGTTCACCCCCGTACCAGATATGAAGCATTCTCTTCAGCTCCGACTCTCCCAGCACCTCACCTTAACGCCGCAGCTCCAGCAGTCGATCCGGCTGCTGCAGCTCTCGACGATCGAGCTGAACCAGGAACTCGAGCGCGTGCTCCAGGAAAACCCCCTGCTCGAGCGCGAGGACGGGGCCGGCGACCAATCGGCGCCGCCGCCCGACACCGCCACAACGACAACCACCCGCGATGAAGCGCCCGCCACTGACGCGGCGGGGAGCGACGCCGAATCGCGTGAACCCGACAGAACAGAGCTGGGCGCGTTCGATGACATGACCGGGTCCGGCTACCGCGAGGATGCGGAAGACGGTGACTACCCCCAGCAGCCCGCCGACGCCCCGACGCTGCGCGCGCATTTGCTTGCGCAATTGTCGCTGATCAATGTTTCCGAGCGCGACCGCAAGCTTGTCACGCTGCTGATCGACTCGCTGGACGATGACGGCTACCTCACCCAGAGTCTGGATGAACTGCTGGAGATGCTGCCGCCAGAGGTCGAAGCCGAGCCCGAGGAGCTGCAGATCGCGCTCAAGCACCTCCAGCATCTCGAGCCCGTCGGCGTCGGCGCCCGCAACCTGAGCGAGTGTCTCGCGCTGCAGGTCGGGTCGCTGCCGCCCGATACCGCCTACCGCGCCGAGGCGATGGAGCTCGTCAAGCACCACCTCGAGGCGTTGGCGGCACGGGATTTCAGCAAGCTGAAAAAGCTGCTTCGTTGCGACGATGTCGTGTTGCGAGGCGTTCAAAAGCTTATTACCAGCCTCAATCCGCGCCCCGGCCGAGACTATTCCTCCGACGAGACACGCTTCATCGTGCCGGACGTGATCGTGAAAAAGGTGAAGGGCGTGTGGGTGGCCTCGCTCAACCCGGATGCGATGCCACGGCTGCGCATCAACCGCCTCTACGCTGACATCCTGCAACGCAACCGCAATGCCGGATCCCAGCAGCTGGCAACCCACCTGCAAGAGGCCAAGTGGCTGATCAAAAACGTGCAGCAGCGCTTCGAGACGATTCTGCGCGTATCTCAGGCAATCGTTGACCGCCAGCGAAATTTCTTCGAACATGGCGAGGTTGCCATGCGGCCGCTGGTCCTGCGGGAGATTGCCGAGGGCCTGGAGCTGCACGAATCGACGGTGTCACGAGTCACGACCCAGAAGTTCATGCATACGCCGCGCGGCATTTTCGAGCTCAAATACTTCTTTGGCAGCCATGTTACGACCGATGCGGGCGGCTCGGCGTCGAGCACCGCGATCCGGGCCCTGATCAAGCAGCTGGTGGCGGCCGAAAATGGCCGCAAGCCCCTGAGCGATGGGCAGATTTCGGAGATTTTGGCCCAGCAGGGCCTCGTCGTGGCGCGCCGCACGGTGGCAAAATACCGGGAATCCCTGCAGATCCTGCCTGTGAATCTAAGAAAGACGATCTAGGAGCGGTTAATGAACCTGAACCTGACGGGCCACCATATCGAAGTAACACCGGCCATACGTGATTACGTCTCGACCAAGCTCGAACGCATCACGCATCATTTCGATCACGTAATTGACGTCAACATCATCCTTTCAGTCGAAAAGCTCCAGCGTAAAATTGAAGCCAACGTGCACGTGCGCGGCCGGGACATCTTCTGCGAGAGCGCGGATCCCGACATGTACGCGGCCATCGACAGCCTGGTTGACAAGCTCGACCGCACGATCCTCAAGCACAAGGAAAAATCGCTGGAGCGCCGCCACGGCGGCGCGGCGTTCAAGCGTCGCGCCGTTAAATAGCCTTGCGCCGCCCGATCAGCGTCGAGCGGCGACCCGACATCAAGCCAAGGTCCGATCCATGAATTTGATTGCCAAACTGCTGCCGCCCACGAATGTCATTCTGGACCTGGACGTGAGCAGCAAGAAGCGGGTCTTCGAGCAGGTCGGCCTGCTGTTCGAGAACAATCACCAGATCGCCCGCAGCCAGGTGTTCGACAGCCTCTTCGCGCGCGAGAAACTCGGCTCGACGGGTCTCGGCCAGGGTATCGCGATTCCGCACGGACGGATCAAGGGCCTGAAGGAAGCCGTCGGCGCGCTCGTGCGGATGAAGCAGCCGATTCCCTTCGACGCCCCTGACGGGCAGTCGGTGAATCTGATCTTCGTGCTGCTCGTCCCCGACCGGGCCACGGATATGCACCTGCAGATCCTTTCGGAGCTCGCGCAAATGTTCAGTGACAAGCCGTTCCGCGAACGCCTGCTGTCCGGCGCGAGCGCCACCGAGCTGCATCAACTCATTGCCGAATGGCAGCCGCATGCCGCAGGTCAGCATAGCTCGGTTGTTTGAGGACAACCGCGAGAAGCTGAAGCTCGAGTGGATCGCCGGGCGCAGCGGCGGCGCGAGAGAGCTCAACAGCGAGCCCACCAAGGATTCCTCCAAAGGCCTCATCGGCCACCTCAACGTCATCCACCCGAACCTGATCCAGGTGCTCGGTGCGTCGGAGATCGAATACCTCGAGGGACTCGAGACCGGCGGCGGCCGCTCGGCCCTCGACCAGGTCTGCGCCGGGGAGCCGGCCTGCTTCATTATCGCGGGCGTCGATCGCATTCCGCCATCCCTGATCGAAGCGGCCGAGGCTGCAGCAACCACCGTGCTGCGCTCGCCCGTGCCAAGCGTGGAGCTGATGTGGATGCTGCGGCCCTATCTCGCGCGCGCGCTTGCCGAGAGCACGACGGCGCACGGCGTCTTCCTCGACGTCCTCGGGATGGGCGTGCTCATCAAGGGCGACTCCGGCGTGGGCAAGAGCGAGCTCGCCCTGGAGCTCATCAGCCGCGGCAGTGGCCTCATCGCCGACGACGTCGTCGAGCTCTACCGCATCGGGCCGGAGACGGTCGAGGGGCGCTGCCCCGAGCTGCTGCGAAACTTTCTGGAAGTGCGCGGCCTCGGTGTGCTCAACATCCGGAGCATCTTCGGAGAGGCGGCGTTGCGGCCCCGCAAGAACCTCAAGCTCGTCGTGCAGCTGGAGCGTCTCTCGCCAAGTGATCCCCGTTCCGGCGAGCGCCTCCCGCGGCAGGCGAGCGGCGAGCCCATCCTCGGCGTCGACATCCGCAAGGTGACGCTTCCGGTAGCCGCCGGCCGCAACCTGGCCGTGCTGACCGAGGCCGCGGTACGCAATTACATTCTGCAGTTGCGGGGCGTCGACAGCATGGAGGAATTCGTCGCCCGCCAGGCCCAACGAATGCGTGACCAGTGACCAGTGACCAGTGACCAGTGACCAGTGACCAGTGACCAGTGACCAGTGACCAGTGACCATTGATTTGACGAAATTGGAGTGACCAGTGATTTGACGAAATTGGAGATGTCGAAGTTTCCGCTCGCCGGTCACCGGTCTCGGATCACAGCCTGTTTCCGGTCACCGGCCACCGGTCACCGGCCGCGAGTTTTCACAGCATGCAGCTGATCCTCATCACCGGCCTTTCGGGCTCGGGCAAAAGCGTCGCGCTTCATGTGCTCGAGGACAGCGGTTTCTACCACATCGACAACCTGCCGGCGCGTCTCCTGCCGGACGCGGTGGATTTCCTGGTGTCGGCGGGCCATCCGCGCGCGGCCATCAGTCTCGAGCTCCGCGGTGGCGAAGCGGTCGCCGAGCTGCTGGAGAGACTGGCGGAATTCAAGCGTCGCGGCGTGGACGCTCGCATGCTGTTTCTCGAGACCAAGGCCGACACCCTGATCAAGCGGTTTTCCGAAACGCGCCGCCGCCATCCCCTCTCCGACGACACGCTCACGCTCCCCGAATGCATTGAGCGCGAACGTGCGCTGCTCTCGCCTCTGGCTGACGCAGCGCACCGCGTCGACACCAGCGATCTCAGCCCATCCGCCTTGCGCAGCTGGGTCAAGGATTTCATGGCGCTGCCCCGTACCGGGCTCACAACCCTTTTCGAATCATTCGGCTTCAAGCACGGCATCCCGCTCGATGCGGACCTGGTTTTCGATGTGCGGTGCCTGCCGAATCCGAACTACGACCCGCGCCTGCAACCGCTCACCGGCCGCGATGCTGCCGTCATCGAATTCATGGGCGCGAATCCTCAGGCTGGAAGGATGCTCGCGGACATCCGGCGTTTCATCGATGACTGGCTGCCGTGCTTCGAGCGTGACAACAGGAGCTATCTCACGATTGCGATCGGGTGCACCGGCGGGCGCCACCGGTCGGTGTACTTTGTCGAGACGCTGGCTGAGCACTTCAAGGAAAAAGCGCGGGTGCTGGTGCGGCACCGCGAACTTTCCTGAAGAAGGCGCGTCGTAACTGGTGGGTAAACACGACGAATGCCGACTTTTTTGCGTTGGCGCTTTTCCAATCACTGTTGATTGACCCTGTACTCCTCACGGTTCAGAAAGCGGGCTGACATGCAGGCGAATGACGTTCAGGACATTTTCATATTCCCGCTCGGAACCGTTCTCTTCCCGGATGGCCTGCTGCCGCTCAAGGTCTTCGAGCAGCGCTATATGGACATGACCAAAGATTGCCTGCGAGACGGACGGCCTTTTGGCGTCTGCCTGATCCGCGAGGGGCAAGAGGTGGGTACCGCGGCCGTGCCCGAGCCGGTGGGCTGCCTGGCCACTATCGTGCACTGGGAAATGCCGCAACTGGGTGTCTTCCAGCTCCTCGCGCGCGGCGGAGAACGTTTCCGCATTCGTGAAACGCGGGTCCAGCCGAACCA
Source organism: Betaproteobacteria bacterium SG8_41 (assembly GCA_001303585.1). Lineage (GTDB taxonomy): Bacteria > Pseudomonadota > Gammaproteobacteria > Burkholderiales > SG8-41 > SG8-41. The sequence continues at coordinate 11,224 of LJTT01000081.1, forward strand.
GCTCATCGCGGCTTCCACCGAGACGCTGCCGTCCGATACCGGCCGGGACCCGGTCGATCCGACGTGCGGCGGAGTGCTGCGCGCAATCATCGACAAAGCGGGGGCGGAGCGCTTTCCTTCGCCGCTGCGGCTGGACGATGCAGCGTGGGTCGGCTTTCGTCTGGCCGAAGTGCTGCCGATGGAAGCCGCAGCGCGGCAGCAGCTGCTCGAGCTGACCGATGCGCAGGAGCGCCTTGCGCGTCTCAAGCAAATACTGGCACGGCACGGGCTCGCCCCGTCCGACACGGCTTGATGCAAGACGCATGAGTCGTGACCCGTAACGGAAAAAGCTCGATTCAGACCCTCGCCCTGCTCCTGGCACTGGCTGCGCCCGCCCCTGTCCGGGCTGCCCAGCCCGCGCCGCCGCCGTTTGATCCCAGCCCCCACGCAATCGACATTCCGCGCTGGTTCAAGGAAACCTTCCTCGATTTCAGGGAAGACATTGCCGAAGCAGCCGCCGCGGGCAAGCGCCTGATGGTTTATTTCGGGCAGGACGGCTGTCCTTACTGCAAGCGCCTGATGCAGGTCAATTTCGGCCAGAGGGATATCACCGACAAGACGCGACAGCACTTCAACGCTGTGGCGATCAATATGTGGGGCGACCGAGAGGTGACGTGGATCGACGGCAAATCCCTCAGCGAAAAGAACTTCGCGGCCGCGCTCAAGGTGCAGTTCACGCCGACGCTGCTGTTCTTCGATGAGAAAGGCAAGATCGTTCTGCGTGTGAATGGGTATTATCCGCCACACAAGTTTCGCATCGCGCTCGACTATGTCTCGGGACATAACGAGGAAAAGATGTCATTCGCCGACTATTTGCGGCAACACGGGGGCAAGGCCGGCGGCGGCGATTTGAACGACCAGCCCTTTCTCCTCAAGCCACCCCTCGATCTGGCCGCTCACGTCAGGGGCTCGGGCAGGTTCCTCGCGGTCCTTTTCGAGCAAAAGCATTGCGCTGCGTGCGATGAGCTCCATCAGCAGGGTTTTGCCGATCCGGCCGTGCGCGAGCTCATCGGGAAACTCGATTTCGCGCGGGTAGAGCTCTTCGGGCGCGAGAAGCTCGTGACCCCGGAGGGCCGCAACTTGACCGCTGCACAGTGGGGCCGGCAGCTGGGCCTCGCTTACACGCCGAGCATCGTCTTTTTCGATGCCGCGGGCAGGGAGGCGTTCCGAATCGAGACCTACTTGAGACCGTTCCATCTCGCCTCCAGCTTCGACTACGTCACGAGCAAGGCTTACCTCGTGCAGCCCAGCTTCCAACGCTTTCTCCAGGCGCGCGCGGAGCAGATCCGCAGGGCTGGCGGTCGCGTCGAGCTGTGGTAACGTAAACGCCGGGGATACTCTCCGAAAACTTCCGGCAGCGCGATTCCGGTTTTTCAAACGCGACAGGAGAAGACAAATGGCCAATGAGGGCTATCACGAACCCATTGACGAGCTCAAAGACGAAACGCGCGACATGCACCGCGCCATTACCTCGCTGATGGAGGAACTGGAAGCGGTCGATTGGTACAACCAGCGGGTCGATGCGTGCAAGGACAAGGCGCTCAAGGCGATCCTTGCTCACAACCGCGACGAAGAAAAGGAGCACGCCGCGATGGTTCTTGAATGGATTCGAAGGAAGGATCCCTCCTTCGACAAAGAGCTGAAGGATTACCTCTTTACCGACAAACCTATTGCCCACGAGTAGCGTCCTCGTCCGGAATAAGAAAAGCGGAGGCCGACCACGTACAGGGACTGGCCGTCCAGGGGCGCCGTCCCGGTCATCACTGGCTCAATAGGTGGTTCGGACACAGTCGATTGCCTGTTTCAAGACTGCTCAAATCGCGGCGAGGCCATCGGGCAACTCGCCGCGCCCGTCTGCGCGGACCGGCTTTCATATTTCTGTCATCGTTATTTTGATACTCTTGGAAATATGGAAACCAAGGCCGCTGCGGGCGCGCTTGGCGCGCTTTCTCAGGAGACACGCCTGGCGATTTTCCGCCTGCTCGTCCGGGCGGGCCCGGACGGCCTGCCCGCAGGGAAAGTCGCCACCGAGCTCGATGTGCCTCCCGCCACGCTGTCATTTCACCTGACCCAGCTCGCGCGCGCCAGCCTGGTGCGCTCCCGCCGGCGGGGAAGGTTCGTCATCTACATCGCGGATTTCGATGCGATGACCGCCCTGCTCACGTACCTGACGGAGGACTGCTGTAGCGGGACCATCCGTTGCGACATCCCGGCATGTGCCGCGGGTACCTTGATCGGGCAGCACCGCCGCGCGAAGGGCGCGCCGGCCTGAGGTCGCAGCGTCGGTCGCAACAGATTCTTCCTACCCGGAAACCAAATTATGAGCGCGCAGAAAACGTACAATGTGCTGTTCCTTTGCACCGGCAACTCGGCGCGCAGCATCATGGGGGAAGTCCTCACGACATTCTGGGGCAAGGGGCGGTTCCGCGGCTACAGCGCCGGCAGCCATCCGCGGGGTGAGGTCAATCCGATGACGCTCGAGCTCCTGCGCCAGCTTCAATTTCCAACTAATGGCCTGCGCAGCAAGGACTGGAACGAGTTCACCCGACTTGGCGCCCCGAGAATGGACTTCGTCTTCACCGTTTGCGACCACGCCGCGGCCGAGGTCTGCCCGGTCTGGCCCGGCCAGCCCATGACAGCGCATTGGGGGATTCCCGACCCGGCCGCTGCCGAGGGCGACGACGCGCAGCGCATGCTGGCCTTTCGCGAGGCGTTCCGCACGCTCGAGAACCGTATCAAGATTTTCATCGACCTGCCGATCACATCGCTGGAGCGGCTCCAGCTCAAGGAGAAGCTCGATGCGCTCGGGCAAACGCCCGAGCACGTGGAGTAGTGCGGATGAGCAGCGTATCCGACACGGCCTCCAGCGTTCCGCGGTCGAGCGGCGGCATTGGTTTTTTTGAGCGCTACCTGAGCGTCTGGGTCGCGCTATGCATCGTGTCGGGAATTGCCCTCGGGCATTACTTTCCGGAGCCGTTCAAGTCCCTGGGACGGATGGAGATCGCGCGCGTCAATGTTCCGGTCGGCATCCTCATCTGGGTCATGATCATCCCGATGCTGCTGAAGATCGACTTTCGCGCGATCCATCAGGTAAGCGCCCACTGGCGCGGCATCGGCGTGACGCTGCTGGTGAACTGGGCGCTGAAACCGTTCTCAATGGCGCTTCTCGCCTGGATTTTCATCCGCCACGTCTTTGCGCCGTGGCTGCCGCCCGAGCAGCTCGACAGCTACGTTGCCGGCCTCATCCTGCTCGCGGCGGCGCCGTGCACGGCGATGGTGTTCGTCTGGAGCCAGCTCGCGCGTGGCGATCCCTATTTCACGCTGAGCCAGGTGGCATTAAATGACACGATCATGATCGTCGCGTTCGCGCCCATCGTTGCGCTGCTGTTGGGCTTGTCCTCGATTACCGTGCCCTGGGACACGCTCCTCACCTCGGTCGGCCTCTACATCGTGGTCCCGGTGATCATCGCCCAGGCCTGGCGCGGCGCCTGCCTGCGCCGGGGCGACGCTGCCCTCGAGCGGACGCTGCAGCGCCTGCAACCGTGGGGAATCGGTGCGCTTCTGCTTACACTGGTCCTGCTCTTCGGCTTCCAGGGCGAGCAGGTGCTGGAGCAACCGCTGATCATCGTCATGCTTGCGGTGCCCATCATCATCCAGGTCTATTTCAACTCAGGACTGCGGGTCCTTCGGCCCTGATTGGCGCGAGCAACTTCTTCGAGCTCGCCGTCGCGGCTGCGATCAGCCTGTTCGGCTTCGACTCCGGCGCGGCCCTCGCCACAGTCGTTGGGGTGCTGATCGAAGTGCCTGTCATGCTGACCGTAGTACGCATCGTCAACGCAAGTGCGCCATGGTACGAGCGCCGCGCGGCCGTCGTGCGCGCTAACGCAGCTCCAGGCGTTCCACCCAGATGAGCTCGCACGCGCCGCGACCCGTGTCGGCACGGGATAGCGAGCTTGTCCAGCGCCAGCCGTCCGTGCCGCGCGCCTCGATCAGGTAGCCGGCCAGCCGCACGACGTGGCCGCGGCGCACGCTCTTCAGCTGCCGCGCTACCCCCTCGTTCGCGGGCACCATGTGCATGTTTGCGCTGGAGACCTCGATTTCCCCCCGCGGTATTGGATAGTCCGGCGTGCGCCAGAAATAGAACCGCCCGTCCTGGCTGATCTCGATGCGGTCCAGCACCGACGTGTCCGACATCCGGCCCCATCCCAGCGCGAAATCCATCGGCGAGAGGTCAGCGCCGCGGTCGAAACGGTAACGCTCGACGCCCAGTACCCGCGCTTCGAGCTCGAACCGCGCCAGCGGCTGAATCTCGTAACCCGGCTTTGAGAGCTTCGGCGCGGCGCCTTCGAGCTCGCTTTGCAGCGGCGCGGCGGCAGCGATCACGCCTGGCGCACGATTGATATCGCCCTGCGGCCACCAGTTCCAGGCGGCAACCAGTACGATGATGGCAAAGAGCCAGCGCTTCATTCCATTTATGTTCCGGGTTCCGGGTTCCGGGTTCCGGGTTCCGGGTTCCGGGTTCCGGGTTCAAGATTCGAGGTTATGAGTTACAGATTCAAGGGCTCGTTTCACGATTCACGATTCACGGGATTGGAGCTGAGCGAGAATCTTTTTCACCGGCACCGGAATCGCGGCACGCCGCGCCTCCGCGAGCGAGAGCCAGGCCTGCCCGGGTTCGGCCGCATGCGGCACGAGGGCCGATACCTG
>LJTT01000026.1 GCA_001303585.1 Betaproteobacteria bacterium SG8_41
TGAGACGCGGGCATCGCCGGACGCGCCATCGTCGCAGTCCAGCACCGGCCGTTGCGTCCGTGAAGGAGGTCCACGCACTTCGTCCTTCAAGCGCGCGGCGAAAGGACGCCAAGGCCGCGCTTGCCAGGGAACGCGTCAAGAGATGGGCTTCACCGAAAAGCTCGACGGCGGCTCGCCACGCCGAGCCCTCTCCCACATCGTGGCGTATGCAGATTCAATATGCAGACGGAAACGATCGGTATCGAACAGCGGACGGCTCGCGCGGTCCTGGTCAAGTCTCGCCTTGATGTCCGAGAGCCATGCCGGCTTGGTCGCAAGCTCCAGCGCCCGAGCTTCGTAACTCTCCAGGTCATGCGCAACCAATTCTGGCAGACCCACCGCGTTGAGCAGACTGGCCGCCACGCGCCCAGGAAACGTTTGACCCAGGCACGTCAGCACGGGCAATCCCGCCCACAGAGCATCGCTTGCGGTCGTGTGCGCATTAATGGGCAACGTGTCCAGAAAGAGGTCCGCTGCCCTGTGACGGGCAAGGTGCTCACCGGGTTTCATTCTACCGGCAAAGACCAGGCGATCCGCCGCGATACCTCGCCGCTCGGCCTCTCTTTTCAGATTCCGCGATGCCGCTACGTTGTCCTCGAGCAACCACAGCACGCTCCCGCCAACCTCCCGCAGCAGCCGCATCCAGACATCGAATATTTCTGGCGTGATTTTGTAATTCTTGTTGAAACAGCAGAAGATGAAGCCTGTCTCCGGCAGCCCCACCTCCGCACGGCTGGGAATTCGTTCTGCAATGCGCCGCTTCGAATCGTTGACTTGGTAGGTGTCCGGCAGATAAACGATCCTTTCGTTGTAGAACGCCTCGTGTTGAGGCGGAATCACATGCGGGTCTGCAAGGATGTAGTCAAAATAATCCGCTCCGAGCGTACCCGGGAACCCCAGATAGTTGACCTGGACGGGACACGGTCGATAGCAGAAAATGCCCTGCCTTTCGCGCCCAACATAGCCATTCAGGTCGACCAGGATGTCGATCTTCCTGTCTCTTATGGTCGCGGCTGCCTGAGCATCGTCGAGACGCGTGATATCGACGATTTCACCGACCGCCCGGTTGATCCTGCCGCGAATTTCGCTTTCGTCGTCCCACCCGTTATCGAAGGCATACGTCTCGAAACGTCGTTTGTCGTGGCGTTCAAGGAGCCCTGTTATCAGAATCGCGGTCGCGTGTTCCCGGAATTCGCCTGCTACGTAGCCGATTCGAATCCGGGGATTTTCATAACGCTCTCCTGCCCAAAGCTGGATTCCTGAAGGCGGAAAGTTCGTGGCAGCATACATTTCGGCACAGAGCCTGGCCTGCCGAGCCGAGCCTGAAATGGCCTGATACTCAAAGGGTTCACAGGAATTTTTCCCTGCGCCGACATCTGCCTCTATGGAATCCCGGAGTTGGGACAGCCGGTCCCAGTCGCAACACAGCATCTTCGCGTGAAGCAGCTTGCCTTTTGCAAACGGATAGTCCGGGACCAATTCGAGCGCTCTTGAAAAATACGGCACAGCTTCTTCCGGCCGGTTCACATCTTGAAGCGCTAGGCCAAGGTTATAGCAGGCGTTTGCATAATCGGGCCTGTACGAAAGCGCACGCTCATAGCTGGCGACCGCCAGGTCGGGCTGTTTCAGGTCGATTAGAACATTGCCGCGGTTGTTGAGCGCTTCTGCATCGTCGGGCCTTAGTTGAAGCGCCCGGTCATAACTCTCCAGCGCTTCCTCCGCCCGCCTGAGGCGTTGCAAGACAATGCCGCGGTTGTAGTGCGCATCCGCGTAGTCGGGATTGAGCCGCAATGCACCCTCATAGCTGGCGAGCGCCTCGTCCAGTCGTTTGAGGTACAGCAGGGCGTTGCCCCGGTAGTAGAACGCCTCCGCATAGTCGGGTTTGAGCCGTATTGCGCTATCGTGGCTGGCAAGCGCGTCTTCCGGCCGCCCCAGGTCCAGCAGCGTTTTGCCCCTGCCGTTGAGAGCCTCGGCAGAGCCGGGTTTGAGCCGCAACGCGCGTTCATACATCGCCAGCGCGTCTTCGGGCCGCTTCAAATCGCGCAGGGCATTACCTCGATTCACCAGAATGCTTGCCCGGGAATCTGCGCGAAGCAACAAAGCGGCAAGCCGCGCTCCGACATCCCTGAGGGCGTCCGCGAGTAACATCAAGCAATGGTTGCCGGGAAGAGGTTAGCGAACGCGCTCATTACCACCCCTCGTTTCCCGTGTACGGGCACTCGAGGTATTGCAAAAGCGCCTCGGTCGTCTGAGTCATGGAAATGCGCACTCGCCTCGTAACGATAGGTTAGCGAGCATTGGGCTGCGCGGGAATTGGTCGGGGTGAGAGGATTTGAACCTCCGACACCTGCGTCCCGAACGCAGTACTCTACCAGGCTGAGCTACACCCCGACTTGCAGAAAAGACGGGGGCACGCGCTACCGTGCCCCCGGTCGTCAATAAGAACGCGTCACCGCGAAATCGGCTAATTGTAACAAATAATCACGGTATTTTGAATTTGGAAGGGTCTCCGCGGCAGCGCACGCAGCCCGGGAAGCGCCATGCGCCTTCTCGCGTGCGTAATCGAGCGCGCCGGTAGCGCGGACTGCTGCCAGCACCGCCGCCAGATCATCCCGCCCCCCCTGCTCGATCGCGCCTCGTACGATGCTCGCCTGGTCAGGCGTGCCATGCCGGATCGCATGGATGAGCGGGAGCGTCGGCTTGCCTTCGGCGAGATCGTCGCCGAGATTCTTGCCGATCACGGCCTGGTCGCCAGAGTAGTCGAGCACGTCATCAATCAGCTGAAACGCCACACCGAGCTGCATGCCGTAATCGGACATTGCGGCCTCCTGCGAGGACGCCGCCCCGCCGAGAATCGCGCCCAACCGCGTCGCGGCCTCGAACAGCTTGGCAGTCTTGCACCGTATCACCGCGAGATAGCCCGCCTCGTCGATGTCGGCGTTATGGCAGTTCATGAGCTGCATCACCTCGCCTTCCGCGATCACGTTGGTCGCATCGGCCAGCACTTGCAGCACGCGCATGCTGTCGATGGTAACCATCATCTGGAATGCGCGGGAATAGATGAAGTCGCCAACCAGGACGGCGGTGGTACTGCCGAAGAGCGAGTTGGCCGTCGCGCGTCCACGTCGCAGCGCGGACTCGTCGACCACGTCATCGTGCAACAGCGTTGCGGTGTGGATGAACTCGACGACCGCGGCCAGCTCGTGGTGATCGCGCCCGCGGTAGCCGAATGCCCCGGCCGAGAGCAGTACGAGCATCGGGCGCAGGCGTTTTCCGCCCCCGCCGATGATGTGCTCGGCAACCTGCCGGATGAGCACCACGTCCGAGCTCAAGCGGGCGCGGATTACAGCGTCCACTGCGCGCATGTCCGCCGCAAGAAAGTCGCGGATGGCTTCGATGGACACGGTTGGAACCCGGCGAAAAAGAGCGTGATGATACCAGCAATCCCGCAGCGCCCCCGATAACCCAGAGGGAACGCGCCTGCGGGCATTGTTTGAGGCCTTCAAGAGGTAACTCTCTGATCAAAAAGCGCCATTCCGCGCCGGCCGCCGGTTTCCGGCTTTGACTAAAGTGCGCTCTTTCGGTAGAATGCGCGCCTTCCTAGGAACCCGAATCGGATCGCATCATGTACGCGGTAGTCAAAACCGGCGGAAAGCAGTACCGGGTCAAAGCCGGCGAAAAAATCCGGATAGAACAGATCATCGCAGGGGCCGCCGTAAAAGCCAAGGTGCTCGCGCAAGGGCGCGGCGACAAGGTGCACATCTTCAAGATGCGCCGCCGCAAGCACTATCGCAAGAGTCAGGGTCATCGGCAGAACTACACCGAGATCGAGATCCTGGGCATCGGTGCGTAAGGAGAGAACACCATGGCACACAAGAAAGCAGGTGGCAGCTCACGCAACGGCCGGGACTCACAGTCAAAACGCCTCGGCGTGAAACGTTTCGGTGGCGAGCTGGTCCCAGCGGGCAGCATCATCGTCCGCCAGCGGGGAACCCGGGTTCATGCAGGCGAGAACGTCGGCATGGGTCGCGACCACACGCTGTTCGCGAGGGTCACCGGTCGGATTCAGTTCGCCCAAAAGGGGCCGGGGAGCCGTAAGACAGTGAGCGTCGTTCCCGCCTGAGGATATCGAATTCAACGCAAAGGCCCTGCCGGAACGGCAGGGCCTTTTTATTTTTGCCGCCATGAAGTTTGTTGATGAAGCCATGATCGAGGTGCACGCCGGCAAGGGCGGGGACGGCTGCGCGAGTTTCAGGCGCGAGAAGTTCATTCCGCGCGGCGGACCCGATGGCGGTGATGGCGGGCGCGGCGGCAGCATCTACGCGACAGCGGACCGCAACCTCAACACGCTGATCGATTTTCGCTATGCACGAATCCACCGCGCGCGGGATGGAGAGAACGGTCGCGGATCGGACCAGTACGGCAAATCAGCGCCCGATGTCGTGCTGCGCGTGCCGGTCGGCACGATGGTCCTCGATCCCGCAACCGGTGAGTTGCTCGCCGATCTCAACCATGATGGCAATCGAGCGCTGCTGGCCGCCGGCGGGGCTGGCGGCCTCGGCAACCTCCACTTCAAGTCCAGCACCAATCGTGCGCCACGCCAATTCACGCGCGGCGTACCCGGCGAACACCGGCGGCTCAAATTCGAGCTGAAGTTGCTCGCTGATGTCGGGCTCCTGGGCATGCCCAATGCGGGCAAGTCCACGCTGATTCGCGCCGTATCGGCAGCCCGTCCCAAGGTGGCCGATTATCCCTTCACTACGCTCGCGCCCAGCCTCGGCGTTGTACGCGCGGACATGAACCGCAGCTTCGTGCTGGCCGATATTCCCGGCCTGATCGAAGGGGCGGCGGAGGGCGCGGGCCTCGGACACCAGTTTCTACGCCATCTGGCACGGACCCGGCTTCTGCTGCACCTCGTGGACATTGCGCCGGTTGATCCCGGCATCGACCCCGTGCGCGAGGCGCAGGCGATCGTGCGGGAGCTCAAGCGCTACGACGAGATGCTCTATCGCAAGCCGCGATGGCTCGTACTCAACAAAATTGACCTCGTTCCCGCCGCGGAGCGCGAGCGCGTCATAAAGAGCTTCCTCAAGGGCTTTGGCTGGAAAGGCAGAAGCTTTATCATTTCCGCGCTGGCCGGGGACGGCTGCCGCGAGCTCGTCTTCTCGGTTATGGATTACCTCCAGCATGAGCTCCAGAGCTCCGAGCATGCCACGAAAGAGAGCAGGCGGAGGACAAAAAGGCGCGCATCGAAATGAGCGACTGCTGGGTATCTCTGTCGTTTTGTGATGACCAATGTCAAACGTCATAGCTAACGCGAAGCGGCTTGTCGTCAAGGTCGGCTCGAGTCTGGTGACAAATCAGGGCCAGGGCCTTGATCACGACGCGCTTTCACGCTGGGCGAGCCAGATCGCCCAGCTGCGCCACGACGGCCGTGACGTCGTGCTGGTGTCGAGCGGCGCAATCGCCGCGGGCATGCAGCGGCTCGGCTGGAAGCGGCGCCCGCACGCGTTGCACGAATTGCAGGCCGCGGCAGCAGTCGGTCAGATGGGGTTGATCCAGATCTACGAGTCATGCTTCCGCCAGCACCAGCTCATGACCTCGCAGATTTTGCTGACGCATGAGGATCTGGCCGACCGCAAACGCTACCTCAACGCGCGCTCGACTCTGCGCACGCTTCTCGCGCTCGGCGTGATTCCCATCATCAACGAGAACGACACCGTTGCGATCGACGAGATTCGTTTTGGCGACAACGATACGCTCGCTGCAATGGTCACCAACCTTATCGAAGCCGATGCGCTCGTGATCCTGACCGACCAGGCGGGGCTCTACGACAAGGACCCACGCAGGGACCCCGGCGCGAAGCTCGTCGCGGAAGCGCGGGCCGCCGATCCCGCGCTGGAGCAGATGGCCGGCGGCGCCGGCAGCCATTACGCGCTGGGTGGCATGCTGACCAAAGTGCTGGCGGCAAGACGCGCCGCGCGCAGCGGAGCTCATACGGTCATTGTCTCGGGCCGGGATGACGACGTGCTGATGCGGCTCGCGCGCGGGGAGGCCCTCGGGACGCGGCTCATCGCCGAGAAGCCCACCATGGCTGCCCGCAAGCAGTGGCTCGCGGATCAGCTGCAGGTGCGGGGCAGCCTTGTGCTCGACGACGGCGCGGTCAAGGCGCTTCGCGTCAGCGGAAAGAGTCTGTTGCCGATTGGCGTACACGAGGTCGCCGGGGAGTTCGAGCGGGGCGAGGCGGTGCGTTGCCTCGACGAGCGACACCGTGAAATCGCCCGGGGTCTGGTCAACTACAACTCTGCGGAAACCCGCCGCATTCTGCGCACACCCTCGAGCGAGATCGAGGCAAAGCTCGGCTACGTCGACGAGCCGGAACTGATCCATCGCGACAACCTGGTGCTGCTCTAGAGGCACCGGGCGCAGCATCAGCGGACCAATGCGCGCTGGCGCCGGTCGGGTATGATCCACCACTCGAAACGCTGAAAAGGAGAACATGCATGCGCTTTGTTTTCGCTGCACTCGCGATGTGCCTGGCCGCCGCAGCGCATCCTGCCGGGCCCGACATGAGAGACGGGCTGTGGGAAATCACCGTGAAAATGGACATGCCCGGTATGCCCGCAACAATGCCGCCGCAGACCATTCGGCAATGCGTGACCAAACGGGATCTGGAAGACCTGCGCAAGATGACGCCCAGCACGGGAATGGGGGACGCGCGCTGCGAAGTGTCAGACTACAGGGTCCAGGAGAACATGGCGCGCTGGAACTGGCGCTGCAAGGGAGAGGAGGCGGCGAGCGGCACCACGACCATGACCTTCAGCAGGAACACCTACTCCGGCACCAACCAGATGTCCATGAAGCCGCGCGGCGCTCCCGCCCAGAGCATGACCATGCACTACGCCGGCAAATATCTGGGTCCGTGCCAGCAATAGACGATCGAACGATGCACAGCGGTGACGGTGTTTTACTCCCCGTAGTGTTCACGCGGCCCATAGCGTATGAGCTGTAGGGCTTCCTCGACGCTCGCGACCGGAGCCTTCCTCGATTTTCCGGTGCAGAAGTAGTCGCGTTGCAGCACACCGTGGTGCGCACTGCGGTTCAGGTGATTGATGGCCTGCCACTGCGGGTCGCGTGCCGGCATCCAGATCCCGTGACTTTGGCCCAATGCGTAGACCTTGAATTGCCTGAGGTCACAGCGCATGCCTTCGTATGAAACGTTGGTCGCACCGCCTGAGGTCTTCACGACCAGCGTGTATCGCACTACGCCATTGCTGTCGATGGACAGGGCCTGCGTGTCGATGAAAAAACGGTGCCGAGTCTCGGGCCCCGCATTGAATTGAAGCAGATTCTCTTCCCTGGGCAATGCCGGCAGCTTCACTTCAGCGTCCGTGAACCGCTCCTTCGGCTGGTCACGGTCGTAGTCCCAGCCGCTCCACTGCGCCGCCGCAGGAAATGCCAGTAGGAAGAGCCACGCGAGCGCGCTAGCGCGCATAGATATGATCGCGCGTCGGTGGCAGCTCCAGGGCGCCATCGGCACGGGGTTTGCCCGCCAGCACTTGGTAGACGGACAGCCAGCCGCGCTCGAACGCATGTGCCGACCCCGCCATGTAAATGCGCCAGACGCGGTAGAGTTTCTCCCCCACCGCAGCCACCGCCGCGGCACGATTCTTTTCGAGGCGATCGACCCACTCCCACAGCGTGCGGCCGTAATGCGGTCGCAGACTTTCGACGTCCCAGGGCTCGAGGCCCTCCTCTGACATCGCGGCGAGCACCTGCGATATATGCGCCAGTTCGCCCCCGGGGAAAACGTAGCGGTCGACGAACTCGCCGATGCCGCTGCCGAGCTCATGTTGCCCCGGCCAGTTGTGCGTAATGCCGTGGTTCATGACCAGCCCACCGGGCCTGAGCAGGCGAAACATCTTGCCAAAATACACCGGAAAGTTCTTGAGCCCGACATGCTCGAACATGCCCACGCTCGCGATCTTGTCGAAGCCGTTTTCCTCGGGCACATCGCGATAGTCGAGCAGGCGCACTTCACAGTGACCCTCGAGCCCCAGCTCGCGGATCTTCGCGCGCGCGTAGTCGTACTGGTTTTGCGAGAGCGTGATGCCCAGAGCGTTCACGCCGAAGCCCTGAGCCGCTCTGATGACGAGCGCGCCCCACCCGCAACCGATGTCGAGGAAGCGCTCACCCGGCTCAAGGCGCAGCTTCCGGCAAATATGATCGAGCTTCTGCTCCTGGGCAATCTCGAGCGTGTCGTCGGCGCGGCGAAAGTAGGCGCAGGAGTAGACACGCTTCGGGTCGAGCCACAACCCGAAGAAATCGTCGCCGACGTCATAATGGCTCTGAATCGCCTCGCGGTCGAAGAGCCGGGTATGCTCGGACCGGTCGTGCGAATGCCGTCCCCCGGTGCGCACCGCGCCGACGGCATCGGCGAAAGCCTCCCCGATGCGCATGATGTCGCGGGCCTTGCCTTCCACGTCGATCTGCTGCTCGACATAGCAGCGCGCGAGAGCGCCCATGGTCGGGTCGGCGAGCGTCGCGACAGCGCGCGGCGTGTTTACCACGACCGTCATTTTCGGCGGCGCGTGGCCCACCAGCGTCGTCCCGTTCCACAGACGCACGGCCAGCGGCACATCGCCCGCCTTGAGACGACGCTCGAATTGACTGAGCAGGCGCGAGCTGAGCATAGGGCTAATCAGGATAGCACAGGCTCGCTCGAGGGAGCCACGGCCCGCCCCGCTGCGCTCAGCCCTTGAGGTCCCGCACGAGAGACTCGCGCACCGCCGGCGCAATATCAACGGAGGCGCGGTAGGCAGGATGATCGATGCCCATTGCGATGGCAGCGCCCTGCTTGAGCGCGCTCACCATCCCGGAATTCAGCTCGAACCGCAGAAAGTGCACCGATGAGGTCTTCTCGGCAGTCTCGCGTTCGAGATCCTCGTCAGCGATCGCGAAGACGCGATCATGCTCTGCGACCTGAACCCAAACCCGGTCCTCGATACCAATCAGCTGCGCCAGCATGCGACGGCGCTCGTCGATATCGGGATACTGGATCATCATCGTCGCCTTCCAATTGGAGCCATCGGGGACGAGGGGCGCATAGGCGTCGAGTTCCTCCTGTATTCCTTCCTCCTCGAAGATACGCTCAGCGCGCAGCATTTCCTGAATCTGATAGCGGATGGTCAGCTCGTCCTCGAAAATCAGCAAGACATGCTCGCCCAAGTGCACTGTGCGGTTCTTCTTGTGCTCCATAACGCGGGCGCGGAACTGGGGACGTTCCTTCGAGTAGCGCTCCAGCGTCATGAGACTGTCGCGGCTTAAATTGGTCATCGTCGTAGTCCGTGGCATCATAGTCCGTAGGCGATCCGTATCAGTGTAATGGGGTGTTGCTTGCGTGCCGCGGTCTCGCCCATTCCCTGGAGAATGTGACGACCCGCGATAGCGCAATCCGAGCTGATGTAGTCGGGGCTCGCTTCAGCCATCTGCCGGAACACGGGCCGACCGATCTTCATCGAGCTCTCGAAGTATTCCGCCTTTACACCCCAGGTTCCATCGTGGCCCGCGCAGCGCTCGATCGTGGTGACCTTGGTATCGGGAATCATCTCGAGCAGCTCGCGCGTCTTTTGCCCCATGTTCTGGACGCGGAGGTGACAGGGGATGTGATAGGAAACCTTGCCCAAGGCGGTAGGGAATTGCGTTTTTAGAAGGCCATCCTTGTGGCGCAGCACCAGATACTCGAAGGGATCGAACATGGCCTCGGCGACGGCCTTGACGTCCGCGTCGTCCGGGAACATGAGCGGCAACTCCTGCTTGAACATCAGCGTGCAGGATGGAACCGCCGTCATGATTGCGTAACCCTCGCGCGCCAGACGTGCCAGCACCGGGATGTTCAACTCCTTGTTGCGCGCCACTGCCTCGAGATCACCCAGCTCGAACTTGGGCATGCCGCAGCACGCCTCTTTCTCGACGAGGGTCGCGGGAACCTCGTTGTGCTCGAGAATCTTCAGCAGATCATGTCCGATGCCAGGCTCGTTGTAGTTCACATAGCAGGTCGCGAAGATCGCGACCTTCCCGGGCGTATTCTTGCCATCGTGAACTGCAACGTCACGGCCAGGACGAGCGTTGCTGCGGAACTTCGCAGACGCGTAATCGGGCAGCACCCGGTCCTTGTGCACACCGAGCGTCTGTTGCATCAGGCTTCGCGCAGCGCCGTTCTTGTTGACAGCATTGACCGCATGCACGACAACGGGAATCGTAGCAAGTTTGCCGAGGGCGTCGGTGCTCGAGAGCAGCCGGTCACGAAGGCTCGCCCCCTTGTTCTTGAATTTCACCGCCTTGGCCCGCAGCATGAGATGAGGGAAATCGACGTTCCACTGGTGCGGCGGCACGTACGGGCATTTCGTCATGTAGCACATGTCGCAGAGGTAGCACTGGTCAATGACTTTCCAGTAATCCTCCTTCTTGACGCCATCCACCTCCATGGTTTCGCTCTCGTCCACGAGGTCGAAGAGCGTCGGAAACGATCCGCACAGATTCACGCATCGACGGCAGCCGTGGCATATGTCGAAAACCCGCTCCAGCTCGTGCTCGAGCTTCGCCTGGTCGTAGAACTCCGCCGATTTCCACCCGAGCGGATGCCGGGTAGGGGCCTCGAGACTTCCTTCGCGTGCGCTCATGGGTCGCCGTATCTGGATGGGGCTTGGTCAGAAGAATCGCCAGGAAACAGGTGCACGGACCGTTCGCCCGCCACCTGTTCCCCGAACTCGGGACGTCGCTCAGTCTTGCAGGGCGTCCAGCGCTTTCTTAAAGCGATTGGCGTGCGAACGCTCCGCTTTAGCGAGGGTCTCGAACCAGTCTGCGATTTCACCGAAACCTTCCTGGCGTGCCGTTTTCGCCATGCCGGGATACATGTCCGTGTACTCGTGGGTTTCACCAGCAATCGCGCTTTTCAGGTTGTCACTGGTCTTTCCGAAGGGGAGATCGGTCGCAGGATCGCCACAGGTCTCCAGATACTCGAGGTGCCCGTGCGCGTGTCCGGTCTCGCCTTCCGCCGTTGAGCGGAACACTGCCGCTGCATCATTCTGACCTTCCACGTCCGCCTTCGCTGCGAAATAGAGGTAGCGGCGGTTTGCCTGTGATTCACCTGCAAATGCGGCCTTGAGGCTTTCGTGCGTCTTGGATCCCTTGAGTTGCATACCATTCTCCTTTCATTCAATGGGTTAAGTAATACTTTCCGCAGTGGAAGTGCTTACTTACTGGGACGGTGAGAAGAGGATTTAGACTAGGTCTAAGTCAGGAAGCGAGTATAGCGATGGGTATTTGGGGTGTCAACACGCGCCCACGCTGAGGCCCAGAACTCACGGCGTCACAAGGCACGATTAGCCTATACCCAATGCTATCGTGAGCACCTTGCGCCCCGTCAAACTTTGGAGCCTAAGCCCGGCGGCGCTGGCGCCTCGGGCCTGCGTTAGACCGGTCGCGTTGGAATGCCGGGCGCTCTCAGCAGTCTCATCCCGCGGGGCAAGGCTTGCCGTGCCTACCGCAGTTTTCTGAACCGAGCCAGCCGCGCGTCCGCGCCACAACACGTGGCCGCGGTCATGCCGCCTGAAGCGCTTTGTCGAGTTCGAGGGGGATTGCACGCCCGGCGCCCGGCCGTTCGGCTCCTGACCGGGTCGAAATCGCCCGTAAAGGCGTGAGATGCCGCAGCCCCACCGCGCCGAGCAGGCGGTTCTCGTACGAATGGTCGTCCAAGCACGGTTCGAGGCCTGGCCAGCCCGACGCTGCCCGTGACAGCGCGGGGCCGAGAAAGAGGATTGCCGGCTTGGTCTTGCAGCGCAGCGCGCAGGAATGAGCGCTCGGCCCCGCCATTCGCAGGAAGTCCACGGTGCGCGAGAAACGCCAGCCCCGATCCAGCGCAACGTCGACCACCTCACGGCAGCCTGCCAGTTCTTCGCAGTAGGCAATAATTTTCGCCCCTGCCTCACGCCACGCTGCGGCATGGCGCGCGACCATCCGGCTGGGAACCACAACACAACGAGGCGGAGCAACGCTTCTGAGGTGACCCGCCGGCTTGTGCGAAAAAGGGCGGCGTGTTGATCAACGCCCCGCCGCCCTGGCGATCCGCGAAATAGAACAACGCGGGCACGGTGCCCGGCGGCTAGAAGGCGCTGCGCGCTGCAAGCTTGAGGAGCGGGATCATCCCCGCTCGACGGCGTCGGCGGGTTCACGCGCCCGGGCTGGCCGGCGCTGTCCGTGACGGCGGCGCAACAGCGGCGCGAGTTCCTCGAGTGCCCGCCGGTAGACGCCGCGTTTGAACTCGATCACGGTTTCCATCGGGATCCAGTAGTCATGCCACCGCCAGGCATCGAATTCAGGCTTGGTCGATGCGCGCAACCGAACATCGCAATCGCGACCGACGAGGCGTAGCAGAAACCAGATCTGCTTTTGCCCGCGGTAATTCCCGCGCCAATCCCGCCGCAGCCAATGTTCTGGCACCTCGTAACGCAGCCATTCGCGTGTCCGACCGAGTATCCGCACATGCCGCGGATGGAGGCCTATTTCTTCCTCCAGCTCGCGGTACATCGCCGTTTCCGGGCTTTCGCCCGGCTTGATTCCGCCCTGCGGAAACTGCCAGGAATGCTCCCTGACCCGTTTGCCCCAGAAAACCTCGTTTTTCCAATTACATAGAATAATACCGACGTTCGGGCGGTAGCCGTCACGATCGATCATGGAAGATCCCCTGCAGCCCTGTCAGTTGTAATGATTTTTTCATAGTTCAGCGGTAAGCGAAAGGCTTGCGATCACGCTACAGGTCGGCATAAAGCCGGTGCTCGTCCCAACGGTTCATCTTGCGCAGACTCTGAACGAATCTGGGAAATTCGAGACCGAAACGCTCGCGCAGCTCGAGGGCTTTTTTCTCCAGTTCTTCCCAGTTCGGATTGCCCGGACTGTCGCGAAAGCCGAATACGATGACATTACCTGGCTTTTCGGCGGGCAGGCACAGCGTGCCGGCAGGAAACGCGACCTCGATTCGCTCGAGATATTCGTGGAACCGCCGGTCCGAGCCCCATAGATTCGTGACCAGTATCCCGTGGGGCGCGAGCCGCCGCAGGCATGCCTGGTAGAAGTCGCGCGTTGACAGCTCCTCGACTTGCGAGTCCCCGTCGTAGCCGTCCAGGAGGATGACGTCCACGGCCGCCCCCGCGCGCGTGATCCACTCCGCGCCGTTGCCGATGTGCACCCTGAGGCGCTCGTCGTCCGGCGGCACGAAGAATTGCTGACGCGCGATCGCGGCCACCCGGGGGTCGACCTCGACGACGTCGATCGCCGCCCAAGGCAGCCGATGGTAGACAAACTTGGTGACCGAGCCGCCGCCCATGCCGATCATCAAGAGCCGTTTCGGCTGCTCGTTAAAGAGCAGGAAAGCCATCATGCTGCGCGTGTAGGCGAGCTCGAGATCGTTCGGGCGCGCGAGCCGCATCGAGCTCTGGATCGTATCGCTGCCAATGTGCAGGGACCGTACCCCGAAACGCTCGGTCACGTAGACGGACTGCTGGTCATCGGCCGATTTGCCCAGCAGCCACTTTGCAAGAAACCCCATGGGTGCGCTCTTCACATCAGGCAGTTCGGTAGAATAATGGCTTTTGCCGATCGGCGACAGACATGCGCGCTTCGCAGTTCCTCATTGCAACGCTCAAGGAAGACCCAACCGAGGCCGAAGTGGTCAGCCACCGATTGATGCTGCGGGCGGGACTCGTGCGGCAGCTCGCCAGGGGCATCTACACCTGGATGCCGCTCGGCCTGCGCGTGCTGCGCAAGATCGAGGCAATCGTGCGCGAGGAGATGAACGCGAGCGGCGCGATCGAGGTCCTGATGCCCGCGGTGCAGCCAGCCGAGTTGTGGCAGGAATCGGGACGCTGGGAACAGTATGGGCCCGAACTCCTGCGTATCAAGGACCGCCATCAACGCGACTTCTGTTTCGGGCCCACGCATGAGGAGGTCGTAAGCGACCTGGTGCGGCGCGAGATCAAGAGCTACCGGCAACTTCCGCTGAATCTATACCAGATCCAGACCAAATTCCGCGACGAAATCCGGCCTCGTTTCGGCGTCATGCGCGCGCGCGAGTTCATGATGAAGGACGCCTATTCGTTCCACACGGACGAGGCGAGTCTCCAGGAAACCTACCGGGAAATGCACGCTTGCTACACCCGGATCTTCACTCGGCTTGGTCTCAGATTTCGCGCGGTCGCGGCGGACACCGGAGCGATTGGGGGTACTGGCTCGCATGAGTTCCATGTGCTGGCGGATTCGGGCGAAGATGCAATCGCATTCTGCCCGGAATCTGACTATGCAGCCAACGTTGAGCTCGCGGAGGCCATGGCACCTGGCACGACCCGGCCGTCACCCGATCAAGAGCTTCAGCGTGTGCATACGCCCGGTGTCAAGACGATCGCCGATCTGTGCGGCTTCCTGAAGGTGCCCGCCGAGAATACGGTCAAAGCGGTCTGCGTGGACGGCGCTGACGGGCAACCGGTGCTGATGATGGTGCGCGGTGATCACCAGCTCAATCTCGTGAAAGCCGGCAAGCTGACGCAGCTCAAAACACCCGTGGCGTTCGCGACGCCGGAAGCGATCCGCAAGGCCTTTGGCGCCGATCCCGGCTCGCTCGGGCCGGTCGGTTTCCGCGGGACTGTCATCGCCGATCGAACGGTGGCGACCATGGGAAACTTCGTCGTCGGAGCAAATATCGATGACCATCATTACACGGGCGCTAACATCGGCCGCGACTTTCCCGAGCCGGTGGTGGCGGACATTCGCGACGCCGTGGCCGGCGACGCCAGCCCCGACGGCAAGGGCGCGCTGGAAATTTGCCGCGGCATCGAAGTTGGCCACATCTTTCAGCTGCGCACCAAGTATTCGAGCGCGCTGAATCTGACCTTCCTCGACGAGTCCGGCAAATCGCAAATCATGGAAATGGGTTGCTACGGGATCGGCGTGAGCCGCATCGCGGCCGCCGCCATCGAACAAAACCACGATGCGCGCGGAATCATATTCCCGCGCGCCATTGCGCCGTTCGAACTCGCGCTGGCGCCGATCGGCCTCGGCAAGAGCGCCCAGGTGCGCGAGACCGCCGAGCGGCTCTACCGGGAGCTGCAGCAGGCCGGCCTCGACGTCCTGCTCGATGACCGGGACGAACGCACAGGGGTCATGTTTGCAGACCTCGAGTTGATGGGAATTCCTCACCGTTTGGTGGTCGGCGAGCGGGGTCTGAAGACCGGGCAGCTCGAATATCAGGGGCGGCGCGACGCCAAAGCGACAACTATTGCCTTGCAAGACATCGTAAATTACGTAAAATCAAAGGTGTGCGACGCATAGCTCAGGGGGTTTTGTTGATTTGTTCTGCGCTCGTGCTGGCAACGCCGGCAACGGCGCGCGCCGGGGCGCAGGCGTATGAGCCGCTCTCGGCGAGCGTGCGGGCGGTGCTCAACAAGGCGATCGCCGATCAAGCCGTCCCCTATCTTGCGTTCGAGAGCGAAACACAGGCGCGACACTGGTTGCGCGCCATGTCGCAGCGACTTTCCAAGCGCATGCCTGACCGTCACGCGCGAGAGGCATTCCTCGTCAGTGTGCACTACGAGGCCAAACGCGCCGGGCTCGACCCCCAGCTTGTGCTCGGCGTGATCCAGGTCGAGAGCAATTTTCGCAAGTACGCCGTGTCGCGCGCCGGTGCCCGCGGCTACATGCAGGTGATGCCATTCTGGCGCAAGCTCATCGGCAATACGGACCACAATCTCTTCCACCTGCGCACCAACCTGCGCTACGGTTGCGTGATCCTGCGCCACTACCTCGACATGGAGAAGGGCAACCTCTATCGCGCGCTCGGCCGCTACAACGGCAGCCTGGGCAGGCCCCTAACCTGGTGGTCCGCGCGTGGCAGCGCGACTGGAACTATTCGACCCAGTCCGCGGAGCGCGCACAACGCAGCCGCGCTGAGAGCTGATCCCCCGGCGGCGCCAGGGCGCTGGCTGCCCGGGTCCGGTTCAACGCCAGTTAGCGCATTGCGCGGCCAGTGCTCATGCCACCTGCGCGGGCACCTCGTCATCGGCCATCCTGGCCGGAGCCGCCTTGTGGAACAAGTCTTCGAGCGAGAGCTGAAGACCTCCCTCGATTCCACCCGCAAGTTCGAGCGCAAGCTGATCGAGTTCCTGTCCCGATTGTCGCGCGGCAACACGGGCCCCGGTGCGGAACACGAATAGATGATAGAGGTCCGCGACGGATACCTCCGCCGCGTCCTTGACGAGGACCCAGCCGCGGCCGACGCGCCCCACCCAATGTGCGCGACTCATCGCGTCGAGAACGGCCTCGATCCGGTCAATCGGCAGCTTTATGACGCTGTGCAGCTGGTGCACGGTCACGGTATCGCCAGCCCGGTGTGCCTCCCACAGCAGGCGCAGGATCTGCAGCGCGTCCAGGAACTGCGAACCAGGCACCGGCTCGACCTGTGAAGCGCGCTCTCGCCATTCGGGCATCACTGCGGTAATGACAGCGCCCAGCAGGACCACCAGCCAGGAAAAATAAATCCACAGCAGAAAAATGGGCACGCTTGCGAACGCTCCGTAGACAAGCGTGTAGGTCGGGAAATGAGTAACGTAGGCTGCAAAGGCCCGCTTCATTCCCTCGAATGCCAGTGCGGCGATAAAGCCCCCGGAGAGCGCGTCGCGCACGAGCACGCGCCGGTTGGGCAACGTGATATAAAGCAGGGCGAACGCCGCCCCGGTGAGCAGGATCGGAACCATTTTCAGCAACACGAGACCCGCGTAGGGCACGTCCCGCACCAGCCCCAGCGAAAGCGTCACAACCCAGGAGGTGAGTGAGAGGCTGGCGCCGATCAGCACGGGCCCGACGGTCAGCAGGGCCCAGTAGATGAACACGCGCTGGATCAGCGAGCGCGAGCGGGGCACGCGCCAGATCTGGTTGAACGCCTTATCGATCGTCAGCAGAACAATCATCGCGGTCACGAACAGAAACAGCAGGCCCACCGCCGTGAGGCGGGCCGCATTCTTCGTGAACTGCTGCGCGTAGCCGGCGACGGCGCCGGCCGATTCCGGCAGCATGTTCTTGAGCATGAACTGATGGACCTGGTCCATCAGCTCGCGGAACACCGGAAACGCCGAGATCAGAATCAGCGCCACGGTGATGATCGGGACGATGGCAAGCAGCGTGGTGTAGGTGAGGCTCGAGGCAATTTGCAGGCAGCGTTCCTCGACGAACCGCCGCGCGACGATCCGAACGAATTCGACGAGAGATGGCGCCCTTTTTTGCAAGCTTGCGACTCCGGTCCCCGAGGTCCCGCCTATATAATACCTGCCATCTCCCCGGACCGCGGCCATGCACGAAATCCTTGTTCTCTACTACAGCCACACTGGCGCCGTGAAGGAGATGGCGCAGCTGGTTGCGCGCGGCGTCGAGCAGGTGCCGGGATGCGCCGCTCGTCTGCGTACGGTGCCCAAGGTGTCCGGTGTTTCCGAAGCCGTCGCGCCCGCCGTGCCCGAGGTGGGCGCACCCTATGCGGAGCACAAGGACCTCGTGGAATGCATCGGTATCGCGCTCGGCTCACCTACCCGCTTCGGCAACATGGCCGCGCCCATGAAATACTTCTGGGACTCCACCGGGGAGCTGTGGCTGAAGGGCACGCTTTCGGGAAAGCCCGCCGCCGTGTTCACATCCACCGCGAGCCCGCACGGCGGCCAAGAGACCACTCTCATCTCGATGATGCTGCCGCTCCTGCACCACGGTATGCTGATCCTGGGCCTGCCCTACACCGAGCCCGAATTGATGTCGACCGCGGCCGGAGGCACGCCGTATGGCGCAAGCCACCAGTCGGGCGCCGAGGGCGGGCGGCCGATAACGGATCACGAGCGCAGGCTCTGCATTGCGCTCGGGCGCCGGCTGTCCGAGATCGCGCTCAAGATTTCTGTGGGATGAGCAGCCCGGGAGCAGCGGCGCGCCTCTACCTGAGGCGCCATCACGCCGGGATGCTTGCGACGCTGTCGCACCGGCTTGGCGGCTACCCTTTCGGCTCCGTCGTGCCGTTCGTGCTCGACCACGCGGCGCGCCCCGTGATCCTCGCCAGCCGGCTCGCCGAGCATACTCGCAACATAGCCGCGGATCCCCGCGCGAGCCTGCTCGTCAATGATCCGTCCGGCGACGTGCAGGCCGGTGCCCGGCTGACGCTGGTGGGCGATGCCGCGCGCATCGAGGGAGATTTCGCCTCGTTGCGCGCACGTTACCTGCGCTACCTCCCCGGGGCTCACCGGCTACTCGCGCTCGGAGACTTCGATTTCTACCGCATTGAACCGTCGCAGGTCCGTTTCATATCCGGTTTTGCCGACATCCATTGGATAAGCGCCGCGGCCTTCGCGCCGCCCTGCAACAAGCTTGCGGGCGACGAGGACGATTTCGTGGCGCGCGTCAGTGTGGAGCATGCGTGTGATTTGCGTGAGTGCTGCCGCTTCTTCCATGGCCGCGCGACGGCGCGCGCCACCGTCGTTGGCGTCGACTGCGACGGACTCGACCTCCGAGCCGAGGACGCCTCGCCAGGCATCGCGCTTCGCGTTGACTTCGAGCACCCCGTTATTACCGCGGCCGAGGCGCGCACCCAGTTGCTTGCGCTTGCGAACAGGGCCCGCGCCGCGTGAGCCGGCGCGCCGCCTATCTCGCCGCCTGCGCAAGTCTCGTGGCGCTTACGATAGGTTGTCTCGTGTGGGAGCTGTGGCTCGCGCCGTTGCGGCCCGGCGGCTCCTGGCTGGCGCTGAAGGCGCTGCCCCTGCTTGCGCCCTTGCGCGGCGTCCTTCGCGGGCGGGTCTACACGTACCGCTGGGCGATGCTTCTCATCCTTCCCTACTTTGCAGAAGGCGTCGTTCGCGCATGGAGTGAACGCGGCGCGCCAGCGCAGCTCGCGCTTGCCGAGGCCATTCTGGCCGTCTCCTTCTTCTGTGCCGCAATCGCCTATGTGCGATCTCGCGGTAAATGACGCTCAGCGCCGGAAGATCCAGAGGAGCAGCGTGATGACGAGCGAAACCAGAATGCCGGTCGTGATCGGAAAATAAAACGTGAAGCCCTTGCGCTCGATCTTGATGTCGCCCGGCAGGCTGCCAAGCCCCAGCTTCGCGAGGACCGGCCACAACACGCCCACCGCGATCAGCACAATCCCGATGGTAATCAACCACTTCGCCATCGCCACTCATCACTCATTGCCCATCACTCAGTTAGACCTGAGGGTTGATGCGCTCGACCTTGGAGTGCAGCTTGTTCAGGGCGTTGACGTAAGCCTTCGCTGACGCCACCACGATGTCGGTGTCGGCCCCTTGCCCGTTGACGATACGACCGTTCTTCGAAAGCCTCACCGTCACCTCCCCCTGCGAATCCGTCCCGGTGGTGATGTTGTTGACGGAGTAGAGCAGCAACTCCGCGCCGCTGCCGACGACGGACTCGATCGCCTTGAAGGTCGCATCGACCGGACCGCTGCCGCGCGCCTCAGCGTGGCGCTCCGCGCCATCCTCCGACACGACAAGCCGCGCAAAGGGCTGCTCGCCGGTCTCCGAATGGGCGGTGAGCGAGACGAGCCGGTAGTGCTCGTTCTCGACCTGCTCGAGGTTCTCCTCGGTAATCAGTGCCTGGAGGTCTTCGTCGAAGATCTCGTGCTTCTTGTCGGCCAGCTCCTTGAAGCGCTTGAACGCCACGTTCAGCGCCTCCTCCGACTCCAGCATAATGCCGATCTCCTGGAGACGCTGGCGGAACGCATTGCGGCCGGAGTGCTTGCCCAAGACGAGGCGGTTCGCGTTCCAGCCCACGTCCTCCGCGCGCATGATCTCATAGGTATCGCGGCTCTTGATCACCCCGTCCTGGTGTATGCCCGCCTCGTGCGCGAAAGCGTTTGCCCCGACGATTGCCTTGTTGGGCTGAACGGGGAAACCCGTGACACCCGATACCAGCCGGCTTGCCGGAACGATCTGGCTTGAGTCGATGCGCGTGTCGCAGGGAAATATATCCTGCCGGGTGCGTACCGCCATGACGATCTCTTCAAGCGCGGCATTGCCCGCCCGCTCACCCAGACCGTTGACGGTGCATTCGACCTGCCGCGCTCCATTCAGCACCGCCGCCAGGGAGTTGGCAACCGCGAGACCGAGGTCATTGTGGCAGTGCACCGACCATACCACCTTGTCCGAGTTCGGAATGCGCTCACGCAGCGCACGAATGAGCTTCCCGAAATGCTCGGGAAACGTGTAGCCCACCGTGTCGGGAATATTGATCGTGGTTGCGCCCGCGGCGATCACCCGCTCCAGGATACGGCACAGAAAATCACTGTCCGAGCGGCCAGCGTCCTCGGGGGAGAATTCGATATTGTCGGTGTACTCGCGCGCCCATTTCACCGCACGCACCGCCTGCTCGATCACCTGCGAGGGTTCCATGCGCAGTTTCTTTTCCATGTGGATCGGCGAGGTCGCGATGAAGGTGTGCACCCTCGGGCTGGATGCCGGCTTCACGGCTTCCCCGCAACGCCGGACATCATGCTCGTTGGCGCGCGCCAGCCCGCAAACGGTGCTGTCCTTGATGATGGAGGCAACTGCCTTTACGGATTCGAAGTCGCCCTCGCTTGCCGCGGGGAAACCTGCCTCGATGACATCGACGCGCATCCGCTCGAGCTGGCGTGCGATGCGCAGCTTCTCCTCCCGGGTCATCGAGGCACCCGGGCTTTGCTCGCCGTCTCGCATCGTCGTGTCGAATATGATCAGGTGTTCTTTAGACATTACCGCCTCCAATCCTTGCCGCCCATCATGGCTGCCGCCAAGATGAAAATGTTTACAAACTGCTCCGCGCGCCGCTGCGGCACCCGGGCCTTGAATCTACTACTCGAAAGAGGATAAAGGATTTATGCGCCGCGAAGGCGCAGCAGCAGACGGGCCAGCAGCAGGCTGGCACGGGCGAGGGACAAGCAGGCTTGCGTAGACGAGTTCATGTTCTCGAAATATAACGGCTTTCAGGATCGCACGCAACTTCACTGGGGCGGCGGCGCGCGGCTGGCAGCCCGCTTCTTGAGGTGTTGATACGCCCAGAGAGCATAACCCGACCCGCCGTAACCGAGGAACAGCAGGAACAGCATTTCCGGCAGCGTGCTCGAGAGCATGAAGAGGACGACGATGCCCAGGACGATGCCCACGATCACGGAAAACGACACGCTCTTGCGGACATTGATGTCTTTGCCGCTGTAGAACTTGAAATTGCTCACCATGGTGAGCCCCGCGAAAACCGTAAGCGCCCATGCCAGCCACTTCACATCGCGGCCCTCGATCTGGTATTCGTTCAGCGCCCACACCAGACCGGCAACGAGGCACGCGGCTGCCGGGCTTGGGAGACCCTGGAAGAACCGCTTGTCGGCAACCTCGAGCGTCGTGTTGAAGCGCGCAAGCCGCAAAGCGGCGCACACGCAGTAAATGAACGCCGCGATCCAGCCCAGCTTGCTGGTAAGCCAAGGCCCCAGCATCGGTATGCTCTTCATCAGCGCAAAATCCTTGAGCGCCCAGACGTAGACCACGAGCGCCGGCGCGACGCCGAAGGACACCATGTCGGCAAGACTGTCATACTCAGCCCCGAATGCGCTCTGCGTTCGCGTCAGCCGCGCGACCCGTCCGTCGAGTCCGTCGAATACCATCGCCACGAAAATTGCGATCGCGGCGTGCTCGAAACGCCCGCTCATCGCTTGCACGATCGCGTAGAACCCGGCAAACAGAGCGATTGTCGTGAAGACGTTCGGCAACCAGTAAATGCCGCGCCGCGCAAAACGCGACTTGATGAAGACCTTGCTCTCGCGCGGTTCGTACACGAGCTCAACCGTAAACGGTAACCGGCACAAGGTGGGGCATCGGCAGTGGTCGCCCCGCTTTCTGTTCAGCGTTCACCGTTCACCGTTCACGGCAGAATTGCGAGAACGCTTTCTGTGGCGAAGACCTTGTCGCCAACCGCCGCGACGGGACGCGCACCCGACGGCAGGTAGACGTCGACCCGCGAACCGAAGCGGATGAAACCATAGCGCTCGCCGCGCGCAAGACGTTGTCCCGACCGCGCATAGCAGAGAATGCGCCGCGCGATCAGCCCCGCGATCTGTACGCACGTTACGTCCGCTCCGGCCGGCGTGCGGATCCAGAGCGCGGCGCGCTCGTTCTCGAGCGACGATTTCGATAGCGCGGCATTGAAAAATCTACCCTTGTGGTACCAGGCCTCGCGCACCTCCCCGTCAACCGGGCTGCGGTTGGAATGAACGTTGAATACGTTCATAAATACGCTCATCTTCAGCGCATCGCGTTCCAGATACGGGTCGCGCGCGCGCTCCACCGTGACGATGCGCCCATCCGCCGGGGACAGGACCGCC
Organism: Betaproteobacteria bacterium SG8_41; assembly: GCA_001303585.1. GTDB lineage: Bacteria > Pseudomonadota > Gammaproteobacteria > Burkholderiales > SG8-41 > SG8-41. Next base: position 22,475 of record LJTT01000026.1, read on the forward strand.
TGCGGCTCGGGCGGCACGGCGCGCGGCGGGTCGCGGAAGAACTGGAGGACAAATACGGCCACGAGCCACAGCGGCAATGCCCACCACATGCCGGCGAGCCAATGAACAAGGATCGCGACAGCAATCGATCCCGCGACGAACGGCCACCCTTCCCTGGCGATAATGGGATGGGGGTAGCGGCTCACGCCCGGGGATGTCAGGGGCGGTGAATGCGCCCTGTCCGGAAGGATCTTCGACTCTTCACTCATCACTCGTCATTCATTGCTAGTTCTTCGACTGGTCCACCAGCCGGTTCTTCTTGATCCAAGGCATCATGTCACGCAGTTTTGCGCCCACGACCTCGACTGACTGCTGCGCCCCGTTGCGGCGCATGGCCTTCAGAACCGGCGCGCCGGCTCGGTTCTCGAGAACGAACTCAAGCGCGAACCGGCCATTCTGTATCTCCTGGAGGATGCGCTTCATTTCCGCCCGCACCTCGTCACTGATGATGCGCGGCCCGCGCGTGAAGTCGCCATACTCCGCCGTGTTCGAGACCGAATAGCGCATGTTGGCAATACCGCCTTCGTAGATGAGATCCACGATCAGCTTCACTTCGTGCACGCACTCGAAGTACGCCATCTCGGGAGCGTATCCCGCCTCGATCAGGGTGTTGTAGCCGGCCTGGATCAGTGCCGTGAGCCCCCCGCACAGCACTACCTGCTCGCCGAAGAGGTCGGTCTCGCATTCTTCCCGGAACGTCGTCTCGATGACACCGGCGCGGGCGGCCCCGATCGCTGCGGCATAGGACAGCGCAACATCACGGGCCTTTTTGCTGGGGTCCTGGTATACGGCAATGAGAGACGGGACGCCACCGCCCTGGGCATAGGTCGAGCGCACCAGGTGGCCCGGGCCCTTGGGGGCGATCATGATGACGTCCAGATCCGCGCGCGGCTCGATCTGTTTGAAGTGAATGTTGAATCCGTGCGCAAATGCGAGCGTCGCCCCCTTTTTGATGTTAGGCGCAATCTCGGCCGCATAGACATCAGCATGGTGCTCGTCCGGCAGCAGGATCATCACCACATCGGCACCCGCGACTGCGTCTCCCACTTCCTTGACCGGAATCCCGGCGTTCTTCGCCTTGCTCCACGAGGCGCCACCTTTGCGCACGCCTACTGTTACCTTGACGCCGGAGTCCTTGAGATTGTTCGCGTGCGCGTGCCCCTGCGAGCCGTAGCCAATAATGGCAACGTGCTTGCGCTTGATGAGGGACAGGTCAGCATCTTTGTCGTAGTAGATCTTCATCGTTTCCCCTTCGGTTGGCAGCGAGAGGCGCCGGACGAGACCCCATCGGCCTCATGCCGAGCGGCATTCGGCCCTCTTCCGTCTTTCCTCTCTAGACTCTGAGCACCCGGTCGCCGCGGCCGATGCCGGACGCGCCGGTGCGCACCGTTTCCAGTATCGCGCCGCGGTCGATCGCCTTGAGGAAGGCGTCGAGCTTCGCCCCGGTGCCGGTGAGTTCGATCGTGTAATCCTTATCGGTAACATCGATGATGCGACCACGGAAAATATCCGCCATGCGCTTCATCTCTTCGCGATCCTTGCCGACGGCGCGGACCTTGACCAGCATCAGCTCGCGTTCGATGTGGTCGCCATCAGACAGGTCAACCAGTTTCACCACCTCGATCAGCTTGTTCAGCTGCTTGGTGATCTGCTCGATCACCTCATCGGACCCGACCGTCACGATCGTCATGCGCGACAGCGTCGCGTCCTCGGTAGGCGCGACGGTCAGCGACTCGATATTGTAGCCGCGCGCGGAGAACAGCCCAGCAACCCGCGAGAGCGCGCCCGCCTCGTTCTCGAGCAGAACGGAAATGATGTGCTTCATACCAGGATCATCTCAGAGAGACCCTTGCCGCCCGGCACCATCGGGAACACGTTCTCGGTCTGGTCGGTCACGAAGTCCATGAACACGAGGTCATCCTTTCGCGCGAACGCCTCCCGGAGCGCGGGCTCCACGTCCTCGGGTTTCTCGACCTTTACGCCGATATGTCCATATGACTCGGCCAGTTTGCTGAAGTCAGGCAGTGCGTCCATATACGACTCGGCGTAGCGGTTACCATGGAAGAATTCCTGCCACTGCCGAACCATGCCCATGTACTTGTTGTTGAGGTTCACCACCTTGATTGGCAACCGGTATTGCTTGCAGGTGGAGAGCTCCTGGATGCACATCTGAATCGAGGCCTCGCCCGTGACGCACGCAACGGTCGCATTCGGGTGCGCGAGCTGCACGCCCATCGCCGCCGGCATGCCGAAGCCCATCGTGCCGAGCCCGCCCGAGTTGATCCAGCGGCGCGGCTTCTGGAATTTGTAGAACTGCGCCGCCCACATCTGATGCTGGCCCACGTCGGAGGTCACAAAAGCATCGCCGCTGGTGACTTCCCATAGCTTCTCGATCACGTACTGCGGCTTGATAAGCGTGCTCGAGCGGTCGTACTTCAGGCACTCGCGCGAACGCCACAGCTCGATTTGCGTCCACCATGTCTTGAGCGCTTCGGGATCACTCCTTTCCTTCGAGGCCTCCAGTTGCTTGATGAGCTCGCGGAGCACCTCGCGCACGTTGCCGACGATAGGGATATCGACTTTGACGCGCTTCGATATCGACGATGGATCGATATCGACATGGATAATGGTGCGCTCCTCGGAAAAGAAATGGCGCGGGTTGCCGATTACGCGGTCGTCGAAGCGCGCCCCGATGGCGAGCAGCACATCGCAATGCTGCATTGCCATGTTCGCTTCGTAAGTCCCGTGCATGCCGAGCATCCCGAGGAACTGGCGATCGGTCGCCGGGTAGGCGCCAAGTCCCATGAGGGTGTTCGTGCAGGGGAAACCAAGCGCGCGCACGAGCTGTGCGAGTTCATCGGCGGCGCCGCCCAGGACGACGCCCCCGCCGGTGTAGATCATCGGGCGCTTGGCCTTGGTAAGGAGCTGTATCGCCTTCTTGATCTGCCCGGCGTGGCCCTTGATCACCGGGTTGTACGAGCGCATCGCAATCGTCTCGGGATAGTGAAATTCCGTCTTGGCCGCCGTCACGTCCTTCGGAATGTCCACCACGACCGGGCCCGGGCGGCCGGTCGCCGCAATATAGAAAGCCTTCTTGATGGTGACCGCGAGATCCTTCACGTCCTTCACCAGGAAGTTATGTTTGACGCACGGCCGTGTGATACCGACAGCGTCGCATTCCTGGAACGCGTCCTGGCCAATCGCGTGCGTCGGCACCTGGCCGGTGATGACGACGAGGGGGATCGAATCCATGTAGGCAGTGGCAATGCCGGTGACGGCATTGGTCACGCCAGGCCCGGATGTCACCAGCGCAACCCCCACCTTATCGGTTGACCGCGCATAGCCATCGGCTGCGTGCACCGCACCCTGCTCGTGCCGCACCAGGATGTGCTTGACCTTGTCCTGCTTGAAGAGCTCGTCGTAGATGAAGAGCACGGCGCCGCCCGGGTAGCCGAACACGTGCTCGACGCCCTCCTCCTGCAAGCAGCGTACGGTAATCTCAGCGCCAGTCAGTTCCATGGCCCAGCCAGCCCAAAAACGCGGAAACCCGTAACGTTACCGTTTGGCCGCACTTTGGTCAAGCAAAACAATACTTTAAACAGCCAGATAGCGCAAAGCTCCTCCATGGCTTGGGGCCGCGCGTCACGCGCGCCAGTTTTTTTGTTGCTAAGATGCGCCGACCTGCGCGGGACGGTGCGGGGGATCGCTCCGACGGGGCGTGCGCCGCCGCGGGGATCCAGAAGGCGGGACGACTGGCCACCTACCAAGAACTTGCGCATTTTCTCGCCAAGGTCGAGCGTCGCGCGTACAAGCAGGCGGTATTCGCAGTGCGTGACGATCACCTTGCATTGGACATCGTCCAGGACGCGATGCTGAAGCTCACCGAAAAATATTGCGCCCGTCCAGTGGACGAGCTCCCGCTCCTGTTTCAGCGAATTTTGCAGAACACGATCCTCGATTTTTACCGCCGCCAGAAGGTGCGCTCGACATGGACACAGGCGATTTCGAGCCTGCTCGGCAAAGGAAGCGACGAGGACGCTGACCCGCTCGAAACTTTGGAGGTGGCGGAGGGCTCCAAGTTGTCGGGTTCGTTGTCGGGCTCGCCTGCTGAACAGGCTGAACAATCACAACTTATTGCTTTTATTGAAAAGGCGTTGGAAAAACTGCCCGCTCGTCAACGCCAGGCCTTCTTGCTGCGTTATTGGGAGGAACTGGACGTCGCCGAGGCGGCGAAAATAATGGGTTGCTCCGTGGGGAGTGTGAAAACACACTGCTCGAGGGCAACTCATGCCCTTTCCGTGATGCTCGGGAAACAGGGAATCAAGCCATGAACCAGCCTGCCGACGAGCTGGCGCGCCGCATAGTCGAGCAGCTCGACGCGGGCGTGGATCAAATGGATCCAGCCACGCGCGAGCGCCTCGTGATTGCCCGCGAGCGCGCACTTGGTCGCTACCGCGAGCGGCCCGCGCCCGTCCTGGGCATGGCCTGGGCCGGAAATGCGATTGCGCGAGTGTCCGCGCACCGTTTCTACAGCGCACGCAACCTGATCGCCGTCACCGCGCTCGTGCTCGGCCTTGCCGGCCTCGCCATCTGGAACAGCTTTGGCCCGAGCAACGAGCTGGCCGATATCGACGCCGGCTTGCTCACGGATGAGCTGCCGATCAACGCCTATCTCGACAAGGGCTTCGATTCATGGCTAAAGCGTGCGCCGCGTTGATCGCCTGGCTCTGTTTCGCCTTTCCAGTCGTCGCCGCCCAAAACCAATCCGTCACTAGCCAGAGCGCACGACCCGCCTGGTCGGAGCTCACGCCCGAGCAGCAAGAGATCCTCGCCCCACTGTCGCGCGAGTGGGACCAGCTGGATTCGAAGCGCCGGAAAAAATGGGTCGCCATCGCCAAGCGTTATCCGAAGATGAAGCCGCAGGCGCAGGAGCGCCTGCGAAAACGCATGGCCGACTGGGCCAAGCTTACGCCGGAACAGCGCCGCGCCGCTCGCGAGCGCTACCAGCAACTCAAGCGGCTTTCGCCTGAAAAGCGGCGCCAGGTCACTCGACAATGGCGTGCTTATCAGCGAGCCGTGGCCGCGCAGCCGGATCTCTCGCCATCGGACGCGCCAGCGCCGCCCGAGCCGTTGACGGCGCCCCGCGTGCCGGCAACCACGGTTCGCTGACCCCGGGGCTGGCGTGTAGCCGATGTCTTCCGCGCTTGAAAATGGCGCGCCACCAGCAGGACTCGCGCGCCGCCTACTCAGCCTCGCCTATGAGGCGCTCGTGCTCTTTGCGGTGCTTGCGCTGGGGGCGACACCATTCATTGCTCTGACTGACGGGGTCGAGCATGTCGTCGCACGGCCACTTCTCCAGCTGTATCTCGTGGGCCTCGCAGGCGCCTATTTCGTCTGCCAGTGGCTACGCGGCGGCCAGACCCTGGCGATGAAGACCTGGGGGCTGCGGCTCGTGCCCCGCCACGAGGGCGCGCTGACCCTGGGACAGGCCCTGCAGCGCTATTGCATCGCTCTTGCCGGATTGCTCGCGCTCGGCGCGGGCTTTGCCTGGGCCCTGTTCGACCGGGATCACCAGTTCCTGCACGACCGGCTCGCCGGCACCCGCATCGTCAAGGATGAGGGATGAGGGATCAAGTTTCAAGTTTCAAGTTTCAAGTTTCAAGTTTCAAGTTTCAAGTTTCAAGTTTCAAGTTTCAAGTTTCAAGTTTCAAGTTTCAAGTTTCAGGCAGTTCCTCGCTTTGAACGTTGAACACGTTCTTCGTCACCCATCACTCATCACCGCTATTACGGCTTTCTGCCTTCTGACTTATCGACGCTCCTGCCACCACATCATCCCCACCGCCGCCGAGAAAAAAATCGCGGTCGGCACGATGGCGCTGGCAAACGCCGGCCAGTCATTGATGAGGCCGAGGTGCGAGAACAGCCGATTCAAGAAATGGAACGCCAAGCCGAGCATGATGCCGGCGAAGATCTTGGCGCCGACGCCAGCCTGTCGGCTTTGAATGTAAGCGAAAGGCAGCGCGAGCACGACCATCACGACTACGGCAAGGGGGTAGGTCAGCTTGTTCCAAAGCGCGATTTCGTATCGCAGCGCCCGCTGACGGTTCTCCCTGAGGTGCTGCGTGTACGAGTAGAGATTCGAGGCCGACATCTTTTCAGGCTTTACCAGGAGCAAGCTGATGAGATCGGGATCGAGCACCGATTGCCAGCTCGCCTGCGCCAGCTTCTCCACCGAGGTTTGCATATCCGCGAAGTTCGTGCGCTCGACGTTCTGGAGCAACCAGCGCCGGTCGCTTTCATACGTTCCCCGCTGCGCGAAACTGATCGAGCGCAGGCGATATTGCTCGTCGAAATCATAAATACGCAGGCCACGCAGGCTGGTATCTGGCAGCACCTCGACCACGTTGATGAAGCTGCGGTCGTCCTTGATCCACAGGCCAGAGCGGAATTCCTGAGCGATCACGCCGGTAATCGCCTTCGAGCGCAGGCGCTGCGCAAACTGCTCCGCTGGCGGACCGACGAATTCCCCGAACACGAACGTGAGCACGGCGAGAACGAGGCCGATCCCCACGAGCGTCACGACGAAGTTCGCGGTCGACACGCCGGCCGTGCGCATGACCGTGTACTCGGACCCCGCGACGAGTTGCGCGAGCGCAAAAAGCGCGCCGATCAGGACCGCGATCGGAATGAGCTCGTAGACATGCCCGGGCGCCGACAGCAAGACATAAATCGCCATCAGTTTCAGCGAATATGCGCCCCGGCCCAGGTCCTTCACCTGCTCCAGCATGTCGAAAAACGCAAAGAGCATCACCAGCGCGACCATGACCAGGCCGGTCGCGACGAAGATCTCGGTTGCAATGTATCGACGCAGCGTTCTCATCGCGTCAGGCGGAACAGCGAGAACAGCATCAGGCGGCGGTAGAACAGCAACAGGAGCAGCAGGAACATCACGGCATGCACGCCGAACACGCCGGTGGCAAAGCTGACGCGTGACTGCCCGATGGACGCCTCGGCAATCGACAGCATGTTGCTGTAGCTCATGTACACCAGCAGCGCCAGGAGCAGGTTCATCGAGCGCCCCGCGCGGGGGTTGACGAAGGACAGGGGAATCGCAAGCAGCGCCAGGATGAGCGCCCCGATTGGAACGCCGAGTCGAAACGACAACTCACCCAGATTGCGCCGGGTGGGATCTCGCACCAGCTCCAGGGTTGGCACGCTCTTCTCGGTGGGAGCACGCTGCGCCTCGCTCACCTCGATGCGCATGGCATAACGCTCGAACTCGTAGATCTTGTACGCGGCCGTGCCAGGCTCGCCTTCGTAGCGCCGGCCGTCCCGCAGAACGAGGAAGCGATCGCCGTTCGGCGCGGTCTCCGTGAACCCCTGAGCAGCCACCATCACGCCCTGCCGATTGTGCTGGATCGAACTCACGAACACGTTGCCGACGACATTCTCCTTGCCGGAGACCTTCTCGACGAAGAACACGCGGTCGCCCCGATTCGATTCCCTGAAGACGCCGGGCGTCACCATCGATACATCGTCACGGTTTTCCAGGCGCCGGCGCAGCTCCTCAGCGTTGGCCACCGCCCACGGACGCACCACCAGGGTGGACAGCGCAATCAGGACGACAATTGGCACGGTCAACATGAGCACGGGCCGGATCCATTCGGTGAGGCTCATGCCGCACGCAAACCAGACGACCATCTCCGAATCGCGGTAGCTGCGGGTGAGTGTCATCAACACCGCGACAAAGAGCGTGAGCGAGAGCACGAGCGGCAGGTACGCGAGCAGCGCCAGAGCAAGCAACAGCGCAACCCCGCCCAAATCGATTGTCCCGCCCGCGGCCTGCCCGAGAAGCCGCACGAGCTGCGTGGTCACAATGATGCCGACGAGTACGAAGAAGATCGCCAGCGAGGTAATCACCAGCTCGCGAACAAGGGAAGTGCGGAAGATCATCGAAAGGCGGGCTCGGCTTTGACTTTTCGTCAGGAATGCGCAAATAATCAGACAGCTAACTCGGTACGGAGCCCTCAGTGGAATTTAGCATAAAAAGCGGTGCGCCGCAGTCCGCCCGCAACGGTTGTCTGGTGGTGGGTGTGTTCGAGCCGCGGAAGCTCTCCCGCCCGGGCGCAGCTCTCGACCGCGCCGCGAAAGGGTATCTCAGCGCCGTCCTGCGACGCGGCGACCTGCAGGGCAAGCTCGGCACGACCTTGTTTCTACACAACGTTCCGGGCGCCGCGGCTGACCGCGTGCTGCTGGTAGGACTGGGGCGCGAAGCGGAGTTCAGCGAGAAGAACTTCCGCAGCGCCGTGGCGGCCGCCATCCGCGCCCTGGGCACGTCCGGAGCCGAGGAAGCCTCATTGCATCTCACGGAGCTGGCTGTCGGCAAACGCGATGCCGCATGGAAGGTGGCGCATGCCGTCATGGTTGCGCGCGACTCCACCTATCGCTTCAGCCGCATGAAGAGCAAGCAGGAGGAAAATGACACCACCTTGCGCCGGCTTGTATTGAGCGTCAGCGATCGCACGGCCGAGCGGCGCGCCGCGGCGGGGCTCGAGCAGGGGCTCGCGGTAGCCCATGGCGTCGCGCTCGCACGGGACCTGGGTAACCTGCCGCCTAACGTATGCACTCCCGCCCACCTCGCGGACCAGGCGCGCGAGCTGGCGAAGCGCTACCGCATGAAGATCGAGGTGCTGGAGCGCGCCGACATGGAGCGGCTCGGCATGGGAGCATTGCTTTCCGTGGCGCGCGGCAGTGCGCAACCGCCCAAGTTCATCACGCTCGAACACCGCGGCGGGCCCAAGACCGCGCGCCCGGTAGCCCTCGTCGGAAAAGGCATCACCTTCGACACGGGAGGCATTTCGCTCAAACCCCCTGCCGACATGGACCACATGAAATTCGACATGTGCGGCGCGGCAAGCGTTCTGGGAACGATGAAGGCGGTCGGCGAAATGCGCCTCCCGGTGAACGTGGTCGCCGTCATCCCGACCACAGAGAACATGCCCGGCGGCCGCGCCACCAGGCCTGGCGATATCGTGAAGAGCCTCTCCGGGCAGACCGTCGAAATCCTCAACACCGATGCGGAGGGCCGGCTCATCCTGTGCGATGCGCTAACCTATGTCGAGCGCTTCAAGCCAGCAGCGGTGATCGATATCGCGACGCTTACCGGCGCCTGCGTGGTCGCGCTGGGCCACGTCGCCACCGGCCTCTTCGCGAACGACGACGCCCTCGCCGGCGGCGTGCTGGAAGCCGGCGCAACCGCGCACGATCGCGCCTGGCACCTGCCGTTGTGGGAAGATTACCAGGAGCAGCTCTCCAGCAATTTTGCCGATTTTGCAAACGTCGGGGGACGCGCGGCGGGCGCCGTGACGGCCGCATGCTTTCTGGCTCGATTCACCAAGACCTTCAAGTGGGCGCACCTAGACATCGCGGGCACAGCCTGGAAGAGCGGCAAGGAGAAAGGCGCCACCGGCCGCCCGGTGCCGCTGCTGACGCAGTTTCTCATCAACCGCGCCCACGGCGCTCGCAAATCGTGAGTCGTGAGCGCTAGATCGTTCGTGGATGCGCGAAAGCGCGTCACGATGTAGGATTTACGATTTACGGCAAATGACGCAGATCGATTTCTACACTCACGTCTCCGACAGGCTGCGCACGGCGTGCGTTCTTTCCTCTAAGGCCTTCGCCCGCGGGCTCAAGGTCACAGTCTTTTGCGCCGATGCCGGGACCGCACAGCGCTTCGACCGGATGCTCTGGACGACACCCGCCATTGGGTTCGTTCCACACTGCGCGCCGGACGACCCGCTCGCCGCGATGACGCCCGTCATCGTCGACTATCACGGCGAGAATCTGCTCAATGACGACGTGCTGCTCAACCTGCATCCGGAGCGGCCTCCGTTTTTCAGCCGGTTCCAGCGGCTCGTGGAGATCGTCGGCCTGGAAGAGGCTGATCGGGCGCAGGCGCGTCAACGCTTTCGCTTCTACCGCGACCGCGGCTACGAGATTCGCACGCACGACTTGAGCAAGACCCAGAACCCATGATTCGCGAACGCTCAACCGCGCCCAGAAAAGCCTCCGCGGGAATTGCGGCTGCTATTGTGCGCTCACCGTCTGCCGTCGACCGGCTACTGTTTACCGTTTGCCGCTCACCGAGCTGATGGCCGACGACACACCCCGCAAAGACGACGGCGACGAGCTCCTGGAACGCGCCGACGCCCTGCTTGCGCGGCACCGCGGCGCAAACATCACGCAGAGCGCGCCGGCAACATCCGAGATGGCGACGCCCCCGCAGGCCGGCGATATGGGCGAGACAGCCGACGTCCCGACGCTCACGGAGATCGTCATCGAGGATCCTCCGGTCATGGGGCGACCGGGCGTGGCGCCGGCCGTCGCGCAGCCGCCAGCCGGGCCGTCACCGGAGGCGACGGAAGTCATGTCGCGCGTGCAGGTGCAAAATCTTGAGCACAGCGTCTACCAGAAACTCAAGCGCGAGCTCGACGAGCGGATCGTGGAAGTGATGCGGGAGCGCGTCATGCCCGATATCGGTGGCGCGCTTGATCAGGCTCTGCAGAAAGTCACGCAGAACATGAAGACCGACATCAACCACATGGTGCGCGCCTCGATCGAGGAGACGCTGCGCGCCCAGCTGCAGACTTTGCGTCTGACGCTCGACGACAAGGACGCCGGCGAGAAAGCGCCTGCGCCGGAAGCCGCGCCGCCTGCGTCCGGTATAATTCCGGCTTTCCCCGAAAGCGTCCCCCTTCCACCCGAAATGGAGCTTGCCAAGAGTTTCGAGCCGGCAGCGATCGAGGCGCATTGGTACTCAGTCTGGGACCAGAACGGCTACTTCAAGGCCGGCCTCGATCCGGAAAATAACGATCGTTTCTGTATCCAGTTGCCGCCGCCGAATGTCACGGGCGTGCTGCACATGGGACACGCCTTCAACCAGACCATCATGGACGCGCTGGCCCGATATCACCGTATGCGCGGCTTCAATACGCTATGGCTGCCCGGCACCGATCATGCCGGCATCGCGACGCAGATCGTGGTCGAGCGCCAGCTCGAGCAGCAGGGAACCTCGCGCGAAGCGCTCGGGCGGGACAAGTTCATCGACAAGGTGTGGGAGTGGAAACAGCAGTCCGGGTCGACCATCACGCAGCAGATGCGCCGGCTCGGAGCCTCGTGCGACTGGACGCGCGAGTACTTCACGATGGACGAGAAGTTCTCGCGCGTCGTGACCGAGACTTTCGTGCGCCTGTACGAGCAGGGTCTCATCTACCGCGGCAAGCGACTCGTGAATTGGGATCCGGTCCTGCTCACCGCCGTCTCCGATCTCGAGGTCGAGAACCAGGAGGAGGACGGCCATCTCTGGCACATCCGCTACCCGCTCAAGGATGGCAGCGGCCACGTTACGGTCGCCACGACGCGCCCCGAGACGATGCTTGGCGACGTCGCCGTCGCGGTAAACCCTGACGACGAACGCTATCGAGAACTCGTCGGCAAGACGGTCGTCCTGCCGCTCGCCGAACGCGAAATTCCCGTCATCGCCGACGAGCACGTGGACAAGGAATTCGGCACCGGGTGCCTCAAGATCACGCCGGCCCACGACTTCAACGACTTCGACATCTGGCTGCGGCACCGGCCGATCATCAGCCAGACTCTCCGCTCATCAGGATACACGCAGGCCTATCCGCCCAGCATCTTCAAGAAAGATGCCCGGCTCAAGGAGTCGCCGCTCGATGATGTCGAGGGCGGGCGTCATGGCGGGAGCACAGCAAGCGTGTATGGAAAATCTGCGGCGGAGCTGCTGCCTGCGGCTTACCGGGGCCTTGACCGCTACGAGGCGCGGCGCCGGATCGTGGACGACCTCAAGGCATTTGGCCTGCTCGAATCCGTAAAGCCTCACCGCATGGTGGTCCCGCGCTGCGGGCGCACGGATTCGGTCGTGGAGCCGATGCTGACCGATCAGTGGTTTGTCGCGGTCACGAAGCCGGCGCCCGTCGGGACGCTGCATCCCGGCAAGACCATCGCCCAGATCGCGCGCGAGGTGGTGGAAAAGGGCGAGGTCCGGTTCTACCCGGACAACTGGGTGAACACCTACAACCAGTGGATGAAGAACCTCCAGGACTGGTGCATCTCGCGCCAGCTCTGGTGGGGCCACCAGATTCCCGCCTGGCACGACGCTCGCGGCAACGTCTATGTCGCGCGCAGCGAGGAAGAAGCCCGGGAGAAAGCGGGGGGCGCCCAGCTCACGCGCGATCCGGACGTGCTCGATACGTGGTTTTCCTCGGCACTGGTGTGCCACTCCACACTAGGCTGGCCCGAGCCGCAGGGCGACGAGCGAACGGCTTACGACCTTTACCTACCCTCCAGCGTGCTCGTCACGGGCTACGAGATCATCTTCTTCTGGGTGGCGCGCATGATCATGATGACGACCTTCTTCACGGGTCGCATCCCGTTTCGCGACGTCTACATCCACGGCATCGTGCGCGATGCAGATGGCAAGAAAATGTCGAAGTCGGAAGGCAACACCATCGACCCGGTCGACCTCATCGACGGCATCGACCTGCCCCCGCTTCTGGAAAAACGCACTACGGGACTGCGCAAGCCGGAGGACGCGCCAAGCATCGCCGAGCGAACGCAGAAGGAATTTCCAAATGGCATCCCGGCCTACGGGGCGGACGCGCTGCGCTTCACCATGGCCGCTTACGCCACGCTCGGCCGGAATGTCAATTTCGACTTCAAGCGCTGCGAGGGTTATCGCAACTTCTGCAACAAGCTGTGGAATGCCAGCCGTTTCGTGCTGATGAACTGCGCGGGCCGCGATGTGGGGCTGGACGAGAGCCTTGGCGTCGAGCTCTCGGTGGCGGACCGGTGGATCACCAGCCAGCTGCAGCGCGCAGAAGCCGAAGTTGCGCAAGGTTTCAAGGAATACCGTCTGGATAATGTGGCGAGCGCGATCTACCACTTTGTCTGGGACGAGTACTGTGACTGGTATGTCGAGCTCGCCAAGGTGCAGCTCGCCAGCGGTAGCGATGAGCAGCAACGGGCAACGCGCCGCACTCTCGTGCGCGTGCTGGAGACCATCCTGCGTCTCGCCCACCCGGTGATCCCGTTCATCACGGAAGAGCTCTGGCAGAAGGTGGCCAGTCTCGCCGGAAAATCGGGACCCTCGATCATGACCCAGCGTTATCCGCAATCCCAGCCGGAGCGCTGCGATGAAGCCGCCGAACAGCAGATCGCAATGCTGAAGGATCTCGTCAATGCCTGTCGGGCGCTCCGCAGCGAGATGGGCATTGGCCCCGGGCAGCGCCTGCCGCTGCTCGTGCAGGGCCGGCGCGAGCCGTTCGCGCCGTTCGCTGCCTACTTGACGGCGCTGGCGCGACTCTCAGAGGTCATGCTGATCGAGCAGGACCTGCCGCAGATCGGGGCACCGGTATCGATCGTGGGCGATTACCGGCTGATGTTGAAGATCGAAATCGACCTGGAAAGCGAGCGCGAGCGGCTCACCAAGGAGCGCGTGCGGCTGGAGGCGGAAATCGGCAAGGCCCAGGGCAAGCTCGACAACCCGAGCTTCGTCGAGCGCGCACCCCCCCTTATCGTGGCGCAGGAAAAAGAGCGGCTCGCCCGCTTCCGGGCGACGCTCGAGAAAGTGGAAGACCAGCTGCAGCGGCTCGGCTAATGCCTTGGACGCGGTCTCGACACTGGCACTGATCGCGGGGCTCGGTTGGGCCAGCGGTGTGCGGCTCTACGCGGTCCTTTTCTTTCTTGGCGTACTTCATCACGCCGCTATCATCGAGCTGCCGCCGCATCTCGAACTGCTCGCGCATCCTGCGGTGATGGTCGTCTCGGGGCTGCTCTTCATCACCGAATTCTTCGCGGACAAGATTCCAGGTTTCGATTCGATCTGGGACGCCGTGCACACCTTCATCCGTATTCCGGGGGGCGCGTTGCTTGCTGCCGCGGCCGTCACTCAGGGAGACCAGGGCCTTGCGCTCGCGGCGGGGCTTCTGGGAGGCGTGTTCGCCGCGGGAGCGCATTTCACGAAATCAGGCGGGCGCGTGCTCATCAACGCCTCGCCAGAACCCTTCAGCAACTGGGCGGCGTCGTTCGGTGAAGATGCTCTGGCGTTCGGCGTAATCTGGTCCGCGTTCAAGTACCCTCTTCTGCTGCTAATCGGCCTCGCACTCTTCATCATCGCCGTCGTGCTGCTCGCGCCCCGGCTGATAAAAGGGGTCCGAAAAGTCTTTACCGCCATCCGCCGCGCGCTCGGTCATCCCGCCTGACCGCGCGTAACCCGGAATCAGAAATACCGGTCACCCGCAGCCAGACGCGAGCCAACGCGGGCGGAACCGGCTACCCGCTTGCCATTTTCGATCTGAATGATGCCGTGTTCATCGGCGTTCATCCCGTTCCAATGTCCATCATCCAGGCGCGTCGCGGACCAGCAATAATGAGGACTCCGCGGAGGTCACTGGGGATTCATCGGCGGTTGCCTCAATCTGTCTAGAACTCGACGCTGTCCTTGATCGCCGCAATGCCCGCGTTGCCGCACACATCATCGAGGTCGCCGCCAGGCGCCCCCGACACGCCGATGCCGCCGAGTATCGCGCCGCCGCCCTGGATCATGAGACCTCCGCCCACTGATGCAACCCGGGGCCGGTGCCGCACGCCGCTCGAGGGCTGGCCCGGCGCGGTAATCTGCGCGAGATCAGTGGTATTGGTACGAAAGCTCACCGCCGTCCAGGCCTTGTCGACCGCCATGCGCGGCGTGTGCGGCCCCGCAAAACGATCGCGCAGCAGCACCTGCGTAACACCACCGCGGTCCACCACCGCCACCGCAACCTGGTAGCCGGAGTCACGACAGCTCTTCAACGCCGCCTGCGCCGCCTTGAGTGCCGTCTCGGGCGTCATGAGACGGATCGAGTAGGTCGCGTCCTGAGCGCTGGCGGCCTGCACGAGCGACGCCAGTGCCAATGCAACAATCATCAACGAAAGTTGTTTCATTTGGCCTCCTTTTCTGAACGTTTGAGACGATCCGCGGTCGCCTGGTCGATAACGGCCTCGGTTTGCTTCGCCTTCTGCATTGCCTCGCGCTGGCTCTTGAGGGGGTCGGGGGGCGGCGCTCTGGATCCGCTGTCACACGCCGCAGCCAGCAAGCATAGGAGCAAAATCAGACCGGCTCTTCGCATGTCGCCTCCTTGTCCAAGGACTCGGGAAAAACCGTCCAGCTGCGGCGCCGAACCGCATTGCTGCCTGCAGGAGCCGGTCTGACCGCGAGCACGCCACACAAGACCGGGTTCATCGTTTGTGCGCCGCCACCGGCTGCCTGAGCGCGAGGCGCACAACATTGATGAAGTCATCCGGCGTTAGCGTGAGCGCGTCGTGCTCGCGCTCGCGGAAAAACGCTCGCACCTTGGCTTCGAGACGCTCAAGCGGCGTGTCCTCCAGCGTTGCTTCGAGTGCCACGAAGAGGCGCCGCGGGCCGGCGACGATGTCGCCCGTGAACCGCACATGGCGCAGCGTTTGCGTGAGGAGGTCGAACGCGACGCTTGCGCCCAGCACCCCGCCTGCGAGTTCGCGCTCGGCCTCCAGAATCGGCAGCGCCGCCACGGGACCCGCTACAAGATGGACCCAGTCCGGGTGATCGATCCCGCGCAGCGCCGCCTCGAAGCGCTTGTGTTCGGAGAGCGTCAGCTCTCCCTCGCTGAATTCCACGCCAAACTCGCTTTCGAACGCTTCCGTGAGATAGCGTTTGACGAGCGCGCCGTCCGGCCTGCGGCCAAGCAGATCCTTCAGGCTCGCAACGTGCTCGCACACCGAGGCGATGGCGTTGTGCGAGATTTTTTCAGGCGGGATGCGCAGTGCACTCAGCATCTTCTCGGCATCGAATTCGAGAAGCAGCGTACCCTGAAAGAGCAGCGCGTCGCCGTCAAAAGCGCCGCCTGTGCCTGCAATCTTCCGCCCATCTACCTCGATGTCATTGCGGGGACGATAACGCGCATCCACTCCCAGCGCGCTGATAGCCGTGGCGGCGGCATGGCACAGACGCCGCGAGATCGCCTGCATGTCGGCCGTGTCCAGGTCGCGCCGGTGGAGGTAGAGCTCCCATCCGAGCTGGCCTTCGTCGACGTACATTGCACCGCCGCCGGTGATGCGGCGCTGGACCGTGATCGCGCGCGCGTTGCAGTAATCGAGGTTCAGCTCCTGCTCGGCGCTTTGGTGGTAGCCGAGCAGCGCGCATGGCGCGAAACGCAGAAAGCGCAGCGTGCTCGGGATCTCCTCGGCGTGGCGCGCTTCGAGGAGCGCGCGGTTGAGCGCGATGTTCTGCGCGGCGGGCCTCAAGCCAGTATCGATCACGCGCCACATCTCCGCCATCGTTCCCTCATCGCCCCCGTTCTCCACGGCACGGCAGCGCAAAAAAAGAGGCCGGTACTCCCGGCCTTCAATTTATCATGCCCCGGCCAGGACCACGAGCCCGATCACATGTTCCAGCCGTACGCGATGCCGATGGCGTCCTGGTGCATCTTGATGGTCTCGCTACCGGCGGGGACGCCGAAACTGTTGAAGAGCGAGGGGCCCGTCACCGAATTCTCGAACGCGTGCATGTAGAACATGGTCAACTCCCCGCCGCTCTTGGTCTTGTAAGTGAAACCGAGCGTCGCGTGATCCTGGATGACGCCGGGCGCGAGGATATTGAAGGTCACGTCCTGGGCCTCGACGGGGTTGTTGTTACGGCTGTAGCCAGCGCGCAGCGTGACTTCGCTGTTGTACTGATACTCGAACCCGATCTTGTAGACGTTCACATTCTGCCAGCCAAATCCCGCACCGTTGGACCCGCCCAGGCATGCCGTTGAATCGGTGCCGCCGACCAAATTGCAGTTGACCACGGTGGCGCTCCGTCTGCCAACCGCCGGAATATCGTTATAGTTGATGCGCCGGTAATCGGCGAGGACTGTCAGCTTTGGTGTTGCCTTGAATGCGATCCCGACGCTGTAGGTTTCAGGCGCGTCGAAATCCCCCTGGTCGGCGAAGAGACCCTTGTACTTATCGAACTTCTGCATGTAGACCTTGGTCGAGTATGCGGCGCCGACCGATACCGTGTCACTCAACCGCCCGAACCAGCCGATCCTCGCGCCATAACCCCACGCCGAGTCGTGGCCCTGGTTGGTGAGATTCGCGGGAGAATTCGAGAACCCGCTGAAGGCCTGCAAGCCGTCGGCGGAGAAACGCTGGTACCCAATGATAGGCGAGATGCCCAAGGAATGATCGGGCGCGAACTTGTAGGCAAGCGTCGGCGCGATGAAGAGCTGCATGAAGTCCACCCCGAGCTTGCCGTTGCCGCACAGCAGGTTGTACGGCCCTGGCGCGGGGTTGAAGCCTGTCCCCGGGCCGGTCGCAGGGCCGCATGCCGTGCCCGACGAAATCTGGCCGCCCGGATAGTCAGTGTTCATCCCGCCGTTCCCGTAAACGGAGATGCCGAGCGACATGTTAGCGTTGATCATTTTGTTATAGCCGAATTCCGGGATCAGGAAGTAATTGCTTTCGCTGTCGGCTCGCCCGTCGATGCCGGCGGCGCTCCCCGTGCGCGTGGAGTCGCGTCGCGGGCTGAACAGACTCGCCCCGAAATCGATCCGGTCGCCGACGAATACCATCGAGGCGGGATTGTTCGCGCCACCAAATGCGTCCGTCGCCATCCCGGTGCCGGTGCCCGCTCGGCCCTTGCTTTTGATCCCGTAGCCATCCGCGTAATAACCGTCGGTGGCGAGCGCCAAGCCCGGCGCACAGGCTGCGGCGAGCGCCGCGCAGATCGCAAGCGTTCTCATATCCCCCCCTCCGCTTTGCAGCAACCCTAAATGAACAGGCTAACGTCGGCGTCCCGCGCCATCGGCAGGAACGTTGCCGCGCCCACGTACTCCTTGACCTCGGGAATGAAATCGCTGTGCGTGAAACCGAACAGGTCGACGGTCATCTGGCAGCCGATCAGATCGACACCGGCCTCGATGCACAACTCCCGCAACTCCCCGACCGCGGCAACGCCTTTGTTCCGGATCGTCTGCTTCATGAGCGCGGTCGCAAGCGACTCGAACCCCGGCACGACGGCCTGCACGGCGTTCGGGATGTTCCAGTTGATGGCTTTGAACCAGTCAGGACCGAACGGCATCTTCATCGGCATGCCGGGGTTGCCGAGCGGGCTCACCTTGAGATCGCTGATGTCCTTCTTGAGAAGATTGAGCCCGTAGAAGGTGAAGAACACCGACACGTTCCAGCCGAGAGCGGCGGCCGTCGAGGCAAGGATAAAGGGCGGATACGCCCAGTCGAGGGTGCCCTTGGTCGCAATGATGGTCATCGAGGCCCCCTTCTTCTCGCGCAGCTCCGCGAGTTTCTCCTCGAGCTTCTGCGGCAGGATTTCGTCGAGCCGGCGCCGGATCAGTTCATCGAGCAATGCGGTGTCCGGGGTCATACCCATCGGGATGCTCCTGTTTGAGGCGTTTGACAACAAATTTGAAGATGTTGCCTTCCTGGCTCGAAACAACCAACTCGTTCCCGGTCGAGCGACAGAATCCCTCGAAGTCTTTGACGGCGCCCGGATCGGTGGCGCAGATCTCGAGCAGCCCAGCCGTCCGTACGCCCTGTAAGGCCTTCTTCGTCTCGCGAATCGGCAGGGGGCAATTCAGGCCCTCCGCGTCGAGCACCGGTCATTGGCTCCCCCTCATCGAGTCGAAACAGCGGGTGATCGCTCCCTCCTGCCCGTGCGCCACCCCGAACATTAGCTATTTTTAATATTGCGGGAATATGGAACTGCCATCCGGCCCTTGTCAAGCGGAATCGCACTTCTCCATGCAGCAGGCAGTGGCCGGCCTGCCGCAGGTGCAGCTCGGGCTGGCGGGCGGGTCCCGTTGCCCGTCGCGGCCCTTTTGCCTGGAATCGCCGTGACCTTCGCGCCCGCGAACCCCGCCGACCGAGCCCGCCGTTGCCGCTGCGCGTGGCATGCAACTAGCACTGATCGGGCCACTACTCTGATCAATTTTTTTCGAGAAAGCTTCCGCGTGAAAGTTGCCGAATTGCAAGGAAATGCTGTCCGGGCGATCTCGCTGCTCAAGGTAATGGCGAATTCCTTGCGTCTGCTGACCCGCTGCCAGCTCGCGGAAGGGGAAAAATCAACGGGCGACCTGGAGCGCCGCGTCGGCGAGAACCGGCGTCAGGGCCGCTCGCCACGCAGATGCGCGCGCGCCTGACCCGAGTCGATTGCACCGCGTGCCGCGTGCGCGGCGTCTTTCAGGGAATCAGCCCGACCAAGGTGCCACAGGCAGAGCGCTGCGCCATAGACCAGCGCGTCATAGGTCGGGCCGGTTCTGCCCTCGAGCGCTGCAAGTCCCGCGGCTGCAGCCGCTTCTGCGAGGCGTTCCCGATCGAGCGCCGTGCCGGCCTCTGCCGCTGCGTTCTCCTCGAGCGGGATGCCGCCGGGAATCTGCGGCGCACGCAGCGTCTGATCGATGCCTAGGTCCGCCGGCTTGAATTCCTCCGACCACTCCTCGCCCCGGTCACGGTAGCGGAACACTTTCCCGGTCTGGCATAGGGAGGGAATCACGCCGCCTTCCACGCCACGCACGATGAGTGCGGAGTCAAAACCGGCGTGGCGCGCGAGCAGGGCGTAGATGCGGGGATAAGGTTTGTGCACGTAGCCGGTGACCAGGTGTGTCCTGACGCGCCCGCGCAACGGGCCGGCGAGCACTTCGGCCGTAGTAATCGCGGGTCGCTTGACGATCAGCCTGCGCAGCGCGGCGAGCGCATGCAGCTGCGGGCAGAACGCCTCCTGATCGACGTAGGACCAGCCGACGGCGGGGTCGCCGAGGCGCGCGGCGGCCGCCTCGGGCGACAGCTCCACCGGCAGGCCGGCGGCGCGCAGCACCTGCCGGTGCGTGACGCCGTACTTGGGACCCATGCGCTGGACGCCGTGCGACACCGCGGCCACGCCGCAGGCGGCGAGCACCGCAGGCAGGAAGGGCGCGGCAGGCAGCGTGCGATTGCAGCCGTCGTAGGGATCGCCGATATCGACCACCTCGTCGACCGGCGCTGTGACGCGCAGCGTCGCTTCGCGGATGGCATCGAGAAGGCCGCGATTCTCGTCGTCGGTCTCGCGCTTCATGCGCAGCGCAATGAGAAACACGCCTGCCTGCACCGGGTCGACGCGGCCTTCCAGCACGCAGCGCATTCCGGCGCAGGCTTCTTCCTGCGACAGATCCTTGCTCAGCTCCGGGCCGGTGGCGATGCGCTTGAGGATGGAATGCATCAGGACCGCCGGGTCGGTCGCAGCGCCGGGCGCCGGCGCGCTCATGGCGTTTCCCCCTCGGGCAGGGCGATCAGGATGCGCCCGCCTTCGATGCGCACCGGGTAGCTGCGCAGATTCTCCTCCGCCGGTTCTTCCAGCGCCTGGCCGGTGCAGACGTTGAAGCGGCTGCCGTGCAGTGGGCACCTTACCCATACATCCTCGAGAACGCCGCTCGATAGCGAAGCGTCCTCGTGCGTGCAGGTATCGTCCACGGCGCAGATGCGCCCGGCGACGTTGGCGAGCAGTATGCGTCGCCCACCAAAGTCGAATCGCTGCATTTTTCCCGGATGAAGCGCGCTCGCCTCGCCGGCATCGATCAATTTTTCTGGCATCTGTCCTCGCTCGGCTGTGGCGCGCGGCTCAGACCGCGGGCTCGAACCACTTGAGCCGCTCGCGCAGTCGCACCACCTCTCCAATGATAATCAGCGTCGGCGCCCTGACATCGTGCCGGTGCACGATGCCCGGCAGGGTCGCCAGCGATCCCGTCAGCACGCGCTGGTGCGGCGTCGTACCCTGCTGCACGAGCGCTGCGGGGGTCGTCGCCGGCAGGCCATGGGCGCTCAGCTCGCGGCACAGGATGTCGATGCCCACCAGCCCCATGTAGAACACGATGGTCTGACGCGGCTGCACGAGCGCCGGCCAGTTCAGGTTCATGCTGCCGTCCTGCAGATGGCCGGTGACGAACACCACCGACTGCGCATAATCGCGGTGCGTGAGCGGAATGCCGGCGTAGGATGCACAGCCCGCCGCCGCCGTGATTCCGGGCACCACCTGGAAGGGGATGCCTTGCGCGCGAAGCGTATCGATCTCTTCGCCGCCGCGCCCGAAGATGAACGGATCGCCGCCCTTGAGGCGCACCACCCGCTTGCCGTCCTTCGCCAGGCGCACCAGCAGATGATTGATGTCTTCCTGCGGCAGCGTATGCATGGTGCGCGCCTTTCCGGCGTAGATGCGTTCGGCATCGCGCCGCACCAGATCGAGGATCGGCTGCGCCACCAGGCGGTCGTACACGACGACGTCTGCCCGTTGCATGAGGCGCAGCGCGCGAAAGGTGAGCAGGTCCGGATCGCCCGGACCAGCGCCGACTAGCGCCACCTCGCCGCCGCTCAAGGTGAGCTGCGTGTTTGCCAGCGACGCGCTGAGGGCCTGTTGGGCCTCGGCATCGCGGCCGCTGAACACCAGCTCGGCGATCGGACCTTGCAGCACGCGCTCCCAGAAGCGCCGGCGCTGCGAAGGCTCGAGGCGCGCCTTGACGCGATCGCGAAACGCTGCCGCCAGGGTCGCGAGGCGGCCGTAGCCCGCGGGAATCAGGGTCTCGAGGCGCGCGCGCAGCAGGCGCGCGAGAACCGGGGAAGCGCCGCCGCTCGAGACCGCGACGATCACCGGCGAGCGATCAATGATGGAGGGCATGATAAAGGAGCACAGCGCCGGCTGGTCGACCACGTTCACCGGTATGCGCTGCGCCTTCGCCGCTGCGGCGACTGCGCGATTGACCGCCTCGTCGTCCGTGGCCGCGATCACCAGCGCATTCCCCTTCACGTCCTCGTCGCTGAAGCACGCCGCGCGGTGCACCACGCGCGCGGCCTCGAGCTCGGCGTCGAACGCCGCGCTCAATGAAGGTGCCTGCACCGTGACGCGCGCGCCGGCGCGCAGCAGCAGCGCACACTTGCGCGCCGCCACCTCGCCGCCGCCCACCAAGAGGCAAGGCTGCTCGCGGATGTCGAGAAAGATCGGAAGAAAGTCCATGGCGTTCCACGCTCGCGATTGGGCGTATCGGCTTCGCTATAATACCTTCATACATGAGCGAAACCCATCACGAAGCGTATGCCGCAGCTTCTTTCACTGTTACGTGCCGCGCGTCTGGTCGGGGTCAGTCGCGGCGCGCTCCAGCGCAAGATTCGCAGCGGCGAGCTGGCTGCGTTCGAAGGCATGGTATCGGCGGAAGATCTGCTGCGCGCCTATCCGGAAACGACGCTGGAGGACGATGCCGCGCTCGAGCGGCTCGAGACAATCAAGAACGACGCCTTTACCCAGCGCGTGCGCGAGCGCGTGCTGCCCGCTCCCGACGTGCTGGTGGCGCGCCTGACCGAAATGAGCAGGGAGCGGGCACGGGCCCGGGTGCAGCTCGATCACTACCGGGCGCTCGTCGAGCAACTGCGGGGGAAACTCCGCGAGCTGGGCAGTGCGCCGCTGCCGCAGGCCACCGCGGCGCGGCTGCTCGCCTGGCTAACGCACAGCCTAGAGGCCGGCTTGCAGGGTGAGGAGCCGCAGGCGCTACTGGTGCAGGACAGCTTCCTCAGGATCATGACGGCGCACGTACGGGTGATGCCGAGCGGCCACGAGTTTTTCGTCGACGGCAACGACAGCTTGCTGGAGGCAGCGCTGCGCGCCGGGCTGTCGCTCGATTACGGCTGCAGCATCGGCAGCTGCGGCAAATGCAAGGCGAAGGTCCTCTCGGGCGAGGCGCAGAAGATCAGGCACTCCGACCATGCCCTCACGGCAGCCGAGAAAAGCGCCGGCGTCGTGCTGATGTGCTGCAACACCGCCGTCGCCGACCTCGTGATCGAGGCGCATGAGGCGCACGGCGCCGCCGACATGCCGTTGCAGCACATCGAGGCCCGGGTCAAGTCCGTGAGCCCGATGGGAGAAGATATGCGGCTGCTGCATCTGCAGACGCCACGCACCAACCGGCTGCGCTTTCTCGCCGGCCAATCGGTGTCCCTCGAACTACCCGGCGGGCTCGCCGCGTCCTGCCCGGTGGCAAGCTGCCCGTGCGATGACCGCAACCTGCAGTTTCACATACGCCGGTATGCGGGAAACGCTTTTGCGGAGGGCGTATTCGAGGGGCTGAAAAGCACGGACACAGTGCGCATCGACGGGCCACGCGGGCAATTCGTGCTGAAGGAGGACTCGCAACGTCCGCTCATGTTCATTGCCCTCGAAACCGGATTTGCCCCCGTCAAGAGCCTGATCGAGCACGCGATGGCGCTCGATGCGGCCGAGTCGCTGCATCTCTACTGGATCGCCTCCGTCAAAGGTCACTACCTCGACAATCTGTGCCGCTCCTGGAGCGACGCCCTCGACAATTTCCGCTACACCCCATTGACGGCGGACGACACGCTGGCGGACGACGCGATCGTGCAGCGCGTGCTTGGGCAGGTGCTGCAGGATCATCCCCGGCTGGGCGATCACGATATCTACGTCGCAGGTCCCGAGCCGTTGGTGAACGCGATCGAGTGCGGGCTGCTGGAGGGCGGGCTGCCGCCTGCGCAATTGTCCGTCAGCACTGTGGAGGTCTGACGCGCAGGCGAGCCTGCCGCTTTCACGCAATCGACAGGCGGGCTCGTCGGCTTGCTCATGCGTCACGTGCCGGAAGGGGTGCCGGAGCTTCTCCGTTTCTTTCCCAGGCCATGCTCGACCGCTGTCACCGCGGCCTCGACGCGCGAGCGCATCCCGAGCTTACGCAGGATCGCCTTGACGTGCAGTTTGACGGTGCCCTCCGTGATATCGAGCGCGCGCGCGATCAGCTTGTTGCTCGAGCCGTCGGCGACGCATTCGAGGATCTCCAGCTCGCGCGGCGTCAGCTCGGCGAATGGGGCCGCGAGACGCTGTGTTTCACGCTTCGCGCCGGTGTCGCTGCGCACGATACGCGCGAGCGTTCCGACCATTTCTTGCGCCACGACGTTGTCGCCGCGCAGGGCCGCTTCCAGCGCGGGCATCAGCTCCTCCGGCTCGATATCCTTCAAGAGATAACCCTGCGCGCCGCCGCGCAGCGCTGCGCTCAGGTCGGCATCCTCGCGGCTCATGGTTAGCATCACGACAGGCGTGGCCACTCCACTCTCGCGCAGTTTTTTCAAGGTCTCGATGCCGCCCATACCGGGCATTTTCACATCGAGCAGAATGATGTCGGCGGAGAGCTCACGCGCACGCCGCACGCCCTCCTCGCCCGAGCTGACCGATGCCACCACCTGGATACCGCGACTCTGCAGCAGCTCCTCGATGCCCTTGCGCACCAGCGCGTGGTCGTCGATCAGGAGCACCCGCATCTCAGCCCCGCTCTTCGCCGCCGGTCGTGTGCACCGGTGGCGCGTTGAAGATCAACACGATGCGAGTACCCTCGCCAGGCTCGCTTTCGATCACGATCTGCCCTGGCAGCTTCGCCGTGCGCTCGCGCATGATCGCCAGTCCGGCGTGCTCGACGGGAATGTCCTCGGGCGCCGCCGTCATGCCGAGGCCATCGTCCTCGATGAGCACGGTGTAGAGATCCTCCTCATTGTTGAGCAGGATGCGCACGTTGTGCGCACTGCTGTGCTTGCGGATGTTGGTAAGCGCTTCCTGGATGATGAAGAAGAGCTGGATCTCCTGGGCCCGCGTGAGCGCGAGTGCCCGGCATTCGTTCTGAAAGAACACCGCGATGCCGGTTTCCCGGCTGAAGCGCTCGACCAGATGGGCGACCATTTGCGCCAGCCCCGCTTCGTCGATCTTCAGCCGGTAGTTGGTCAGCAGATCGCGCAGGTCGGCATTGGCCTGCGTCATCGCGCGGCGCAGGCCGTTCACCTCGTAGCGGGCGGCGCCGAAGTCCTTGCGTGCCAGGGCTTCGCCCAGGATCTTAAGCTGCAGCCGCATGCCCACGAGGGACTGGGCAAGCGAGTCGTGCAGCTCGTTGCCGATGATGTTGCGCTCTTCCATGATGGCCAGGCGGCGCGCTTCGCCCTCCAGCCGCGCCTTCTCGATGGCAAGGCCGAGATGGCGGCCAACGCTGATCAGCAGGTCGTGCATGTCCTCGCCCATGGCGGCGAGCGGGCGGTCGAGAAAGAGGTTATAGACGCCCAGGACGCGGTCCTGGTACTGCGCCGGCACCACCACGAATTCCGTGCAGTCGCGCTCGAGCATCGGCCCGCCGATCAGCTTCGCGCACGGCGCAGTGCCACTCTGGACGCGCAACCCGCCCTCGGTCGCAGCCAGGCCGCATGGGCAGTGCCCCAGCGGCATCAGCCGGTCGCGCTCAAGCACCTCGGGCGCGAGACCGCGGCTCGCAATCAGCCGGGTGTGGCCGTCCCCGGTCGCGAGCCGCACGCTGGCCGCGCGCGCGTCGACCAGCTCGATGAAGGTGTCGAGAAATCCTTCGAGCAGCTGCTCGAGGCTGCCGGGCTGACTCAGGCTGGTGGCGATTGCATACAGGATATCGAGGGACTGCGTCTTGCGCGCAAGACGCACCGTATGCGCCTGCAAGCCGGCGCGGTCCCGGCGCGCGCCGGGGTCGGCCTTCGCACCTGGGTTCGGCGAAGCGGGGTCGGGCATACGGTATCCTGGAGCGCCGCAGGCGGCTGAACAATCGGACGAAGTTCAGGCTAGCGCCCCGCCGCGGCCCTGTCCAGCGCCGAGGCTCAGCGCGCCGGCTCCGGCGCCTTGTGCGAGGGATCGTTGGGGTTGATGAAGATGAAACGCCACTCGCCCGGGTTGATCTCGACGTAGTCCAGGGTTGCGCCCGTCAGCAGTTCGACGCTCCCGGGCGAGATCAAGACCTTGATGTCGCTCGCGACCGCCTCCAGGTCATCTTCGGCCTTGTCGTCGAAACCCATGCCGTATTCGATCGCGCCGCCGTCGCCCAGACGCGCCGCCAGACGCAGATAGACCGACGCGGGGTCCGTCTGCTGCTGCCGCGCGGACTCGAGTATCTGCGCTGCAGCGGAGGGGGTAATGATGATCATGGATGCTCCCATATGCCCTTAGCTCAGCCGGTGCTCCACGCGCGGGGTCTGCGCATGCCGGCGATCTTGCAGGCCTGCTTGACGTAGCCGTAAGGGAAAAGCCGGAACAACTCGTTTCGCTCCGCGCCCCGGGCCTCGGTCAGGAACTTGAGGACGAAGCGCGCATCCGGCGCGATGTGGCGCCGCTGGTAATACTCGCGCATGAATCCGATCACCGCCCAGTGCGCGTCCGTGAGCGGGACGCCCTCCCGGCGCGCCAGCTCCACAGCGATCTCCTCGCTCCAGTCCGCAGGGTCGACCAGATAACCCTCGTCGTCGACCGGCACCCTGTTTCCCGCCACCTCAAGCAGCACGCCTGCGGTTCCTGACAAAATCGACGAAGCGCCTCGCCCAGCGGTTGCCCGCGACATCCCGCAGATGCGCGTAGGACGCGAGCAGGTTCTTGTGCACGATACCGTCGTGCCGGCCGTCGATGCCGTAGCCGCGCTCGACTTCATAGGCAAACTCGAGCCCGGAAGAAAGGTTCTCGACGCTGGAATAGTGAAACTCGTGCGCGCGAATCAGTGGCGCATCCGGCGCGAGCGTCCGCGGCCAGGGGCTGCGGCCGGTTTCGCGCAGATGCACGTAACCGCGCCCAACCGGCCTGTCATGCATCACGATGTCCGCCGGAAGGGCGCCGACCATCTCGGCACGGCGTCCGTTCCATTCGATGCCGCGCGCGAGATACATGAGCCCGCCGCACTCGGCATAGGTCGGCATCCCGCCTTCGACCGCCTCGCGCACGTCCGAGCGCAGCGCCGCGTTCGCGGCAAGCGCGTCCATCTGGGTCTCGGGAAACCCGCCGCCCAGGAACAAACCGTCCACCCGCGGCAGGCGCTTGTCGCGCAGCGTGTCGAAGGCCACGAGCTCCGCGCCGGCCGCGCCCAGGGCTTCGAGATCGCCCGGATAGTAAAAACCGAAAGCCGCATCGCGTGCGATGCCCAAGCGTACTGGTGCGCCGCCCGGCCCCGCCAGGGGATCGCCGGTCCCGGCTGTAGACCCGGCCAGCGGCGGCGCCTCTCTTGCGACGGCGAGCAGCCGTTCCAAGTCCACCTGGGCAGCGACGCGCTCCGCGGTCTGCCTGACCCACGCGCGCGAGGCCGAGGTCTCGTTGCTCGGAACGAGGCCGAGGTGGCGTTCCGCAATGCTAAGGCGATCGTCACGCTGCACCGCACCGAGCACCGGAACGCCGGTGTAATGGGCGATCACAGCGCGCAGCTTGGCCTCATGGCGCGAACCGCCGAGTTGATTCAGGATCACGCCGGCGATGCGCACGTTCCGGTCGAATGCCTGGTAGCCGAGAATGAGCGGCGCGATGCCGCGCGTCATGCCGCGTGCGTCGATCACCAGCACCACCGGCGTGCCGAGCAGCGCGGCAAGCGCGGCGTTGCTGTTGCTGCCCTCGAGGTCCAGCCCGTCGTAGAGGCCCTTGTTGCCTTCCACCAGGCCGAGCGAGGCACCGTCCACGCGCCGCGCGAACTCGGCGCGAATCTCCTCCGTGCCGGAGAGGTAGGGATCGAGGTTGTAGCAGGGCCGCTCGCTGGCAAGCGCGAGCCACAGCGGGTCGATGTAATCGGGCCCTTTCTTGAAGGTCTGCACCGCCACGCCGCGCATCCGCAGGGCGGCGCACAGCCCGATGCTGATCGTAGTCTTGCCCGAGGACTTGTGCGCGGCGGAGACGAAGATGCGATTCACGCCGTCGCCGAATCCGGTTTGCCGTCCGCCAGGCTGCGCGGCAGGAACGGCAGCACCTTGAGCCCCAGGACCGTAAGCGCGAGCGCAAGGCCTACGCCGCCGAGGCCCAGCGCCACTTCGGGCAGGCTCGGAACGTAGCCCGCGACCACGCCGTCGAGGAAGCTGCTGCTCATCTCCTTCCCGGGGAAGATCAATTGCGGATAGGCCTGCCCGCCGATGATGATGACGTATACCTGCGCGAAGCCGCCCGCAACCACGCACGCGGCGGCCGCGGCGAGCGCGCCGCGCGCACGGCTCGTGCGCCCCGAGAAGAGCAGCACCAGCGGCACGACACCACCGATCAGGATCTGCACCACCCAGAAAAGCAGCGGGTAGATCCCACCGTCCCAGAGAAGAAAGCGCTCGAGATCGGTCTGCCGTGCGATGTAGAGGTTGGTCAGGTGATGCACCGCGACGAAATACAGCACCGCGGCGACGAATACCCCGAGCAGGCGGCCGAGGCGCTCGAGCAGCGCATCACCGAGGACGCGGCCGCTCCAGTGGCAGGCCGCCATCAGCACCAGCAGGAACACCGCCATGCCGAAGGAGAACGACATGACGATGAACAGCGGCGCGAGCAGCGCGCTGTCGTAGGGCTGGCGTGCGACCAGGAAGCCGAAGATCGAGCCCGTGCCGGTGGTGAGCACGAGTCGCCACAGGAACGCGAGCATCCCCGCGGGCCGCGTGTACCCGTTCATCCGGCGCTCCAACTGTGTCCACAGATAGAGCGCCACGACGGCAAAGAACCCGGTATAGAGAAAGATGTTCCAGGCAAAGATCGACTTGAAGTTGTAGTGCGTCATCGCGACAATCAGGCGATCGGGCCGGCCCAGGTCGAGCACCAGTACCGCGAGCCCGCCCGCGAGCAGCGCAACCGCGAGCAGGCCGGAGAGACGCGACAACGGCTTGTAGAGCTCCCGGCCGAACACCGAGGCGACCGAGGCGACGTTCAGCGCGCCCGAAGCGGCCACGATCAGGAACACCGCGAACACATGCGGCGTCCCCCATACGATGCGGTTGCTCATGCCGGTGATGACGTGGCCGTGGTGCTCCATCGCCCAGGCCGCGGCGAGGCCCCCCGCGATGACGAGAGCAAGGCCGGAGAGCAGGCCGTAGAAGCCGACGCTGCGGCCCTCGATCTCGCGGTACTGGACGCTCGCCATGACTATAGTCCCTGGTAGCGCACGCCCGTGTTGAGCGCGAGGTCGGCACGCAATTGCGTTGAAGGCGCCGTGCGCAGGCGGCGGTGCAGCTCGCCCGCCGCGTCGTTCAAGTCGCCAAACACCATGGCTGCGCCGCCATCGCGGTTGCATGCCTCGACGCACGCCGGCGTCTCGCCGCGGTCCACGCGATGCACGCACAGGGTGCACGACTCGACCGTGCCCTTGCCGCGCGGCACGTCCGGCTTCTGACCGCTGACCGGCTCATGGACGAACGAGCGCGCGCCGAACGGGCAGGCCATCACGCAATAGCGGCATCCAATGCAGGTGTGCTTGTCGACCAGCACGATGCCATCGGCGCGGCGAAACGAAGCGCCCGTCGGGCATACGTCCACACACGGCGGGTGCTCGCAGTGCTGGCACATGAGCGGCAGCGTCTGCGCGAAGCCGGTGCGGCGGTCACGCAGGCTCACCTTGCGGATCCACTGCGCGTCGGTCAAGGGGCGATTGTGCCCCCTCACGCCATTTTCCTCGTGGCAGGCAGTGACGCACGCGTCGCAATCCGAGCAGCTGGCGGTATCGATCAGCAGCCCCCAGCGCTGCAGGGTGGAGGCGGCCTCCTCGGGCGAGCGCGCAAGTGCCAGCTCGACCAGTCGCAGGCCCGGCCCGAGCGTCGCGGCTGCGGCTGCGGCCGCGGTCCAGCCCAGGAAACGGCGGCGCTCAGGCTTCACCGGGGCGCACCCGCAGTCGGGACCTGCCGCATCGGCGTGTGGCACTCAAAGCAGTCGATCTTGACCGAGGCGTAGGCGTGGCAGCTCGAGCAAAAGCCTTCCTTGCCGAGCACGCTCCCGGTATCACGGCTTGCATGGCACTCGACGCAGTTCTTAAGGCTGAAGCGCTTCTCGCGCAGGCCCTGGCGCATGGTACGGTCGCGCTGGTGCAGGAGCATCTCCATGTGATTGCGCCGCATCTCATCGGTTGGCGCCACGCAGTCCCCGCCCTTCGTGATCTTCACGACCGGCAGCGCGACGCGGCCGGCGCGCTTCTCGCCGGCGTCGGCGAGTGGCGCCGCCGCCAGAGAAGCGGCCAGGATCGCAGCAGCAATACGCGCCATCGCACCCCCGCCGCTCAGTGATCGCCCATGCCCATCTTGATGTAGCCGGTCGGACAGACGTCGGCACAGATGTGGCAGCCGATGCACAGATCGTAATCGGTGTAGACGTAGCGGCCCATCGTCGCTTCTGACTTGGGCGTGCGCTTGACCGCGGTCTGGGGGCAGTAGATCACGCAGTTGTCGCACTCGAAGCACATGCCGCAGCTCATGCAGCGCTTGGCCTCCTCGACCGCCTGCTTGTCGGTGAGACCCACCATGCGCTCCTCGAAATGCCCGAGCACCTCCTCGGCCGAGGGCCCGATCTCGCTGCGCTTGATGCGCTCCTGGTTGGGGAAGTGGCCGAGAAACAGCTCTCCCGACATGCACACCTCGGCTGCGCTGCGGTCCTCGTAGTTGTGGATGGCGTAGCCACCCACCGCCTTGCCGGAGAGCGAGGTGCCGCGCAGCCCCCGATCGATCTCGCGCAGGCTCGCCTCCTCGACCGGCTTGAACGGCTTGGGCTCGAGGTTCACCTCGCGCAACTTGTCGAGAAGGTTGAAGTGATGCACGTCGACCTTCGGCCGCTTCGGCATCTCCTTGCGGTTCAGATAGCGGTCGATGCTGTCGGCGGCGATCGAGCCCTGGCCGATGACGGTGGTGAGCAGGTGCGGGCGGATGATGTCGCCGCAGGCGAAGACGCCGGGCCGGTTCGGCAGCTGGTAGAACTTGTCGGCGGTGATCAGGCCCTTGCCGTTGTCGAGCTCTTCCATGCCGGTCAGGTCGCCGGCCTGGCCGATCGCCACGACGATCAGGTCGGCCTCGACGTCCCTCTCGGTGCCGGGCTTCTCCTTGAAGTTGCCCTTGGACCACTCGACCTCGATCAGCCGGAGCGCCTTGGCGCGACCGCTCTTCTCGTCGACGATCACCTTCTTGGGCAGGAGGTTGCCCTGGATCTTCACGCCCTCGCGCTGCGCATCCTCGATCTCCTGCTTGGCAGCGTTCATCTCCTCGATCGGCTGCATCGAGGTGAGCATCACGTCGGCGCCCTGGCGCGCGGCGAGCGTGGAGACGTCGTGCGCGGTGTGCCCCATGACCACGAACTCGGGCCGCTCGGTCTCCGTAGCGTTCTCGACGTAGCCCAGGCGCCGCGCCACCGACACCACGTCGACCGAGGTGTCGCCGCCTCCGACGACCACCACGCGGCCGGCGACCGCCGCCAGGCGCCCCTGGTTGAAGGCCTCGAGGAAGGCGACGCCGCTGATGCAGTTGGGCGCGTCGGCGCCCGGCACCGGCAGCGGCCGCCCGGCCTTGCAGCCAAGGGCGAGCAGCACCGCGTCGTAGTCCTTTTCCAGGTCCTTCAGCGCCACGTCCTTGCCGATGCGCGTATTGGGCCGGACCTCGACGCCCATGGCAATGATGCGGTTGATCTCGCCGTCGAGGTGCTTGCGCGGCAGGCGGTAGCCCGGCACGCCGTATTTCGCCATCCCGCCGAGCTCCGCGTGATCGTCGAACAGCGTCACGCCGTGCCCCTTGCGGCGCAGCTGATAGGCCGCCGACAGCCCCGCCGGCCCGCCGCCGACGACGGCGACGCGCTTGCCGGTCTCGGGCCCCGCCTCGAACGCGTAGCCCTGCTGCAGCGCGTAGTCACCGATGTACTGCTCGACCGCGTTGATGCCGACGGTGTCCTCGACCTTGTTGCGGTTGCAGCCCGTCTGGCACGGCGCCGGGCACACCCGCCCCATCATCGACGGGAACGGATTGGCGTCGGTGGAGCGGCGGAACGCGTATTCCTGCATTGCCGTGCCCTTGGGCGGCTTCTCCACACCGCGCACGATGTTGAGCCAGCCGCGGATGTCCTCGCCCGAGGGGCAGCTCGCCTGGCAGGGCGGCGTCTTGTGCACGTAGGTCGGGCACTTGTCGGACTCGTCGCCGCTGAAGATTTGCTCTTGCAGCGATTTCCACTCGTGATCGCCGTCCTTGAAGCGGCGGAAGGTGTGTCCGGCCTTGGCTTCGGGCTTCGTTACGGGTGCTGACATGGTTGGCTCCGGTTGAGTGGCTCTATGGCTTGGGCGTGAGCACGATGGCGTTGCTCACCAGGCCGTGCACGCTGCCGATCATGTCCATCGGGTGCTTGTAATAGGGCAGGACCTTTGTGAACTGGCTCTTGCAGATCGCGCAGATGGCCGCAAGGTAGTTGACGCCGTACTCGTCGACCACCTGCTGCAGAGCCTGCATGCGCGGCAGCGCGCCCTTCACCCGCAGCTCGACCAGGTCGTCAGTGAGCAGGCCGCCGCCGCCGCCGCAGCAGAACGTGGTTTCGCCGATGGTCTCGGGCGCCATGTCGACAAACTTGTTGACGCAGGCACGGATGATCCCGCGCGGGATCGTGAACTGCCCCCCCGGCACGCCGCCCATGCGTGAGCCGCGCGACACGTTGCACGAGTCGTGGAAGGTCACCACCTTGTCGTCGTTCGCGCTCTTGTCGAGCGTGAGCGCGCCGCGCTGGATCAGGTCCCAGGTCACTTCGCAGATGTGCTGCGGCGCCGGATA
This sequence comes from Betaproteobacteria bacterium SG8_41, assembly GCA_001303585.1. Lineage (GTDB taxonomy): Bacteria > Pseudomonadota > Gammaproteobacteria > Burkholderiales > SG8-41 > SG8-41. The sequence goes on from LJTT01000026.1 coordinate 55,127, forward strand.
GCGCGCATCGAGGAAATCAAACGGCCCGATGAGCGTGTTCCAGAAGCTGTAGGCAACGCGCCAGGCGTGGCCGCACTCCCCGACCACGAGGCGCCTCGCGCCCAGCTCGAGCGCCGCCTCGCGGATGCGCGCGGCGACTTTCTGCAGGTTGTCGTGATTGCCGATGAAGAGCGAAAAATTCGCTGCCTCGGAAGCGTGCGACGAGAGCGTCCAGGAGATGCCCGCCGCGTGGAACACCTTGGCGTAGCCGATCAATCCGTCGATGTGCGGCTCGGCGAAGAAGTCGGCGCTCGGCGTGATGAGCAGCACCTCGGCGCCCTTCTCGTCGAGCGGGAAGCGCACATCGACGCCGGTCGCCTCCTTGACGTCCTCTTCCAGTCCCTCGAGGGTGTCGCGCAGGGCGGGCTCCGGCAGGCCCAGGTTGTTGCCGATCTTGTGGACCTTGCCGATGATCTCGTTGGAGTACTTTTGCCCCACGCCAACGCTGTCCATGATGTCGCGCGCCGCCATCGAGACCTCGGCGGTATCGATGCCGTACGGGCAGAACACCGAGCAGCGCCGGCACTGCGAGCACTGGTGGAAGTAGCCATACCACTCGTCGAGCACGCCCTTGGTCATGTCGCGCGCACCGACGAGCTTCGGGAAGTGCTTCCCGGCGAAGGTGTAGTAGCGCCGGTACACCGAGCGCAGCAGGTCCTGGCGCGCCACGGGCATGTTCTTCGGGTCCGCGGTGCCGAGATAGTAGTGGCACTTGTCGGTACAGGCGCCGCACTTCACGCACGAATCGAGGTACACCTGCAGCGCGCGCGATTCAGACACCAGCTCGCCGAGGCGCTTGACCGCGACCTTTTCCCAGTCCGGCACCAGCTCGCCGGGAAACCCGAGCGGCGCCTGGTGCTCGGGTTTGGCGACGAACGGCTTCGAATGCGCCATCGTCCCCTCGCGCACCAGGGGAATGACCGGATATTCGCCAATTGCCGGCGTCTCGAAGGCGGCAGCCATCAGTGTCCGCGCGTGGCGCCGGGTTGGGTAAGGCGCGCCGACCAGCCTGCGAGGTGTCGCCGTTCGCGCGCGTCGTCCACCTGGTTGAGGCTCGGGCTGAAGAACACGCCCGGCGCGTGCATCAGCTTGCTCACCGGGAAGACGATCATCAGCAGGGCCACCAGCGTGAGATGAATGAGAAGCGGCGCGTCGGCCGGCAGTGGCTGCCAGTCAAATGCCATCAAGCCGAGAAAGAACGCCTTCAACGCGACAATATCGGTGTGCGCGACGTACTTCATGGCGAGGCCACTCGCAGCAATGGCAACGAGCAGTGCGAGCATCAGGTGATCGGAAGCGCTGCTGATGTAGCGCACACGGTCGACCAGGAAACGTCGCGCCCACAGACCGGCAAGCCCGGCCAGCAGCGCGAATGCGGCGTACAGCCCTAGGGGCTGGATCAGGTCAACCCAGAGCCACACCGGCTCGGTGAAATAGCGCAGGTGCCGGAGCAGCACCACCAAGAGCGCGGCATGGAATACCCAGCCGAAGAGCCAGATCCACTTGTTGGAGTGGAACAGGCTCCGGAACAAGGTCACTTCGGCGATCATGCGCAGCGCGACCCCTCGGCGCGTGGTCGGCGCCGGCGGGATCGGTATCTTCAGCGGTTGCGGCGTGCGGGCATAGCGCCAACAGCGCGCGAGCACGCCGGCCACCAGGATCCCCGCCGCGGCGTAGAACAGCAGCGCGTAGAAGACGGTCAGCGCGGACACGGGTCCGCTCCGTTCGGGGCGCGCCGCGCCCTAGACGCAGCCAGTCGGCTTGGGCAGGCCGGCGTACTTGCACGCCTGCTTGGCGGGACCGTAGGGGTACAGCTCGTAGAGGTACTTGCTGTTGCCCTTGTCGGCGCCAAGCTTCTTGCCGATCGCCTTGGTCAGGACCCGAACCGCCGGCGCGATCTGGTACTCGTCGTAGTACTCGCGCAGGAAGTTGATCACTTCCCAGTGGGCGTCGGTCAGCTCGCAGTTGTCGACGCGCGCCATTTCCTTGGCCACGTCCTCGGACCAGTCCGTGCGGTCCGCAAGGTAGCCTTCCTCATCGGTTTCCAGAACTTTGCCGTTCACTTCGATCGTCATGTCGTGTCTGTCCTTTGGGTTCAGAGCCAAGATTGCACGGCGTTGTGCTCGACTACGAGATCCACGAAGCCCTCGTAGTCCACCAGGCGAACGCCGTCGATTACCCGGTTGCGCATTCCCCGCGCCGCGAGGTCCGCCTCGAGCGCGTAAATCGATACCTTTTTCAAAGCCTCCTCAACCTGCTTCGAGACGGCCGTGTCGCGGGCCGCCGCGTAGACGCCGTCCTCGATCAGCAGCACCGCGGCTCCCTGCCGCGCGTAGCGCAGGCAGGTCTCGAGCGCGCTGTGCTCGAAGGGCGATTTGTTGACCGTGTGCAGCATCCGTCCTCTCCTCAGAAGCTCAGGATCACGTCCTGGCCTTCCATGATCTGGGCCATGCGCTCGGTGCTCACCACCTCGACCGGGATCACCAGATCGGCTTCAGTGAGCCCCCTTGCACGCAACGCATCCGCATCGACGTAGATCTTGTTGATGTCGTAGTCATCCAGCGCGCGGAACGTCGGCGAGAAGTTCTTCACCTCCAGCGCCTTGGTGTCCTGCCCCTTGGTCAGCTGATAGACGCCATCGCCCACGAACGCGAGGCTCACGTCCTGGTCGAAGGCCGCGCCGATCAGCACCACTTCGAGCGACTCGAGCGCGTAGATCGTGCCGTATGGCGCCTTGCGGTTCACGTACAGGAACCGCTTGACCGCACCGCCTTCCGTTGCCTCGTCCATCTCGTCTCTGTCCTCCTTGGCCGCTCAGTCGCCGAACACCACCAGGCGGTCCGACTGGATGCCGGTTTCGATCAGCTGGCCGAGGCCCGAGATGCGGAATCCCGCCGCCAGATTGTCGGTGTCCTTGCCGTGGCGCTTGGCCTCGTTCTTGTCCATCAGGCCGCGGCGCTGGGCCGCGGCGATGCACAGCACCAGGTCGAGTTTGTGCTCGGCGGCAAGCTCGCTCCAGCGCTTGACGATGTTGCGGTCGTCCTGCGGCGGCACCGTGAGCCGCGTGCCGTTGTTCACGCCGTCGTGATAGAAGAACACGCGATAGATCTCGTGCCCCTTGGCGAGCGCCGCTTTTGCGAACTGGTAGGCGGTGTCCGAGGCCTGGTGCGTATACGGTCCTTCGTTGACCAGAATGCCGAGCTTCATGCCCGCGCGCTCAGAAGCGGATGTGGGCGGAGGCATTGAGACTGTTGCGCGCCCCGCGCCAGTTGTCGATGTGGAACTTGGTGAACGGCAGCCCCGTCAGCTCGAAGAACCGCGGCCAGCCGATGCGCTCGACCCAGTCGCCGACGCGCTCCCAGTCGCGGGCATCCTTCTTGTAGGTATAGAGGATCTTCTTCACCACCTCCGCCACCTCTGGCCAGCGCGGCGGGTTGTTGGGGAGCCCCGCCGCAACCAGCTTCTGGAACATCGGCTTGGAACGGGCGTTGGAGTTCTTGCCGCCGACCCAGATGGCGAGCTTCGAGTGCACCGGATCGTTGATCTGCATTGGCGGGCACGGCGGATAACAGGCGCCGCAGCAGATGCATTTCTTCTCGTCCACCTCGAGCGATGGCTTGCCGTTGACCATCGCCGGACGGATCGCGGCCACGGGGCAGCGCGCCACGACGGAGGGGCGCTCGCATACGTTGGCGACGAGATCGTGATTGATCTTCGGCGGCTTGGTGTGCTGCACGTTGATCGCGATATCACCCTGGCCGCCGCAGTTGATCTGGCAGCAGGAGGTCGTGATGTGCACGCGGTTCGGCATCTCCTCCTTGATGAACTCTTCGTAGAGCTCGTCCATCAGCGACTTGACCACCCCCGAGGCGTCGGTGCCCGGGATGTCGCAGTGCAGCCAGCCCTGGGTGTGCGAGATCATGGTCACTGAGTTGCCGGTGCCGCCGACCGGGTAGCCGGCATCATTGAACGCCTGGATCAGCGGGCCGACTTTCTCCCACTTGGAGACCATGACCTCCATGTTCGAGCGGATGGTGAAGCGCACGTAGCCTTCGCCGTACTGGTCGATGATGTCGCACAGGAGATTGATCTCGTAGGGCCCGAGCTGGCGCTGCGTGCCCACGCGCACCGTCCAGATCTCGTCCCCGGAATGGGCGACGTGGTGCAGCACGCCCGGGCGCGGCCGGTCGTGATATTTCCAGTTGCCGAAATTCTTGATCATCAGCGGATGCATGTACTGCATGCCGTCGGGGCACCCGCTCTCGATCGGCGGGCGCATCTGTTTCTTTTCCGCTACCGGAGCCCCCTGTTGTGCCATTGCCATCTCCTCTATCGCAGTGCTAGGCCGCTTCCGGCTGCTTACCCTTGCGCTCGATCCACTTCTGCGCTTCCTGGTCCCAGTCGTCCATGCGCACGTAGGAGCTGGTGCGCGGATGGCTGATCATGTTGGGGTCGACCTCGATGCCGATGCCTTCCAGGAAGTTGGCAAGACCGATGCGCTCGATCATCTCGCCGCAGCGCTCGTGCTCGAGGCCGTTCTCCGCCCAGAAATCGATTACGGTGGCCGCGAGCTCGCGGATCTTCTCGAAGTCCTCGTCGGTTTCCATCTTCATGAACGGCACGAT
>LJTT01000140.1 GCA_001303585.1 Betaproteobacteria bacterium SG8_41
GCGGCCGCCATGCGACGCGCCAACCGGTTTATCCCAGCGCGGCGGCGATGCGATCGACGACCGCCTTGACGGCGTCGCGCTTCATCTTCATGGCAGCCTTGTTCGCCACCAGCCAGGCACTGATATCGGCAACGTGTTCGACCTCGACCAGTCCGTTGGCCTTGAGGGTATTTCCGGTCGAAACCAGGTCGACGATGCGCTCGGACAACCCCACGAGCGGCGCCAGCTCCATCGAGCCATACAGCTTGATGATGTCGGTCTGAATGCCCTTGGCAGCGAAGTGGCGGCGGGAAATATTGACGTACTTGGTGGCGACGCGCACGCGCGTCCAACTCTTGGGGTCGTCGCGCGCCGCGAGCCCGGCGGGTGCCGAGATCCATCAGCTCATAAAGCCCATCGCCTTCGTATTCCATAAGCACATCCTTGCCGGCCACGCCGAGATCCGCGGCACCGAATCGCACGTAGGTTGGCACGTCCGCAGCACGGATGATGGTCAGCTTCACATCCGGGAGGTTGGTGTCGAGTATCAGCTTGCGGCTGCGCGCTGGATCCTCGCTCGGCGTGATGCCGGCGCGCGCCAGCAGCGGCAAGCCCTCTTCAATGATGCGACCCTTGGAAAGCGCGATGTTGACCACCGGGGAAGGCGCCGCGCCGCGCCCGCCCTGCTTGGCAGCGCTCATGTCACGCCGATGCCGACTCGCGCGGCGCAGTGCGCACGTTGCCCGGCACGCGCCGGATTCGACCACCGTCTCACCTTCCGCAACCAGGCCGGCGAGCGCGAGGCTCGCCGAGGCACGCAGGTCGGTCGCCATCACCGGCGCACCAGTGATGCCTGGCACTCCGCGCACGATGGCCGTGTTGCCCTCCATCTCGATGTTGGCGCCCATGCGCTGCAGTTCGTAAACATGCATGAAGCGGTTTTCGAAGATAGTCTCGGTCACCGTGCCGGTGCCCTCGGCAATGGCGTTCATGGCAATGAACTGTGCCTGCATGTCGGTCGGGAACGCCGGATATGGCGCGGTGCGCACGTTGACCGCCCTGGGCCGGCGGCCGTGCATGCGCAGATGCACCCAGTTGTCGCCGTGCTCGATCTCCGCGCCGGCCTCGGCGAGCTTCTCGGTGATCGAGGCGAGAATGTCCGGGCGCACGTTGCGCAACCGCACGTCGCCGGACGTCATGGCGCCGGCAACGAGATAGGTGCCGGTCTCAATGCGGTCCGGCAAGATGTGGTGGCTTGCGCCATGCAGACGCGGCACCCCTTCGACCGTGATCTCGTCAGTGCCGGCGCCTGTGATGCGGGCGCCCATGGCGTTCAGACACACCGCGAGGTCAGCCACTTCCGGCTCGCGTGCCGCGTTTTCGATTACCGTCGTGCCCTCGGCCAGCGTCGCGGCCATCATGATGTTTTCGGTGCCAGTCACAGAAACCATATCCATAAAGATACGCGCGCCCTTCAGGCGCTTGGCCCGCGCCCGGATGTAGCCGCCGTCGAGATTGATCTCGGCGCCCATCGCCTGCAGACCTTTGATGTGCAGGTTAACGGGACGTGACCCGATGGCACAGCCGCCGGGCAGCGACACCTCGGCCTCGCCAAAGCGCGCCACCAGCGGCCCGAGCACCAGAACCGAGGCGCGCATCGTTTTCACCAGCTCATAGGGGGCACGCACGGACGTGAGGTTCGAGGCATGGGCCTCGATCACCATCTTGTCACCGACCACCAGTTGCACACCCATGCGGCCAAGCAGCTCCATGGTGGTGGTGATGTCCTGCAGATGCGGCACGTTACTCACCAGCAGCGGCTCGTCGGTAAGCAGCGAGGCCACCAGCACCGGCAGCGCCGCGTTCTTGGCACCGGAGATGCGGATTTCGCCGCGCAGCGGTCCGCCACCGGTAACAATCAGCTTGTCCATTGTCGGGTCTTCAGGGTTCGGGGATGACGAGCACCCCGTTGCGGTCCGGCGCCTGCCGGCGCCGGGTCGACAGGGATGATAACACGAGGGTACGAGGCCCGCCCGCCGCAGGGCAGGCTAGCGTAGATCCAGCGCCTTGCCGAGTCCGCTCACCTGCACGATCTGGTGCACCTGCTCGGCAGCACGCACGAAATTCAGCTTGCGGCCAGCGCGTTCGGCGCGCTCCTGCCATTCGAGCAACAGTGCCACCCCGGCACTGTCCACGCGCGTGGCCCCGGCCAGATCGATGGTGAGCGGGCCGGCGTCGGGCCGGAACCAGGACTCGCTTGCGGCCAGCATCCGCGCCACGGTATCGAATGTAAGCGCGTCGCTTATCGCAATGGCTTCAGCGTCACGAGACGGTCTGTTGCCGGTCACTTGTTGCCCTTGCCCTTGGCTTCCACCGACTTGCCAACCGGATCCTCGATCTTGCCCTCGCGGTTGTCCTTGGCGAGCTGTCCTCACGCCGGAAGAAACTGTAGGCGAGCGGCACGTTGCGCGCACCGGCGGTCGACTTCACCTCAACCCGGACCTCCGCGGTGCGTTCGGTCAGCGGCCCGCGGTAGGGCAGATAGATGATCTCCTCGTTGGTGTACTTGAGCAGCGCGGTGGAATAGGTCCGCACCAGCAGATCGCGGAACTCGCTGGTAAAGCGCGTGCGCTGATCCTCCGAGGCCCCGCGCCAGTTCTGGCCAAGCACGAGCTTGGACATGGCGCGAAAATCGAAATGCGGGAGCACCAGCTCATCGACCATGGCGTAGAGCTTCTTGCTGTCCGCAGCATAGGCATCCTTGTTGGACTTGATGCGCTTGAGGATTTCGTCGGTCGCCTGGCGTACCAGCACATCTGGTTCGGCCGTCGCCGCCAGTGCCGCGCCAGCACACCACACCACCAACAGAGCCCACCACCCTGAACGCCTACGCATACGCATCGTCACTCTCCCACTGTCCTTACTACACTATTTCTTTCCGCTGCTGCTCGCGAGGTTGGCCACCAACTGGCCGATCAGCTTTTCAAGCACCAGAGCAGATTGCGTAAGCATTAGACTATCGCCCTGGCGCAAAAATTCCTCATCTGCCCCGGCTTCAAGCCCTACGTACTGCTCCCCCAACAGGCCCGCCGTGAGAATACTGGCGCTGGAATCGCGCGGGATCTTGCGAAACCGCCCGTCGATTTCCAGCGTAACCACGGCCTGGTACTTGTCGCTGTCGAACACGATCTCCGAGACCCGCCCGATGCGCACCCCTGCCAGCGTGATCGGCGCCTTAACCTTGAGCTGCCCGACATTGTTGAAGCGCGCAGTGACCTTGTAACCGTCCACGGTTTCCATTGCCGTCAGGTTACTCACACGAAACGCCAGCGTGGTGAGTGCCACCAGACCGGCGATCACGAACACGCCTACCCAGAACTCAATCAGACGATTGTTCAACATCAGCTGCCTCCCATCATCAATGCCGTCATGATGAAGTCGAGCCCCAGCACCGCGAGCGACGCGCTCACGACGGTGCGGGTGGTGGCGCTCGCCACGCCGGCCGAGGTCGGCACGCTGTCGTAGCCCTCGAACACGGCAATCCAGCTCACCACAAACCCGAATACCACGCCCTTGATCAGACCGTTTACCACATCATCGTAGAAATCCACCCGGTCCTGCATTTGCGACCAATACACACCCGCATCCACGCCGAGCTGAATCACCCCCACCACATAGCCGCCATAGATGCCGATCACGGTAAACATGGCGGCCAGTAACGGCAACGAGATGAGTCCGGCGACGAAGCGTGGTGCGATCACCCGCGTCATCGGGTTCACGGCCATCATCTCCATGCCGGCAAGCTGTTCGGTTGCCTTCATGAGGCCAATCTCCGCGGTGAGCGCCGAGCCAGCGCGCCCGGCAAACAGCAGTGCCGTGACGACCGGTCCCAGCTCACGGGTAAGCGAGAGCGCCACCAGCAGGCCGAGAGACGCCTCGGAACCGAAATCCACCAACGTGTTGTAACCCTGCAGTCCGAGCACCATGCCGACGAAGATGCCGGAGACGAGAATGATGGCAAGCGTCAACACGCCGACTGAAAAGAGCTGATGCACCACGAGCCGCGCCGCCTTGGCCGCGGCCGGACCGGGGCGGCTCGGCAGACGCCAGGAACGCACCAACAACACATGCAGAAACGCGGTGGCGTGCCCGAGGCGCACAATGCGGGCGAGCGCCCAGCGACCGATGCGATGGACGGCGGTGTCTGTCATGCGCGGCTGCCCGGGTGGCGCAGGTCGTCGACGTAATCGGCGGCCGGATAGTGAAAGCGCACCGGCCCATCGGGCAGGCCGTCCAGAAACTGGCGCACGTGTTCCTCGCTCGATGCCTGCATCGCCTGCGGGCCGCCCTCCGCGATGACCCGGCCGTCACCTATCAGATACACGTGGTCGGCAATCGTCATGGCTTCGGCCACATCGTGCGTCACCACCACCGAGGTGATGCCGAGCGCCCGATTGAGGTTGCGAATCAGTTGCGCAATCACACCCATCGAGATCGGGTCGAGTCCGGTAAAGGGCTCGTCGTACATGACCATCATCGGATCAAGCGCGATGGCACGCGCCAACGCCACGCGCCGTGCCATGCCGCCGGAGAGTTCCGCGGGCATGAGATCGCGCGCGCCCCGAAGCCCCACGGTCTCGAGCTTCATCAGCACCACTTTGCGCAGCAGGGATTCCGGCAGTCGCGTGTGCTCGCGAATCGGAAACGCCACGTTCTCGAACACCGTGAGATCAGTGAACAGTGCCCCGGACTGAAACAGCAGGGCCATGCGTTTGCGCAACTCATACAGCGCGCGCGTGCCAAGCGACGGGACCGACTGGCCATCGACCAGGATTTCGCCGCGATCGGGACGCAGCCGCCCACCAATGAGATTGAGCAGCGTGGTCTTGCCGCAACCGCTGCCACCGAGGATGACGGTTATCCTCCCGCGCGCCACCGACAGGCGCATGCCCTGCAATACCGGGCGCCCGGCGCGCGCGAAGTGCACATCGCGAATGTCGACGAGTACATCGCGATCCGGCGTGGAGGGAGAATTCAATCGTGATCCTTGGGAACCGCCGCGGGGACCGCGGGCGCCGCCGGTCAATTACCGAGGCCTGGCGGCGTGACCATTACTTTACTTACTTGTGGGCGCGGTGCTTGACCAAATCATCGACCACAGCCGGATCGGCCAGCGTCGAGGTATCGCCGATTTGGTCTGCCTCGTTGGCGGCGATCTTGCGCAGAATGCGACGCATGATCTTGCCGGATCTCGTCTTCGGCAGCCCCGGCGCCCACTGGATGACATCGGGCG
>LJTT01000027.1 GCA_001303585.1 Betaproteobacteria bacterium SG8_41
CTCCCATCCGCTGCATCGGTATCGTTTTCCCGACGCGCGAGTAGTAGTCGTCAGCGCTGACGCCCTCGCGCTGGATGCGCCGCTCGTGCTGTCCCGACTTGATCTTGCCGATGCACACGGTGTTGACGAGGATGTTGTGCGGCGCGAGCTCCTTGGAAAGCGCCTTGGTCAGCGCGAGGCCTGCGGCGCGGGTGACCGTGGTCGGCACGGAATTGGCTCCGGGCTGCTTGCCGCCGACGGTGGTGATGTTGATGATGCGCCCGCCGCCCTGTTGCTTCATCTGCGGGATGGCGAGCCGGGCGCCGCGGATTGCGCCGAAGAGCTTGAGATCGAAGTCCTCCTGCCAGGTCGCGTCGGTCACCTTGTCGAACGGGTTGGACATGGAGGTGCCCGCATTATTGACGAGGATATCGAGCCGCCCGAAGCGCTTGATGACTGCGCCGATGAATTGCTCGACCCCTTCGGACGTGCCTATGTCGGCCGCGACGCCCAGTGCCTCGGCACCGAGCTTTTCCAGTTCCCTCGCCGTTTCCTGGACTTTGTCGGCGCGCCGCGAGCAGATCGCGACTTTGGCCCCCTCGCGCGCCAGCTGACGCGCGGATGCCCGACCGATGCCCTCCGTGCCGCCGGTGATGGCGGCGACTTTTCCCTTCAGGCCCAACTTGAAACCGCCCGTTACCGGTTCGCAGGCCGCGAGCAATGCGATTCTAACCCGGCTAACAGAGCGTTGCCGTCGCTTGCGCCTGTCCGGGAATAGCACGGAGCAGATGTTTGTTCTTTGACTGGATGCGCCGCGCGTGTCCGGCGTATTCTAATGGCTTTGGTTTGGGACTACGATACCCGCTAATGCGACCGATAACAGGATGATCATGGATAGCTTCTTGCGGCGTCACGCAGCAATCAGGATGTGCCGGGCCGCAGCGCCGTGCGTGCTTGCGCTGGCGCTTGCGGCGCCCGCGGCCGAGGTCGCGGCACAGGATCAAGGCTCACGGTCGGCGCCGCCAGCCGCGCAGGAAAAGGATCAGCCGGGAGCGCGCCAGCGCCCCGAGGTCACGGTCGACGCGTTGTCGGTCGTGAAGATCCGGAGCACGGCGGTCGCAGACGCCCGCACCAGCCGCAGCCTCGGGGCCTCGCGCGAGGGCACCGGCGTTGTGATCGATTCCGAGGGCCTCGTGCTCACAATCGGCTATCTCATTCTGGAGGCCGAGTCGGTGGAACTCTTCACGGCCGACGGACGGGCGTTTCCAGCCACTGTGATCGCGTACGACAATGCGAGTGGTTTCGGGCTGCTACGCGCGTTGCGCCCCTTGCCGATCAAGCCCGTTCAATTCGGACACTCGTCGAAGATCACGAATCGAGAGCCGGTGCTGATCGTCGGATTCGACGGCGTGGCGCCCGCCTATGTCGTCTCGCGCCGGCCCTTTGTCGGCTACTGGGAGTACCGGCTTGAGGAAGCAATCTACACCGCGCCCGCGACCGTCAACTGGAGTGGCGCGGCACTGCTGAACCGGGAGGGCCGGCTGCTCGGCATCGGCTCGCTCGTGGTCGGCGATGCGGCCGGGGTGCAGTCCAAGGTGCCTGGCAACATGTTCGTGCCGATTGATCTGCTCAAGCCCATGCTGGGCGAGTTGATCGCGAATGGCAGGGGGCCAGGCAGCGCGCGTCCCTGGATCGGCGTCAACACCCAGGAGGTGCATGGCAACGTCATCGTCAACCGCGTGTCGCCCGAAGGCCCGGCAGACCAGGCGCGCATGCGCAAGGGTGATGTCATCGTCAGCGTCAAGGGTCAGCCGGTGAAAGGGCAATCCGATTTCTACAGCCGGCTCTGGTCAAGCGGGGAGGCCGGTGTCGAAATCGCAATCGAAGTCCTGCGTGGCGGCCGGCTCGAGAAGGTGACCGTCACGTCGGGCGACCGCGCCAGCTATTTCAGGACGGCGACTTACTGATTTGCGTGAATCGTAAATCGTGAATCGTAAATCGTAAATCGTAAGTCGTAAGTCGATGAACATCCTGGCGCGGAGCGGGTCCGCTTACCGCTTACCGCTTACCGCTTACCGCTCATCGGTCACCGGTTTCTGAGCACGGCTAGAAGGTCCTCATTCCGAGGACGCCCGTCGCGAGATCCATCTGCTCCACGAGCTTCCTTCCCACGAGATTGCGCAGCGTCTCGGTGGTGCCACCGCCGAGGCTGCCGTAGCGCGTGCCGCGGAAGAAGCGTGACACCGGGAACTCGTCGGTGAAGCCGTAGCCGCCGTGTACCTGGATGGCCTCCGACGTGACCCGGATGCTCATTTCGTTGCAGTAGATTTTGGCCATCGCCGCAAGCGCGGGGTCCGGGAAAGGATCGCCGCTGACGGCGGCTCGATAGAGCAGCCCGCGTCCCGCCTCGATCTCGATCAACATGTCGGCGGCCTTCCAGCGCAGTCCCTGGAAATCGCCGATCTTCCGGCCGAAAGCCGAGCGTTCGCGCAGGTAACGCACCGCTTCCTCGAGCGCACCTTCGGCGAGCCCCAGGCAGATCGCCGGGTTGAGGCAGCGCTGGGTATTGAACGCCGAGAGCAGCCGTTTCATGCCGTTGTCGCGCAGCACGAGGTTCTCCAGCGGGAGCTCGACATTGTCGAACACCACCTCGCAAAGATACTCGCCGCCCATCGTGTGGTAACTCGCCTTGGCGGAGAAGCCTTTTGCGCCGCCGGGCACGAGCACGCACCCGATGCCCGCGGCGCCCGGCATCTTGTTGACGCGCGTGAAAACGACCAGCATCTCTGCGATGTCAGCCCGCGAAATGAGGGTCTTCACGCCGTTCAGCACGACGCGGTCGCCCTTGATGTCGCAGTTGGTTTTGTAGCTCGGAACGTCCGTGCCCGCATCGGGCTCGGTCATGCAGATGGCCAGGATCGCCTCGCCGGTGACGACGCGCGGCAGCACCCGGCGCTTGATCGATTCGGGGGCGTAGGTGGAGATGATGCGCGTCTGGACACCGACTTCGCCCAGCGCCGCCATCGCGGTCACGTAGCAGACCTTGCCGATTTCCTCGAGCACCAGCACCGTGTCGAGAATGCCGAGGCCGGAGCCGCCGTATTCCTGCGGCACAGCCATTCCAAGCACGCCGATCTCGGCGAGCTGCTTCATGTTTTCGTCCGGCCAGGTGCCGTCCAGATAGCGCACGGCGCGCGCCTTGAAGTCCTTCTGGCACACGCGGCGCACGACTTCGACGAAGGCGCGCTGTTCTTCACTGATTCTGAAATCCATTTTTCCGGCGAACCGTAAATCGTGAATCGTAAATCGTAAGTCGTAAATCGTGAAACGTTGTACATGCGACCTTAAACCTGAAACTTGAAATTTGAAACTGGAAACTGAAAATTGACGCTCGGGAAGTGCTGGCCTAGACTGCCGGTTCCCCGGCAACCCGAACGACGGAGCTCACCATGGATCTGCCCGCCACTCAGCCCAAGATTTCCGGCAAGGAACACTGGACCAAAAAGGGCGACGTCAAGCTCTTCCTGTGGGAGAAGGCCACGCCGGCTGCGCGGCCCGCGCGGGGAACGGTTCTGTTCGTTCACGGCTCCTCGATGGGCTCGCAGCCCACGTTCGACCTGCAGGTGCCGGGACGCCCCTATTCGTCCGCCATGGATTTTTTCGCGGCGCAGGGTTTCAACACCTGGTGCATGGACATGGAGGGCTACGGCCGCTCGGACAAGAAGCGCAATATCAACTGCGACATCGCTAACGGCGCCGACGATCTCGAGGTCGCCACCGAGTACATCATGAAGGCCGCGAACGTAAAACAGTTTCTCGTCTACGGAATTTCCTCGGGCGCGCTGCGGGCGGCCATGTTCGCGCAGCGGCAGCCGGCGCGCGTGCAGCGCCTCGCGCTCGACGCGTTCGTATGGACCGGGGAAGGCAGCCCTACGCTCGCGGAACGGCGCAAGAAGCTGCCCGATATGATAGGCAAGAACCGCCGCCCCATCGATCGCGCGTTCGTTCACAGCATCTTCAACCGCGACCATCCGGGTTGCGCCGACGAAAAGACGATCGAGGCTTTCGCCGACGCGATTCTCGAGCTCGATGATTCGGTCCCGACCGGCACCTATGTCGATATGTGCTCGAAGTTGCCCGTGGTGGACCCGGCGAAGATCGACGTGCCGACGCTGATCATGCGCGGGCAGTTCGACGGCATTGCGGGTTTCGACGACCTCGTCGAGTTCTTCAAGCGCCTGCCCAACCCCGACAAGCAATTCGCGGTGATGCCGGGCATCTCGCACGCGAGCTTCCATCAGATCAACTACCTGACCGTCTACCACATCCTGCACGCGTTCTTTACCCAGCCCGAGCCGATCTATCGCGGCTGACAGTCGCACCGCCTCGCGCGCGACGGAGCATCGCGCTCCGCCGCGCGGGATTGGCTGGCCTGTCCCGCGTATTTCCTATCTCCGACAATAAGTTGCAGTCTTCGGACGACGCCTGGATGCGGTAAGGTGCGCGTAAGCCGCGACCCTGATACTGCGTGCATCGCTTGCCCACCCGGGCGGCACGTACATTCAGGAGAAAACCGCAATGAATATTGGACGGTGGTTCGGCACCTCCGCGCTGGCTGCCGCAGCGCTCCTTATCCCTTTCACGGCAGGCGCACAGCAGTGGCCGACGAAACCGGTGCGAATCATCGTGCCATTTGGTGCAGGAGGCGGCACCGATATCCAGGCGCGGCTGCTCGGCAAGAACTTCAACCAGAGCATGAAACAGACATTCATCGTCGACAACCGCTCCGGTGCGGGCGGCATCATCGGCGCGGAGCTTGCCGTGCGGGCACCGGCCGACGGTAACACGATCCTGTTCACCACGGCGTCGTTGGCAGTGAACGTGACGCTTTACGGCAAACGGGTGAAGTTCGATCCGCTCAAGGACCTCGCGCCGGTGAGCTGGATTTCCTCGACTCCGCTGGTGCTGGTCGTCCATCCCAGCGTTCCGGCGAGATCCGTGCAGGAGCTGGTGGCGATCGCGAAGCGCACCGGCAAGATGAACGCTGCCTCCAATGGCGCGGGCACGACCAGCCATCTCTCCGTCGAGATGCTCAAACAGGCGACTGGAGCCGATGTCGCCCACATCCCCTACAAGGGCGGCGGACCGTCGATGGCGGCGCTCATGGGCGGCGAGACGGATTTCCTGTTTGCGACCGGCCCGGTGGCGGCGACGCAGGTCAAGGCCGGCAAGGTGCGCGCGCTGGCGGTCACGACGCCGAAAAAATCGTCGGCATTTCCGGATCTTCCGACCATGAGCTCGATCTATCCCGGTTTCGAATCGGATAACTGGTACGCAATGTTCTTTCCGGCGGGCACGCCCAAGCCGATCGTGGACAAGCTGAACGCAGAGATCGCAAAGGCGCTCAAGGCGAACGACATACGCGCATTCATGGGGCGCGAGGCACTCGACCCCGTGGCGAGTTCACCCGAGGAACTGCATGCCAACTTCAAGCGCGAGATCGCGCGCTACGAGAAGATCATCAAAGCCGGCAAGATCTCGGTCCAGTAGTCCCTCGCAGTGCCGCGCCGCGGCTTCCGCCGCGGCGCGATTTTCTCGTCCTGCAAGCTTATTTTCAGATCGGCCCGATTCTGCCTTGGCCGCTTCGCCCAAAAAATGGATGTAACCTTCTGAATTTAATTAATAACGCCGCTGGGCCGAATTTCAGCTTCAGGGGTTGAAAACGAGTCCAGCTTGTGGAACTATCACGCGTTGGCGCGAGTCTCGTTTCGCAGTCTTCCCAGATCTTGTCCTCACTTGGGCACGCCTGCCCAGGGCAATTTTTCTGCGGGCTGTTCAAGGCCGGAATTCGAGGTGTCGAGCAATGTCGTCGTGTCGGTGCCTGTGTCCGCCGTGTGCGAGCGGGCGAGGCCTGTGACACGGCTCCCGTAAATAACAGTCGTTGGAGGAGGTTTCATGGAAATGCGCAGTGTTTTTCGCCGTACGGGTGCGGCAGTGTTCGCCGCCGCAATGGTCTTTTCCGCGCAGGCTCAGGCGGAGTGGCCCGACAAGGCGGTTCGGTTGATCGTGCCGTTCGGCACGGGCGGCGGCACCGACATCCAGGCGCGGCTGCTTGCCGATAACTTGCGGCAACAGACCGGCCAGAACTTCATCGTGGACAACCGCAGTGGCGCGGGCGGCCTGATCGGGGCGGAGCTCGTCGCAAAGTCGCGTCCCGATGGTAGTACCTTTCTCTTTACCACGGCGACTCTGGCGATCAACACGACGTTGTACGCGAAGCGGCTCAAGTTCAACACACGGACCGACCTGGTGCCCGCTTCCTGGGTATCGAATGCGCCGAACGTCCTTTGCGTGCATCCCGCGGTGCCGGCGAAGTCGGTCAAGGAACTGGTCGCGCTTGCCAAGAAGCGCCCGGGCGAGCTGAACAACGGGGCAAACACTCCCGGCAGCACCAGCCACCTTGCCGGTGAGCTTTTCGCGCAGCAGGCGAACATCAAGACGGTGATCATCCCTTACACCGGCGGCGGACCCGCGATGGCCGGGCTGATCACGGGCGACATCGACATGCTGTTTGCCACGGGGCCGGTTGCCGCCCGTGCCCTCAAAACCGGGCGCGTGCGCTGTCTTGGGGTGACAACGGCAGAGAGGAACCGCTCATTGCCTGACCTTCCCGCAATCAGCACCATCGTGCCGGGCGTGGTGATCGGCAATTGGTACTCGATGTTCTTCCCGAAAGGCACGCCTCCCGACATCGTCAACAAGTTGAGCGGGCTCATCAAGAATGCGTTGAGCGACAAGAAGATCGACGCATTCTTTGCGCGCGAGGGCATCGTGCCGGTTGGCGGCTCGCCGGAGGAGCTGCGGGCCCAGTTCGAGGCCGATATCAAGAAATATGCAGCCTTGATCAAGGCGCGAAACATTCCGCTGCGATAACGAGCCCGGCGGCGGCCGGCCCGACCGACCGGCTGGGCACGGGGTCTGTCATATAATTTCGGGCGATCACCCGCCACCCAAACCTCCGGGGTCTGTCATGCCCAAAACCGATAACAATGCGCGTCCCGCGCCGGACGCGGTACTGGTCCGTATCGCCGATTATGCGGAAGGCTATCGGGTCAAGAGCTCGCTCGCCTTCGAAACCGCGCGGCTTGCCTTGATCGACAGCCTTGGCTGCGGTTTCGAGGCGCTGTCTTACCCCGGTTGCACCAAACTGCTGGGGCCGATCGTGCCGGGCACCGTCGTCCCGAACGGCGTCCGGATTCCCGGCACCGCCTATGTCCTCGATCCGGAGCGCGCGACGCTCAACATCGGCGCCCTTGTCCGCTGGCTGGACTTCAATGATGCATTCTACGGCGCCACCGTGATGCATCCCTCGGACACTTTCTCGGGCATCCTCGCCGTGGCGGACTGGCTGTCCCGCACCCGGGTCGCGGCGGGCAAGAAGCCGATGCTCATGCGCGAGGTCCTGGAATCCGCGGTGAAGTCCTACGAGATCATGGGCGGACTCGGCATCGAGAACGGTTTCACCGCGGTGGGGCTCGACCACACCATACTCGTGAAGATCGCCAGCGCCGCGGTGTTGACCCGGATGCTGGGCGGCACGCGCGAGGAGATCGTGAATGCGGTGTCCCATGCCTGGCTCGACGGCCACCCGCTGGCCGCCTTCCGCCGCAAACCGAACACGGGTCCGCGCAAGTCCTGGGCAGCAGGGGATGCCGCCAGCCGCGGCGTGCGGCTCGCGCTGATGGCGGTGAAAGGCGAGATCGGCTGCCCGGCGGCGCTCACGGCGAAGACCTGGGGCTTCTACCATGTGCTCTTCAAGGGTCGCCCGTTCCGTTTCCAGCGCCCCTTCGGCAGCTACGTCATGGAGAACGTGCTGTTCAAGATCCCGTATCCCACCGCATTCCACGGGCAGAGCGCGGTGGAGGCGGCAATCAAGCTCCACCCGCTGGTGAAGGACCGTCTCGACGAGATCAAGCGGGTGGACGTCCGTTGCCACAACTCCTCGATGGTGATCCTCGACAAGAGCGGGCCGCTCCACAATTTCGCTGATCGCGACCACTGCATGCAGTACATGATCGCGATCGGGATGATCTTCGGCAACATGACCGCCGAGCACTACGAAGACCACATCGCGGCGGATCCGCGCATCGACCGGCTGCGGGCCAAGATGGCGCTGCGCGAGGACAAGACCTACAGTCGGGACTATCTCGACCCCGCCAAGCGCACCAACTCGAATTCCATCAAAGTGCATTTCCGGGATGGCGCCAGTCTGCCGCTGTCGGAAGTACTGTATCCGCTGGGCCATCGCCGCCGGCGCAAGGAGGCCGTCCCGGTGCTGATGAACAAGTTCGAAACGAACGTCGCCCGTGTCTTCGCGCCGCGGCAGCGCGACGCGATCCTCCGCGTGTGCCTTGACCAGAAGCGGCTCGAAGCAATGCCGGTCGATGAGTTCATGGGCCTGCTGGCGCTGTAGGGCGGGCATCCCGGAACCTATCGCATAGCCGGTTCGCGTCCCTCCAATACCGTGAAAGCCAAGAGACACATTCCCTTCCGCTTCCAGCTGTCAGAGTACGACTGCGTGCCGACCACCATCAGCAACGCCATCGCGTATCTGTACGAGCGCCACGAGGTGCCGCCCGAGGTGCTGCAGCGCATCTACCTGTACACGCTCGACGGTGTCGGGCGGCGGGGGACGGCCGGCCGCGGCAGCTCCGATGAGAGCGTGCGCCTGCTCTCCGAGTGGCTTCGGCAATTCACGACCAAGACGTTTCGGCTCGGCACCGAGTTCCTCACCGGCCGTGAGGTCAACCTGGGCCGCGGCAATCGCATCGTCGAATGCCTCAACGACGGCGGCGTCGCGCTGTGCAACATCACTTATGACCGGGGCGACTGGCATTACCTGCTTGCGCTGCGCGCGGATGACGAGCGGCTCTATTTTTTCGATCCGTACTGGCGGCACGCGATTCGTGTGCGCGGCGGGCATATCAGGAGCATCCGGCCTCCTGCGGAAGACGGCGCCAATCTTGCGATCGAACGCGATTGGCTCGATACCGCGAGCAATCGCCGGCGCTTCTGTTTCGGCTCGTGGCGGAATCGAGATTGCCTCCTGTTATGGCGCCGCCGCTAAGCGCTGTTTCGTGAAAAGCGAAACCTTAAACCTGAAACCTTAAACTTGAAACCTGAAACGGAGAGGGGATGACTCATACAGAACAGCGCAAGCGGCTGCGTGCCGTGTTTGCCGGAACGAAATGCGTGTCGCCAGCGAGCGTGTACGATCCGCTTTCGGCGCGCGTGGCGGAGGCGGTGGGCTACGAGATTGGGATGCTCGCGGGCTCGGTGGCGTCGAATACGACGCTCGCGGCGCCGGACCTCATCGTGCTGACGCTCAGCGAGTTCGCCGAGCAGGTACGGCGCATCATGCGCGCAAGTCGGCTCTCTTTGATCGTCGATGCCGACCACGGTTATGGCAACGCGCTGAATGTCATGCGCACTGTCGAGGAGCTCGAGCACTCGGGCGTATCCGGCATGAGCATCGAGGATACGGCCTTGCCGACGCGGTTTGGCCAGCCCGAGGGCACGGACGAATTGATCTCGCTCGACGAGATGGTGGGCAAGCTCAAGGCGGCCGTCGCGGCCCGCCGCGATCCGGAGACGGTCATACTGGGGCGGACAGCGGCATTGAAGGTTGAGGGAACCGAAGGCACCATAAAGCGGGCGAAAGCGTTCGCTGCATGCGGCGTCGATGCGATCTTCGTCATCGGCGTCGAATCGGTGGACCAGGTTAGGGCGGTGCACGAGGCCGCCAAGCTTCCTGTCATGGTTGGATCGGCCCCGGCTTCGATCAAGCGCGAGGATTTCGCCGCCGCAGGCGCGCGCGTTCTTTTGCAGGGCCATCAGCCAGTGGCTGCGGCAGTGAAGGCGCTGCGGGAAACCTACGCCCATCTTTTCAGCGGCGGCGCGCCCGCCGAGCTCAAGGACAAGGTTGCATCGTCCAGGGAGATGGATGAGCTCGTAAACGGCGCCGTTTACAAGCAGTGGCAGCGCGACTACCTTCGAACCGGGAAGTGAGTCGTGAAACGTAAAACGTGAGACGTGAAACGTAACACGAGGACCAAATACTGGTCACTGGTCACGCGTTTCAGCATCAGGCAGCATGGCGCTTGATGAAATCCCAGTCGATCTCGATACCGAAGCCGGGTGTCTCATCCAGGTGGACATAGCCGTCCCTGAGCTGTGCGCGGCGCTTGTACATCCCTGACCAGAGCGGGTCGGGGACGCCGTTCGACTCCACTCCGAAGCTCGCGCCCGGGAAGGCTGCGCAAAGATGCGCGTGCAGCTCCGGCACCTGGTGCGGCGAGATTCTCACGCCGTGTTGCTCTGCCAGCGCCGCGATGCGGAGCGACTCGGTGAAGCCAGCATGGCGCGTGGAGTCGAATTGGACATAGCGCACGCCGCCGCTGACGATGAAGTCGCGCACGGTGAAGCGATGAAGGTCACGCTCACAGTGAGCGAGCGGAATCGAGGTGGCCGCGGCGAGACACCGGAAGTCCGCCGGTTGAAAGTACCAGCGCAACGGCTCCTCGAACCAGAACGGTTCATAACGCTCGACCGCGCGCGAAAACGCAATGGCGGTTTCGAGATCATAGGCAGCAGTGCAGTCGAGCAGAAGCAGGGTGTCGCGGCCGATCGCTTCTCGCGCGAGGCGGGCACGCTCGATGTCCTCGGCGAGCGTTCCACCCCCGTCCTTGATCTTGACGGCGCGGTAGCCTTTCGCCACGAACGAGGCGACTTCTTCCGCCATGCCGTCGGGCTCGCCGTCATCGCGGTAGTAACCGCCGGTGGCGTAGGCCGGCACAGGGCGATTTTCCCCGCCCAGCAAACGGAACACGGGCAAGCCGGCCACCTTGCCCTTGATGTCCCACAGCGCGAGATCGATGCCCCCGATCGCAGCTGTAATCTGCGGGCGAGCCGCGCGCGGCAATGGCGACGGCAGGCCATCCTGCGCAAGAAATCCTCCCGGCCGCGGGCAGGTAAGCGCAAAGAGCTTCTCCCAGACCGCGATATGCTCGAGCGGGTTCATGCCGATCACGATCTCGCCGAGACGCGCCACCCACTCGCAGATTTCCTTCAATGGCGCACCGTGTATCTGGCCGACGCCGGTGACGCCCGCGTCGGTAACGACTTCCACAAGGACAACGCTGACGCCGCGCATGGGCTCGTGCGCGGTGACGCGCGGAACCTTGTAAGGGATTGCGGCGGCGTGGCTGCGTATCGAGGCGATTCTCATGCGCTCACCGGTGTGAGTAGAGCGGGTGACCTGCGATCGGCAGCACGGCTCTCAGGATGCTGCCGCTTTCCGATTCTGTGATGAAGAGCGTCTTGAAATCCGGCCCACCGAAGGCGCAATTGGTCGTGCGGATGCCGCGGCACGATCTAATTCGGTAGGCCGGCTCGCCGAGCTTGCTGAACAGCCACACGGTGCCAAGGCCGGAGTGGCATACCGCCAGGCCGCCATCCGAGTCGACCGCGAGGCCGTCGGGACCGGACAGGCTGCCCGTCAGCTGGATGAAGATGCCGATCTTCGCTCCCAGCTGCATGATTCCACCTTCCGGCAGCAACGGGATGCGCCACACGTTGTTCATGCGCGTGACGTTTACGAAGAGGAGCGTCTCGGACGGGTTGAGCGCGATCCCGTTGGGTCCTGGCACCTTGTCAAGGATGAGTTCCAGCTCGCCGTCCTTTGCGCGCCACCTAAACACGCGACCGCTCGGGTCGTTCATGCTGCTATTGCCCTGGTCGGTGAAGTAGATGTCACCGTTCCGGCCGAAGACGAAATCATTGATGCCCCTGAAACCTTCGCCTGCCGCTTCCTCGACCACTGGCGTCATCTTGCCCGAGGCAGGGTCGAGCAGCAGGATGCCGTGCAGCCGGTCGGCGACAAAAATGCGGCCGTCCTGGTGGATCTTCAGGCTGTTGGGTTCGCCCTCGTAGTCGGCGACGACCGTGAACTCACCGGCGGGCGAGATGCGAAAGATGCGAGCGTAGGGAATGTCGACGCAATAAAGATTTCCATCGCGGTCGAATGAGGGTCCTTCGAGATAGGAGTGGATGACCTCCGGCTTGTCGACGGGCTGGCCTTTCTTCCTGAATTCGACCCACTTCGACTTTCGGCCGCTGATGCGCAGCGACGCCGGGAGTTCGGTGAAAACGTCGGTTTCGATGATGGGTGGCGCAGCGAACATCCATTCTTCTCCTCGATTTGATAGAGACCTGCGCACAGCGATTCCCGGCCGGCGCGCAGATCAGTGAAAGGCCGTCACGCGATTCTATTCCAAGAGTCCCTGTGTCGGCGCCGGTGGCTCCGGGGATGGCAGCGCATTGTTCGACCAGAGTGCGAGGTTGTCACAATATAGACTTTCGCGCTGTTCGCGCCCAGAAGCGGCGCCTATAATCAGCCGCGGCAGCTGCGAGCTTTTGCACGGCGTCGTTTTCCGCACATGGCTTTCCGCTTTCTGCAGGTGGAACGCCGCGCGCGTCGCTTGAACCGCTTGAGCCGTCATTCGTTAGCAGTCAATTGCCCCGACCGATGAAGAAACCGCTCGAAGTTCTCGCACTCTATCCGCGGCACGACTACACGCTGGCCGGTGCCTTCGCGAGCCGCGCGCAGCGTGCGCCAGAGCGGCCATTTCTGCTGTTCGGCGGCAAGACGTGGAGCTGGCGAGAGTTCCAGCAGGCCGTGGACCGCGCCGCGCGGCTGCTGCTGGCGCGCGGCATCCGCAAGGGCGACCGCTTTGGCGTGATGGCGAGAAACTGCGACGGCCACGTCCTGTTGCTGTTCGCGCTCGCGCGCATCGGCGCGATCATGGTGCCGGTGAATCCCGAATTTGGCGTCGACGAAGCGCGCTACGTGCTGCACCATGCCGAGGTGAGCGCCGTGGCGGCGGGCAGCGACACCCTAGATATTGCGCGCAAGGCGTGCGAAGGGCTTGCGGTGGCGCCCTGGATCATCCTCCTCGATGCCGGCCGCGACGACGTGCCGCTGCTGCAGGACCTGATCGCGCGCGCGCCGGAGGCTGTGCTTCCCCGGGACGTCTCGCCGGACGAAACCTGCCTGATCGTCTACACCTCCGGCACGACCGGTTTCCCGAAAGGCGCGATGCACAGCCAGAGAAGCTTTGTGACCGGCGGCGAGGCATTCGTCCAGCGCGTCTACCTCCAGGACGACGAGCGGGTGATGATCGTGTTGCCGCTCTTTCACATCAATGCGCTCTTCTACTCCGTTGCGGGAACGCTGGCGGCGGGCGCAAGCATGGTCATCGTGCCCAAGTTTTCAGCGACGACGTTCTGGCAGACCGCTGTCGACAGCGGCGCAACCGAAGTCAATATCATCGAGGCGATTGGCACGATCCTCAAGAACCGGCCGCGTTCCGAGTTCCGGCCGGAGCACCGCATCCGCAAGGTCTACGGGGTGCGGCAGGCTGTCGCACAGACCTTTCGCGAGGAGTTCGGCATTCCCCATCTCATCGGGGGCTATGGCATGACGGAGATCCCGGGTGTGACCTGTAATCCCTTCGAGGGACCGGCCAAGCCGGGCAGCATGGGACCGATCGGCCGCCACCCCGATCCGCAGCGGCCATGGGCGCAATGCCGGGTCGTGAACGACGAGGGGCGCGATGTGCCGAACGGCGAAGTGGGCGAGCTGCTGGTGAAGACGCCGATCGTCATGCAGGGTTATTTCCACGACCCCGAGCAGACGCGGGCGGCGTTCGTCGACGGCTGGTTCCAAACCGGTGATCTCGTGCGGCGTGACGCCGACGGCTACTTCTTTTTCGTTGCGCGCAAGAAGGACATCATCCGGCGCCGCGGCGAGAACATTGCAGGCGCTGAGCTCGACCGCGTGATCGGCGAGCACCCGGGCGTGCACGAAGCGGCGGCAATTCCCGTTGCCGCCGAGCTCGGGGAGGACGAGATCCTGGTTGCCGTGGTGAGAAAGCCCGGCTACGATGTAACCGCCGATGAGGTCGCGCAGTGGTGCCGTGAGCGACTCGCGCCGATGAAGGTGCCGCGGTACGTCGCGTTCGTTGAAGCGCTTCCGCACACACCCACCCACAAGGTCGCGAAGATGACCCTCAGGGCGGATCCAACGCTCAGGGAACGGGCGACCGATCTCGCAAAGGCCAGCCCGTAACAGTCGGGCCGTGACGGCTAATAAAGTAGCTAGACCTGATACGAGGAGGAAGACGATGAAAGCAGCCATTCTGGGTTTTTTGGGCGCAGTGCTTGCGACCACGGTAGCGCCCCTGTGGGCGCAGGGCGCGGGTGATTTTCCTAGCAAGCCGATCCGTCTCGTGATTCCCTATCCGCCGGGCGGCGGCATGGACACGATCGGGCGACCGTTTGCGCGGCAACTCTCCGAGAACATCGGCCAGCAGGTGGTGGTCGACAATCGTGGCGGCGCGAACGGAACGATCGGCATGGAGATCGTCGCGCGCGCAAGTCCTGACGGCTATACGATCGGGTTTGCGCTGAGCGCCCAGCTTGCCATCAACCCCGGTCTCTACAAGAAGCTGGCGTACGATCCGGTAAAGGATTTTGAGCCGCTCACGCTGTTTGCCGACGGGTGCTACCTGCTCGTGGTGAATCCCGCGGTGCCGGCGAAGTCGGTGAAGGAACTGATCGCGCTCGCGCGCGCGAAGCCGAACGGGCTCATAATGGCCTCGTCCGGCAATGGCAGCGGTGGGCATCTCTCGGCCGCATTGCTCATGAGCATGACCGGGACCAAACTGCTGCACGTACCGTACAAAGGCGGTGGCCCGGCGCTGGTCGCGGTGCTGTCGGGGGAAGCGCAAACGCTGTTCGCGACCTATGCGGCATCCAAAGGGCACATTGCTGCCGGCCGGCTGCGGGCGCTGGGGGTCTCGACAGCCAAACGGCCCGCGGCGATCTCCGATATCCCGACGATCGCGGAGGCAGGCGTGTCGGGTTACGAGTCAAGCCCGTGGTACGCGTACGTGGCGCCAGCGGGAACACCGCGCGCGCTTGTCACACGGTTGAACCGCGAAATCGTGCGCGCGCTGAACCATCCCGAGTACCGGAAGTTCCTGCTGGGCAGCGCGATCGAACCCATTGGGAGCTCGCCGGAGAGGCTCCGGGCGTATATCAAGACCGAGATGGTGAAATGGGCCGGCGTCATCAAGTCGGCCGGCGCCAGGATCGATTGAGCCCGGGAGGGATGGCCGCGAGGCTCGAGCTGCAATGAAGCGACTCGGCGGAATCTGAAGGAGAAACGATGCGCCCCGCATTCACGAAAGACCCGTTGTTCAAGAAAGGACTCAGGATCCGCAAGGCGCTGCTCGGCGCGCAATATATCGAGAGCCGGCTCGACCAGGCTGACGAGTACACGTGGCCGTTCGAAGAGCTGGCGACCAAGACCGCATGGGGCATGATCTGGGGGCGTCCCGGCCTGCCGCGCAAGGTTCGCAGCTTCCTCAACCTCGCGGCGATGACCGCGATGAACATGCGGCACGAGCTCAAGATCCACATCCGGGCCGCGCTGCGCAACGGCCTGACGCGCAAGGAAATTGCCGAGGCGCTTCTTCATTGCACGATCTATTGCGGTTATCCCAAGGGAGTCGACGCGCTGCGCATCATGAAGGAGGTGTACGACGAGCTCGACGCGCCGAAAAGATCGAGGGCGTCCGGCACGGGGAAATCACGGCGCCGTTGAGTTCCTGTCTGGTTTAGCCGCAGATGAACGCAGCACGCAGATGTACAGCACGGAACATCGAACGTTAAACCTTGAACACCGTTAGGTAGCCGCAGATGATTCGATAAATGAACCCCCGGGGCGCCGGGAACATCCAATTACGATTCACGATTCACGATTCACGATTCACGATTCACGATTCACGAAAATATCAGCATTTTTGGGGCGCAACAAAACACAAGGCGCATGGAGAAAGCATGTTGCCTTTTGGCCGGTTGCATCAGCGTTTATCTGCGTTTATCTGCGGCTATATTGGTTTTAGCCAACTTGTAGAAGGAGCGCGTCATAGCACTTGAGCGAAAAGACATCGGGCTGGCAGTCATCGGCGCGGGCCGTATTGGTACCTTGCGAGCCAGACTTGCGGCGCAGCATCCGGGCGTGCGCTTTATTGCGGTGTCCGACCGGGAACCCGAGCGCGCAAAGCAGCTGGCGGGCCAGGTGGGCGGCGAGGTGTACTCGGGTGACAACCTGGAAGTCATCTCGCGCCCGGAGGTGAATGCGGTCATCGTTTCCACCAGCGAAGGCGAGCACATGGCGCCGGTGCTTGAAGCGATCAGGCAGGGCAAGGCGGTGCTGGTCGAGAAGCCGATCGCATTGACGCTGGCTGATGCTGACGCAATGCTCGAGGCGATCGAAAAGAGTGGCGCACGTGTCCACGTCGGATACAGCCGGCGCTACAAAGAGCGCTACCTGATTGCCAAGGAACAGATCACGCAAGGCCGCATCGGCCGCATCACGGGCGCTGCCGCACGCGTCTACAACTCGCGCGCGCAGGCGCTTGCGATTCTCAAGCGCCACCGCGAGGCAACGCCAGTGGTCGACGCACTGACCTACTATGTGGATCTCATGAGCTGGCTGCAAGGGGGCTCGCCGCTTGCCGAGGTCTACGCGCGAGGGCAGAAAGGCATCCTCAAGGAGGCCGGCTACGACGTCGATGACGTGAGCTGGGCGGTCTTTACCTACGCCGATGGGACGGTGATCAACCTCGGCATCAGCTATGCGCTGCCGGAAAAATATCCTGCGCGCGGGCATGCGGCGCGCGTTGAAGTGCTGGGGACGGAAGGCGTGATGATTCTGGACGACGATCACACCGACCAGCTGATGTACACGGAGAAGGGGATCCCGCATGTCTACCTGCCGGACCAGCCGGTCAACATGGTGTTCCTGCAGAGCGGAACGCCGGGCGACTGGGCGCTCGGCGATTTCTGGGGACCGATCGCGAACGAAACGCGCGCGTGGCTTGACCATCTCTCGATGGGCCGGCCGTGCGTGCTGGCGACGCCGCGCGAGGCGCGCGCCACACTGGAGGCGACGCTCGCGATAGAGCATTCGATGGCGGCGCGGCGGCCGGTGACGCTGCCGCTGGCTCGTTGAACCCGAACTTAACCGCAGAGAAAAGCAGATACACGCAGATTTCCAGCGCGTAACCCCGAACACTGAACATTGAACCCCGAACACGCTTACGTGGCCGCCGATGAGCGCCGATAGAAGCCGATCGCGTTCGTAAATCGCAAATCGTGCTTGGTCGCAGATAAACGCAGATGATTCAATAGTTGAGCCGCAGAGAACACCTGATTGCGTTTTACGTTTCACGAGTAGTCCGCCGGGAGCATGGATATGGCACAGACCGCCACACAAGCGCCTCGACCCGGAAATATTGCCGAGGTGGCGGAAGGCACGGATCTCATCGAGTGGTATTACGAGCGCGGCTATTCGGACGGCTTTCCGCTCGTGCCGCCCACGGCAGAAAAGATTGCCGCCGCAGTCGACGCGCTGGGCGGTGATGCGAAAAGGTTGTTGTGCAAGGTGCCGCCGCGCTGGGGCGGCCTCACCCGCGAGGTGCTCGCGATCAACATGGTGATGGCGGGCTGCCGGCCGGAATATGCCCCGGTCGCAGAGGCCGCGATGCTCGCCTTGTGTCATGCGCCGTTCAATCTCAACGGCGTCCAGGCAACGACTCATATGGCGAGCCCGCTGCTGGTTGTAAACGGTCCCGTGCGCCGCGAGATCGGTATGAATGCGGGGTGCAATGTCTTCGGGTCGGGGAATCGCGCCAACGCTACCATCGGGCGGGCCTTGCGGCTTGTGCTCCTCAACGTCGGCGGCGGCTGGCCGGGTCTCCTCGACAAAAGCACGCTCGGCCACCCCGGCAAGTACACCTATTGCATTGCCGAGAATGAGGAGGAGAGCCCGCTCGCCCCCTACCATGTGGAAAAAGGCTTCAAGCCGGAGGATTCGACCGTGTTCGTAATCGCCGCCGAGCCCCCGCATAGCGTCACCAACCATTTCGCGAACGATCCGGAGGGGATCCTCGACAGCATCTGCTCGGCGATGAGCACTATCTGCAATAACAACGCGGTGTCTGCCGGACACTGCGCGGTCGTGCTTTGCCCGGAGCACGCCCGCACGATCGCGGGACACGGCTGGCGTCGGCAGGACATTCGCTACTATCTCTGGGCGCACTCTGGCAACAAGTGGAAGGATCTCTACGGCGACGGCCGTTACGGCAAGATCTATAACCGCAACCTGCCGGTGTGGTACAAGCGCGAGCCCGAGGCGCGCACCCCCATCGTGCCAGGCCCGGACAACATTCATCTCTTTGTCGCGGGGGGGGAGGCCGGGCGCTTTTCGGCCTTCATCCCGGGCTGGGGCCACATGTCCTCGCCGGTGCTCCGGGCTATTGGCGGCACGGGACCGGCGGAAGCGGGAGCGCAGTGCGTGGATGGAACCTGCTATCTCTAGAGAAAGTGATGAGAACTGGTGATGAGAACTGGTGATAGGTTGTTTTGCACTGCGATTGTCCATAGCCAACTCTTATCACCAGTAATCATCACCAGTACTCATCACTACTAATCATCACCAGTTAGGGGGGCGAGATGAGCAAGATGGTGCAGGTATATGACCCGCGGGGAACGGTCGAGGCGAACCCCATGCCAACCGCGCCCCGGGCCAAGCGGCTCGAGGGCCTGCGGCTCGGCATCCTGGACAACACCAAATGGAATGCCAGCAAGCTGCTGCGAGGGCTGCGCGACGGCCTTGCTGCGAGGCACCGGTTTGGCGCGGTGAACTACTACCGGAAAGAGAGCTTTTCGAAGAACGCCGCGCCCGAGCTGATCGCGGAGATCGCAGCCAACAACGACATCGTGCTCACCGCGATCGGAGACTGAGGCTCGTGCACGTCGTGCTGTATGCACGACACGGTGGATCTAGAGGCCCGCGGTCTCCCGACAGCGGTCATCGTCACAACCGAATTCCTGCTCGAAGCGCGCACGCAGCGCGATGCCCTGGGCATGACCGCGCTGGAGCCGGTGGTCATCGCGCACCCTTTGTCCTCGCTAACGGACGAGGAGATCGCGCGGCGCGCTGAAACGGCGCTTCCACTGGTCGAGCGCGCCTGGCTGGACGCGCGATAACGCGCGCGCGGTGCGTTTCGGCTGTTGGTTGTTGCGGGCTTGTTGCCCGTAATTTTGGCGATGGGTGATGCGTCCACAATGTAAGATGCGGTGTGTCGCTCCGCGGCCTGCGACATCGTTGACCGCGTCATTTCGGCTGGATAGACTGCCAAGCTCCTCCGCCTCAACAGAAGAAGGACCTCTCGCATGGCAGCCAAGCTGAAACTCAAGGACACCCGCGACAAGAAATACCGCAAGTTGACCCGCAAAGACGTTCACGCTGCGGCAAAGCGGCTGAAGAACTGGGGAAAATGGGGGAAGAACGACGAAGTCGGGACGCTGAACTACGTGGCGCCCGAGGATATCGTCGCGGCGGCGCAGCTCGTGCGCAAGGGCAAGGTGATTTCGCTTGCGCTGAACTATGACCAGTACGGCCCGCAGGGCGGCAAGAGCAAATATCCGTCGCTGGGCCGCTTCAATCCAATCCACATGATGACGCGCACCGGCACGGACGCCTATTCCGGGGTGCTCGACCACCGCAAGATCCGCGGCACCGACGACATCATCATCATGCCGTTGCAGTGCGGCACCCAGTGGGATGGCCTGGGCCACATCATGTACTACGACCATATGTGGAACGGCTACGACTGCCGCAATGTGACTTCGGGCGGCGCGCAGAAGGGCGGGATCGAAAAGACCAAGGACCGGATGGTCGGTCGCGGCGTGCTGCTCGACATTCCGCGAGCCCTTGGCAAGAAATGGTTGCCTGATGGTTTTGCCGTCACCAACGAAGTCCTGGACCATGCGGCAGACAAACTTGGCGTCGTCGTCCGCCGTGGCGACTACCTCCTGGTTCGCACGGGGCACATCGAGCGTTGCCTCGCGGCGAAGAGCTGGGACGGTTACTCGGGAGGTGACGCGCCGGGGCTCGCCTTCGAGACGCTCGATTGGCTGCAGCAGAAGGAAGTGGCTGCGATCGTCACCGATACGTGGGGCGTGGAGGTGCGTCCCAACGAGGCCGAGGACACCAATCAGCCCTGGCACTGGATCGCCATTCCCATCATGGGTTTGACGGTCGGAGAGATCTTTTATCTTGCCGATCTTGCCAAGGATTGCGCGGAGGACGGGCGCTACGAATTCATGTTCGTCGCGCCGGCGCTGCCGATTACGGGGGCAGTGGGCTCGCCCGCCAATCCGCTTGCGATCAAGTAGCGCCGGGGAAGTTGCCGGTGATGGCTGACGTGTGTGGCGTGAACGTTAGCGGGTTGATGCCGTGAGTGCTGCCGCACGGCACGGTGAGGAAATCTCTCCGCTTATCCGCAAGCTCGCCTCGTATATCGCCCGTGCACCGCGCCGCGCGCTGCCGCGGGCGGTCACCGAGCGCGCAAAACTTCATCTGCTCGATACCCTGGCGGCGATGCTCTCTGGCTCGCGGCTGCTTCCGGGCCGCCGGGCGATCGCCTTTGCCGCAGCGCAGGGCGGCGCGCGCGAGGCATGTGTGATCGGCAGCTGCACTGTCACGTCGGCTGTGAACGCGGCGCTTGCGAACGGCATGCATGGCCACTCGGACGAGACGGACGACACGTACTATCTTGCGCTGGTGCATCCCGGGTGCAGCATCGTGCCCGCGGCGCTCGCGATGGCCGAGCGCGAGCGCGCGGGCGGCACGGCGCTGCTGCGCGCAATGGTGCTCGGCTACGATCTGTGCGCGCGCGTCTCACAGGCGCTCGGCCTCGAGCGTTTCCGCAGCCGCGGCCATTCGACCCACAGTTTTGGCGGCACCTTCGGCTCGGCGGCGGCGGCGGGGGCGCTTGCCCGTCTCGACGCCGACCGTGCTCGCTACCTTCTGTCCTACGCGGCGCAGCAGGCCTCGGGCTTGTCATGCTGGGCCCGCGACACCGAGCACATCGAGAAGGCGTTCCATTTCGGCGGCATGCCGGCCCGAAACGGGGTAACGGCCGCCATCATGGTTGGCATGCGGTTCACCGCGGTGGAAGATGTCTTCTCGGGGGATCGGAGCTTTTTTCATGCTTTTGGCGCAACCGCGCGGCCGCAGCGGCTCGTGGAAGGCCTGGGCCGCGAATACGAGCTCATGAACACCGCGATCAAGCGTTGGCCCGTGGGCTACCCGATCCAGGCGCCGCTCGATGCCGTCTCGAATCTCATCGCAGCGCATGGTGTTCGGGCCGCGGATGTGGAGCGCGCGGTGGTGACGATCGACGAGCAGGGCGCGCGCACCGTCAATCGCCGCAAAATGGCGAACATAAATATCCAGCACCTGGTCGCGATGATGCTGGTCGACGGCGAGATCACGTTCGAGGCAGCGCACGACGAGGCGCGCGTGCATGATCCCGAGATCCTCCGCCTGAAGCGACGTATCGAGCTCGCGGGAAGCGCCGCGCTTTCGCGCGCCAGGACAACGCAGGCGATCGTGGAGATCGTCACGCGCGACGGGCGGCGGCTGCGGCACCACACCCGCGCGGTTCGGGGAACGGCGACGAATCCGATGTCGCGCGACGAGGTGGCGGCGAAGAGCCGGGATTTGCTCGTGCCGGTAATCGGCGCCCGGCGCACGCAGCGGCTGATCGACACCGTGTGGCGCATCGAGCGCGTGGGTGATGTGCGGCAGCTCCGGCCACTGCTTCAGGCCTGATACCGGGCGACCGGTCACTGAACTTCCGAAAGGCAAAAAATGAATATCGATCTGCACAATCACGTCATTCCCCAGGGTGTTGTCGACGCGATCCGGGCCAACCCGGATCGCTTCGGTACGCGTATCGAGGAACGGGACGGCAAATCCTATTTCAATGCCCACGGGAAACTGGCCCAGCTCCTGCCGGAGTTCTGCAACGTCGACGCCAAAATCGCCTGGATGGACCGCGTCGGGATTGACATGTCCGCGATCTCGGTCGGTCCTCCGATCTATTTTTACAACCTGAAGCCGGAGGTGGGCCTGGAGTCCGCGCGGCTTGCCAACGACGGCATTGCGCAGATGGTGGCGAAGTACCCGACGCGCCTGCGCGGCATGGCGCACCTGCCCATGCAGGATCCCGATGCGGCGATTGCCGAGCTCGAGCGCGCGGTGAAGGAATACAAGTTCAAGGCGGTCGAGCTCGGCACTTCGATCGAGGGGGTGCAGCTCTCGGACCCGAAATTTCGCAAGGTGCTGAAGACGATCGAGCAGCTCGGCTGCTTCATCTTCGCGCATCCGTACCTCTGCTCTGCGCAGGGCGCGATGGACGATTATTACCTGCAGAATTTCATCGGTTTTCCGCTCGACACTACTCTCATGGTGGCGCACCTCATGTTCAGCGGGGCGCTCGACGATCTGAAGAAGCTCAAGTTCCTCCTCGCGCACGGCGGCGGCTACGTGCCGTATCAGATCGGGCGCTTTGCGCATGGTCACAAGGTCAGGGCCGAGCCCAAGGTCAACACGAAAACCTCGCCGCGCGAATTCTTTAAGCGTTTCTATTTCGACATGCTTACCCA
The DNA here is from genome assembly GCA_001303585.1 of Betaproteobacteria bacterium SG8_41. GTDB lineage: Bacteria > Pseudomonadota > Gammaproteobacteria > Burkholderiales > SG8-41 > SG8-41. The sequence goes on from LJTT01000027.1 coordinate 22,627, forward strand.
CGATCCGCAGGCGGCGCGGCACCTCATCAACATGGTGGGCGCGGACCACGTCGTCATCGGAACGGACCATCCATTCGATATGGGGCCGGACAGTCCGATCGGGGCGGTCGACGCGATTCCCGATCTCACGGCGGGTGAGCGGGAATGGATCTGCGAGCTGACAGCGAAAGGGCTGTTTGGCGAGGACTGATCCGGATATTTAACCGCAGATAAACGCGGATAAACGCCGATAGCAAGAACCCACCGACTTGTCCTTTTTCGCTTCTATCGGCGTGCGGCAACGCCTGCTGTTTCCTATTTTAGGATCGCGTTCGGGCACCGGAGAATGCGGAACCGGCGCGGGAGCGAGAGAACCTCCGCGTAACGGCGTTCGGGTGCGATCCGGGCGGGCGTCTTATTCGCTGCTTCGAACCGCGCTCTGGCGCGCGGCGGCGATCACGGCTGATCCGCCGCCGGCTGCGAGCAGCCGCTTGAGGCGCGTCACAGCGGAGTAGGGGCTGGTCAACACCTTGCGCCGGGGCCGCGCCGGAATGACGCTGGCGGCGCTCGCCATCGAGAACTGACCCAGGATCAGCGCATCGCAATCCCCGATCTCGTGCGCGGCGTCGGCGATCAGGCGGTCGTGGTCGGCGGCACAGCCCGCGTGAAGCGCGGTCAGCGCGGCTGGAACCACGCGTGCCGTGATCTCGAGCGCGACCTTTTTCGCCTGTGCCATTTGCTCAAGCTCGGCCTGGAGCGAGGGAATGCTGGGCTCGAAGGTCGCGAGCAGGCCGATCCGCCTGCCGGCGGTCAGCGCCTCCTCGAGCATCGCCTCGTTTGGCTTCAATACCGGAATCGGGACCGCGGAAGCCGCGGCTTCGATCGCCACCCCGAACGCCGAGCAGGTAAACAGGACGGCGTCCGCGCCGCAGCCGTGCGCGTAGCGCGTGAGCGTCACGAAGCGCTCGATGATGCGCTTCGTCAGCCGGCCTTCCGCCGCAAGGTCGGCTGAGAGCGAGTCCTCGAGCAGATGCGTTATGCGCGCTGCCGGCCAGAGCTGGCCGAAGGCGTCCCCGATCGGCTGCATCGCAACCGGGGTCGCATGGATCAGCGCTATTCGCGGGTTCGTCATGGGGCGCCTATTCTACCCGTACCCCCCGCGGGCTGCCGAGTCGCCTGCATGCTGCCCGCGTGGGGCTTCAGACAATGCTGCGCGGGATATGGAAACAGGAAGCTCGTTGACAAGGCGCAAATGGCATGCAACATTGCCCTCGCGCATGCGTTGCTGGCTATAAAAATTCCCGGCACCGGGCGGTTAGGGCACCGCGGGCGACCAGAAGAGTCAGTGGCGGCTGGCGCTTTCTAAACAAGGGGGTTTCTATGGTTGCTTCATCAAGACTTTTTTGTACGCTGCTTGCGCTTGTCGTTGTTGGAATCTCCGGTGCGGCGGTCGCTCAAGGTTACCCTTCTCGCAATATACGTTTCATCCTGCCGTTCCCGCCTGGGGGGCCAACCGATATTCTGGGCCGTGCCATCGCGCAGCAGCTCTCTGACCAGGTAGGCAAGCAGTTTGTGCCGGACAACCGTCCGGGTGCGGGCGGCAACCTCGGGCTCGAGATTCTTGCAAAGTCCGCGGCGGACGGCCACACCATCGGGCTCAGCTCGTCGGCCTTTGCGATCTCGCCGGCAATGTACAAGAAGCTCAATTACAAGCAATCCGATCTTGCGCCGATTTCGCTGGTTGCCGAGATCCCCAACGTCATGGTGGTGCATCCGTCGGTGCCCGCGCGAAATCTGAAGGAACTGATCACGCTCGCGCGGAACAGTCCGGGAAGACTCACGTTTGGTTCCGGCGGCGTGGGGACGACCACGCACCTGACGCCTGAGCGGATCATGAGCATCACCAAGATCAAGATGCTGCACATCCCGTATAAGGGCTCGGGCCTGGCGCTGGTGTCACTGATTGCGGGCGAGATCGATCTCCTGATCATGACGGTGCCGGCGGCGCAGGCGCAAATCAAGGCCGGCAAGGCGCGCGCGCTGGTCGTCTTCGCCGACGAGCGCGCGGCGGCTATCCCCGATGTGCCCTCTGCCAAGGAACTGGGGGTGGAGAACTACATCGTGCAGCTGTGGTATGGGATCTTCGCGCCCGCGCGGACGCCCGCGGATCGCATTCAGTGGCTCAACGCCGAGATTCGGAAAGCGATGAACGCGCCCAAGCTGAAGAACCGTCTGGTGAATATCAGCATTACTCCGCGCACCAGTACCCCTGAAGAGTTCGCCCGCTTCATTGCCGAGGAAACTCCTCGTTACGCTAAACTCGTCAAGGACGCGGGGATCAAGCCCCGATAGACACCGGTCCTGATCGGCTGGGCTGGACACGCGAGACGGGGAAACTTTTCCCCCGTCTCGCGTCTTTTGGGAAAACGTTTTCGATCGCTGTATTCCTTTATCTGCACGCCTTCCGTCGCTTGTTTCTTCAAAGTCAATCCGGATTCCCATGACATCACCAACCATCCGCCAGCTAGCGCAAACAGAACAACCGCTCGTCCTGCCCGGCGCGCACGACGCCCTGTCGGCGCTGCTCATCAAGCAGGCCGGCTTCAAAGGCTTCTTCATCGGCGGCTTCCAGACCGCCGGGGCGCGCTACGGACTGCCGGACATCGGCCTGTGCCAGCTCGGGGAGTTCTCCGCGGCATTTCGGGACATCATCAACGCGTGTGACCTGCCGGTACTGGTCGACGCGGACAACGGTTACGGCGACGTCAAGAATTGCGTGCACCTTCTGAATACGTACGAGCGCATGGGCGTGCAGGCCATGTTCATCGAGGATCAGGTCTCGCCCAAGCGCTGCGGCCATATGGCCGGAAAACGAATCGTCCCGAGCGAGGAGATGGAAGCGAAGCTGCGCGCCATGGCTGCAAACCGGATCAATCCGGACACCTTTATCGTGGCGCGCACCGATGCGCGCGCGCTGCATGGCATGGACGAGGCCCTGCGCCGCGCCGAGCGCTACGTGCGCGCCGGCGCCGACGGGATATTCATCGAATCCATGCTCAACGAGGAGGAGATCGCGCGCGCGGTTAGGGAAGTCGATACCGTGCATGTGGCGAACATGCTGGAAGGCGGAATGACGCCGATCCTCAAGCCCTCAGTGCTGGGGCAGATGGGCTACAAGATCGCGCTCTACGGCATTACACTGCTGCTGCGCGTGACCAGGACCATGCAGATGGCGCTTGCCGACCTGAAGAGCGATGACCTCGAGCTCGTGGGCACAGGCGCGCCCTTTGAGGAATACACGAAGATCGTGGGGATCGACCGCTGGCGCCGGATCGAAGAAAAGTTTGGGCGAAAGCCGTGAGTCGTAAATCGTGAATGGTGAGTGAATGCGCATAACGGATATCCGGGAGACAGCCGTTGCACTGAAGTCGGACCTGCGCAACGCGGTGTTCGACTTCAGCGAGATGACGACGTCAGTGGTCGCCGTCATCACCGATGTGGTCCGCGAAGGCCGGCCGGTGGCCGGCTTTGCCTTCAACTCAACGGGCCGCTACGCCTGCGGCGCGCAGATGCGCGATCGCTTCATTCCGCGCCTGCGCAAGGCTCCGCCCGGCTCGCTGCTCAATGACGCGGGAGACAACCTCGATGCGGAGAAGATTCTCGCGTGCATGATGCAACGGGAGAAGCCGGGGGGGCACACGGAGCGCTCGGTTGCCATTGGCACGATCGAAGTGGCGGTCTGGGACGCGATCGCCAAGATTGCGGGAAAGCCGCTTCACCGGGTTCTCGCGGAAAAATACAGTGGCGGCCGGTCGCCGCAGAGGGTGCCGTGCTACGTCGGCGGCGGGTGGTACGAGCCGGGCAAGGGCGTAAAGGAGCTGCAGGACGAGATCCGCGCCAGGCTCGACCAGGGCTATACCACGATGAAGATCAAGGTTGGGGGCGCGGCCATTCCCGAAGACGTGAAGCGCGTGGAGGCGGCGCTCGCCGTGGTGGGCGCTGCCGACCGGCTCGCGGTTGACGCCAACGCCGGCTTCGACCGCACGCGCGCACTGGCTTATGCCAAGGCGCTGGCCCCGTTCCGGTTGCGCTGGTTCGAGGAGCCGACCGGGCCGCTCGATTACGCGCTGCTGGCCGACGTGGCGGCAGAGTACGATTCACCCATTGGTACTGGGGAGAACCTGTTTTCGACCGAGGACGTCGAGAACCTGGTCCGGTTCGGACGGCTGCGCCCAGACCGCGACATCATTCAGACCGACGTTCCGCAATCGTACGGCATCGTGCAGTTCTCGCGCACGCTCGAAGCCGTGAAACGCCACGGCTGGGAGCGAAAGTCTTTTTTTCCGCACGGCGGCAACCAGATGACGCTGCACATCGTGGGCGGGTTCGGACTCGGCGGATGCGAGGCCTATCCGGGCGTGTTTGGCATCTTCGCGGGCTTTGCCGATGACGCGCGTGTCGAGAACGGTTTCCTGAAGCTGCCGGAGCGGCCGGGAATCGGGTTCGAGGCGCAGAATGCGCTTTACGCGGTCATGCGCGAACTCGTTGATTAAACGCAGATGAACGCAGATGGTCAAAAAAGGGGTCAGACCCCTTTTTTTACGCGCAGTTGAATTGAACCACGGAGGCGCGGAGAGAAACCACGGCTTGATACGAAACACCAAGCACGCCAAGAAGCCAGACGGGGCTGGACCGTCCTTCGGTGCGAGTCACGGCAAAGGTATCAGGAACCGGTTCCAGTTGCGAGGTGAGCAGGCTTGGCAAGGCAAAGGACGGTTCCTGACCCCAAGATGACGAACGGCCGACCGTCCCCCGGCCGGCCGTTGCGCCTTGGCTATGATACTCAGTGTTGTCGGCGTGTTCCGCGCCTTGGCGGTTCAAATCCGCGTCGCTCCGCGCCTACGTGGTTCACCGTCCAACGGCGTCAAGCGTCGGGCGCCACGACGACTACGTGATCGCGGCTGACGTTTAGGAAAGGGACGACCATGATCCGGCGTCCTTCCATGTCCCAGACTTCGGCGTTCGTGACTGCAATGAACGGCTTCGACTCGACCATGTAGTCGGTGACACGCGCCCCCGGCACGAGTTCGATCTCACCCTTGATGCGAAACGACCCTGCCAGCATTACCACCCGCGCCCGGTTATTGCCTTCCATCGTCTGTCTCCGTTGGCAGTGAGCGGTGAATCGAGGATCCTGACCTTGTCCATATCCGCGTCTATCTGCGGCTCGGTTACCGGGTTTTCTTGGCGCCCTGGCCACCCCGGTGCTCATTGTCGCGCAGATTCTGGAGGAAGCGAAGCATCTCGGTGTGATCGCTTCCGGCGCCGAGCGCCTGTTCCATCTCGTTCCAGATCCTGACGCAGGGTTCGGCAAGGGGCGCGGCGGTGCCGGTCGCGTTTGCGATTTCGAGCGCCATTCTCAGGTCCTTGGCCATCAGCCCCGTCGAGAAGCCGGCATTGAACGCACCGGACAGCATGAACTGCTTCATCTTGTTGGCGGTCGTGTTGTTCATGCCGCTGGACGCATTCAGGATGTCAACCAGCACATTGGGATCGATGCCGAAGCGCTGTGCCGCGATCGCAGCCTCGCACGCCGCGATCAGCCCTGCTGCCGAGACGTAGTTGTTGAGCGCCTTGATCGCATGGCCAGCGCCGAGCGGCCCGGCGTGGAAGATCTGCTTGCCCATTTTTTCGAGAACGGGCCGGCATATTTCTAGCAGGCCGCCGTCGCCGCCCGCCATGATGGCAAGTTGGCCGGAGACGGCCCGCTTCACTCCGCCCGAGACCGGGGCATCCATCAGCCGGATGCCGCGCGCTTCGAGCAGCGGCGCAAGCTCCCGCGTGGCGACAGGCGAAGACGAGCTCATGTCGAGGACGACCGCGCCCTTTGAGAGTCCTGCCGCCACGCAGTCACGCATCGAGTCCTGTTCCCCGCAAATGACTTTTCTCACGACGCCACCGTCGGGAAGCATCGTGATGACGAGCTCCGAGTGCTTGCCAAGGTCGGTGAGGCTGGACGGAGTCGAGGCCTGCTTTGAGGCGACAAAGGCACGGACCCGCGCCGGATCGAGGTCGTAAATGGCGAGCTGGTAGCCGGCATCCGACAGGTGTCCGGCCATGGGCGTGCCCATGGCGCCGATGCCGACGAAGCCGATTTTGCGGATGGCAGTATTCATATGACGAGCCCAATAAGATTGACTGCGAGTGAGAAACGATAACAAAGGTGTCTGGCGCTTTTCTTGAGCCTTAGCCCCCGATCGGCAGCTCGGTGCCAATGCCGCGTTCGCGCGCGAGCTCCAGCATCCTTGCGCCGACCCAGATATCGAGTATGCCCATGCCGTGCGATTCGTAGAGCGTGATGTCGCCGGGCGACGAGCGTCCGCGCGCCGTGCCGGCAATGATTTCGCCCAGTTCCGGCAGCGAATCCCAATGACGCCACCCTTTCTCAATCGAAGAGAGCAGGTCGCCGCATTCCTTGCTGGCCGTGCCGCGCGAGTCGACGGCAATCACATCGCACCTCTTGACGGCCACATCGTCAAGCTCGCGCCGGCTCAGCGCGTTGGAACCCGCGGCATTCAAGTGCTGTCCGGGCTCCAGCCACTCGCCCTTGAGCACCGGCTCGGCCGATTTCGTGATGACGTTGACGACATGCGCTCCACGTACTGCCGCCTCCGCGCTCGGAGCCGGCGTGACCTCGATGCCCAGTTTCTGTGAAAGGCTTGAGCAAAAAGCCTGAAGGCGGTCGCGGTTGCGCGCAAAAACGCGCGCCGTGCGGATCTTTCTCACTTTGCATACGGCCTCGAGCTGGCCGATGCCCTGGAAGCCGGCGCCGATCTGGCCGACGACGCTCGCGTCCTTGATCGCCAGGCGATCCGTCGCGACCCCGCTCGCGGCGCCGGTGCGTACCATGCTCATCCAGATCGCCTCGATGATCGCCTCGAGCCGTCCGCTTTCCGTATTGATGAGATGAACATAGAAGCTCTTGCCGTGCGGAGTCGTGTAGTAGTACTTGAACCCGATGCACTTGAGCGCGGGCGCCGCGGCCTGAAGGACATGCTGCGTGCCCGTCGGGAGACGGATCCGCGCCCGGGGCACGTCGATGGCCTCGCCCAGCGCGCGGGCGCGCAGCGCCTGCTCGGCGCATTCCAGCGCGATCGGTACGGTGATGAGCTGCTTGATGTCGTTTTCGGTTAGATAGCGCACCATCTTTTCAGTCCCAGAACGTGACCGCTGACCCATGACCGGTGACTGGACAAAAACCTAAAGCGCTCATTCCAAACGTGGCCTGCTTCGACCTGCCTGTCCTCACCCCGCGAGACACTGCTTGCTGGAGGCAACCGTCCGGAGCGCGCGAGCTGTGCGCGGTTCACGGGTCACCGGTCACGCCTTCTTGTTCTTCAGGGCGGCGGCACGTATCGCGGTCAGCGTCGTGCGCGTGGTGATGGCGTCGGGATCGATGCGCAGCTCGAGCAGTGCGGAGGTCTTCGCCTTCCACGCGCGCTCGAACGCGGGCTCGAAGTCAGCGGTCCTTTCCACGATCTCACCGTGCATGCCGTACGCTTTTGCCAGGGCGGCGAAATCGGGATTCTTGAGCTCGGTGCCGCTGATCCGGGTGGGGTATTCGCGTTCCTGGTGCATGCGGATCGTGCCGTACATGCCGTTGTTAATCACCAGGAACACGATCCTGGCGTCGTACTGCGCTGCGGTCGCGAGTTCCTGGCCGGTCATGAGGAAATCGCCGTCCCCGCAGAAGCACACCACCGGCCGGTCGGGATGGACGAGCTTCGCCGCGACCGCGGCGGGAACGCCGTAACCCATGGCGCCGCTCGTCGGCGCCAGCTCCGTGCGACAGCCGCGATACTGGTAGAAGCGGTGGATCCACGCGGAAAAATTGCCCGCTCCGTTGGCGATGATCGTCTCGTCGGGCAGCCGGCCGCGCAGAAACACCATTACCTGCCCCAGATCCACGTCGCCCGGCGTCTCGCCTGGCCGTATCCATTCCTCGTAATTGGCGCGCGCGGCGCGCGTCCACTCCTTCCACGGGCGAGACTCGACCGGCGGGAGCTTGCGGACAGCCCGGGCGAACTCGCGCGTGCCCGAGAGGATCGGCAGGTCCGGCTGATATACCCGGCCGAGGGTTTCCACTCCTGCATGCACATGCACGAATTTCTGCCTGGGTCTGGGCGCATCGACGAGCGTGTAGCCGCCGGTCGTCATCTCGCACAGGCGCGGCCCGATCGCGAGCAGGAGATCCGAGCTCTTGATGCGCTCGGACAAGGCGGGATTCACGCCGATGCCGACGTCGCCAGAGAAATTCGGCAATCGATTGTCGTAGAGGTCCTGGCGCCGGAACGCCGTGCCGACGGGAAGATCGTTGGCTTCAATAAAGCCGCGAATGTTGGCGCACGCCTCCGGGTCCCACATCGATCCACCAAGAATCACGAACGGCTGCCTCGCTTGTGACAGCATCTCGCGCAGCTTGCGCAAGTCCTCTTCGCCCGGGTGCGCCGCGATGCGCTGGTAGCAGCCTGTGTCGGCCACCGTCGCGGTCTCGGTGAGCATGTCCTCGGGCAGCGCGAGCACGACGGGACCGGGGCGACCCGATACCGCGGTGTGAAAAGCACGGCTTATGAATTCGGGAACGCGGTCGGCGCGGTCTATCTGCGCGACCCATTTCGCCATCTGGCCGTACATGCGGCGATAGTCGATCTCCTGGAATGCCTCGCGCTCGACGAAATCGTTGCCGACCTGCCCGATGAAAAGGATCAACGGCGTCGAGTCCTGCTGGGCCGTGTGGAGGCCGATTGCGGCGTTGGTTGCACCGGGGCCGCGCGTGACGAAGCAGATGCCGGGCCGTCCCGTGAGCTTGCCGTAGGCCTCCGCCATGTTGGCGGCGCCGCCCTCCTGGCGGCAGATGACGAAACGGATCTGGTCGCGCGCGTCGTAGAGCGCATCGAGCACGGCGAGATAACTTTCTCCCGGGACTCCGAAGGCGAGATCCACCTGATGGACTTTAAGCGCGTCGACGAGAAGTTGCCCGCCGGTGCGCGCGAGGGATTCACGAGGTTTCATGGATGGCTGCCCGAGGAGGAAGCGCCGCCCCACGCGGCGCCTCCAATCTACCACGAACGCGCGCACTTGATCTAACTCAATGCAACGCGGCGCGCGGCCTGCTGCAATGGCAGCGTCCAGATGATAGACGATCCGTTCTTTTACGCGGTCGCCATCCCCGCGCTGCTGCTGGCCGGGATCAACAAGACCGGCTTTGCGAGCGGCCTCGGCGTGCTGGCCGTGCCGCTGATGTCGCTCGCGGTGCCGCCGCTGCAGGCTGTCGCGATCATGCTGGTGGTCTATTGCGTGATGGATCTTTTTGCGATGTGGGCCTATCGGCGACACTGGGACCGGACGAATCTGCGCATTATCCTGCCCGCCGGTTTTGTCGGCATCGGCGTCGGTTGGCTGAGTGCGGGGACGCTTTCAACTCCCGCCATAAAGGTGATCGTTGGTGGCATCGCGATGTTGTTTACCCTGCATCACTGGCTCGGGCCGCATGCCGTTGCGCCACGCTCGCCGACACGGATAAAGGGTTATGTCTGCAGCGCCGTGGCCGGATACGCGAGCTTTGTCGCGCACGCCGGGGGACCACCCCTAAGCATGTATCTCCTGCCGCAGCGGATGGCACCCGCGCGCTATGTCGGCACCGCTGCCATGTACTGGGGCGTGATGAACTATGCCAAGTTGCTTCCCTTCGGCGCGCTCGGCCAGCTCGATTCCCGCAACCTGCTGACGGCGCTGGTGCTGCTGCCGCTTGCGCCCATCGGCACGCGTCTGGGGGTGTGGATCAACCGGACGATCAATCCAGTCTGGTTCTACCGGATCGTGTATGCGCTGACGTTTGCCGTCGGCGCAAAGCTCGTTTGGGACGGTCTTGGCAAGGTTCTCGCTTGACAGCGTGGTAGGCATTTCAAGGAGATGACCATGAAATTTTCGACGATCGAGATCCTGGCGGGCCTGCTGATCGTGCTGGCAGGGATCAAGCTCGCGGTGGTCTTCGTTGACGCGAGGGTGTGGCTTAAAATTGCAAGGCGCGTCTACGCGATGCCTGCCGTGACTGCCTGGGTCGCGCTGCTTCTTGCCGGCTTCGTTCTTTACCTCCTGCTGCAGTCCGGCCTGACGATCGTTCAGGTGCTTGCCGTGACCGTGTTCGTTGCGTTGCTGTTGATGGTCGGTGTGGCGCCTTACGCGGGACAGTTGTTCGGGTGGCTCGAGACACAATCGCTGCCGGAGATGCTGAGGCGCCAGTGGCTGTACGTGATCGTTTGGGTGTTGCTGCTTGCGTGGGGGGCGGCGGAACTCGTCGCTGCGCGATAACGTTGGGCGTCGCTTAAAGACCGGAGTCGGTCCGCCAAGGCCGCCAAGTAAAACCAAGAACAAAACATGAGCCGCAGATAAACGCAGATAAACGCCGACAGGGTCGGACTCGAACGGCGTTGGCCGCAAGTGCCGCTCTTTTTGCCGGTGTGGCCGCGCTTCAGTTCTTAAGCCAATCGGCGAAAACCTCCTCGGTATGCTCGCCCAGCAGCGGCGGGTGACGGTAGACCGCGAATTCGTAGCCCGTCATCTTCATCGGGAAGGCGACGGTCCGGGTGCGCTTGCCGTTGGGCAACGTCATATCCTGCACGAGCCGGAGGTGCGTAACCTGCGGATCGGCGAGAATCTCGGGATAGGTGTTGATTGGCGCGCAGGGCACGCCGCGCCGGTCGAACTCGGCGAGCCACTCCGCCTTGCCGCGGGTGGCGAACACCGGCTGCAGGATTGCCGCAAGCTGCTTCTGATTTTTCGCGCGTTGCGATTGCGGATTGAAGCGCGGATCCGACTTGAGTTCCGGCAGACCCGCCGCGTCGCACACTTCGTGCCAGAGTCGTTCATTGCCGGCGGCGATCACGAACGGCGCGTCCTTTGCCTGAAAACCCTGGTAGGGGGCGGCGCGCGGGTGCGCCGAGCCTAGCCTCTGCGGCGTCTCGCCGGTGCCAAAATACTCGCTCGTCTGCAATGCGGCCATGCCCAGCAGGCCGGCCATCATCGAGCAGTCGATGAACGCGCCGCGTCCTGTCTCGCGCGCCCGCAGTACCGCGGCGAGAATGCAGAAAGCCCCATAGAGGCCGGCCCCGAAGTCGCCCACCGGGACACCGCATTTCGCCGGCGGCCCTTCGGTTTCGCCCGTGACGCTCATGATCCCGCTGATGGCCTGCACCGTCGCATCGAACGCGCCTTTCCCGGCGTAAGGGCCGCTCTGGCCGTAACCGTTGATCGAGCAGTAGACGAGTCGTGGATTGGATTGCGCCAGCTCGCGGTGGCCGAGACCGAGCCGTTCGAGAACGCCGGCCCGGAAGTTCTCGACAACGACATCGATCTGGCGGCAAAGCTGCTTCAGGCGGGCAAGCTGCACCGAGTCCTTGAGGTCGACGGCGATGCTGCGCTTGTTGCGGTTTACAGAGGCGAAATTCTCGCTGTAGCCCTCGCCGCTCGCGCCCGCCACGATCGGAGGCCAGCGTCGCATATCATCACCGCCATCCGGACGCTCGACCTTTACCACATCGGCTCCCAAATCCGCGAGCAAGGAGCCTGCAAAAGGGCCAGCCGCGATTTGCCCGAATTCGAGCACCTTGAGACCCGCGAGGGGCCCGTGACCGCCTGCTTCCATAGCGAAGGATCCCGTTAAGAGGGGGGAACCGCTTTTGTAAGCAGCACTCGGGCGGCTGTCAATCGCCGTCGCGCTAGAATCACGGCAACAGGGTTGCTCGGGTAGCCCGGGCCAGGGAGAGCGGTGATGCGTGAACTGTGGAAGCTGACCGCACAGGAGGCCGTGGCGCTGCTGAAAAATCGCGAAGTGGCCCCGCGCGAGCTCGTCGACGCTGCCGCGGCTCGCATCGAGTCGACGAATTCGCGCATCAACGCGATGGTGACGCTGTGTCTCGAGCGCGCGCGCCAGCATGCCGTGCGGATGGAAAAGATCGATCGCTCGGACCTTCCGCCGCAGTTTCTTTACGGATTGCCGATCGGGGTCAAGGACAACACCGACGTCGCAGGCGTGCGCTGCACCTCCGGCTCCCGCATTTATGCTGAACGCATTGCGCCGGCGAACGACATTGTCGTGGAGCGGCTCGAGGCGAATGGCGCCATCGTAATCGGCAAGACCAATTTACCCGAGTTCGCGGCCGGCGGAAACACCTTCAACGATGTGTTCGGCGCCACGCGCAATCCCTGGGACACACGCATGAGCGCGAGCGGCTCTTCCGGCGGTTCGGCGGCAGCGCTCGCCGCGGGCCAGGTCTGGCTTGCGACGGGCGGGGATTTCGGCGGCAGCATCCGCACCCCGGCGAGTTATTGCTCCATCACGGGACTGCGGCCCAGTCCCGGCATGGTGCCGAGAGTGCAGCGCCAGCCATTCAATCCGTTATCGGTGGAGGGGCCGATGGCACGCAATGTCGCCGATATGGCGCTCATGTTCGACGCAGAGGCCGGCTGGCACCCGCTCGATCCGCTGTCGCAGTTGGGGCCGCACCCGAGCTTCGCCGGCGCGGCCGCGCGCCCTGGCAAGCCGCGCCGCGTCGCCTTCAGCGTCGATCTCGGCATTGCGCGCGTGGTTGATCGCGAGGTAAGCGCGCTGTGCCGCGCGGCTGCAGAGAGGCTCGCCGGTGACGGCGTTGTCGTCGAGGAGGCGCATCCAGACCTTGGCGACGCTGAAAGGACATTTCATACGCTGCGTGGAGCAGTGTTCATTGCGCGCCACGCTGCATTGCTCGAGAAGAATCGGCATCTGTACAAGCCGGAGATCATCGAGAACACCGAGTTCGGGCTGCGCCTGAAACCCGGGCAGATTATCGCGGCCGAGATGGCGCAAGGTGAACTCATTCGGCGTGTCGCGCGTTTTTTCGACGACTACGATCTGCTGCTGTGCCCGGCCGTGACATGCCCGCCCTTCGACGTCGACATGCGCTATCCGACGGAGGTGGAGGGGGTGTGCTTCGAGGGCTACATGGGTTTTCTGGTTTTGAGCTGCGCTATCACGCTGACCGCGTGTCCAGTGGTCGCGCTGCCGTGCGGCTTCACTGCGGCGGGTCTGCCGGTAGGGCTGCAAGCCATCGGACGGGCGCGGAGCGAGGAGGCGCTTATCTCGGCCGCAGCGTATCTCGAGTCGCTGTTCGGCGTTGCCGGGCTCACGCCGATCGATCCGCGCGGCGCCTGAGTTCGGCATGTTCCCTGGCGTGGGCGTAAAATGCCGAGATTCGTGAACTGTTTTTGCTGCCGATGAACGCCCATCGGTGTTCGTGAAACGTGAAACGCAAAACGCAAATCGTGAAATGTATTCATTAGCCGCCGATAAACGCAGATGAACGCGGATTTATTGTGCCAATCGTTCGTCGTTGCACCGGGTCCCTCACGGGTGAGAGGCCACAGCGGCCGCTCATCACTTTTTCTTCAACTCCCAGATCAGCGGGGTCAATTCCGTGAAGGCAGTCACTCTTTTTGACCCTACCGCGCCAGCGGAAGAATCGGAAGCCGAATCGGCGCGTACGGGAGTCGCCGGGCTTTCAGGTGCAGTCATCGGGTTTATCGACAACGCGAAGCCGAACTTCGATCATCTTGTGGATGATCTTGCCGAGATCCTGGTTGGCCGCTATGGCGCTCGGCGCGTGGTCAAGCGCCGCAAACCTTCTGCCTCGGTCCCGGCCAAGCCGGAATTGCTGGAGGGGCTCGCCGGCGAATGCGACGTGGTGATTGCCGGTTCCGGTGACTGAGGCTCCTGCGCGTCGTGGAGTGTCCACGACAGTGTCGAGATCGCGAAGCGCGGCAAGGCTGCCGTGACCGTGTGCTCGACGGCATTTACCACGCTCGGCCAGGCCCAGGCGCGTGCATTGGGCAAGCCTGACCTGCCGATTGCCGTCATTCCGCATCCCTTCGGACTGCGCACGCGCGAAGAGGTGAGAGAGATTGCGGAGCAGTGCGCGCAGGACATCGCGCGCCTCGTGAACCGGGGCGCGGAGTGAGCGGGCCGGTGGTCGAGCGGGCGGCGACTTTCGAGGCGGCCGACGATTTCGAAGCAATCAACCGGCTTTATCGCGAGCGGCGATGGGGTGACGGGCTGCCCATCACCCCTCCGACGGCGGAGCGGGTCGAGCGCATGTTGCGACATGCGGGCCGAGGGCGATACGACATTGTCGCGCGAGTTGCGCCGGGATACGGCGCCGCCACGATCGAGCGCATCGCGGTCAACGCGGTCATGGCGGGTTGCGACCCGGAGTATCTCCCGGTTCTGGTTGCGGCAACCGAGGCCGTTGCGGACCCGATCTTCAACCTGCAAGGCATTCAGGCGACAACCAATCCGGTCGCGGTGTGGGTGATCCTGAACGGTCCCGTCGCGAAGCGGCTCGGCATCAATTCGACCTTCAACTGTATCGGGCAGGGCGTGTGGGCGAACGCGACCATCGGCCGGGCGATGCGCCTGATCCTTCAGAACATCGGCGGCGCGTTGCCGGGCGAAATGGACCGTGCAACGCATGGGCAGCCGGGCAAGTACAGCTTCTGCTGCGCCGAGAACGAGGAGGCGAACCCCTGGGAGCCGCTTCATGTCGAGCGCGGATTCGGCCCCCGGGAGAGCACCGTGACCGTCGTGGGCGCTGAGGGCACCGTGAATATGAACACCCACTCAAAGGACGCACCGGAGCTGGTGCGCGTCATCGCGGAGACGATCATTCATCCCCCAAGCAACGAATATGTCCACGGTGGCGAGCCGTGGCTGCTGCTCGGCCCGGAGCACGCCGAGGTGTTCAGGCGCGGCGGGCTAACCAAAGCGCAGCTGAAGCGGGCATTGTGGGAAGCCTCCAGAATGCCTGCAGGACGGCTTAGCACGAAGGAGTTGCAGCGCGCTCGCGATTCCAGAACGCATGAGCTGGGAGAACTTGCACCTGAGACCCTGGTTCCCGTTTCACCGCGGCCCGAAGACGTGCAGATCGTCGTCGCCGGCGGACCCGGCACGCACTCCGTTTATGTGCCGTGCTTCGGCAATACTCGCGCCGTGAGTCGAGCGATAGAATCGTGATTGGGAAGGGTGAGCAGCCTGACTGAACAAGCGGAAGGCAATCGACGGATGAGCAAGGGCAGGAGATCGTGTCTTGTCAGCCCGTTTGCCGCGGACGGCCGTACAAAAAAACCCCGGCAAACGCCGGGGAAAACAGGGGACGGGTCGGCCCTTCGCCGGAAAACAGCGCCGGCGCGCACATGATCTTTGGAGCCGGTGCGCCTGTGGCGTCCGGCAACCGATGCAGCTTGAATCTAGACAGAGCCATCTTGAGCATAGGGCGTGCCAGGGTAAAAATAACTCTTTAATTTAGAGTGTTAGAGTGTTGACCTGCTTCGCCTCGCGCGGCGAATGTCGCCAGGAGGCGACGGCATTCGGCGCCGTCGCAGTAACTAGCTGAATAAAAGAGTTGTTTTATGTCGCTGGAGCGCGACGCGTGAGCAGCGGGATCATTGCGAGGAATCGACGAGGACTGCATCGCTGCGATGAGTGAAGACAAGCGGTTACCCCTACAGGGTGTCAAGGTGATCGAGCTCGGAACGCTGATCGCCGGGCCCTTCTGCGCGCGCCTTCTTGGCGAATTCGGAGCCGAGGTCATCAAGGTTGAACTGCGCAAGTGGCGCACGTTGTATCAAGGCACCTCGCTCTGGTGGCGGGTCCAGGCGCGCAACAAGAAATCGGTGACGCTGGATCTCAAGCGCCCGGAGGCGCAGGAAATCGTGCGCAAGCTCGTTGCCGGCGCCGATATCGTAGTGGAAAACTTTCGGCCGGGGGCGATGGAAAAGTGGAACCTCGGCTGGGAGCAACTGGCGCGCGTCAACCCGGGTCTGATCATGGTGCGGCTCTCGGGCTTCGGCCAGAGCGGACCCTACCGCGATCGGCCCGGTTTTGGGGCAATCGGCGAATCCATGGGAGGGCTGCGCTACGTAACCGGCTACCCCGACCGCCCGCCCGTCCGGGTCGGCGTCTCGATCGGTGATTCGATCGCGGCGCTGCACGGAGTCATCGGCGCACTCATGGCGCTGCGCCACCGCGAGGTCAACGGCGGACGCGGCCAGTTCGTGGACGTGGCGCTCTACGAGGCCGTGTTCAACATGATGGAGAGCGTACTGCCCGAGTACGACATGTTTGGCCTGATCCGCGAGCGCAGTGGCGCTTCGCTCCCGGGTATCGTTCCGTCGAATACCTACGTCACGCGCGACCGGAAGTACGTCGTCATCGGGGCTAATGCGGACTCGATCTTCAAGCGCATGATGAATGCGATAGGGCGCGCCGATCTCGCTGACGATCCGGAGCTCGCGCACAATGACGGCCGCGTGGTGCACACGGAAGCAATCGAGAAAGCCATCGGCGACTGGGTTGCAGCGAACGACCTGGATCATGTCCTGAAGGTACTCGAGCGAGCCGAGGTGCCGAGCGGCAAGATCTTCGATATTGCCGATGTCGTGAACGATCCGCATTACGCGGCGCGCGAAATGATCCGCGAGCATCAGCTCGACGACGGCAAGACGCTGAAGCTTCCCGGCATCGTCCCGAAGTTGTCGGAGACCCCCGCGGACACGAAATGGCTGGGGCCAGCGCTGGGTGCGCACACGGAGGAGGTGCTGGGCGCGCTGGGCTACAGCCAGGAGCAGATCCGCAAGCTCAAACATGACGGCGTGATCTGACCCGCCAGCGCATGATCCAACTGGAGTGATGAGTGATGAGTGATGAGTGGCGGCGGTGGGTTCTGCGCATCGCTTGGGACGGGTTTGCCGCGAATACCGTGCCCGGCAGTCTCTTCTGCGGAAAGCGCTCTTGAGTAGCGCTTCCCCGAGAAAACATCTCGCTCCTGGAGTGAGATCGGGCGAGGTTTTTTCTTGGGCGATGTACGACTTCGCCAACTCAGGCTATACCACGGTCGTCATTACCGCGGTCTTCAACGCTTACTTTGTTGCCGAGGTCGCTGGCAATGCGCCGTGGGCGACATTCGCGTGGACTGCAACGCTTGCTGTCTCCTTTGCGCTTATCATGCTTACCGCACCGCTTATTGGCGCCTATGCAGATGCTCACGCGGCTAAGAAGCGCTTGCTTCTCGCCACCACGGCCGGGTGCATTATCTTTACGGCCGGGCTGTCTTCCGTGGGGCGCGGCGACATTGCGCTTGGGGTCGCCCTTATCGTGCTCTCGAACTACTGTTTTGGCACCGGGGAGAACCTCATCGCCGCGTTCCTGCCCGAAATCGCCGACGGCGAAGCGCTTGGCCGCGTCTCGGGCTGGGGCTGGAGCCTTGGTTACCTGGGAGGATTGGTCTCCCTTGGTGCCTGTCTGGTTTACGTCGCATGGGCGCAGGGGCAGGGCGCCGATGCGACCCAGTTTGTGCCGGGAACGATGCTCATTACGGCGGCGATTTTTGCGGCGGCAAGTCTGCCGACGTTTCTGTTTCTGCGAGAGCGTGCCATGCCGGTGGCGCGTCCGGGCGAGCTCGTGCGCAGCACCTTCGCGCGCCTCGCGGAGACGCTCGGGCGCGCGCGTCGCTACAAGGATTTGTGGCGTTTCCTGACTGCTCTCGTTTTTTATCAGGCCGGCATCCAAACCGTCGTCGCGCTCGCAGCCGTATACGCCCAGCAGGTGATGGGATTCACGACTCGCGGTACGCTTTTGCTGATTCTCGTCGTCAACGTGACTGCCGCGGCCGGCGCTTTTGCGTTCGGGCAAATCCAGGACCGGCTGGGCCACGTGCGCACGCTGGTCCTGACGCTGATCGGCTGGCTCGTTGCGGTGGTTCTCGCCTGGGTGGCGGAAGGCGCTACGCTCTTCTGGATCGTCGCGAATCTCGTTGGCATCTGTCTCGGCTCCACGCAGTCCGCGGGCCGCGCGCTCGTGGGCTACCTGAGTCCGCCCGCGCGCACAGCGGAGTTCTTCGGATTGTGGGGGCTCGCAGTCAAGCTGTCATCGATCCTGGGGCCCGTCACCTATGGCGTGGTCACTTGGGTCACCGGTGGCGATCATCGATTTGCGATGCTCGTCACGGGCGTTTTTTTTCTGATCGGAATCGCCGTCCTCGTTGGCCTCGATGTGCAGCGCGGGCGCAGCGCGGCGCTTGAGACACCGGGTTGCTGAGTCGCGTGCCGTGAACAAGTTCGCTGGCTTCACACCCTGCCGTTCCACTACAATCTTTCCGGCCGGACGAATAGACAGATGAATTTGCAGCGGCATTCGCCGCCAGCCAGGGATCGATGATGGTTTTCAAGTGGCGCCGGGAAAAAGTCGACCATCTCATGGCCGATCCGAAGCGGGCGCGCCAGCTCATCGAGGAACTGCCCGTCAACGACGCCAAGGCGCTCGAGGAGATTACCGAGTGGCTGGAGTCCATCAGCCATACACCCGGTTTCAAGGTCGACCAGCGCTTTGACAATGTGAGCCTCCTCGACGCCGCGGCGAAGCAGCGTGTGCGCAAGCTCTCGCTCGACTACCTGTCCATGCCCCGCCAGATGAAGTTCCAGGAAATCCGGCTGTGGACCACGATCTTCGGTTTCTGGGAGCAGCTGGGAGCCGCGTATCTCGCGTGTGCCGATCAGTACGTAGGCGCCGCCGCCGGTCTGACGCTGATTCGCAGGAGCCTGCCGCTGATCGTGGCGCGCGCCCAGCGCGCGCTAACCAACCAGGTCAAATGGTTCCTGCTGCGATACGGTCCGGTCGAGCCGCGAATCTGGAAAGACATGGCGCGCCTCTACCAGATCGCGGATAAGCGGGGTTTTACCGGCAGCTCGATCGAGATCTACCCGGGTTCCCGCCATGCTGGCTCGATGAGATGGGAATTCCTAAAAGCCATGATGCTGTCCGTCTCGTCCATGGATGGGCTGTCGCCGATGCGTCAGGAGATTGCGGAGCGGGTAGTGGCTCACTTTTCCAGCATGTTCCAGCTGTCGAAGCGGCCCGACGGGTGCACCCACTGTTTCGGCCTCGTCTCGCCGAAAGCGCCCGTGCGGATCTACAAGGGCGCGGAGTCCGTCACCGGGCAGCTTTTCTTTGGCGCGGGCAAGGCGTTTGCTGCGCTCGCGGAACTCATGGAGAGGATCCGTCGGAGCCATGAAGTTCCTCCGGAGGTCGACCTGGGTGGCAGCTACCACCTGGACGCGGTGGTGGGCGCGCTCCAGCACCTTGAGCTGTGTTGGAACGCGGATCCGCCAGGGCGTAGCTCCGAGCGGCGGCTGATCACAGGCCGCATCACGGTAGTGCCCGGATTCAGCGATGCCATGCAGGCGCTCGATCCCAGCACCAGCGACGAACTCGATTTCAGTCAGGACGAGCCAGCGGAGAGCTGGATCGTGGTCAACGTGAGCGACGGAGGCTACGGCGCCATCATTCCCGGCTTGAAAAGCGACTGGATACGGGTCGGCACGCTGATCGGCATGCAGAGCGAGCACAGCAGCCGTTGGATGATCGGACTCATCCGGCGCATCGCGTCCGACGAGCACAAGCAGCGGCACGTCGGCATCCAGACGTTGTCGAGGACCGCGATACCCGTCAGGGTCGTGCGCGCCGGCGTCACCGGCTCATTGTTCAACCTGGGCCGCACGCCGCAACCGGCGATCCTGCTTGCCACGGCTCCGGACGCGCAGGGCGAAATCGGGATGATCATGCGCGAAGGCATTTTCAGCGTGCGTGACGCAATGGAAATGACCATTGGCGGCAAGTCCTATTTCCTGCAGCCCGTCCGGCTGGTCGAAGGCGGCGAGGACTTTGACTGGGCTGCGTTCCGCGTTAAGCAGAAAAAGGCGTGAGTGGTGAAGGAAGTTTCTTGCGCTTCGACGTCCGAGGTGTGCTAGCCGGGTCGCTCCTCAGCGCTCACCGTTCACCGCCTATCCTCTGAGCACATTACGCAACCAGGCGCCGATATCCTGGATTTCCTCCAGACACACCGAGTGCTGCATCGGATACTGGTGCCACTCCAGGGAGTAGCCGAGGCTGGTGAGATAGGTCATGGATCCGGCTCCCATCGCGTACGGAACCACCGGATCAAAAGTACCGTGCGCCATGAAGATGGGCGTTGACCTGTTGGCTGGCGCGGCCTCCCCGGGAAAACTCTCTGCCAGCGGCAGATAAGTCGAGAGCGCCATGATTCCCGCCAGCCGCTCAGTGTGGCGCAATCCGGTCTGCAGCGCGATTGCCCCGCCCTGAGAAAAGCCCGCGAGGATCACCCGGCCGGGCGCGATGCCGCGAGCGGTTTCGCGCCCGATGAGCGCCTCGATCTGTGCCTGCGATTCGCGCACGCCGCGCTCGTCGGCTCGGCGTGAGTTACCGGCGAGGTCATCGGGCGAGACATCGTACCAGGCGCGCATCACGTAGCCGTTGTTGATCGTCACCGCGCGCATCGGCGCGTGCGGGAACACGAAGCGAATCGCGGGAGCGCCAGAGAGATCGAGTTCGTTCACGACTGGAACGAAATCGTTGCCATCGGCGCCCAGGCCGTGCATCCATATGACAGAAGCCGCTGGATTCGTGTCCGTCTCGACTTCAATGGCTTCCAGCAGGTTTGGCATTCGAGGAAGATGCGTGAGTGGTGAACAGTGAATGGTGAAGGGACAGAAACCGTCTGCGACTCAATGCTTGCGAACCACTCGATTCACGATTCGCTATTCACGCATTCGCGGGACGGATAGCGGATTTCGGGCGGAATGCCTTCACGACTGCGTCGTTCGTCTCGATATAGGGTCCGCCGATGAGATCGATACAATAGGGCACCGCCGCGAAAATGCCTGGAACGACCTGTTCCCCGTTCGCTCCCTTCACTCCCTCCAGCGTTTCGCGAATCGCCTTCGGCTGTCCCGGCAGGTTGAGGATGAGGGCCTGTTTGCGGATCACGCCAACCTGGCGCGAAAGGATCGCGGTCGGCACGAACCGCAGGCTCACCTGCCGCATCTGCTCGCCGAAACCCGGCATGACCTTGTCGGCGACAGCAAGCGTCGCTTCCGGGGTCACATCGCGCGGAGCCGGCCCCGTGCCGCCGGTCGTGAGAACGAGATGGCAACCCTCGCGGTCAACAAGCTCCTTCAGCGCCGCCTCGATTGCTGGCCGCTCGTCAGGAATCAGCCGCTTCATCGTCTTCCATCGTGGTGACGTGATCGCTTTACCGAACCAGTCCTCGAGCGCCGGCAGGCCTTCGTCCTTGTAGACGCCCTGCGAGGCGCGGTCGCTGATCGAAACCAGCCCGATCACGAGTTCTTCATTGGCTGCGGACATGGGAAAGAAAGTATATCAGCGATGCGCTAACGAAGTGATGAACATTGGTGATGAGAAATAGTGATTAGAAATGGTGATGAGTGCTGGTGATAAGTTCTGGTGATGAGCAGAGGCAGCCGGTGCCGCTGGGCTCCTATCACCATCAATCATCACCATCAATCATCACCATCAATCATCACCATCAATCATCACCATCAATCATCACCATCAATCATCACCCTTTTCAAGCAAGGAACGAAGCGCCCTGAAAAGTTCCCGGGAGCTGCGAGGGGGGCTGTTTTCGGCGCGCTCCTTGCGCGCAGCCTCGATGAGCGCGCGCAGCCGGGACATGTTCGCGTCGGGCCGCTCGGCGAGCAGCCTTGCGAGACCGTCCCGGTCGTCGAGCAGGCGCTTGCGCCAGGCCTCGACGCGCTGGAGCGAGGCGGTTTGCCGGTGCGCGCGCGCGCGCCGCTCGTCTAGCATTGCGCGGATCGGCTCGGGATTCACGCCGCGCATCAGTTTGCCGATGTACTGGAGCTGGCGGCGCCTTGCCTCAAACCGGGTAATGCTCCGTGCCTGCGCGACCGCGTCGCGCAGGGCGTCCGGGAGGTCCAGGGCGGCGAGCTGCTCATCGGGCAGCTCCACGAGCTCGACGCCAAGTTCCTGCAGCGCGAGCATCTCCCTCTTGCGGCGGGTCTTGCTCGGGGTCTCTTCGGTCATGAAAAGGCGTGAATTCGGGCCGGGCGGGCTGATATGATAAGCGCTTTTCCGGTGGTCGGCGGCTGCCTGCACGCGATTCCTGCGCGCCGTAGGCTGCTGGCCGATGAATTTTTTCACCACTGACCGCGTCGAAATGTCCGAATCCCACTTTGCCCACGGCGACGATAAGCTGCGGCAGATCGCCCGCGACGTGCTTGAACACGCCATGAAGCGTGGCGCGAGTGCCGCGGAGACGGAAGTCAGCGATGGTTTCGGGCAAACCGTCACCGTGCGGCAGGCCGAAGTCGAGACGATCGAATACAACCGCGACAAGGGCATTGGTGTCACGGTCTACCTGGGCAAGCAGCGCGGGCACGCCAGCACGACGGATTTCTCGGCGCAGGCCGTCCGCGACACCGTGGATGCGGCGCTCTCGATCGCCCGCTTTACCGCGACGGACGAGTGCGCCGGGCTCGCAGACGAGGATATGCTTGCGCGATCGATTCCGGATCTCGATCTCTGGCATCCGTGGGGACTCTCGGTGGAGCGCGCAATCGAGCTTGCCAAGGCGTGCGAGCAGGCCGGATTCGCCGCCGATTCGCGACTGACCAATTCGGAGGGCGCCACCGTCTCGACGCAGGAATCCCATTTTATCTATGGCAATTCACTGGGATTCCTCGCGGGCTACCCGAGCTCGCGCCACGGGGTCTGGTGCGCTCTCGTTGCCGGAAAAAACGACGACATGCAGCGCGACGAATGGTACGAGACCGCCCGCGACGGCGTGGAGTTGCCAACAGTCGAAAGCGTGGGGCGCCGGGCGGGAGAGCGGGCGGCGGGGCGGCTCGGCGCGCGCAAGATCACCACACGGCAGGCGCCGGTGCTCTTTGAGGCGCCGCTGGCATCGAGCCTCATCGGCCATTTTGCCGCGGCGGTCTCGGGCGGCAATCTTTACCGGAAATCGTCCTTTCTTCTCGACAGTGCCGGCAAGCCCGTCTTCTCCGCCAACGTTAACATCGCTGAGCAGCCGCACGTGCCGAAGGGGTTGGCGAGCGCCCCGTTCGACGAGGAGGGCGTGGCGACCCGGAGCCGCGACGTCGTGAGCAGCGGCATCGTGCAGGGGTATTTCCTGAGCAGTTACTCCGGTCGCAAGCTCGCGCTGAAAACCACCGGCAACGCCGGCGGGACTCACAATCTGATCCTGCGCGACACGGGCGCCGATTTTGCAGGACTGCTGAAGGCCATGGGGACCGGGCTGCTCGTGACCGAGTTGATGGGTCAAGGCGTGAACTCGGTGACCGGCGACTACTCGCGTGGCGCTGCCGGCTTTTGGGTAGAGAACGGCGCGGTGGCTTATCCAGTTCAGGAAATCACGATCGCGGGAAATCTGAAGGACATGTACCGCGCGATCGTTGCAGTGGGCAACGACATCGTGCGGCGCGGCGCGCGCCAGTGCGGCTCGATTCTCATCGAGCGTATGACAGTCGCGGGCGACTAGGTCGCCAAGCGACATTCCGCGTTCCGAGTTCCGTGTTCAATGTTCCGGGTTCAAAGTTCAAAGCCGTTCAGCGTTCAAAGTTCAATGTTCCATGTTCAAAGTTAAAAGTGAGGAACTTCGCAAACCGCTGCCGTGCAATCTTGCTTGAACCTTGAACCTTGAACCTTGAACCTTGAACCTTGAACCTTGAACCTTGAACCTTGAACCTTGAACCTTGAACCTTGAACTCCGAAGGAACGGAGGACGTTATGAAGCGACGCGTATTTCTGACGCGGGCAGCGGCGGGCGCCGCTGCGGGCGCGGTCGCTGCGCCGGCCATTGCACAGTCCCAGCCGCAGATTCATTGGCGCCTGGCGTCTAGCTTTCCCAAGAGCCTCGATACGCTTTACGGGGCCGCGGAGCTGCTCGTCAAACGCGTTGCGCAGGCGACCGCCGGCAAGTTCCAGATCCGGCTCTTTGCGGGCGGAGAGATCGTTCCGGGCCTGCAAGTTCTCGATGCCGTACAGAATGGTACGGTGGAATGCGGGCACACAGCGCCCTATTACTACATCGGCAAGGATCCCGCCTTTGCGTTCGCTACAGCGCTCCCGTTCGGCCTGAACGCGCGGCAGCAGAACGCCTGGATGTATTACGGGGGCGGGATGCGCGCGATGGCCGATCTTTTTGCCGAGTATGGTTGCATTCAATTCCCCGGGGGCAACACGGGCGCGCAGATGGGGGGTTGGTACCGCAAGGAGATCCAGAGCGTCGAGGATCTCAAGGGTTTGAAGATGCGCATCGGCGGCCTGGGCGGGCAGGTGCTTGCCAGGCTTGGCGTCGTGCCGCAGCAGATCGCGGGCGGTGAAATCTACCAGGCACTCGAACGCGGCACGATCGACGCAGTCGAGTGGGTGGGGCCATACGACGACGAGAAGCTGGGCTTTCACAAGGTTGCCCGGTATTACTACTACCCCGGTTGGTGGGAAGGTGGCCCGCAGCTCTCCCTCATCGTGAACCTCAAGAAGTGGGCGGAGCTGCCGGAGGCGTACCGGGGCGTGTTCGAGGCCGCGTGTGCCGAATCCAATGTGCACATGCTCGCGCGCTACGATGCTGGCAACCCTGCGGCATTGCGACGGGTGGTCGGAGGTGGCGCGCAGTTGCGCGTGTTTCCGCGACCAGTGCTCGAAGCCTGCCTCGACGCGGCGAATGAGCTCTATGCGGAACTTTCCGCGAAGAGCGCGCATTTCAAGCGCATCTTTGAAGGCTGGAGCCGTTTCCGCGCTGATCAATTCCTCTGGTTCCGGGTCGCGGAATCGGCCTATGACAATTTTGTTTTCCAGTCAGCGACTCGCCGCCCCGCTAAGAAATAGTTTTTTTGCCGTGGATGAACGCAGATACACGCCGATCAATGTTGGTCAAACGTGAATCGGAGTTCGGGCGAGTATCCCTCAACACTGGTCACCGGTCGCGCGTCATCGATTTTCCCGAAGCATGCGCTCGATCTCCGCGTTAGCCTTGTCTTCCTCGCTCATCTGACCGTCAGCCGGGCGTGCCTGCTTCGGTTCCTTTCGGGCGTCCGGCTCGACCGACGGAATCCGGATCTCGATGTTCGACGGATCCGGCCCGGCACGCTCGGTGACGTGAGTCACCAGTCGCGGGTAGGCAATCACGATCCCGAGAGCGATCAATTGCACGCAGACAAAGGGAACGATGCCGCGGTAGATTTCGCTGGTCTTGATCCCGGCCGGCGCAACGCTGCGCAGATAGAACAGCGAGAACCCGAACGGGGGCGTCAGAAACGAGGTCTGCAGGTTGAGGCCGATCATGATCGCGAACCAAACCGGGTCAAGCCCGAGCTTTGCCGCGACCGGGCCGAGCAATGGCAGCAGAATGAAGGCGATCTCAAAGAAATCGAGGAAAAAACCAAGGACGAAGACCAGAACATTGACCGTGATAATGAATCCCCACACCCCGCCGGGCACCATCATGAACAGACGCTCTACCCACAAGTCGCCGTCGACGGCGCGAAAGACCAGCGCGAAGACCGTCGATCCGATCAGGATGAACATGACGAAGCTCGCGAGGCGCGTGGTGGAGTCCAGTGCTTCGCGCAGCAGGCGAGCATTGAGCCGGCGCTTCGCTGCCGCCAGCGCCATCGCGCCGACCGCGCCCATCGCACCGCCTTCGGTAGGCGTTGCAATGCCCATGAAGATCGAGCCTAGCACGAGAAAAATCAACACGATCGGCGGCACCAATACGAACAGGGCGTGCCGGTAGAGCGGCCAGCCCGCGAGGGTGCGGGCAGCGGGCGGCAAGGCGGGCGCTGCCGCGGGGTTGAGCCAGGACGCCAGCGCGACGTATATCGCAAGCAGGCCGATTAGAACGGCCGCCGGCCCGAGCGCGCCGAGATACATGTCGCCCACCGAGGCGCCGAGCACGTCGGCGAGCACGATAAGAACGATCGACGGCGGGATGATCTGGGCGAGCGTTCCCGAAGCGCAGATTACGCCCGTTGATAGGCGGCGCGAATAGCCGTAGCGCAGCATGACCGGCAGCGAAATAAGACCCATGGCGATAACGGACGCAGCGATCACGCCGGTCGCCGCTGCGAGCAGGGCTCCGACAAAGATCACGGCGTAGGCGACACCGCCTCGCACCGGCCCGAAGAGCTGGCCGACGGTATCGAGAAGGTCCTCGGCCATACCGCTTCGCTCCAGGATCAGTCCCATGAACGTGAAGAAAGGGATGGCGAGCAGCAACTGGTTCTGCATGATGCCGAACAGCCGTTGCGGCAGGGCCTGGAGCAGTTCCGGTTGCAGCAGCCCGAGTTCGAAGCCTATGAAGGCGAAGAGCAGGCCATTGGCCGCGAGCGCGAAAGCAACCGGGTAGCCGAGCAACAGGAGCAGGGCCAGGCACGCAAACATCAGAGGGGCCATCAGCTCGAATGCCACTGTCTGACCCCCGTGAATCGTGAATTGTGAATCGTGAATGGAAACACCGCACAACCTGTGTGTTGAGGTTCAGCCAATCGCGATTGCCAGGGTTGATCCGCGTTTATCTGCGTTCATCTGCGGCAAAA
This sequence comes from Betaproteobacteria bacterium SG8_41, assembly GCA_001303585.1. Taxonomy (GTDB): domain Bacteria; phylum Pseudomonadota; class Gammaproteobacteria; order Burkholderiales; family SG8-41; genus SG8-41. Next base: position 49,144 of record LJTT01000027.1, read on the forward strand.
AACATTCTGCTCACAGCTCGTGCTCCGGATCACGCCGCGCTTGTTCTGCGGGAGCGAGCCCGCGCAGAAAGGCGATGCGCTTGATGCTCTCGGACACGCCCTGCAGCATGAGCAGCAGGAAGGCGAGCGGGATGACGAACTTGATCGGCCAGCGCAGGAGGCCGCCCGCGTCGGCGGAAACCTCGTCGATACGATAGGACTCGAGGAATGCGCTCCAGCCAAACCAGAGCATGATCGCCGCTGCCGGCAACAGCATAAACAGCCCGCCGAGAAGATCGATCCACGCCCGCGCCCGGCTCGAAAGGCGCGCCGAGACGATGTCGATCCGCACGTGGGCGTTGTGCTTGAGCGTGTAGCCGGCTGCGCAGAGAAACACAATTGAATAGAGGTACCACTGGATTTCGAGGAACGCGTTTGAGCTGAAGTTGAAGCCGTAACGCGCGACTGCATTGGCGGCACTAATCAGGATGCAGGCAAGCACCAGCCACGCGGCGTAGCGGCCCGCGCGCTCGTTTAGCGCATCGATCCAGCGCGAGCAGGCGAGCAGAAAACGCATGATCATCAACGGCCGGGGAGGAAGCCGAGGATTTTGCCGGAACCGGTCGAGCGGGCCAAGGCGGCCAGCGCCGGGCGCTGAACGCGCGTGCCCCGGTCGCGGTTCTTCAGTGCTAAAATCAACGGTTTAGACAGCAGGACACTTGGCGCATGTATTCAGCAAAAGACACCATCGAAAGCATCGACACCGAGCTCGCGCGCGCGATCGGGCTGGAACGCCAGCGGCAGGAAGACCATATCGAGCTCATTGCGTCCGAGAACTACGTGAGCCCCCGCGTGATGCTGGCGCAGGGCAGCGTGCTTACCAACAAGTACGCGGAAGGTTATCCCGGCAAACGCTACTACGGCGGTTGCGAATTTGTCGATCTTGCCGAGCAGCTGGCGATCGACCGCGCAAAGAAGCTGTTCCGCGCCGGCTACGCTAACGTGCAACCGCATTCGGGTGCTCAGGCAAACGCCGCGGTGTACTTCGCCGCGCTTCATCCGGGCGATGTGATTCTGGGCATGGCGCTCGATGCCGGCGGCCACCTTACCCACGGCGCACCGGTGAGTCTGAGCGGTCGCTACTACGATGCCGTCACCTACGGGCTGAATCCGGAGACCGAGGCGATTGATTACGCCGAGGTCGAGGAGCTCGCTCATGTCAAGAAGCCCAAGCTGATCGTGGCGGGCGCCTCGGCCTACTCACTCGTGATCGACTGGAAACGGTTCAAGGCCATCGCTGACAAAACGGGCGCGCTCCTGCTGGCGGATATCGCGCATTACGCCGGACTGATCGCTGCCGGGCTTTACCCGAGTCCGGTCGGGATCGCCGATTTCGTGACGAGCACAACGCACAAGACGCTGCGGGGGCCGCGCGGAGGTCTGATACTGGCGAGTGCCGAGCATGAGAAGGTGCTCAACTCTGCAGTGTTCCCCGGTACCCAGGGCGGTCCTCTCATGCATGTGATCGCCGCCAAGGCGGTCGCGTTCAAGGAGGCAATGACGAAGGGGTTCAAGGCCTACCAGGAACAGGTGCTGGACAACGCCCGGGTGATGGCCAAGGCGCTGCATGAGCGGGGATTCCGGATTGTGTCCGGCCGCACCGAGTGCCACATGTTCCTGATCAACCTGTGCGACAAGGGGATTACCGGGCGCGACGCGCAAAACGTTCTTGGCCAGGTTGGTATCACCGTCAATCGCAACGCCGTGCCAAACGATCCGCAGAAGCCGATGATCACCAGCGGCGTGCGCATCGGTTCCCCGGCCATGACCACGCGCGGCTTCAAGGAAATCGAGGCCGAGCTGCTGGCCAACCTCATTGCGGACGTGCTCGAGGCTCCGGCTGACGACAAGGTTCTCAAGCGCACGGCCGGCGAGGTGAAGAAGCTGTGCGCCAAGTTTCCCGTCTACGGCTGACGCCGGTTCAACGTTCCACGTTCAATGTTCAACGCAGGGAACTTCACATTCGACAGCCGTCCAAACTTGAAACTTGAAACTTGAAACTTGAAACTTGAAACTTGAAACTTGAAACTTGAAACTTGAAACTTGAAACTTGAAACTTGAAACTTGAACGACGGGGACAGCATTCGCCGGCGCCGCAAGTGCGTCGCCTGCAAAAAGCGCTTCACGACTTATGAAACCGTGGAGTTGCGCATGCCGCAGGTGGTCAAGCAGGACGGCAGCCGCGCCGAATTCGACTTGCAGAAGCTGCGCACCGGATTTATGCGGGCACTGCACAAGCGGCCAGTGCCGACCCAGCTCGTGGACGAGGCCGTTGCTACGATCACCCAGGAAGTGCTGGCTCTTGGGGTGCGCGAAATCGACTCGCGCCGCATCGGCGAAATGGTGATGCGCGAGCTGCACAAGCTCGACGAGGTCGCCTATATCCGGTTCGCCTCGGTCTATCGCAGCTTCGAGGGCGTCGATGATTTCCGCGATGTGATCAAGGAAGTGCAGACGCCGCCTGCGCGTAAGCGCGAACGTGAGTGACTAGGTGCTTGGGTGACTAAGTAACTAAGTCGGCGCGTCACCAAGTAACCACGCAAACGAGATGCAAAGGCGTTTTACCTAGTCACTTAGTCACCTAGTCAAAGTGTTTTCGGCTGACGATCATCGCCACATGGCGCGCGCGCTACAGCTCGCGCACCGCGGCTTGTATACGACCGCGCCCAACCCCCGCGTCGGCTGCGTAATCGTGCGCGATCACGCGATTGTCGGCGAGGGCTGGCACGAGCGGGCCGGCAGACCGCATGCGGAGATATGCGCGCTGGAGGCGGCGGGCCCGCAGGCGCGGGGGGCATCGGCCTACGTTACGCTCGAGCCTTGCGTGCACGAGGGGCGCACCGGTCCGTGCACGGAGGCGCTGATCGGGGCCGGCGTTGCGCGGGTGGTAGCCGCCTTGCAGGACCCGAACCCGCTGGTCAGCGGACGCGGGCTCGAGCGGTTGCACGAGGCCGGGATTACTGTGGGCGCCGGGTTGCTTGAAGCGGAGGCGCGCGAGCTCAACATAGGGTTTGTAAGCCGTATGACGCGCGGCAGGCCATGGGTGCGGTTGAAGCTCGCGGCGAGTCTCGATGGCAAGACCGCTCTCAACAATGGGCGCAGCCAGTGGATTACCGGCGAGGCCGCACGCCGCGATGCTCATCATTGGCGTGCACGCGCGTGCGCGGTGCTGACGGGAATCGGCACCGTTCGCGATGACGATCCGCGGCTTACCGTCAGGGAGGTGGCGACGAGCCGCCAGCCCCTGCGCGTGGTTGTGGACAGCCGGCTCGAGCTTCCGACGGCAGCGCGAGTGCTGGAAGGCGGCGGCGCGCTGATCGCAGGGGCGCGCGAGGATCGCAAGGCGATCTCCGCGCTGGGCGCAGTGGGGGCCGAAGTGGTCGTGATACCCAATGGTGCCGGTAAGGTCGAGTTGGCCGAGCTTTTGCGGGAACTGGCCCGCCGGGAGATCAATGAGGTGCACGTCGAGGCGGGTCACAAGCTCAACGGATCGCTGGTTGCCGCGGGCCTCGTTGATGAGCTGGTGGCGTATTTCGCGCCGAGCCTCCTCGGGGACGCGGCTCGCGGAATGTTCGACTTGCCGGAGCTGCATGACCTGGCGGGGCGCCGCAGCCTCGACATCCGGGACGTGCGCATGATCGGCGCGGATATTCGGATTGTGGCAAGGTTCGTATAATGTTCACGGGTATTGTGGGTGCGGTCGGTTCGGTGGCGGAAGCGACGCCCGGCGGTGCCGGGCTGCGGGTGCGGGTGGCCAGCGGCGATCTGGATCTTTCCGACGTCGTATTGGGCGACAGCATCGCCGTGAATGGCGTGTGCCTTACGGTCGTGGGCCTCGATGCGGGAACATTCGAGGCCGACGTCTCGCGCGAGACGCTCGCGTGCACAGCGGGCTTCGCCGTCGGCGACCGGGTCAACCTGGAAAAGGCCCTGCGGCTTGCGGACAGGCTCGGCGGGCACCTCGTGACCGGTCACGTCGACGGCGTCGGCCGCGTATCCCGTTTCGAGCCGGTGGGCGATAACCGGCTGTTGGCGGTCTCGGGGCCGCCCGACCTGGCGAAATATCTTGCCAGGAAGGGATCGGTAGCAGTCAACGGAGTCAGCCTGACGATAAACGAGGTAAGCGGTTCCGAGTTCACGGTAAACCTCATACCTCACACCCTCTCAGCCACTAATCTTGGGGCTGCGCGGACTGGCGATGGGGTCAACCTCGAAGTCGACATGCTGGCGCGTTATGTCGAGCGGCTGCATGAACTTCGGTGAACAGTGAATGGTGAATAGTGGACGAAAAATTCACGTAGCGCTGGCCTTGAGGGCCGCTATTCCCTATTTCCTATTACCTATTTACGGATTGTTGAGATGACTTCCAGGCAGGAAACGCTGATTAGCCCTATCACCGACGTCATTGCCGAGCTGCGCGCGGGCAGGATGGTCGTGCTCGTCGACGAGGAAGAGCGCGAGAACGAGGGTGACCTGCTCATCGCAGCCGAGTTCGTGACGCCGGAGGTGATCAACTTCATGGCTCGCCATGCTCGGGGCCTGATCTGCCTGACGCTGACCCAGGAGCGGTGCCGGAGCCTCAACCTGCCGCCAATGGCCGCCGTCAACCGCGCCGCCCATGGCACCGCCTTCACGGTTTCCATCGAGGCCGCCGAGGGCGTGACAACAGGCATTTCCGCAGCCGACCGCGCGCGGACGGTACAGGTCGCGATCCGTCCCGACGCCGGCCCCGCCGATCTGGTGCAGCCCGGGCACATCTTTCCGCTCATGGCGCAGGACGGCGGCGTGCTCGTCCGCGCCGGGCACACGGAGGCGGGCTGCGATCTCGCGCGGCTCGCGGGGCTTATGCCGGCAGCGGTCATCTGCGAGATCCTGAAGGAGGACGGCGAGATGGCGCGGCTGCCCGACCTGATCGAGTTCGCGGCGCTGCACCACCTCAAGATCGGCACGATCGTCGACCTCATCCACTATCGCAGCAGCACGGAGTCGCTGGTCAAACGGGTCGCCGAGCGCGACATCGAGACGACGCACGGGAAGCTCCGGCTCCTCGTCTACAGCGACCGCATCGGCAACGCGACGCACCTCGCGATCGTCAAGGGGCGACCCGAGCCGCATCGCGAGGTTCTTGTGCGCGTGCACGAGCCGCTCTCGGTGATCGACCTGCTCGACGTGGCCAGCCACAGTCATTCCTGGAACTTCAACGACGCGCTCGCGGCGATCGCTCGCGCGGAGTGCGGTGTGATCGTGCTCCTGCACCGTTCGGAGACGGCGGCCGATCTGCTGGAGCGGGCACGGGCGCATGAAGGCGGCGTGCCGGCGGGCGGCGCGGTTTTGCGAAACTACGGTATTGGCGCGCAGATCCTGCGGGACATCGGGGTGAGGCGCATGCGGATCATGGGCGTGCCGCGGCCCATGCCGAGCATGGCGGGTTTCGATCTCGAGGTGACTGGCTATCTCCACCCCAAGGAGTCGTAAATCGTGAAACGTAAAACGTGAATCGGAACCAGGAAATCGGTTTATGAATCGACAGCGACCCGACTTTACGTTTAACGTTTAACGATTCACGTTTCACGGACCCTATGGCACGCTACGACAATATCGAGGAATTCGAGCCGGATCTCGACGGCACCGGTCTGCGGATCGGCATCGTCATGAGCCGTTTCAACCAGGAAATCGGCGAGGGACTGCTGTCGAGCTGCACGGCGGCGCTGACCAGGCAGGGCGTGAGCACGTCCGATATCCTCATCGTGAGCGTGCCGGGCGCCCTGGAGGCGCCGATCGCACTGCAGAAAATGGCCGGTTCGGGCTGGTTCGATTCATTGGTCGTGCTTGGCGCCGTCATCCGCGGGGATACCTATCATTTCGAGGTGGTGGCCAACGAATCGGCGAGCGGCATCACCGCGGTCACGCTCGACACCGGCGTGCCGATTGCCAACGGCATTCTTACGACGGAGGACGAGGACCAGGCGCTTGCGCGCATGTCGCAGAAGGGGACCGAGTGTGCCCTGGCCGCAATCGAGATGGCGAACCTGCTGAAGAGGCTGGATGAAGACTGACCGCCGCCGAGCGCGCGAATTTGCGATGCAGGGCCTCTACCAGTGGCAGCTCACGCGGACGGACCCCGCCGTCATTGCGCGGCAGCTTGCTGAGGCGCGGGGCTTTGACAAGATCGATGCGGCGTATTTCCGCGATCTCCTGGAGGGCGCCGTGGCCGCAGCGGAGGAGTTGGAGCGCGAGATTGCACCCCTTCTCGACCGCGAGCTCGCGCGGTTGAGCCCGGTCGAGCGCAGCATTCTGCTGCTTGCCGGCTACGAGCTCGCTCACCACCCGGAAGTGCCGTTCCGGGTGGTCGTGAACGAGGCGGTCGAGCTGGCGAAGACCTACGGCGGCACGGACGGTTATCGTTTCGTGAACGGCGTGCTCGACAAGCTCGCGGCACGTTTGCGGGAGGCGGAAGTGAAGGCTGTGTCATGAGCGCAACGGCGATCGGAGATCAGCAGAAGCTGGGCAGGCAGTCCCGAATTCTTCTGTTCGGCGCCGCGGCGGATGTTGCCATCGGGGCGGCGGCTTTTCTGTGGGGCGATCGGGTGCTGCCGGCGGTGCGCGTGCCCGGGCTCGAGTTGACTCCCGCCCAGTTGATCGCTGCCGTGCTCGTCTTCGTCGCCGCACCGTTTCAGTACCTGCTGTATTCGCGCGTCAGGAGCCGGCTTGAGCGCGCAGTGCCGCTCGCGCGCGTGAGTGCAGGGCAAGACGACCAAGCAACGGGGGATTGAAATGAACCCAATGGACACGGGAGCAATGGACCCGCGGTTGAAGAAGCGGATGATGTTGTTCTACCTGGCCGGCATTTTTAATGCGGTGCTCGGGGGGTATATCCTGATTCACGGCAGAAATTTCCTGCCACAAGGCACGACCTTGCTCCTGGTGTGCTTTTTCTTCGGCTTCGCGGCGGTGGATTTCTACTTCCCGCGACTCATGAAGAAGAGGTGGCTCGAGGAACAGGCGCGGATTACTGCCGAGCGCGAGCGGCAGGCTGCCGAGCAACAAAAGTAAGTCAGAAGCCAGCGGGATGAATGAGGAAGGCCAACGCCTTTCGACTTCCCGGCTTTTGGCATTCTGACTTCTGACTTCTGACTTCTGACTTCTGACTT
>LJTT01000091.1 GCA_001303585.1 Betaproteobacteria bacterium SG8_41
GGAGAGTGCCATGACCCAGACCACCCTCAAGGGCAGTTGCCTGTGTGGGGCCGTGAAATATGAAGTCACCGGCGAAACGAAGCGGTTCTACCACTGCCATTGCTCCCGCTGTCGCAAGGCGACAGGTACTGGGCACGCCTCAAACCTTTTCCTCCAACCGGCGATGCTCAAGTGGATCAGTGGTGAGGAGCAGATCCGAGCGTTCAAGGTGCCCGAGGCCAAGCGCTTTACCAACAGTTTCTGCGCAACCTGCGGCAGCCGCTTGCCGCGCCAGGCAAATGACACCGACATCGTCATGATCCCTTCCGGGTCGCTGGACAACGAGCCCCCGCTCAAGCCGCAGGCGCGCATCTTCTCCGGGTCGAGCGCGAGCTGGTCATGCGCTGGCGACGGATTGCCGGTCTACCCGGAATACGCGCCCCAGTAGAAGAATCTTGCACGGACCGCGCAGCGCCGCGGTTCCTGCCGCACTATCCGCAACCCAAGGCGGACGCTGACGAACGGCAAAAACAACCTTGCCGAAGCGGGGTCCCTGTTTGCTCTCATGCGGGGCGGCAAAAGACCGCTACGCGCTCACTTTGCCTTCAGTTTTCCCGATGATCAAGTCGTATGCATCGGCAAGGCGCAAGAGAGATTCGCCGCATCGTGTCCTTGTCGATGATCCATGCATCAGGGCGAGCACCTGCGGCTCCAGCTTGGCGAGACGGCGTAACGTCTGGCCAACAACGGGTGCCACTGCAGTAGCGTGGAAAAGCTCTTCCGCAGCGAGTGCAGGTCCGACGATGTCTCCGTCGGTTAGGGGCGGTCCATCGCCCGCATGAGTGAAGAGGTCCCCGCAAAAAAGCGTCCTGGTTGTTTCCTCGAAAAGTACGCGCGCCTCCCAGTTGTGCGGGACGTGTGGCGTATCAATGTGGCGAATGCGCTTGCCGCCGAGATCGATAACCTCTCCGTCTGCCAGCTTGCGTGGAGGTCTATCGCACAGGTCGTCCAGTGAAACCATGCATCCGATGGTGCCATGTGCCACCTGGGCATGTGGTGCGGCAGCGAGGAAATCATTCATCGATCCGCACTCATCGGACTCCACGTGACCGAAGGCAATCCACCGCAGCCGCGCCAACGGAACGATGCGAGCCACCGCCTGCGAAACGAGCGGAAACATACGTCGCGGTCCGGTGTGAAAAAGGAGAGGCTCGTCCGCATCTACGAGAAACTGATTAAACGTGAATCCGCCGGGTGCCGCCTCGGCAACGCAGGTCGAGAGGCGGTAGATGTGGTCAGCTATCTCATCTGTCCTGGTTTGCATGCGCCCTCGTTGTCAGGCGGCCATTATGCGCCAAGTGCCAGTAAATTTGAGCTTTGGAGTATCTTTGGAGGACCTCGATGACGCGGCGTTGGGCGCCTGGCGTGTCAACGGTAAAGGAGATGGCGACCCTTTTTTGATCAATCGTCGCTATTGGCAGCTGACCGCTTTCGGCTGCGGTTACAGGATAATGATTTTTTCTCAAGCCTTGGCTGTGGCTCGAGGCACGGCTTTATCTCGATCGGGGTGGTTAGAACTCATGATCCCGCGGAATGTCAGCACCGGGATTGACGCCCGGTGCAGCACGCGCGTTGCCTCGTCGCCCATGATGAGCTTGACGAGCTTCTTTCTATAGCGCGCGGTCATCACGATCAAATCACAGCCGCGTTCATTGGCGGTGTTGACGATCGCGTCGTAGGGACGGGCGTTCGTCGCCACCACGGTGTCGCAAGGCACATTCGCTGCGGCGGCGCTGGTCTTGACGAATTCGAGAAAGCGCGCGGCATTCTGTTGCGCTTCCTCCTGAATCCTTTCCTGGGTGCCTGCATCGAAGGCCCCCTCGTTGGCGAGCATCATGTGATAGTCCGGGACCACATGGATGCCGGTGACTTTTGCGTTGCACAGCTTTGCCAATTCGATGCCACGCTTGATCGCCTGCTCGGAGTGTTCGGAACCGTCCGTCGGCATGAGGATATGCTGGAACATAGGTCCTCCTAGTGCGTGTAGGCAGCTACCGTATAGCAGACCCGGATATGGGAAATTTATACTGGGCAAGATATTCCAACCACCAGAGCACGGCAAGCTCTTTTGCTCAGCCCGTATTCAATGAGGTTTCCCGTGCGGCAGGTCGCGCGATGTCGGAAAACGGGGTGATAGGCGAGTGTCAGGCCGGCATGTCGAGGCCAATCCGCGAAATCGAGCGGCACTTTTACGATAGTTACGCGTGCCTGGTTGAAAACGCACCGAAAAGCGGACCTGGAGCTATGGCGCCTCGAAGCGCACCGCGATGGCGGCGCTCGCAATTACCGCGAGATCGTGGCCGTGTTCGGCCGGAAGGTCCAGGCCACCCTTGACGACGTTCACCGTCACCTGCCCAAGCGGCATGCTGGCTTTCACCGCCGCGGCATTCACCCTGTCCGGCCGCTGCACGCCGATCGTAACCTCCACTTGCGCCGACCTCGGATCGAGCTCGAGCGAGCGAATCAAGCTTAAGGATGAATGGTGCAAGGCGTCTTGCACCGCGCGCAGCGCCGCCTTGGTGTAGTCACCACCGTGCAGGTCGTTGCCGGCACCCAGTTCCAGAATGACGCGTTTAAGCGGCATAGGCTCGATCGTTCAAATATCAAGGTGCACCATCGCCGCGGCATTGGCGATGACCGTGGAGTCCGTGCCCTCGTCGTTGGCGATTTCGAGTCCGCCTTCTACCACCTTGACCGTGCCCGTCCCATGTGGCAGCACCGCAAGCACCGCGGCCTTGTCGACACGCTCCGGTTTTGGAACGCCGATCAGGACGTCCACTACCATCGAGTCGGTCGGCATCCCCAATGCTTTGGCGACGCCGAGAGAGTTGTGCCAGAGCGCGTCCCGCAGCGCGCGTACCGCCGCTTTCGTGTAATCCGCGCCGCGTATGTCGGTGCCCATACCGAACTCGACTGCCATGCGTTTCAGTGCCATGGGTGCCTGCTCTTTGTGTGAACCGTGATGATAGCAAGACGGGGTGACGTGATGGTCTGCGAAAAGCAGGTTTTGCGTCCAGTTCGGGGGAAGCCACGGGGTTGCAGTCTCTACCCAGCGCCGTTGCAGCCATCGCAGGCAGTTGCCGGCCGGCGCGACGCTACCGGCAGCAGTTGGCCGAAAGCGGAGATTGGCCGAGCAGCCCCCCAATAAAAAAACCCCGCCGAAGCGGGGTCTGTGCAAGGGGTGAGCTGTGGTAGCCGGCCGCTCTGTAACGATTTGCCTTTACAGCTTACAGGTCTGGCAGAACGACTATGCGGGCTCCATCGTCGATTCGGTGATGCTCGCCGCGACACCGACCATGTGATCGCGAGGCTCGGTGCGGACGACGGCTCCTTTGCATTTCCACATCATCCTGCCACCTGCCGTCTTGAGCTCGATCGCAAAACTGATTGGCTGCCCGGGTGTGTATGTGCCGCTTGTCCAGAAGAACGCGCCCGAGGCGCTCGTGTCGCGGGTAACGCCCCTGGCGTTCTCGAGGAACACCAGCAGCGGGGTATCGACCCGCTGGTCCTTCCTTTTTTGTGGTTCCGTCATTTTCGCCTCTTCAAGCTGATTCATTGAGTTTGCCTAAGCCCGCCGATAATCGGGGTGTGTGGTTCGCGGTAACGTAGATGCCAGCTAGCCTGGGATCAACTCGGAGCGTTTACGCGATGCTGTCCCATCGCCCATTCTGCTGCGACGAAGTCCTAGTGAATGGGCCAATCGGTCAAGCCCGGACGAGGGTTGCCGCACGATTCGGCGTTGCTGCCATTTAATATAGGTGCGCTCCCTCATTGTCTCCCAGACGAGATCGCTCCAGAAAGACTTGAAAATACCGCGCTGCATCGTTCCGCACCGCTCACACGTTCTGTACGGAAGAAAAGACCTGACGTGAACTCCGCAACGCTCATCGCTAACTTCCGTTCCCAAAACCCACCTATGTGTAAATACGCAGCGCATAAATTGCATCAGGGAGAAAAAATGGAGGTTGGATCTTTTCAGGGATGGAAAACCAATGCATCAGCATCCCATCAGTGGAATTGGGCGCAACGTCCGTGCCAGATAGAACAAAGTTCAAAGAATCAGTTTGTTGCCTGATTTATGCTGTACACGATGAACGCCAAATGTGTCGCCGCAGAGCAACACACTTCGGCGCATAATCGGCACTCGACTGATTCGTCGAAGTAATCTTGTTTGCCAATTGGCGACAGTTTTGGGCGATCACGTGATGATGATTCCAGGCGGGCCGCGTAATCAGAAGCCCAAAAAAACGATGTCTTGCCAGTTGTGCGGTATGTAACAAACCATTTCCCGGAATGGGCGTATAAAGAAATCAGCATCCGAATCTCCTCCTGTTGGATATACGTAATTGCCGCGCATGGGTTTTCCACCTGCGCGGTTTTTTTTACCCGTTCGTAACGCGCGACGATCAACTCTGCCGAAGCGGGGTGTGTGGTCTGCGCGACCACTGCGAGTGCTCGTACCGGAGAAGCGATGTTCGTTTTGGACTGTCGATTCGAAGCTCAGATGCGATGCGCTCATCGACAATAACAAAATGGTAAAGAAATCCTGCTGGGGTCATACCGCGGCAGGGTTGAGAGGAGATGAAATTAATGGAATGTGATGAACGGATCGAGCCGGAAGAACAACCCGGATATGACGACGATGAGTGGACTCTGCCTGAAGCATTAATTCAGGCAACGAATTAAAGCCACTGGCGTGGCTTTTCTTTCTTACCGGTTCAATCCAAATCCGCGGCCGTCGCGACCGCTCAATCGGCAGCGACCTTGTAGGGCAGGGGTTGCAGCTCGAGCTGCGGGCCTTCCGGGGCGCCGAGGTGGACATCGCCGCCTTCCGCAGCGGCAATCTGCATCACCGCGAGGACGTCAACAAGACCATTGGGGGCGGGCGCGGCATTGACGATCATCCCGCAGGACTGGATCCCCGTCTGTGGCGCATAGAGCTTGTCGCCGGGCTGTGGGTTCTCGCCCTCGGGCACGCTTGCGCGGTACATGCGCTGCTTGAGCGTGCCGCGGTAGTGCGTGCGCGCGACGATTTCCTGACCGGGGTAGCAGCCTTTGGTAAAGCTCACGCCGCCGATGAGATCGAGATTCGCCATCTGCGGCACGAACGCCTCCTGCGTTGCCGGCGTGATCATCGGAATGCCGGCCCGGATGTCGAGCCAATCCCAGTGCTGCGGCTCGGTCACTTCTGCGCGGTGCGCCAGGAGCTCTTTCACCGATTGCGCCTTGTCGGCCGGGACGACGAGCTCGTATCGCTCGCCCGGCAGGCGGATCACGATCGCGTCCTTGCCATGGGTCACGCCGTGGACGGCAGCCGGGGCCGTGCCGGAAATGAGCCGGGCGAGGGCTGCGGCTCCGATCCCCGAGATCCCGAGCGCGACCCACTCGCCGGTTGCATCCATCGCCTTCACCTTCGAGCGCAGGATGAACATGGAGAGCCGCTTCTGGATCAGCTCGCGCAGAGCGGCGGTAAGCTGCATGAAATAGTCATCGCCCGAGCGAAACAGCAGGAACGTCGCCAGCATGCGGCCCTTGGGCGTGCAATAGCTGCCGTAAGTGCTCGTCTCCGGTGTCAGCGCTTCGACGTCGCACGTGAGCTGGTTATGCAGGAACACGCGCGCATCCGTCCCCGTGAAACGGATCAGCGCGAGCGAGGCGAGCTCGCAAACCTCGGTGCTGTGTTCGGGCGCCGTCATCTGCATGTTTTCCGGAGAGTCTTATTCCACCGGCGCGCCGATTGTTATCCAAAACGACGGGGCACGCAAAAAAATACGACCGGTTTATGGCGTCTTTTCGATGAATGGTTGCGGACGGAGCACGAGCGGCATTGCCGCGCATTCTTCGTAAACCAGCCTCAAAACTACAGTCGCTGGAGATGAAGAAACGGAGTTAAAACAGCTTACTAAGCCAAACCGTCGCAAAATCTAACATTTTGAGAGATTTTTGCGTCTGTAGTCTATTGAATATGCGAGGATATTAGCTCCTGTGAATAACTTTTTCTCAGGCACAATGGCTCCGAGTCGCTCAAAATAAATAGCAGCGAAGCAGGCGCGGTAAAGCGCACTCAAAAGCACCGTCTCGCTGCATAGGGGGGCGTTTCTGATGCGAGAGGCATCGGTTTCGGCCGGGGCGTTTGTGTGGAGCCTGCAGGCTCTTTGCGACCTGCATCGGATTCCGTTTTCGCCGGCGCTGGCGCTGCAAGAGTTTGCGCCACCCTACAGCCTGTTTGCTCTGCGGCACGCGACGGAAGCGGCGGGGCTCAAGAGCGGGCTGCGCTCGGTGCCGCTGAAAGAATTGCAGCGGCTGCCCGTCCCGTTCGTCGTAACGATCTCCTCGTTAGTCCAGTCGGCACGCCTTGAGGATCCGCCACCCGAAAGGAGTGGGGCGACTTGCGGGCTGGCCATCGTCTTGAATTGCGATGCGCAACGCATCTCGTTCATAGAAGAGGGCGCGCGCGAGCCCATTTCCAGTTCGCTTGAAGAATTCGGCACGCGCTACCGAGGGGAGGTCCTCCTGCTGGCACGTCCTGCATCCTCGCTACGGGACCCTGACGCAGCGTCCGATAGCGAAGCACGATTTGGTTTCCGTTGGTTTCTGGCGGAACTGTTGCGGCATCGGTCGGTCTGGCGCGACGTGCTGCTTGCGTCCCTCGCGATTCAGTTGATGGCTCTCGCGACGCCGGTGTTCACACAAATCGTCATCGACAAGGTCATTGTCCATCAGACACTGAGCACGTTAGCTGTGATTGGCATTGCCCTGTGCGTTTTCATTCTTTTCACCGCTGGAATGAGCTGGGTGCGGCAATACCTGATGCTCCATACGGGCAACCGCATCGATGCCGTGCTCGGCCTGCACGTTTTCGAGCATCTATTCAGGCTTCCACCGCGTTACTTCGAGCGGCGCCCAACCGGAGTGCTCGTAGCGCGGCTCCAGGGCGTCGAGAACATTCGCGAGTTTCTGTCTGGAGCGGCAGTAGTGCTGATTCTCGATGTACCGTTTTTGCTGATTTTCGTGGCCATCATGTTTTATTACAGTGTCACGCTCACGATGATCACATTGGCGATACTGCTCTTGGTGGTGGGTCTGAGTGCGGTAATTACGCCCGTTCTGCGCAGACGCCTGAACCAGCAGTTTCTCCTTGGCGCGCGCAACCAGGCATTTCTCACCGAGTATGTAGCCGGGATGGAAACGGTGAAATCGCTGCAGATGGAACCGCAGCTCAACAAGCGCTTCGGAGATTATCTCGCGAGCTATCTCCAGGCGGGATTCAAGACCCGGCAGCTCGCAAGCACCTACAACGTCGCCGCCAACCTGCTGGAGCAGCTACTGATGCTGGCCATCTTGTGCACCGGGGCCTGGCTGGTGATGACGAGCCAGTCTTTCACCGTCGGCATGCTGGTCGCATTCCAGATGTTCGCCAACCGGCTGTCGCAGCCAATGCTTCATATGGTGGGGTTATGGCAGCAGTTCCAGCAGGCCGACATCGCCGTCCGCCGCCTGGGCGACGTCATGAATGCGCCGGCCGAGCCGTACGGGCTCATGCCTGCGCGGGAGACAAGGCGCGATGGACAGATCCATATTCGTGATCTTAGCTTCCGTTATGACAGCAACCGGACCTTCCTATTTCGTGGCCTCAATCTTGCCATCGAGCCCGGAAAATGCGTCGCGTTGATGGGGCCATCGGGCTGCGGTAAGAGCACGCTTGCAAAACTGCTGCAGGGTTTCTACCAGCCAGAGGAGGGCAGCATCATCCTCGACGATCGGGACATCCGGTACTTGAGTGCGAACGAGCTGCGTCAATATTTCGGCGTGGTGCCGCAGGAGACGGTTCTCTTCAGCGGAACCATCTATGAAAATTTGGTGCTGGCCAATCCGCACGCCAGCTTCGAAGAGGTGGTCCAATCCTGCAGACTCGCTGAAATACACGACACTATCGAGCAGTTGCCCGACGGCTATCAAACGCAGATTGGCGAGCACGGCGCCGGGCTATCCGGTGGACAGAAGCAACGCATATCAATCGCGCGTGCGCTGCTCAAGCGACCCAGAATCCTAATTTTCGACGAAGCGACGAGCAGCCTCGATCCGGTTACGAGCGAGCAGTTTGCACGCACCGTGAATCGGTTCCGAAGCCGGGTCACGATAATCTTCATTTCTCATCGGCTTCCGAAGGGATTGCAGGTGGACAGCGTCGTCACATTGGGCGCGTCAAAAGAAAGGGGTCAGGTCTTGAATCATGAATTTACGTAAGAAATGCTCGGATCAGGCTAAGGGGCGGGAGCTCGAATTGTTTGAAGCGGTATGTCTACCGTAGTTGTGTCTCGCGCGTTAGTAGAAAGGCAAACCAAGGAGGTGACTTAACGGTCTGGACCTTGAATCGATGAGATATTTGAGAAGAAATGTGAAGGAAGATTAGGGCATGGTCAGGCCGCTTCGCCTCGAATTTCCTGGTGCTGTTTATCACGTAACGGCAAGGGGCAACGCACGGGCGGAAATCTTCAAAGATGACGCCGATCGAGATGCATTTCTTTCGGTGCTGGAACGATGCATCGCGCGATTTGGTTGGCTGCTTCACGCCTACTGCCTAATGGACAACCACTATCATCTGATGATCGAGACTAGGGCGGCCAACTTGAGTGCCGGCATGCGCCAGTTGAACGGCGTATATACCCAGCGCTTCAATCGCCGCCATCGTCGGGTAGGTCATGTCTTCCAAGGGCGGTTCAAGGCGATCATCGTGGACCGCGACAGCTATTTGCTCGATCTCTCTCGTTACGTCGTGCTCAATCCTGTGCGCGCACGCGTAGTTCACGGGCCGAAGGACTACCGATGGAGCAGCTATCGCGCGACGGCGGGCCTGTCCGCGGCGCCGCAATATTTAACCTGCGATTGGATTCTCAGCCAGTTCGGCACATCCAGGGCTTTGGCACAAGAGCACTATCGAGCATTCGTAGCTGAAGGGATGAAAGCGCCCAGCCCTTGGGAGAGATTGGAAGCCCAGGTGATTCTGGGTGACGAGGCCTTCATTGCCACGCTAGGGCGTAATCGTCATGACCTACGGGAAGTGCGGCGCGAGCAGCGCTTTCTCGGTCGGCCAAAGCTCGGGAGGATTTTCAGCAAGACGGCGATTACGGAACGTGACCGACGTAACCGCGCCATTGTAGACGCGGCAATGAAACATGGCTACTCGCAAGCGGCGATTGCTGATCATCTTGGGCTTCATTACTCATCGGTGAGCAAGGTTATAAAACAGGAGATGTCACGTGATTCAAGATTCAAGACCTGACCTCTTCTTTTCTGGGAGATGTCACGTGATTCAAGATTCAAGACCTGACCCCTTCTCTCTGTGCAAGATTCAAGACCTGACCTCTTCTTTTCTGGGAGATGTCACGTGATTCAAGATTCAAGACCTGACCTCTTCTATTCTCTGGAAAGGTTGCGCACATGATGGGATTGGGGATTCTTAGCGCATTTGCGCTTTACCTTGTCATCTCGATACTTGTGGTGCGCATTGCCGCGCGAGCTGCGAAAAAAAGGGGTAGGAGCCCATTGCGTTGGGGCGCAGCGGCGGCGCTCGTCATGTACCTCCTGGTCTTCTGGGATCATGTCCC
>LJTT01000028.1 GCA_001303585.1 Betaproteobacteria bacterium SG8_41
GGTGGCATCTTTTGACACCCTGCGCTGGCGAGACGGGCGGCTGGAGCTGATCGACCAGCGCCTGCTACCCGCCGAGGTTCGCTACGTCGCATGCGACAGCGCGCAGGCGGTGGCGGACGCGATACGGAACATGACGGTGCGCGGCGCGCCAGCAATCGGTTGCGCGGCGGCGTATGGTGTGGGACTTGAGGCCCGGCGCCTGGCTACTGACGCTGGCGACGCGCCGTTTGACGCCACCCTGGAGCACGGTTTCCAAATGCTTTCGGAAAGCCGCCCGACCGCCGTCAATCTCTTCTGGGCGCTCGAGCGCATGCGCCGCAAATGGGAAGAGACCCGCGGCGCGCCCCCAGCGCGCATTGCCGAAGCGCTGCTCGGCGAGGCACACTCCATCCGCGACGAAGACGTGCGCCTGAACCGGCAGATGGGCCAACATGGCGCGGCGCTGCTCGATGACGGCATGCGCGTGCTCACCCACTGCAACGCTGGCGCACTGGCTACCGCGGGGCACGGCACGGCTCTCGGCGTGATCCGTTCCGCGATCGCCGCAGGAAAGAGCATCCACGTTCTGGCCGATGAGACGCGGCCCTTCCTGCAGGGAGCCCGCCTCACCGCGTGGGAGCTGATGCAGGACGGCATCCGCGTCACCCTGATTGCCGACAATGCGGCAGGCCATCTCATGCAACGCGGCGAGATCGATGCCGTCATTGTGGGCGCGGACCGGGTCGCCGGCAACGGAGATGTCGCGAACAAGATCGGCACCTACAGCGTTGCTGTGCTCGCGCAACGGCATGCGATCCCGTTCTATGTCGCCTGCCCGCTTTCGACGATCGATCTCGGACTGCCCTCGGGCGCGGACATCCCGATCGAGGAGCGCGGCCCGGACGAAGTCATCGGCTACCGCGAACTGCGGTGGGCCCCTGCCGAGGCCTCCGCGCGCAATCCGGTTTTTGACGTCACGCCAGCCGCCCTCGTGACCGCCTTGATCACCGAGAACGGCGTGCTTGCCCGCCCGGACCGCGCGGGGATCCGCGCTTTGTTCCAATGATCCGTGCCAGCGCGCAATGTCTGGCGCGTGCCCTGTGGACCGTGTTTCTCCTCGCGCTCGGGGGCTGCGCGAGCACTTATTTCCGTGATGCCGGACCACCACCCGCCGCGCCGGTCCAGCACGAGCTCGCGCGGCTGCCGTTTTCCGAGTACTGGACCGGCATTGTTTTCAATGGAGAGAAGATCGGTTTCACCCGTCTCGCAGTCGCGCCAGTTGCCGACACCCCAGGAAATTACCTGATCCGCTCGGAAGCGTCCTTCGTGCTGCGTTTCATGGGGATCGAGAAAAAGGTAACGCTCAAGGCAGCCGACACCGTCGGCGCCGATCTGTCCCTGATCCGCTTCAGCTACCACTACGGTATCGACGGCAGCAACCTCATGGTCGATGGCGGCCGCCGCGGCGATGAGCTGGTCGCGACGATCACCACCGGCGGCAGCCCGACCGAGCAGCGCCTGCCTGTCCAGGGAACACTCTACCCGTCCAGCGTCATCGCGCTCTACCCGGTCGTTAAGGGAATGAGCGTCGGCCGCGAATTCGCCTACCAGGTCTACAACGGCGAGACGCAGTCCCTTGCCGACGTGACGCAGGCCATTGTCGCCTATGAGAACAGCGAATTCTTCGACGGCAGCGCGTTCAGGGTTGAAAGCGGCCTCGGTCCGCATCGCGCAACCACGTGGATCGACCATCAGGGGCGACCGGTGTTCGAGCTCGCCATGAACGGCGTCATGATCTCTGCGCTTGAAGAACCCGGAAGAGCGAAGCGCTACGTCGCTCTGGCAGCGCTCAACAAGCAGGAAAGCCTCATCGACTTCAGCATCGTGCGCCCGGATACGGCCATTGTCCGCCCCCGCGATGTCTCATTCATGAAAGTAGCGCTCAACGGCATGCGACAGCCGCCGCCGTCGGACCGCTCCCAGCAGTGCAAGGGCGCACCGGGAGAAACCGTGTGCGAGATCCGGCGCCTTGCGCCCGGGGCAGACCCGGCGGCCGTGGACCCGCGTTATCTCAGCCCTTCGATCACCGTGCAGAGCTACGATCCGTCCATCAAGCGAACGGCGCGGGAAATCGTCGCTGGCGAAAGCTCGCCCGAGGCGCGTGCCGCGCGCATCGTGCGCTGGATGGATGCCAATGTCGAGAAAGCGCCCGTCGATGTTTTTTCAGCACTGGACGTGCTCGAAAAGCGCAAGGCGGAATGCCAGGGCAACGCCTATCTCTACACAGCCCTTGCGCGCGCGGCAGGGATCCCGACCCGGATGGTGAGCGGCCTCGCCTACTCGCAGGACTTCAACGGGTTTCTCTACCACAGCTGGGCCGAGAGCTTCCTCGGCGACCGTTGGATCGCAGTCGATCCGACCTTCGGCCAGACGACCGCCGACGCGACGCACATCAAGCTGCTCGAGGGCGAGACACTTGCCGACCTGATGCCGATGATCGAATGGGTTGGGAAACTGAAGATACGGGTGCTCGCAGTCGAACACCAACGGCCATAACCAAGTTACTAGGCGACTGAGTAACTACGCCAGCAGGCTGTCTAATCCTGGGCTTTGCTGGCGACTAGACGCGTGATTCTCAAAAACCTAATCACCTAGTCACTTGGTCACCCAGTCACAGGGTCAGGCCGCCGCTTACCTCGATGACCGCGCCGTTGATGTAACTTGCCTCATCCGACGCGAGGAAGGCGAAGGTGTTGGCAATTTCCTCGGGGCGCGCCAACCGCCCGAGCGGCACCCGATCTTCGAGGGCTTGCAGCACCTTTTCGGGGATCTTGCCGAGAATCGGCGTGGAAACGAACCCCGGGCAAACGGCGTTAGCGCGTATCCCCTTGCGACCGAGCTCGCGCGCCCAGGTCTTCATCATACCGATAACGCCGAATTTGCTCGCAGCGTAGTTGGTCTGGCCAAAATTGCCGTAGATGCCGACGATCGAGGAGGTGTTGAGAATCACGCCCGAGTTCTGCTTGAGCATGACATCCACCACGACCCGGGTGCAGTTGTAGACGCCCTTCAGATTGATGTCGATGACCGAGTCGAACTGCTCGTCGGTCATGTTCTTGAGCGTACTGTCCTGGACAATGCCCGCGTTGTTGACCAGGCAGTCGATGCGTCCGTAACGCGTCATGACAGCCTCCACCATGCGCGAAATGCTGGCCTTATCGCGGACATCGACCTGAAAGCCGGCGGCGTCGCCACCCTCCGCCGCCACGAGGGCGGCGGCTTCCTGCGCCAGATCCGCGTTGATGTCGCAGGCAGCGACTTTTGCGCCTTCCCGGCCGAATTTGAGGGCTGTTGCCTGGCCGATGCCTCTGCCAGCGCCCGTGATGATCGCGACCTTGTCTCGCAGCCTCATGCGTCGCCTTTCTCAGGAATGCCACCCAAGTGGTTGCGCTGCACAATTTATCGGATTTTTGCGCAATGCACAATGAGTTAGCGTAAGGCCACTACACATTGGAGAGCGAAAACCAGCGAGTACTACCTATTGCGCAACAAAAACTAATTTGTGCGCAACATATAAAGCTCTATAACACTTTAACTTAATTATTTTATCATTTGTTTATAAATGTATTTTTACTTCCGTTCCAATATTGACGCGATCAAACAAATCGATGATGTCCTGGTTGCGCATTCGAATGCAGCCAATTGAGCCTGGCGTGCCCATCCCGACTGAATTGGGACTGCCGTGAATGTAAATGTAGCGGCGCATCGTATCGACGTTGCCCAAGCGATTGAAGCCGGGTTCGCAACCCGAGAGCCATAGAATGCGCGTGAGGATCCAATCGCGCCCGGGGAAACGCGCAGCCAGCTCCGGCGTATATATTTCTCCTGTGGGACGTCGCTCGACGAAAACGGTGTTCGCAGGCTGCCCCGCGCCAATCCTGGCCCTGATGACATGCCGCCCGCGTGGCGTGCAGTAGCTGCCGTTTATCTCCCCCGCCCCTTTTTTTGCCGTGGAGACCTGGTAGCACTTGATCAATTCACCACTATCATTAATCAGATCAAGCTGCTGAGACGTAATATTAATGTCAATTCTAGGCATCGGCCGGGCTGCTGCGTCGGGCACTAAAGAACGCCTGCAGCAGGTCGCGGGCAGCGTCGGGCAACACGTCCCCGACGACGCGCGTCTGGTGATTCAAACGGGTCTCGCCAAAGAGATCGATGATGCTGCCGCACGCGCCCGTTTTGGGATCTCGCGCCCCGAAAATGAGTCGGGCGATGCGGGCGTGCATGATCGCCCCCGCGCACATGGCGCACGGCTCCAGGGTTACGTACAAATCACACCCGGAAAGGCGGTAATTACCAAGCCGCGCCGCCGCGTCGCGCAACGCAACCATCTCGGCATGCGCACTCGGATCCCGGCTGGAGATCGGGCGATTGTAGCCATGGCCTACAACCGCGCCGTCCTTCACCACCACCGCTCCCACCGGCACCTCTCCCGCCGCTTCTGCCTCGCGCGCCAGTTGCAGGGCCTGGGCCATGAAATCCTCGTCCGTCACCGGCGCGCAGAAGGATGAAGGATGTGGGATGAAGTATGAAACGCGAGCTGCGAGGCGACGTGCGCCGCACGCGCCCGGGTCCCGCCACACTTCCGCCTTCCGCCTTCCGCCTTCATCCTCGGCTTTTCACTCCCATTCGATCGTCGCCGGGGGCTTGCTCGAGATGTCATACACGACCCGGTTGACGCCGCGCACCTCGTTGATAATGCGGTTTGCCACCTTCGAGAGCAGCACGTGCGGAAGCTCCGCCCAGTGCGCCGTCATGAAGTCCTGCGTCTGCACCGCTCGCAGGGCAATCACGTATTCGTAGGTCCGTCCATCGCCCATCACGCCGACAGACTTGACCGGCAGGAACACGGCAAACGCCTGCGCGGTCTTCTCGTACCAACCCGACTCGCGAAGCTCCTCGATGAATATGGCATCCGCTCGCCGCAGCAGATCGGCGTATTCCGCCTTTACCTCGCCCAGGATGCGCACACCGAGCCCCGGTCCCGGGAACGGGTGGCGGAACACGATGTCATGCGGCAGGCCCAGGGCGAGCCCCAGCTCGCGCACTTCGTCCTTGAAGAGCTCACGCAGCGGCTCCAGCAGCTTCAGATGAAGCGTATCCGGCAGGCCGCCCACGTTATGGTGCGACTTGATACTGTGCGCTTTCTTGGTCTTCGCGCCCGCCGATTCGATCACGTCAGGGTAGATCGTCCCCTGCGCAAGCCATTTCACCCGCGGCAGCTTTCCGGCCTCACGCTGGAACACTTCGATGAATTCCCGGCCGATGATCTTGCGCTTCGCCTCGGGATCGACGACGCCCTCGAGGTGCTTCATGAACTGCTCGCGCGCGTCGACATGGATCACTTTCGCGCCAAGATTGCCCGCAAAGGTGTTCATGACCTGCTGGGCTTCGTTCAGCCGAAGCAACCCGTGATCGACAAAAACACAGGTGAGCTGCTTTCCAATCGCACGGTGGATCAACGCAGCCGCCACTGATGAGTCCACACCACCAGAGAGCCCAAGCACCACTTCCTCGGAACCCACCTCGGAGCGGATCCGCCCGACGGCCTCCTCGACGTAGTCCGGCATGTTCCAGTCGCCTGCCAGGCCGCAGATCTCGCGCACGAAGCGCTCGAGGATGGCCCTGCCCTGCAAGGTATGGGTCACCTCGGGATGAAACTGGACGCCGTAGAGCCCGCGTTTCTCGTCAGCCATCGCCGCAATCGGCGTGGCTGCGTTCGATGCGATGATCGCGAACCCCGGCGGCGGCTCGGTCACTTTGTCGCCGTGGCTCATCCAGACATCGAGCAGGCCGTGGCCTTCCTGGTTGACGCGGTCCTGTATGTCCTTGAACAGCGCGGAATGGCCGCGCGCCCTCACTTCGGCATAGCCGAACTCCCTCACCTGCCCGGTCTCCACCTTGCCACCCAGCTGAGCCGCCATGGTCTGCATGCCATAGCAGATCCCCAGGACCGGCACGCCGGTTTCAAACACCGCTTGAGGCGCGCGCGGCGTGCCCCCTTCCCAGACCGACGCGGGGCCGCCGGACAAGATGATGCCGCGCGGCTTGAAGGCCCGGACGAAAGCGTCGTCCACATCGTAGGGATGAATCTCGCAATAGACGCGCGCTTCGCGAACGCGACGCGCGATCAATTGGGTGTACTGCGCGCCGAAATCGAGGATGAGGACTTTCTCGTGGCGCGGTAGAGCCGATCGGTCTGCGTCGGTCGCGGCAGGGGTCGCTACGCGGGTTTCAAACCTACTGCTCACTGTTCACCGGTCACTCGATTCTGTAGTTGGGCGCTTCTTTCACGATCTGCACGTCATGCACATGCGACTCACGCACACCGGCCATGGTGATTTCGACAAACTCCGCCTTGGTCCGAACCTGCTCCACGCTGGAGCAGCCGAGATAGCCCATGCTCGCGCGCAAGCCGCCGATCAGTTGCTGAACCAGCGGCGAGAGCTGCCCCTTGTAGGGCACCCGTCCCTCGACGCCCTCGGGCACCAGTTTTTCGGTGTCCGGTTCCGCGTCCTGGAAGTACCGGTCCGCGGCCCCCTGCTGCATTGCACCCAGCGAGCCCATGCCGCGATACGTTTTGTAGGAGCGGCCCTGAAAGAGCTCGATGTCGCCGGGAGATTCCTCCGTCCCCGCGAAGAGACTGCCGATCATCACCGCATGCGCGCCCGCGGCAATGGCCTTCGCCATGTCGCCTGAGTAGCGAATCCCGCCGTCCGCGATCAGCGGCACCCCGGTCCTGCTCAATCCTTTCGCCACGTTGGCAACAGCGGTAATCTGCGGCACGCCCACGCCGGCGACGATCCGCGTGGTGCAAATGGAACCGGGCCCGATCCCGACCTTCACGCCGTCCGCGCCGTGATCGACGAGCGCCTTGGCAGCTGCAGCGGTGGCAATGTTGCCGCCAATCACCTGCGTCTTGGGGAAATTGCGCTTGATCCAACGCACGCGGTCGAGGACGTTCCTGGAATGGCCATGAGCGGTGTCCACCACGATCACATCCGCGCCAGCATCGATCAGCGCCTCCGCGCGCTCTTCCGTCCCTTCGCCCACACCGACCGCAGCGCCGACGCGCAGGCTTCCCATGCGGTCCTTGCACGCGTTCGGGTGCTCGGTCGATTTGAGGATGTCCTTGACGGTCACGAGACCGCGCAGCTCGAACCGCTTGTTTACGACAAGCACGCGCTCGAGACGGTGCTTGTGCATGAGCGCCATAGCCTCTTCGCGTTTGGCCCCTTCCTTTACTGTCACGAGACGCTCGCGCGGTGTCATGATGTTCTTCACCGGCTGATCGAGCTTGGTCTCAAAGCGCAGATCCCGGTTGGTGACGATGCCCACCACGCGTCCGCCGGAGTTGATGACGGGAAGCCCGGAAATCTTGTATTGCTGGGTTAATTTGATGACATCCCGCACCTTCATGTCGGGAGCGATGGTAATGGGGTCCTTCACGATCCCGCTCTCGAAGCGCTTGACCTTCGTCACCTCGGTCGCCTGCGCCTTCGGCGACATGTTCTTGTGGACGATGCCGATTCCGCCTTCCTGGGCAATGGCGATCGCAAGCCGCGCCTCGGTCACCGTGTCCATCGCGGCCGAGACAATCGGAACGTTCAGGGTGATGTCAGTCGTGAGCTTGGTGCGGAGACTGACTTCGCGAGGCAGGACGGTCGAGTGGGCGGGAATCAGCGAGACATCATCGAAGGTGAGGGCCTTCTGCACCACACGCATGTTTTTCATCCTTCGCAAAGAGCGCATTATACGGAAACCGCGCCAAACCGCCAACAAAACTGTGCGGTAGTTGTTTGACTCCATGGCAGAAACTCGCTATGGTCAAGCGACTGTGCGGGCGCTGTGGAGCTCGCGCTTTGCAGAGGACGGAAAATCGTGAGACTCATCATTGCAGCCGCCATCGTGCTGGCTTCGGCCGCCGCCCACGGGCAGGTGATGAAGTGCGTGAGCCCGGACGGCCGGGTCGAATACGGCAACCGCTGTCCGGCGGGCACCGCCGAAGAGCGAACGACCATCTCGACCAGGTCAAGCGGCGGCGCAAAAGCGCCCGAGGCGCCTGCGGCCTCGGCCTCAGCCCAAAAATCACTCGCAGAGCGGAATGCCGAGTTCAACAAACGCCAGGTCGAGCAGCGGGAGGCGCAGCAGAAAGCACAGAAGCTCGCGTCCGAGCAAGCACAGAAGAAGCAAGCGTGCGAAGGCGCGCAAAACTACCTGCGAACGCTTGATTCGGGCGTCCGGTTGCGGGCCTTGGACCCCAAGACCGGGGAAGTGGGATATCTCGACGACGACAGGCGCGCAGCCGAGTATGCGAAAGCGCGCAAGGCAATCGAGCAGAACTGCAAATAGGCTGCTTCACGACGGGGACCGCTTTCCCCCGCGCAGCTTCGCTCTGGCGCGTCGGACCTCTTTGGGGTCAGCCATCAACGACCGGTAGATCTCTATACGGTCGCCATCACGCGCTGGCGCATCGAGCCCGGTCCGTTTACCGAAAACCCCCACTCGGGCAGGCGTCACCCCGATTTCCGGGAACCTGAGAGCAATCCCTGAGCGCTCGATCACCTGCCCAATCGTTGTTCCGTGTTCGACTTCGATCTCCAGCAGCACCTGTTCGGCCGGAAGTGCATACACCACCTCCACCCGCAAGCGCTTTTTGCCTTCACCGCTCACCATTCACCATCCACCGTTTGCCGCTTACCGCATGTCAGCCATACAGCCGATTCGCCCGCTTGACGAAGGCTTCGACAAAGCTGTTGGCAATGAAGTCGAACACGGGCCCCAACAGCGTTGCGAGCAGCCGGCTCGAGAACTCGTAGCGCAGCCGAAACTCGACCTTGCAGCTATGCTCGCCGAGCGCAGTGAAGCGCCAATGGCCGTCGAGCTCGCGAAACGGGCCCTCTACCAGGCATATGTCCATCTCCGTCGGCGGCCGTTTCGCGTTCTCCGTCGTGAAGCGCTGCTTGATGCCGCGGTAGCTGATCTCGATCGTGGCCCGGGTCCGCGCATCGTCGCGGTGGCTCACGCTCGCTCCACCGCACCATGGCAGGAACTCCGGATAGCGCTCGACGGCATCCACCAGCGCGAACATCTGCTCCGGCGTATAGTCGACCAGCACCGAGCGGTTCACCTCAGGCACGCAAGCTCCCTTTCAACACGTTTCAAATATCGCCGGGCCACGCGATCCGGCTGGTAGAATAGCGCCGCTGCCGCCCTCCCCGCCATGAGCATCGTACAGAACAAGAAAGCGTTCCACGATTACTTTATCGAGGATCGCTTTGAGGCCGGCATCGCGCTTCAGGGGTGGGAAGTCAAGGCGATCCGCGCCGGTCGCGCCCAGATCAAGGAAGCCTACGTGATCATCCAGGGCGGGGAGATCTTCCTGATCGGCGCGCACATCAGCCCGCTCCCTTCGGCTTCGACGCATCTCATGCCCGACCCCACCAGAACGCGCAAACTTCTTCTGCACGCGCAGGAAATTGAGCGCCTGATCGGCAGCGTCGAGCGCGCGGGTTACGCGCTGGTGCCGCTCGACCTGCACTACAAGCAGGGGCGCGTCAAGCTGACGATCGGGCTCGCGAGGGGCAAGAAACAGCACGATAAGCGGGCCACGGAAAAAGACAAGGAATGGCGTCGCCAGCAGCAACGCCTGCTGCGGGTCAAATCCTAGGATCGGGACGACCCGGGCGCGGAAAGCCCATCGATAAGTGGGGTGGCTGATGGGACTCGAACCCACAACACCCGGAATCACAATCCGGTACTCTACCCTTGAGCTACAGCCACCGTTTTACAAGACAGTGTTGAGTTTTGAGTGTTGAGTTCTGAGTGGCGCTGGGCGTTTTGGGAGGTCACCTCAACACTCAACACTAAACACTAAACATTTGCCCGAGAGGGCGAATGTTGGCACGCCCGGCGGGACTCGAACCCACAACCCCCGGCTTAGAAGGCCGGTGCTCTGTCCGGTTGAGCTACGGGCGCCCCGAAAATGCAGCTCATTGCGCTCCGTCGGGGGGTTCCAATACCAGGCGCACGAACCAGGCCGGGCCGCACCTTTTGAAGGCGCGTAATATACTCTGTAAGCCCCTGTTGGTCAATTAAAAACCCGTTCGGGCGACCGTTAAAAAGTCAACTTGCGGAGCGGTTCGTTTTCAGCTATAAAGCGTCTTTTTTCGAACGATCGAAGGCGCATGCCATCCGAATTGCATAAGTCCGTTGCTCCCTACAAGCCCAAGGGAAAAGAGGAGTACATGAACCCGCGCCAGCTCGCGCACTTCCGCAAGATGCTGGAAGAGATGAAGCACGATCTGTCGCAGGATATCGAACGCACCGTCCACACGATGCAGGACGAGGCAACGATTTTCGCCGATCCGAACGATCGCGCCAGCCAGGAATCGGATATGTCTCTCGAGCTGCGCAATCGCGACCGCGAGCGCAAGCTCATCAAGAAAATCGATGAGACGATCTCGCGCATCGACTCCGGCGAATACGGATTCTGCGACAGCTGCGGGGTCGAGATCGGTCTGAAGCGACTGGAGGCTCGACCGACCGCGACGCTGTGCATTGACTGCAAGACGCTCGACGAGATGCGTGAACGGCAGGTTGCCAAATAGGCAGGCAATCGTGACCGGTGACCCGTGACTGGTGACCGGTAGAAAAAAGGGGCGGATCAACCGCCCCTTTTTGTTTTCTTGCTTAGGCCGCTTACTGCGCGGTCGTCACCGTCTTCATTTCAACTGCCACCGCCTTCATCGACAGGCGCAGGCGGCCCTTGTCATCAGCTTCCAGCACCTTGACGCGCACGATCTGCCCCTCCTTGAGGTGATCGGCCACGCTGTTGACGCGCTCGTTGGCAATCTGGGAAATGTGCAGCAGCCCATCCTTGCCGGGCAGCACGCTGACGATCGCCCCGAAATCGAGCAGCTTCAGAACCGTGCCCTCGTAAATGCGGCCGACTTCGACGTCCGCGGTAATGTCCTCGATGCGCTTGCGAGCCGCCGCGCCCGCCTCCGGAGAGACGCACGCGATCGTCACCGTGCCGTCGTCCTGTATGTCGATGGTCGTTCCTGTCTCCTCGGTGATCGAGCGTATGACAGCCCCGCCCTTGCCGATGACATCACGGATCTTGTCGGGTTTGATTTTCAGAACGATCATGCGCGGCGCCCAGTTCGACAGCTCGGATCGCGGTGCCTCGAGCGCATGCTTCATCTTGTCCAGGATCAACATGCGCCCGTCGCGAGCCTGCACGAGCGCGGCATGCATGATTTCCTTGGTGATCCCGCTGATCTTGATGTCCATCTGCAGCGCGGTTACGCCCTGCTCCGTTCCCGCGACCTTGAAATCCATATCGCCCAGGTGGTCCTCGTCACCGAGAATGTCGGACAGAACGGCGAACCGGTTGCCCTCCTTGATGAGGCCCATCGCGATGCCCGCAACGTGCGCCTTGAGCGGAACTCCCGCATCCATGAGCGAGAGACACCCGCCGCAAACGCTAGCCATGGAGCTCGAGCCGTTCGACTCGGTGATCTCCGAAACCACGCGCAACGAATATGCAAATTCCTCCGGGCTCGGCAGCATAGCGAGCAGCGCGCGCTTGGCGAGACGCCCGTGCCCGATCTCCCGCCGCTTGGGCGAGCCGACCCGTCCGGTCTCGCCGGTAGCATAGGGCGGCATGTTGTAGTGCATCATGAAGCGCTCGCGATATTCGCCCTGCAGCGCGTCGATGATCTGCTCGTCGCGCGAAGTGCCGAGCGTCGCCGTGACCAGCGCCTGCGTTTCACCGCGCGTGAATAGCGCGGAGCCGTGAGCACGCGGCAGCAAACCGGTTCGAATGGAGATTGGCCGCACGGTGCGTGTGTCGCGCCCGTCGATACGCGGCTCGCCGCTGAGAATCTGGTTGCGCACGATCCGCGCCTCGATCTCGCCGAACTCGCTCTTCGCGAGGCGCTCGTTGCCCTCCAGCAAACCGGACGTCGCGAGCTCATCGAACACGCGCGAGCGGATCTCTTCGAGTCGGGCGCTACGCGCCTGCTTTTGGCGGATCTCGTAAGCCTGGCGCAAGTCGCCCTCGGCCAGCTCAACGAGCCGGTCGATGAGCGCCTGGTTCTTCGCCGGCGGAGCCCAGTCCCACATCGGCTTTCCTGCCTCCTCGACCAGGCCGTGGATCGCCTCGATCACCTGCTGCATCTGCTGGTGCCCGAACATCACAGCGCCAAGCATCACGTCTTCGGGAAGCTCTTTCGCCTCCGATTCCACCATCAGCACGGCCTGCTCAGTTCCCGCCACGACCAGATCCAGCTGCGAAGACTTGAGATCGGACGCCATGGGATTGAGAACATACTGTCCGTCCACATAGCCCACGCGCGCGGCGCCGATGGGACCATTGAACGGAATACCCGAAACCGCCAGGGCCGCCGAGGCTCCGACCATCGCAGGGATGTCGGAGTCGACCTCGTTATTTGACGACAGCACCGTCGCTACGATCTGGACCTCGTGGTAGAAGCCGTCCGGAAACAGCGGGCGAATCGGCCGGTCGATGAGACGGCAGGTAAGAATTTCCTTTTCGGAAGGACGTCCCTCGCGCTTGAAGAACCCTCCCGGTATCTTGCCGGCCGCATAGGTCCGCTCCTGGTAATCGACGGTAAGCGGAAGGAAATCCTTTGCCGGATCGGCGTCCTTTTTGCCCACGACGGTGACCAGCACCACCGTGTCCTCCATCGTGACCAGGACGGCGCCCGTCGACTGGCGCGCGATCTCTCCGGTCTCCAGGGTCAGCATTTGGCGACCCCACATCAGTTCTTTTTTCACGTGTTTCAAATCAATATCCCCTAGATCCAATAAAAAAGACCGCGCAACGCGGTCTCGGGTTAATCGGGCGCCGTCCGGCTCGTCGCTTGCGCTTGTATCGGGCCCGCTACCGTGCCCAACAGCCCGCTCGCGACGCCACGCATCAGGGTGTCTTGCCCTACTTGCGCAGGCCGAGCCGGTCGATCAACTGGCGGTACTTGTCGGCGTCGGCCCGTTTGAGGTAATCGAGGAGCTTGCGCCGGCGGCTCACCATGCGCAGCAGACCACGCCGCGAATGATGGTCCTTGACATGCGTCTTGAAATGCTCGGTGAGGTCCGTTATCCGCGCCGTCAACAGCGCAATCTGCACCTCGGGTGATCCGGTGTCGCCCTTCTTGCGCTGGTATTCCTGCACCAGCTGGGTCTTCTGGTCATTCGTGACTGCCATCATCTTCTCCGATTTAGAGCGTCGCCATTCTACTCTCTAACCCCCGGTTTCTCAACCAATACCTGCCCCGGCTTCGGCGGCGGCGGGCTGTGACCGGAGCCGCCGCGGAACGATCCGTCCCGCCTCAACGACTTCCGCCATGCCGAGAAATTCCCCCTTTGGGCCATAAATACGAGCCAACCCCGGCGTCCGCTGGCCAGGCCGTTCGACTGCCTGACCCCGCTGCAATCGTTCCGACTCGCCAGCGTCGAGATCGAGGCGCGGAAGGGTCGTAAGCAGCGCGTCCGCCGGCAGCAGCAGCGCAATCCGTTCCGCTGGCCCCAGCGCCTCCAATTGTTCCAGCGTCACCAGTCCGTTGGCGGCGGAAAACCCCCCCACCGCCGTGCGGCGCAGCCCGGCCAGACAGCCGCCGCAGCCCAGCTCGCGTCCGATATCTTCGGCCAGCACCCGCACGTACGTGCCCTTGCTGCAGGTGATGGACAGTTCGAGTTCGGGTGGCGCGAATCGGATGAGCGTCAGATCCCGGATCAGAATCCGGCGCGGCGCTCGAGGCAGGTCCTGGCCCGCCCGAGCCAGCTTGTAGAGAGGTCGGCCACCGTGCTTGATGGCGCTGTACATCGGCGGCACCTGCAAAATTTCGCCGATAAAGCGGCCGAGGACCGCCCGAGCCTGCGTTTCGTTGACCTCAACCGCAGCCTGCCCGGTCACCGCCCCCTCGAGGTCCCCGGTTGTTGTCGTGACCCCGAGCCGTATCGTCGCCAGGTAGGTCTTGTCCGCATCCAGCAAAACATGGGAGAACTTGGTCGCTTCGCCCAGACATACCGGCAACAGTCCCGTCGCCAGCGGATCGAGCGTGCCGGTATGCCCCGCCTTGCGCGCGCTCATGAGGCGCCGTACCCGCTGCATCGCGGTATGGGACGTAATCCCGGCCGGCTTGTCGAACAGCAGGACACCGTCTACAGCGTGCTGCGCGGCCCGCGTCATTTGCGCCTCCGGCGCCGCTTCGCGTCGTCGGCCACCGCGGCATCGATCAGTTGCGAAAGGCGGGCACCGCGCTCGACCGAAACGTCGTACTTGAATACGAGCTGGGGCACGATGCGCAACTTCATCCGGTGGGCAAGCTCGCTGCGAAGGAAGCCGGCGGCATGCGTCAACGCCGCTGTCGTCTCCTTGATCCGCTCGGCGTCACCCATGAGCGTGAAATAGACTCTTGCGTAGGCCGTGTCGGGCGTTACCTCCACCTCGGTGATGGTGATCATGCCCACCCGCGGATCCTTGAGCTCCATACGGATGATCTCCGAGAGCTCGCGTTGCACCTGCTCGGCGATGCGTCGGCTGCGGGAAAAATCCTTCGGCATCGCCAGTTTCGGGTTACGAGTTTCCAGTTTCCAGTTTCAGGATGCTAGCTATGCCAATCACCAACTCGAAACTCGCAACTAGAAACTCGCAACTAGAGCGTGCGGGCAACCTCGACGACTTCGTAGACCTCGAGCTGGTCGCCAACCTTCAGGTCGTTATAGTTCTTCAGTGAAAGCCCGCATTCGAAGCCCGCTTTCACCTCCCGTGCATCGTCCTTGAAGCGCTTGAGCGAATCGAGCTCGCCGTCATAGATGACGACGTTGTCGCGCAGCAGGCGCACCCGGGCGTTGCGGCGGACCAGTCCTTCCGTCACGTAGCAGCCGGCAACCGTGCCAACGCTCGAGATCTTGAAAATTTGCCGTATCTCGACGACGCCGAGCACGTTCTCCTTCTTCTCGGGCGCCAGCATGCCCGACAGCGCGGCTTTCACTTCGTCGACCGCTTCGTAAATCACGTTGTAGTAGCGGATGTCCACGCCGCTGGCTTCCGCGAGCTTGCGTGCTGCCGTGTCGGCCCGGGTGTTGAATCCGATCACTACGGCCTTTGAGGCCAGTGCAAGATTGATATCAGACTCAGTGATACCACCAACCCCGGCATGCACGATATTGACCTTGACCTCGTCGGTAGACAGTTTCGCCAGCGCGTGCGACAAGCCCTCGTGGGAACCCTGAACGTCCGCCTTAATGATGAGCGAGAGTACCTTGGCCTGCCCTTCGCCCATCTGCTCGAACATGTTCTCGAGCTTTGCCGCCTGCTGTCTCGCCAGCTTCACGTCGCGGAACTTGCCCTGGCGGAAGAGAGCGATCTCGCGCGCCTTGCGCTCGTCGCCGAGGACGATGACCTCGGCCCCCGCAGCCGGCACATCAGACAGGCCGAGGACCTCGACTGGAATCGAGGGGCCGGCCTGCTCGATCGCACTTCCGCTCTCGTCAACCAGCGCCCGCACACGGCCAAAGACGGCGCCTGCCAGCGTCACGTCCCCGCGCTTGAGCGTGCCTGATTGCACCAGCACCGTCGCGACAGGGCCGCGCCCCTTGTCGAGCCTTGATTCGATCACGATGCCTTTCGCGAACGCTTCACGCTGCGCCTTCAGTTCGAGCACCTCCGCCTGCAGCAGCACGCGCTCGAGCAGGGCGTCGATGCCCTGTCCGGTTTTGGCTGACACCTCGACGAACATGGTGTCGCCGCCCCACTCCTCGGGCACGACCTCGTTCGAGGAAAGCTCCTGCTTGATGCGGTCCGGATTGGATTCAGGCTTGTCGATCTTGTTGAGCGCAACCACGATCGGGACCTTGGCCGCCTTCGCGTGGTGGATCGCCTCGATCGTCTGCGGCATCACCCCATCATCGGCGGCTACCACGAGAATCACGATGTCGGTCACCTTGGCGCCGCGCGCCCGCATCGCGGTAAACGCCTCGTGGCCCGGCGTATCGAGGAAGGTCACCATGCCCTTCGGCGTGTCGACGTGGTATGCGCCGATATGCTGCGTGATGCCCCCCGCTTCGCCACTCGCAACCCGCGTGCGACGGATATAGTCGAGGAGCGAGGTCTTGCCGTGGTCGACATGGCCCATCACTGTCACCACCGGCGCGCGCGGCTCCAGCTTGATCTCGCCGGCGCCTCGCTGCTCCTCGGCCAGGAACGCATCCGGCTCGTCGAGTTTCGCGCGCTTGGCGACGTGCCCCATCTCCTCGACGAGCACCATCGCGGTGTCCTGGTCGAGGACCTGATTGATCGTCACCATGGTGCCCATCTTCATGAGCACCTTGATGACCTCGGCCGCCTTGACCGACATCTTGTGCGCAAGATCGCCGACCGTGATCGTCTCCGGCACCGTAACCTCGCGCACGATCGGCTCGGTCGGAGCGCTAAACGCGTGCTGCGCCTCGCTCTCTTCGCGATGGGCCGCGTGGCGCGCCTTGCGCTCGCGCCAGCCCAGGCCGCCTGATGCGTCGCCACGCGTCTTGATCGTGCGCCGCTTGACCCCTTCATCCCTCCAGATAACAGGCTTGGGCTGTTTCTTCGCCTTTTTCTCCGCCTTTTCCGCTTTTTCCTCGGGCTTGACCGTGGGCTTGTGCAGCGTGCCCTCGACGACAGGCGCCGCAGCGGTTTCGACGGCCGGCTTCGCTTCCTCGGCGGCCTTGGCTTCAGCAGCGGTTTCGGCCTCCTTCTTGCGCCGCTTCTTCTCGACGTCCTCAGCCTGCCGCGCCGCCAGCTCGGCCTGTTTCCTCGCCTCCGCCTCGCGCAGGGCGATCTCCTCCGCGTCGAGCACGGGTTTGGGCGCCTCGACCGGGGCCGCTTCCGCCTCGGGAGCCTCGCGCTTGACCAGCACGCGCTTCTTGCGAACCTCGACCTGAATCGTGCGCGATTTGCCGGTGCTGTCCGACTTGCGAATCTCGCTGGTCTGCCGTCGCGTCAGCGTGATCTTCTGCTTGGCTTCCTTGGCACCATGCGACTGACGCAGATAATCGAGAAGCTGGGTCTTGTCCTTCTCAGTGAG
This sequence comes from Betaproteobacteria bacterium SG8_41, assembly GCA_001303585.1. Lineage (GTDB taxonomy): Bacteria > Pseudomonadota > Gammaproteobacteria > Burkholderiales > SG8-41 > SG8-41. Next base: position 17,133 of record LJTT01000028.1, read on the forward strand.
CGGCGTCTGCTCCGTGAGCGCCTTCTTCACGCCCGCCGCATGCAGCTGCTCGATGAGCAACGCCGGCTGCAGCCCAAGCTGCGTTGCAAACTCCGTAACATTGATCTGCGCCATTGCCGTCTCGCCTATGTGTTGGTCTCAGCAAACCATGGCGCACGGGCGGCCATGATCAGCTCTTTTGCTCGCTCGGCGTCGAGCGCAGTCAACTCGACCAGGTCATCTGTAGCAAAATCGGCCAGGGCCTCCTGGGTGCCGACACCCTTCGCGGCCAGCATGCGCGCCGTGTCGTTGTCCATCCCTTCAACCTTCATCAGGTCCTCGATGTCATGCTCCACCTGCTCCTCGCTGACAATAGCCTGGGTGAGCAGCGCGTTGCGGGCGCGGCTGCGAAGCTCGTTGACGGTCGCCTCATCGAACGACTCGATCTCGAGCATTTCGGGCAGCGGAACGTAGGCAACCTCCTCGAGCGTGTTGAAACCTTCCGCAACCAGAATTTCCGCGACCTCCTCGTCGACGTCCAGCTTTTCCATGAAGAGGCTCCGCACGCGCACCGCCTCCTCCTCGCCCTTCTTTTCGGACTCTTCGCGCGTCATGATATTGAGCTCCCACCCGGTGAGCTCGCTCGCGAGGCGCACGTTTTGCCCGCCCCGGCCAATCGCCTGGGCAAGGTTCTCCTCGTCGACAACGATGTCCATGCTGCGCGCTTCTTCGTCAACCTTGATCTTGCTCACTTCCGCCGGCGCCAGCGCGTTGATCACGAACTGCGCGGAGTCTTCCGCCCAGAGAATGATGTCGATACGCTCGCCAGCGAGCTCTGATGTCACGGCCTGCACGCGCGATCCGCGCATGCCGACGCACGTGCCAATCGGGTCGATGCGACGGTCCTTCGACAGCACCGCGATCTTGGCGCGCGAGCCGGGATCGCGGGCCGCCGCCCGGATCTCGAGCAGACCATCCTCCAGCTCAGGAACCTCGAGCTCGAACAGCGCCGTCACGAATTCCGGTGCCGTGCGGGACAAGATAAGTTGCGGACCCCGGTTCGCGCGATCGATCTTCCAGACAAAGGCGCGCACACGATCGCCCACGCGCAGGTTCTCCTTCGGGATCATCTGCTCCCGCGGCAGCATGGCTTCGAGCCGCCCGGACTCGATGATCGCGTTGCCGCGCTCCATGCGCTTGATCACGCCCGTCACGAGGTGTTCCTTGCGCGCGAGGAAGTCGTTCAGGATCTGCTCGCGCTCCGCATCGCGGATTTTCTGGAGAATCACCTGCTTCGCCGTCTGCGCGCCGATGCGCCCGAACTCCACCGGCTCGAGCGGCTCCTCGACATACTCCTCAAGGTTAATGTCCGACTTGAGCTTCACCGCTTCCGACAACGCGATCTGATGAGCTGGCGTCTCGATGGCCTCGTCCGGCACCACCTGCCAGCGCCGGAACGACTTGTAATCACCTGTCATCGGATCGATCTCCACGCGCACGTCGACATCCTCGTGAAACCGCTTCTTGGTCGCCGACGCCAGCGCGAGCTCCAGCGCGCCGAAGACCGTCGTCTTGTCGACGTTCTTCTCCCGCGCCAGGGCATCCACCAACAACAACAGTTCTCGGCTCATCGGTTACCCCCGCCTCTTTCAGATATCCGGCACCAGGCGCGCCGTTTCCATATCACCCAGCTCGAGTGACACCACCCTGCCATCGACCTCGAGCTGCACCCGGCCTGCACTCGCCTCGCGCACCAAGCCGACAAAGTTGCGCTGCCCGTCCACCGGCACTCGCATCTTCACGCGCGCCCGCTGCCCGACGAAGCGCGCGAAATCCCCTTCCTTCTTGAGCAAGCGGTCGAGTCCAGGGGAAGACACTTCCAGCCGCTCATAGTCCACGTTCTCCACCGTCAGCACGCGGCTGACCTGGTGGCTGACCGCGGCGCAGTCGTCCACATTCACGCCCCCCGGCCGATCGATATAGAGGCGCAGCAGCCGCCCCTTGGCCGGGCGCTCGACGCCCACCAGTTCGTAGCCCATGCCGGTCACGGTCGTTTCCAGTAACTCGTTCAAATTCATTGCAAATCTGCGCTACAAACAAAAAATGGGCGAACCGCCCATCTTCTGTTTCCCCCGAGAATCGGGGGTGGAAAGTGTAACAAAAATCACGCCTGAATCCAATACATTGGAACAAAAAAAGCGCTCTAGGGTTAGATTGAAAATCCTTTGCATTCATTGCGATTGTCTCTGAACACCGTTTGCAGGGCGCACGGAGCGGCTGGCTCGCGACCGAAGCCTTGCGTCGCGCGCTTGCGCGGTGTTTAATACTGTATATATTTACAGTTATAATCAGGCGTCGGATGCCGGGTTTTACTGTGCGCCGGACAGGACTGAAAAATGGACGATCTCACCCCCCGCCAGGCGCAGATCCTGCGCCTGATCCGCGAGCACCTCGCGCATTCCGGCTTTCCGCCGACGCGCGCCGAAATCTGTCGCGCCATGGGCTTTCGCTCCCCCAACGCCGCAGAGGAGCACTTGCGGGCGCTCGCCCGCAAGGGCGCGATCGAGATGGCGCCCGGCGCCTCGCGCGGCATCCGCTTGAGGCAAGCACCGGGCATCCCGCTGGTGGGGCGTGTCGCCGCCGGCAGCCCGCTCCTCGCCGAACAGCACATCGAGGGCCGCTACCGGCTCGATCCTGCCCTGTTCAGCCCGCGCGCCGATTACCTGCTCCGGGTTCGCGGTATGAGCATGCGCGATGCCGGGATCCTGGACGGTGACCTCCTTGCCGTGCATCGCACACGCGAGGCGCGATCCGGGCAGATCGTGGTCGCGCGCATCAATGACGAGGTCACGGTGAAGCGTTTCCGGCGCCAAGGCAGCCTCGTGCGGCTGCTGCCCGAGAACCCCGAGTTCAAGCCGATTCAGGTCAATCCGCAGCGCGACGCCCTGGCCATCGAAGGCATCGGCGTGGGCGTCATTCGCAACGGAAAATCTTTGTAACGAAACCGCCGATAAACGCCGATGAACGCAGATAGACCAACCCCAAAATCTTCCAACCACAGAGAACACGGAGTTCACAGAACAATCTGAACCACGGAGAAAGGGAGAGAAACAAAATCTAAAGAATCTGTTCGTCTGACGATTCTTTCCGTATCTCCGCGGTTCGGTTTGATGTTCGATTTTGATCGGCGTCTATCGACGCTCATCGGCGGTTTATTTTTATGACTTCTGCGCTCGATCTCGTCCTGCAAAACCCGGCCGTCTGGCGCGGCAACGACTGCGCGCGGGTGGCGGTGCCGAGCGTGCCGAGCGGCTTCGCCGAGCTCGATATACGGCTCCCGGGCGGAGGCTGGCCGGCAGGCGCACTGACCGAGATCTATGTCGAGCGCCCCGGCATCGGTGAATTGCAACTCGTCATGCCGGCCGCCGCAAACCTTACACAGTCGGAGCGCTGGATTACGCTGGTTTCCCCGCCTTATCTTCCCTATGCCCCCGCGCTTGCCGCCCACGGCGTAAAACTGTCCCGCCTTCTGCTGGTGCAGGCGCCAGCCGGGGATGAGAGCCTGTGGGCCTGCGAGCAGGCCTTGCGGACGGGCAGCTGCGGCGCGGTCGTGGCCTGGCTGAACCCGGTCCATGAACATGCGCTCAAGCGCCTGCAACTCGCCGCGGAGACGAGCGGCGCGCTGGTGCTGTTGTTTCGCTCCGCTCGCAGCATCCCCGCCTCGCCTGCGGCGTTGCGGTTGCACGTCAGCCGGTCCGATAGCAGGACGGTAGTGCGCATCCTCAAACGCCGCGGCGGCGGCATGCCGGCACCGGTCGCGCTCGACCTGTACGCCCCCCTCGTCGGACGCAAATTAACCGCCGATGAACGCCGATGCACGCCAATGAAAGCCGCGAATGGCGAGTGGCAAATGGCAAATGACGAATGGACAGCCAAAAACACGCCCTCAGCGGAGCCGAGTCTCTGACGATTCACGATTTACGATTCACGATTCACGGTCATGCTGTGGCTCGCCCTGCACTTTCCTGCCCTTGCGCTCGATGCCTGCACGCGCGGCGCGCATGCGCCTCTGCCGATCGTCATCGCCTCCTCTCCCGGGAATAACGCCGTCGTCCTTGCCTGCAACCATTTCGCGCAACGCCGTGGCGTGCGATCCGGCATGCCGCTCGCCGCGGCATGCGCGCTATCCTCGGAGCTGGTGGTAAGGGCGCGTGACGTCGCGGCCGAGCGCGCGGCGCTGGAACGTGTCGCCTCCTGGGCGCTCCAGTTCACGCCGGCCGTGAGCATCGCCCAACCCGCCGAAGTCCTGCTGGAAGCCGGGGGCTCGCTCAAGCTGTTCGGAGGACTCAATCGGCTCTGCGTCCGGCTCGAGAACGGGCTCGCCGAGCTCGGCTATGGCTTTGTCCTTGCCTGCGCCCCGACACCGTTTGCCGCACAGCTTTTTGCGCGCGCCGGCTTGCCGGCAAGAATCCGGCACCGCGATGCACTGCGAGCGAGCCTCGGCCGGCTTACGTTGGACATATTCGACCTTCCTCATGAGTCGGCCACCCTGCTGCGTGCTATCGGCGCTCGCACCTTCGATGATTGCATGCGGCTGCCGCGCGATGGCATGGCGCGCCGCCTTGGCCAGGAGTTTCTCGATACCCTAGATCGCGCATTGGGCCGTATCCCGGACCCGCGGCCGAAGTTCGTCCCGCCGACAGGCTTTGTGGCGGCACTGATGCTGCCCGCGCCGGTGCACGAAGCCGGTCAACTGCTGTTCGCCGCCCGCCGGCTGCTCGCCGAGCTGTGCGGCTTTCTTTCCGCCACTGGCAACGGCGCGCAGCGCCTGGCCTTTGCCCTTGCGCATGAAGACCGCGCCGAGACGCGGCTCACGCTGGATCTCGCGGCGGCAACCCGCGATCTCGAACATCTGATAAGCGTGCTGCGCGAGCGCCTGGAGTGCCTCGCTCTACCTTGCCCTGCCACGGCAATCACCCTGAAAAGCGAGCTGCTGCTGCCCGTAGCTTCGCGCAATCTCTCGCTCCTTCCTGACAGCCGTGAGCACGCCGAGGCCGTCGGCCGTCTGGTCGAGCGCCTCCGGGCGCGCCTGAGCGCCGGCGCGGTCAGGGGACTGGACACCGCCACCGATCACCGGCCGGAGCGTGCGTGGCAAATCTGCGAACCGGGAAATGAGCGTAGCGCGCAGGAAGCGCATACCCTCGCCCGCCCGTTGTGGCTGCTCGCCTCGCCGAAGCCGTTGAAAGAAATCGAAGCCATGCCTCACTACGAGGGACCGCTTGCCTTGTTGGCGGGACCGGAGCGTATCGAGTCAGGATGGTGGGATGGCGACGATATCGTCCGCGACTATTTCATCGCCCGCAATCCGGCGCATGCCCTGCTGTGGGTCTACCGCGAGCGCCGCCACGATGGAGGGTGGTATCTCCACGGTTTCTTTGCGTAAACACCAGACTTCGAACCGCCGAGATACGGAGAGAATCGTCAGACGAACAGATTCTTTAGATTTTGTTTCTCTCCCTTTCTCCGTGGTTCAAATGGTTCTGTTCCTGCTTTTCTCGACATCTCGGCGGTTCAATGACCCGCCCTGAAATCTCTGCGGTTGAGGTTTTTGATCCTTATGGTCTCTCTTCCCGACTACGCCGAGCTGCACTGTCTTTCCAATTTCACCTTTCTCCGGGGAGCGTCCCGTCCGGAGGAGTTGGTCGAACGCGCGCAGGCGCTCGGCTACGCCGCGCTCGCCATCACCGATGAATGCTCCGTCGCCGGCGCCGTGCGCGCGCATGTCGCCGCAAGGCAGTCAGGGCTCAAGCTCATCATCGGCACGGAAATCCGGCTCGACGACGGGCTCAAGCTAGTGCTGCTCGCGACCAGCCGGAGAGGCTACGGCAGCCTCTGCACGCTCATCACCCGCGGCCGGATGCGCTCGGCCAAAGGCCACTACCAGCTTGCCCGATACGATCTCGAGGACGGCCTTTCGGACTGTCTCGTTCTGCTCGTGCCGGGCAACCGGCCGGATCCCGAGGACGCGCGCTACGTCGCCGAGCGCTTCCCCGGACGCGCCTGGATCGCCGTGGAGTTGCTGTGCGGCCCAAACGACCGCGCCCGGCTTGCCGCTCTGCGGGAAATAGGTGCTCATTCGGGCCTCCCTCTCGTCGCGACGGGCGACGTGCACATGCACGTTCGCTCGCGCCGGCCGCTGCAGGACACGCTTGCCGCGATTCGTCTAGGCATCCCCGTCCACAAGGCCGGTCACGCTCTCTACCCCAACGCCGAACGGCATCTAAGGCTGCGGGCGCGACTCGCCCAGGTCTACCCCCCCGAGCTGGTCGTCGAAACGATCAGCATCGCCGGGCGCTGCGACTTCTCGCTTGAGAGCTTGCGCTATGAGTATCCGGACGAGATCGTTCCACCGGGGCATACGCCGGCAAGCCATCTGCGCAGCCTCACCGAGACAGGCCTGCTGCGGCGCTTTCCGTGCGGGACGCCAAAGCACGTGCGCAATCTCGTGGAGCACGAGCTCGCGCTCATCGCGGAGCTCGGTTATGAGCATTTCTTTCTGACCGTTTATGACATCGTCCAGTATGCGCGCTCGCAGGGCATTCTGTGCCAGGGCCGGGGCAGCGCCGCCAATTCTGCAGTGTGCTACGCCCTGGGCATCACCGAAGTCGACCCCGCGCGCATGAGCGTGCTGTTCGAGCGCTTCATATCACGCGAGAGAAACGAGCCGCCCGACATCGACGTCGACTTCGAACACCAGCGGCGCGAGCAGGTGATCCAGTACATCTACCGCAAGTACGGCCGTGACCGCGCCGCCCTCGCCGCGACCGTGATCACTTACCGGCCACGCAGCGCGCTGCGCGACGTGGGCAAGGCGCTCGGCCTCGAACTCTCCCAGTTGGACCGCCTGGCGAAATCCATGAATTGGTGGGACGGCCGGCGCGTGCTGCCCGAGCGCCTGCGGGAAGGCGGCTTCGCCCCCGACAGCCCGGTGATCGAGCGCCTGATCAGGCTGGTGAATGACCTTGTCGGCTTTCCCCGGCACCTCTCGCAGCACGTCGGCGGCTTCGTGATCTCGCGCGGTCCGTTGTCGCATCTCGTCCCGGTCGAGAACGCGGCAATGCCCGAGCGCTCGGTCATTCAATGGGACAAGGATGATCTCGACGCGCTGGGCCTGCTGAAGGTGGACGTTCTCGCGCTCGGCATGCTTTCCGCGATCCGGCGTTGTCTCGGGCTCGTCGAGCGCTACCGCGGCGGCGCCCTCACGATGCAGACCATCCTCGATCGCGGCGACGATGCGACGGTATACGAGATGATCCGGCGCGCCGACACCATCGGCGTGTTCCAGATCGAATCCCGCGCGCAGATGTCGATGCTGCCGCGATTGAAACCCCGCGAGTTCTATGACCTCGTGATCGAGGTCGCGATCGTGCGCCCGGGACCGATCCAGGGCGGCATGGTCCATCCCTACCTGCGCCGCCGGCAGGGGCTGGAGCCGGTCACCTACCCTTCCGAAGCAGTGAAAAAGGTGCTCAGCCGCACGCTGGGCGTGCCAATTTTTCAGGAGCAGGTGATGGAACTCGCCGTCGTCGCCGCCGGCTTCACCCCAGGCGAAGCCGACAACCTCCGGCGCTCGATGGCGGCATGGCGGCGCAAAGGCGGGCTCGAGCACTTCTACAGCCGCCTGATCGGGGGCATGCTCGGGCGCGGCTACACGCGCGAGTTTGCCGAACAGATCTACCAGCAGATCCTGGGCTTCGGCGAATATGGTTTCCCCGAGTCCCACTCGGTGAGCTTCGCGCTGCTCGCCTATGTCTCGGCATGGCTCAAGCACCACGAACCCGCTGCGTTTCTCGCCGCGATGCTGAACAGCCAACCGCTCGGCTTCTACTCTTCCTCCCAGCTCGTCCAGGATGCGCGCCGCCACGGTGTCGAAATGCTGCCGGTGGACGTGACCGCAAGCGATTGGGAATGCACCCTCGAACCAAGCGATGACTGGTCACCGGTCACCGTTCACCGATCACGCCTTTCCTCACCAGCAGTCCGCCTCGGACTGCTGGTGATCAAGGGATTGTCGCAGGCCGGCGCCGAACGCGTCGTTGCCGCCCGCCTGCAGTCACCCTATATCAACGTGGAAGACCTTGTGCGACGCGCCGGGCTCGACCGGCGCGATCTGCGCAGCCTCGCCGCCGCAGGTGCGCTCGCCCGACTGGCCGGACACCGCCATCTTGCGCACTGGCAGGCGGCCGGCGTGGAAGCCCCGCCTCGACTGCTGAGCGAGGCGCCGATGCGGGAAAGCGCGCCGCACCTCTCCACTCCTACCGAGGGCGAAGAACTGATCGCGGATTACGGCAGCCTGGGGCTCACGCTGGGGCGCCACCCGCTCGCGCTGCTGCGGCGGCGCCTCGCGCGCATGCGGCTTGCCACAGCCTCCGAGTTGAACCGCCTGGCGAACGGCCGCCCCGCGCGCACCGCCGGCCTCGTCACCTGCCGCCAGCGCCCCTCGACCGCCAAGGGCGTAGTGTTCGTGACGCTCGAGGACGAGACCGGTTACGTGAACGTTGTCGTGTGGCGCGACCTCGTGGAAAAACAGCGACGCGAACTGCTCGGATCGAGCCTGCTCGGGGTCGAGGGTGAGATTCAGCGAGAAGGCGAGGTCGTGCACCTCGTCGCCCACAGGCTGACTGACCACACCCGGCTGCTCGGCCAGCTCGCCGCGCAGTCCAGGGATTTTCACTAAAACCTCTCTCAAAAACCCTGTGAATTACAAAGATCGTTAGCTACGGAATCACACGGAATTTGTCAGGAAACCGCATTGCTCCATCAGTCGTGAAAACCTTAATAACTTCACTGTGTTCAGCAGGTTGTTTATATAAATTGAGAAACGACTTGAGGCTCTACTGGCAAATCTCGAAGCGAAGGTTGGGCGTCACCTCCCGGAGCGGCACACTAGCCGCTGCCCGGTTGTCCGGCAGGGCGTAATGGCAGGGATGATTCCAGGAAGATCTGGCGCTTGCGTCGAGGACCAGCTCGTCGTTGCCTCCCGTTAGGAAGACAGCGACAATGTCACCCTTGGGATCCGATCCGGTCTTAAAAAAGGCACCGGGATCTCAATCAAGTCCATCAACGTCAGGAGGAGCATTCAGATGAATAAGCTACTTACGGGAATTGCTGCAATCGCCGCAGGCGCTGCGTTTGCCGCGGGTTCCGCTTACGCCGAGCCGACCTATCGGTTTGGCGGCGGCCCGTCGGGGGGCGCATGGCATCCCGCGACGAGCGCAGGCACGCAGCTTCTCAACCAGGAGCTGAAAGGCAAATACAACTTCATCTACAGCCCGTCGGGCGGGTCCGTGGCAAACGTGCGCAGCGTTGGTCTCGGAAATTACGCCACCGCCTGGGGCCACATCGGGCAGATTTACCAGTCCTGGAACGGCACAGGCACGTTCGAAAAAGACGGCGCTAACAAAAACTTCCGCGTCGTCGCACGTGTGCGTGCCCAGTCGCAGATCTTCGCAGTGCTGGCCGATAATCCGATCCAGTCGTTCTCGGACATGAAGGGCAAGGTCGTCAACCTGCTCTCGCGGGGCTCGGGCAGCAACGTCAACTGCGTGAACGTCATGAAGGCGCTCGGCATGATGGACAACATCGAAGCGCGCTACCTGGGTTTTGCGGCGTCCGCTCGCGCCCTGGGCGACCGGCAGATTGACGTCTTCTGTTCCGCGGGCGTGCCGTTCTTGATTCCGGCGCTAACACAGCTGTCGGTCAGCAAGCCAGTCCGTTACATCAGCCTGACCGAGGAAGAGCAGAAGAAGGTGACATCGGCATATCGCTTCTATTCACCCATCACGATCCCGGTACAAAAAGACATTAAGGGAATGGACAAGGCGGCGCGTTCGATCGCCTATGATGTGTGGTGGATCGCACACAAGCAGATGTCGGATGAGGCCGTTTACGACATGCTGAAGGTCGTTGCCGCGCCTCAGAACCTGGAGCGCCTCACCAAGGCGGCCGCGTATTGGAAGGATCTGGGCGGCGATTTCAACGCGCTCGAAGAACACAAGATCCTGGTCCATCCGTCGGCGGCCCGTTACTGGAAGGAGCGCGGCGTCAAAGTTCCGATGTCGATCGTCAAGGGATATTGATATCGGTTCACGCCCATTGCGGGCGTTTCCAAGCTGATAGGCATATGCGAAGAGGGCGGCTCGCCGCCCTCTTCGCGCAATCGCGCTCCGCACCATCGAAACACAGGGACTGGTCATAAGTATGGCTAGCACGGCAATCTCCTTTCTCACGAGGCTCGGCCTCATTTCCGAGAGCATGGCCGTTCCGCGGGAAACACGTGGCGTGAGCCGCGTCATCCTGTCTGTCGTGGCGGTGGCCTTTTCCTATTTTTTCATCCACATCTCGTTCTTTGGACCGCCGGTACAGGAAATCTTCAAGGGCACCTACATCCTCGGCGTCGCGGTCCTGACAGTCCTCGTCTTCAAGGGACGCCAGAAGCCGGTTCGGGCCGGGGCGATTTGGCTCGACGAGATGATCACGTTCCTTTCCATCGTGGTCATGTGCGCTTGCCTCGCGATGTGGGCCTACTGGGGGCTCGTCGATCGCACGGAGCTCTGGCGCGACATCGACGACGGCCGCTACTTCGTGGCAGCCGCCATCGGTGGACTCGCGGGAATAGCCCTCTACGCGTGGGAGGCAACGTTCCGCGAGGTTCCTGAGAGTCCCATCGTCTCCGACTGGCTGTTCCTCGTCTCCGCGATCGCCTCCGTCGTGTGGTGGATGACGTCGAATGTGGAGCTTCAAATACGGGTCGGCGGCCCGGTTCCGGTAGAGGTGGTCGTCTTTTCGGGCCTGCTGGCAGCGGTCAGCTTCGACATCGCTCGTCGCATCGTCGGGCCGGTGATACCGCTCATCGGACTGATCTTCCTGGTTTACGATTTCGCTCCCATCGCCCAGATGTCTCCGGGCATTTTCCGGCACCCGGGTTTCGAGCTCTCCCGCGTGATGGAATTCATGATGCTCGAATACGACGGCATGACGGGACTCATCATCGAGGTCTTTGCGACCTATGTCGTCATCTTTGTCATCGTGGGCGCATTCCTCCAGAAAACCGGGCTGGGCTCCCTCTTTATCGATGCCACCTATCGTTTGACGGGACAGCGAACCGGCGGCCCTGGACTGACGGCGGTTGTTTCCAGCGGTTTGTTCGGGATGATTTCGGGCAGCGGCGTTGCAAACGTCGTCACTACGGGTACCTTTACGATTCCGCTCATGAAGCGGGTCGGCTACCGCCCGGAGTTCGCGGGCGCAGTCGAAGCGGCCGCCTCCACCGGTGGCACCTACATGCCGCCAATCATGGGAGCGGGTGCGTTCCTGCTGGCGCAGCTCACGGAAACGAGCTACTTCCACGTGATCAAGATCGCGCTCATTCCGGCGCTGCTCTACTACCTCTCCGTGGGGTTCATGGTGTACTTGCGAGCGGTGCGACGCGGGTTGCACGGCGTCGCCGCCGAGGAATTGCCGCCCTGGAGCAATATCACGCCGCGGTTGCATCTTCTGCTGCCGATACCCGTCATGGTCTATTACCTCATCATCGGGGATTCGGCGTTTCTGGCCGCTGTCAAAACCATCTTCCTCATTGTGCTCCTGAAGACGTCCGATCTCCTCAACGAGGTCCGTACGCCCTGGTCCGACGCGACCGGTCGGCCGTTTTTCGCGATCTCGGTGGCATTCGGCGTATTTGCTTATTTTTTCGGCCTGAAGCTCGGGGCGCCCTTCAGCTGGTTTGCCGACACCCTGCGCGGGCTCAATTGGGGAGACGCCATCTTCTGGATGATCGCGGTCTATATAGTGATGAAGCTCGGGGAGATCCTCCTCGCGGCAACCCGCTCGGCGCCGATGCCTCATGAGACCGCGGCCACGCAAACAGTCGTAGCCGGCATTGCGGCGTTGCGGCGGCTGCGCGACGCGTTCGTGGAGCTCGTGAAGTGCATCTGGATCTCCCTGGAGGCGGGGGCGACGAATACGCTCATCATCGGCTGCATCGCCGGCGTGCTCGGCATACTGCTCTCGAGCGCCACGCAAAGCGATCTCCCGGGACGCATTTCCTCCATACTCATTGAATTCAGCTTCGGCATGCTTCCGCTCACGATCTTCTGGGTCATCGTCGCGGGATACGTGGTCGGAATGGGGTTACCCATCACGGCGAGCTATGTCATTCTGGTCATCTTCAGCGTGACCGCGCTCACGAACCTGGGCGTGCCAACACTCACCGCGCACCTGATCTGCTTCTGGGTGGCGACGACCAGCGCCGTTACCCCGCCGGTTGCACTGGCGTCGCTTGCCGCGAGCGCGATTGCCGGCGGGGACCCAATGAAGACCAGTATCGAATCCGTCAAGCTCGCCTCGTGGATCTTCGTCATGCCGTTCCTGTTCGTCTACACGCCGCTCCTGCTCGATGGCGCCTTTTTCGACATCACCGCGACCGTTGTGGCGTGCGTCATCGGGATCGTCGCCTGGGCCGGGTTCCTGGAAGGTTTCCTTTTCAAGTATACGAACCTTACCGAGCGTATTCTTCTGGGATTGGCGGCACTGTTCCTGATGCTGCCGATCGACCATCTGTTTGTCTTCCTGACGCCTTACGAGGGGGAATATCACTACCAGGCGTACGCGGTCGGCTTCGTACTCATGGGCGTCACCGTCGCCTTGCAGCGAATGCGGCGGGCGCCGGCGGCGGCGCAAGTTCGCACCACTTAGGACACCTCGTAAGGCGCATCCACAGAAACGAAAAAGCCCGACCACAAGAGCCGGGCTTTGCCTCACGATGTCCCACTTTGGCTACGGCCCGGTTGGAAGCTGGCTGACGATGCCCTGCTTTGGCTTCGGCCGCCGCTTTGCGCCTTAACATTGTCCGCATCAAAGGGATGCGAACAGGTTAGCCTTCGCCGCATCACGCCCCGACAGCCTGAACGGGGTCACACGAAGGCAGCGGGGAATCGGGCCGGAATCCTGACAGGGCCTCGATCGCGGAGGGTTGTCGCGTCGCTCAAGTAGATCATCAAAGAGCTCCCATGGGCGCAATAAAAAAGCCCGTCTTGTTAAGGCCGGGCTTTTTTCTGACGATGTCCTACTTTGGCTCCGGCTGGCGCTTCGCGCCTCAACTTTTCCTCACGGCGTGAGGGAAGGTTAGCCTACGCCGCAACACGTCGCGGCCAAAGGCAGGACATCATCCGTAGATCGTCGAGAAAAACGGGCCGAGGCCCTAACGAGGTCTCGATCGCGACGTGGTGTCGCTTCTCTCAAGTAGAGTATCGTCAGCGCATCATCAAAAACAAAACCCCCGAGGGCTCTGCCCCCGGGGGTCTTGTTTTTGTGGGTGCCTGACGATGTCCTACTTTGGCTCCGGCCGGCGCTTCGCGCCTTAACTTTTCCTCGCGGCGCGAGGAAAAGTTAGCCTACGCCGCAACGTGCCGACCAAGAGGCGCGCTTCGCCAGAATCAGAATGTCGGCACGTTGTCGTTCCGAAAGTAGGAGATCTCCTCAGGCATACCCACAGAAACGAAAAAGCCCGACCACAAGGGCCGGGCTTTTCCGTTTCAGGGGTGCCTGACGATGTCCTACTTTCGCACGGAATACACCGTACTATCATCGGCGCTGAGGCGTTTCACGGCCCTGTTCGGAATGGGAAGGGGTGGGACCACCTCGCTATAGTCGTCAGACGTAGCTGTTGAATGCGGCGCGATCCACCGCTGGCGGATCGCAGAGCATTCGCAATCGAAAGAAGCAAAGGCGGATTCGAGCGTATTTCACGAGTTTTTCCTGAACCGTTTTGCTCACGGTTATAGGATCAAGCCGCACGGGCAATTAGTACCGGTTAGCTCAAAGGATTACTCCTCTTACACACCCGGCCTATCAACGCGGTGGTCTTCCGCGACCCTTCAGGGGGATCAAGTCCCCGGGAAGTCTTATCTTGAGGCGAGTTTCCCGCTTAGATGCTTTCAGCGGTTATCTCTTCCGCACATAGCTACCCGGCGATGCCACTGGCGTGACAACCGGTACACCAGAGGTGCGT
>LJTT01000082.1 GCA_001303585.1 Betaproteobacteria bacterium SG8_41
GCGCCTCCCAGGCAATGTACCTGGAAGAGCGATCGTAGATGCCACGCTGGATAGTTCCGCACCGTTTGCATCTTCTGTAGGGAACCAAAGACCTGATGAAACTCTTTTCCCATGATGTTACCCACTTGTGTCCGAATAGGCAGCGCACCCTAGACCCCCTGTGGACGCATCAACGCAATGCCGAGACTCTTAGAAAACCTCGCCAACCAAACAGGCTGGATTGGCTGAAGCCTCGATTGGATCACTATCCGTCAAAGCTTCATTTTTGCGAACGGGACAGGCCTCCCCTTTGGGATAGCACATTCATCCTTTTGCGAGAACTTTGTCACAACGCAAACAAGATTCCATGCGGTCGATCACCGCCGAACGGAGCATCCGTAGCATCACAAACAAAAACCCCGCTTTTCGCGGGGTGTGTAGCTACGGCTGAATGCGGATTGATTAGCTTGCTTTTCTATTCCGCCGCGCGATGAACCGAAGGACTCCGGGACCCGCGAGCAACGTGGCGTGGATTTCGGGTTCGGGAATGGCGGCCACGTGGAGCGATAGCCCGCCGCCGTCGTCCGTCAGCTCGGTGCGCGCCCCGGCGGATTGGGGCTGCCGCTAAACCGAGCAGGCCATATCCTGACCGCAACACATGGGAGATTTCACCATGCCATGGCCGTCCGGGCACTTGGACACGTGCACGGTGGCGCCATCGGGCTTCTTGATGATCTCATGCGCGAGCGGCTTGCCGCACTTGCCGCAAGTCATCTGGCCAATGCTCATGCCGCATTTGGGGCAGCTGTAAATTGCCATGGAATACTCCTCGCTAGGGGGTTGCATGAGTGCAAACGCCCATAGCGGCCCGGGTAACGCGAGGCCAAGTCACCGTCCGCGCCGTTAGCGGTCGCGGCCCGGGTAGGTAGCTAGCGCTAACGTTCAAGACAACCAAAAACAAACGCCGCCGAAGCGGGGGTGCGTGCATGATGAGGCGTATCCCGCGAAAGCTCTGGGACGAGTCGCTCCCGCCCCGCAGGCGTGTGACGTCAAGTCTACATGGGCGCTACCACGGGTTCGGTGATCCTCACTGCCACGCCGACCTCCTCGCCACGCGGCTCCGTGCGGAAGACCACGCCCCGGCATTTGAGCAGGAATTCGCCCGAGTGGGCTGCTCGGCCCATCGCAAAGCTGATGGCATCCCCGAGCGCATACCTGCCGTTGAGCCAGAAGAACACGCCCGAGGCGCTCACGTCACGAGTGACGCCCGTAGCGTTCTCCAGGAACACCGGCAGCGCGACGTTGATCCGCTTGTGCCTCCTTTTTTCTGGTAGTCCGGCTGTCATCCTAGAAGCATCTACCCTCCACGGTCTCGGAGTATGCTGCTGCGTGAAGTCTAGGTTGTCGTCGATTGTCATTTTGGCCCTTCAAACTGATATAGAACAGACCAGGACAGCTGAAGATTCGGTTGAAACAATATCCATCAAACCTTCATTTTTGCGAACGGGACGGGTCTCCCGTTTGAGATAGGACAAGCATCCTTTTTCGAGAACTTTGTCACATCGCAAACAAGATTCCATGCCCTCGATCAACGCCGCAGAAGAGTTAACAGGGGACAGACCACCCCTTATCTGAGACCAAGATTCGAAAATGGGAAAAAGCGGTCTGTCCCGGGGTTTTGGTCAAAGATAAATGGGGCCAGTGTAATTTTTTAGCGACCCAGAGAGGGCCAGCTTCGATCTAACAGGAATTCGAGCTGGCTCCTCTTATCGGCAAGAGCAAAATTTCTGCGCCGCCGGCGCTCCCTCATTCCCGGAATGGCGCACCGGCCCGGCTTATTTGCAGAATCTTCCCCGTACTCGCTCCAGCAAGTCGGCATAGCGTAAGATCGAAAAACGCGCGTTCTCAATTCAAGAAAGCTTTCAATGAAGATTTGTGTGGTGGGTGCGGGTGGAGTAGGGGGCCTGCTGGCTGCGGTGTTGCGGCGGGCCGGAGTCGATGTCAGTCTGTTGGTAACGGAGCGACACCTGACGGCGATCAGGCGCAACGGCCTGGCTCTGATTGCCCCGAGCGGTCGATTCAGCGTCGAAATTCAAGCGGAGCTCGATCCGCGCGCGATTGGAGCCTGCGACGTTGTTGTCGTCACGACCAAGACGTGGGCTGTTGAAGCGCTTGCGCCCACCCTCCGACCGCTGCTGGGGAAGAACACCGTCGTCATTCCCGTCCAAAACGGAATCGATGCGCCGGGGATGCTCGCCAAGACTTTAGGGTGGGAGCACGTCGTCTACGGATCCGCATCAATGAACGCCGCGATAGAGGAGCCTGGCGTAATCCTTCAAAGAAATCCCAAATACGGGATCACCGTGGCTGAGGCCCAAGGCCGCGAATCCGCCAGACTGCTCAAGGTCAAGGAGACCTTCGGGGCGGCGGATATTTCGGTCGACATCGGAAGCGATGGCCCCGCCCTGCTGTGGGACAAGTTCATCATGCTGGTTGCGAACAGCTCACTGTGCGCGCTGCTGCGATCGCCCATGGGGGTGGTGCAAAAAGACGATGACGCCTGGTCGCTCTACACCGCCGTATTCAACGAAGCCGTTGCAGCGGGGCGCGCGGCAGGCATTTCGATACCCGCGCAGAAGGCAGAGGAGCGGCTCGCGCGTGCGCGGACAACGCCACCCATGGTGATGCCCTCCATGGCAGTCGATCTGATGGCGGGCCGTCGCCTGGAGTATCCTTGGCTGGGTGGGCGAGTCCGCGAGCTTGGACGGGAGCACGGCATCCCGACGCCGGCGAACGATTTCATTTGGGTTGCGTTGAAGCCGTTTTTGGCCGGCGCGGCCAAATAGGGGACAGACCGCCGAAGAGTCAGCGGGGTCAGGTCTTGCGTCTTGAACTCAAGAATCGAGACCTGACCCCTTGTTGGAGGCGCGCTAATTGTGCGGGGTAAATAGCCGCTTAGTCCTCCGGTCCAGTGGCAGGCAGTGTCTTGAGTGCCTTGATTCGCGGCGCAATGAGCGGCCACAGCACGGCTATCACCGTTAGCACTAGGAGCACCACGGTGATCCGGCTGCCGACGAAGATGCCGAGACTGCCGTCGGACAAATTCATCGCCTGCCGAAACGACTGCTCGATGAGGTCACCCAAGACCAGACCGAGCACCAGCGGCGCGATCGGGATATCGGCCTTGTTGAACAGATAGCCGACGACCCCGAACAGGATCATCAGGTAAAGATCGACGATGTTGCCGTTGATGGAGTAAATGCCGACAGCCGAGATCGCCACGATCAGCGGATACAGGATGCCCCTCGGGATATAGAGCAGGCGGACGAACAGCCCGATGAGCGGCAGGTTTAGGATCAGCAGCATCGCATTGCCGAAGTACATGCTGTCGATCAACCCCCAGACGATGTCGGGATGCTCCTTGAACAGCAGCGGTCCCGGTTGTATGCCGTACATAATGAAAGCGCCCAGCAGCACCGCGGTGACGGCGCCGCCCGGCAATCCGAGGGTCAGCAGCGGCACCAGCGCGCCGGCCGTATCCGCGTTGTTCGCCGATTCCGGGCCGGCAACCCCCTCGATTGCCCCTCTACCGAATTGTTCCGGGTGCTTCGACAGGCCCCGTTCCGTCGTGTACGAAAGGATCGAGGCGATCGTTCCGCCCGCTCCCGGCAGAACGCCGATGATGAAGCCAATAATGCCGCCGCGCCAGATCGGCCCTATGGAGCGTCGCCATTCCTCGCGGGTGAGCCACAACTTTCCTGATATGCGAATTACGGCCGGTGCGGTTCCCCGCAATAGCATTTCCAGACCCTGGAAAACTTCCGATACCGCGAACATTCCCACCACGACCACCACGAAGCTGATACCTTCCTGAAATTCCACGATGTCCATTGTGTAGCGCGGCATGGCGCTTTGCAGGTCGATGCCGACGGTGGCAAGCATCAGCCCCAAGACCATAGAGAACATCCCTTTGGCCAGCGACTTGCCGGTAAGCGATGCCACGGATGTCATCGCAAACAGCATAAGCATGAAATACTCGGCCGGCCCGAACTCGATGGCCATCTCGGCGAGCGGCAGCGCGAAAAGCGTCAGGCCGACGACACCGATGCTGCCGGCGATGAACGAACCGATGGCCGACACGGCCAGTGCCGCCCCCGCCCGCCCGTTCTGCGCCATCGCGTAGCCGTCGATGCAGGTCATGACCGACGCCGTCTCGCCGGGCGTGCGGATCAAGATCGACGTCGTCGAGCCGCCATACTTCGCACCGTAGTAGATGCCGGCCAGCATGATGAGCGCTGACGCCGGGTTCATGCCGTACGTGACGGGGACGAGCAGGGCGATGCCGGCAGCCGGGCCGATGCCGGGCAACACCCCGACGAGCGTTCCTAGAAAGCAGCCCACCAAGGTATACCAGAGGTTGATCGGCTGCAGGCAGATAGAGAAGCCGTTGACTATATGCGCCAGCGTTTCCATGGGTGGCCGTCCGTGCAGAGCGGCGCGTCAGAAAGGCAGGATGCCGCGTGGCAGCGAGACGGCCAGCAGCTTGGTAAACACCCCGTAGCTGACGAAGCTAAACAGGACCGCCGTCAGGACATTGCTCAGCCACCTGCCGCGGTTGAACCACGCCGTCAGCACCAGGAGGTAGATGCTGGTGGACAGCGCGTAGCCGGCCCATTCGAACAGCGCGACATACAAGCTGGTCCAGATCGTCAATGCGCCCACTACCCAGTAGTGCCGCCAACCCGCAGATTGCGCACTTCCTTCGGTTGGTGTCGTGTCCCCTGCCTTCTTTTGACGAAGCGATTCCAGCAGCAACATGACGGCGATCGCCAGCAGGGCGGCGCCGAGCAGTCGCGGGAATGCCTTCGGACCCAGCGGATCGTCGAGGAGCACGACCGGAATCTGCTCGGTGGCATAGAGATACAGGCCCGCCAGAATAACGGCAAAGCCGACTATTATGCGGTTGGCCATGGTGCGGCGTGCCTCACGGATGAACGCGATTCGTATTGTTGGCTTGAGGACGCGCCGTTTGCGGCATCCGGCGACCTGCAGCGTCGTCGCGACCGACGCGGATTACCGAACCCTGGCCGCGCGGTGGCCGTAGGCAGCAGCGGCTTGGGCGCCACGCACGACCCTGTAACGCTGCAACAGCCACGAAAAGCAGAAGGCCGCGTGATTCGGCCCATCGCTCAGCGCGGATGCACGGCGCAGATGTTCCGGCGAACGCCCTGCTATTTGGCCTTGGCGAGTCCGATGTCGACCATCGCTGCCCGGGTTGCGTCGTAAGTCGCTTTCAGATCGGACTCCAGGTCTTTGCCGCGCCGGAAATCCTGCATCTGGTTACGCTGGGCGATATCCGCTCCCCACTCCTCATCGTTGTTCACGGCCGCCATCGCGTTTTCCCAGAATGCCCGCTGGGCGGCGGTGATCCCCTTGGTAGCATAGATATACCGGCAGTTGCTGACCCCACTGACGTCGAGTCCGGCCTCGGCCATAGTCGGCACGTCAGCCAGTATTCCGGTGAGCCGCTTCGGCGCCGAAACGGCGAGGATCCTCAGCTTGCCCGACTTGAAGTTCTGGAAGGCCGCGCTGACCGATGACGCCACGGCGTCGACGTGCTTGCCCATGACGCCTGTCATGGATTGCGCGTTGGTCTTGAATATGATCATCTTCAGGCCGCTCGGATCGACGCCGCCCGACCTGAGCGCCTTCGCCAGTACGAGATTGTTCGCGCCGCCACGGGATACTCCGCCGAACGATACCGACCGGATATTGCCCTTCAGACGGCCGATGAGGTCCTGCATGGTCTTCATGTCAGAGTCCGGAGCGACCGTCAGCGCAGTGTTGTCACAGCGCAGTTTCGCTATCGGCGTGAGATCGTGATAGCCAAGCTCTGTACGCCCCGATATCTGGTTGCTCAAGACGGTCCCGGTTGCGTACAGCAAGAAATGAGGATCCGGTGATTTCTTGGCAAAGTAGACGAGCGACAGAACCTGGCCGCCGCCGGACTTGTTAACGACCAGCACCGGAGTCTCGACCAGCTTTTTCTGTTCGAAAATTCGCTGAATAAAGCGCGCCACCCTGTCGTTCTCGCCTCCAGCTCCCGTAGGCACCACGATCTCGACTGGACCTTGCGGCTGCCACGCAGCCTCTCCCTCTGCCGCGACGGCATGGCCCCATGTGCCAAGCGCCCCAATTGCAGCGACTACCGACGAGAGTTCCCGAAAACCCAACTTGAATGTCATCATGCCCTCCTCATGGCCAAACTCTTGGAAAACGTTCCGCCTTGGATCGCGGGCCTCACCGTGCCGTGAGCGATATGTGGCGTGGTGATGAACTATTATCCATATCGCCGTCGAGCACAAGTGGGAGACGGCAAGGCCATATTCTCTGGCAGTGACGGCCGTAGCGCGAACGCACATGCTGGCCCGGTGCGGCATATTCACGCCGCGGCGGCGGGCTGGCCAGGGCCATCGACGATGACCTGCAGCAGCACCTCATGCCCGGTCGTCTTGCGACGGATGAATTGGGCGATGATACTTCGGACTTGCTGTTGCCGCGCAGCGCGGTCAACGCGGGTCGTTGTGCGACTGGCGATAACGCGCTTTCTCCCTTTGGAAGCAGCTGGGTCCGGGGGCGCAGCGAATCAGAAGCGGGAGTCAAAATGGCTGTGATGCTGGGTTACGAGACATTGCGTGGAGTCTTGCGCATGGAGGAGGCGATCGATCTGCTCGAGCGTGCATTCGCACACGAATCCGCCGGCGCGACCGTAGTCTCCCCGAAATTCGTCACGGACTTTGGCAACGGCTCCATGCGCATACTATTCGCGACCGATGAAAGGGCGGGATATGCCGCGATCAAGGCGTATCACAGCGTCAGGGGCGCCGGCGCGCGCTACGTCGTATCACTCTACAGTCTCGAGGACGGCGAATTGCTGGCCTGGCTCGACGGACAATTGATCACCGATCTGCGCACCGGCGCGTGCTCAGGGGTGATTGCCCGCAAGGTGCCGTTCCCCGGGGCAGTGTCCGTCGGAGTGGTCGGCTCGGGCAATCAGGCCCGCATGCAGCTCGAGAGTCTTGCGTCGGTCTATCAGCTCGGTTCGGTCGCGGTGTTCAGCCCAACCGCCGCGCACAGGGAGCTCTTTGCCCGCGAGATGTCGCAATCCCTGAATATCGATGTCTCGCCAGTTGATTCGATCGAGGCGGCCGTGCGCGGCAGGCAGGTCGTGGCTTCGGCGAGTAATGCGCGCACTTCTGAACCGATACTTCACGGCGCATGGTTGACCGGATGCCGCCTGCTGTGTGCGGTGGGCAATACCCGCAAGCAATATCGCGAGATCGACGTAGATTGCTTCCGAAACGCGCAACTGGTCGCTGTCGATTCGCTCCACGCACTGGAGGAGGCCGGCGAATTGCGTCTGGCTGTCGAGGCCGAGGCACTGCCGGAGGCGAGGCGCGCAACGCTCGGGCAGATCGTCACGGGGAGCGCAGCAGTCCCGGGCGACGGCCTGATCATCTTCAAGTCGGTAGGCTCGGCATTGCAGGACCTGGCGCTTGCGTCGCGCTATTACGAAAAGCTCGGCGCGCGCGTAGATCTGCCGCAGGGAGAGGGCGTTGGCGTGCTGCGCCGCCCTCCCTGGGCGAAGTCGGGCGAGCAGCGCTGACGATACAAAGGGGGGAGATGAAGATGAGGCGGACAGGTCCGAGAGGCCTGCTCACGCTCCTTCCGCTCCTCGCCACGCCAAGCGTCGGCGCGCACGCGTTCTAGTTTCCTGACAGTCGGCGTAAGGCATCATGTCGACCGGTGCCGGTGGGCTAAACGACCAGATTGCGCGCCTCATCGGGGAGGCCCTGCAGGGTTACAAGCTGAATTGGCCGCCATGGATGCAAATCGCCAGGGCTCGCATGCCGGACGTTCTCGCGCAGGGCTCCAGGGCGATGTCCATCGAGCCAGGGTTTGCGAAGCAGTAGTTGTGAAGTAGACTTGCCAATTGCAACGGGTTCCCCCCATTCAACCAGCAATGGAGCGATGATCCATGTCCGCCGTGCTCAAACCGAGCGAATCGACGCCTAAGAAGAGGAACTACGGAAAGTTCAATCTGCACGGTGTCATGCAGGCGCCGGTCACCCCGCTCAAGGACGACTTCAGCTTCGACCCGGACGGGTTCGAGAAGATGGTGGAGTTTCACGTGCGTAACAAGGCGCCCGCGATAGCCTGGCCGCACCACAAAGCGGAGTCGCTCAATCTATCGATCGCCGAGCGCAAGCTCGGGGCGGAGATTGCGGTGCGGACGGTGAACCGCCGCGTCCCGGTCTCGATCTTCGTCGGGACTCTGAGCGAGGAGGATTCGCTCGATCTCGCCCGGCATGCGCAGAAGATCGGAGCCGATATGATCCTCACGATCTCGCCGTACTGCCGGCGCCCGTCGCAGGAGGAGATTTTCGACTCGATCGTGCGCATCGCGACGCACACGGATCTCCCGATGCTGACCTACAACTCGCCTTGGCGTAACGGTGAAGGCGTCGAGTTCACCGCCGATCTGGTCAGACGCTTGATCGAACGCCTGCCAAATTACATCGGCATGAAGGACGCGAGTTTTCACAGTGAGAAGTTCGTCGAGATCTCGCGGGTCGCGCTCAACATGCGACCCGGCTTTGCGATCATCCAGGGCGTCGAGCATTTGCTCGCGGCGTATCCGCTTGGCGCATGCGGCTCGTTCTCCTCGTCCGGCGCGATCGCCCCGAATCTCTGCAATCGATTCTTCGCGGCGATGGAGGCGGAAGACTGGAAGACCGCCAAGGAATGCCAGTTCACGATCCTGCAGATGTACCGCATGTTCAAGGAGCAGTACCCCTCCTCGCTCAAGGGCGCGATGATCAACATGGGGCGCCCCGTCGGGCCGACGCGCCCGCCGCTGCCAACGGCCACGAAGGAACGCGTCGAGTTCCTGCGGGCGCAGCTCGAGAAGCTCGGCGTTCTACAGACTGAGCCGCACGGTTGGTAGTTTATGGGCACGTTCATACCGGGGCTGGTCCACACGCCGGTGACGCCGTTCCAGGGCGACCAAAGGATCGACTACGACACGTACGCGAAGATCCTCGAATGGCACATCAAGAATGGCGCCGAGGCGCTGGCTCTGCCGATGCCCGAAGGCGAGGATATGAGCCTCACCGAGGCCGAGCAGCGGGAGCTGCTCCAGTTCGCGCTCACTCGGGTGAACGGCCGCGTGCCGGTAATCGCGCACGTCAGCGACGCCGGGACCGCGATGACCGTCGAGCGCGCCAAGTTCGCGGAGCAGGCGGGCGCTGCGGCGATCGCGTCGCATCCACCGTACTTCTGGCACCCGCGGCCGGCGATGGTTGTCGAGCACCTGCTGCAGGTGGGACGCGCCATCAGGTTGCCGCTTTTCGTCGTCAATCCGCCGGTTGAGACCGCCGGAACTTCGTTGACCACCGAAATGGTGCTCGAGTTGGTAGAGAAGTTGCCGAATCTGGCCGGGGTGGTGGACTACAGTCTCGATTTTGTTTTCATGGAAGAAGTCATGTGCTTGGGGCAGAAGATCAAGCCTGATTTCCAGCTTCTGGCGGGCGGCGATTTTCCGGTCTCGTCCGGCACCCTGGGGGGTACCGGCGTTTTCTCGACGCTTTCGAGCGTCGCCCCCAGGCTCGCGCGCCGGCTTTTCGAGCTTTCGCGCCAGGGAAAATACAATGAAGCGCGCGACCCCCAGGAGAAGATGGGCGAATTGAATCACTTTGTAAGGAGCGTCGGCGAATCGGGACTACGAGACGGCCTGGCGGGTCTCAAGACGGCGATGGCATTCATGGGCCGGCCTTGCGGTGCACCCCGCCCACCCGTGCGCGCCCTGGGCGAGGTCGAGCGCGGTAAATTGACCGATGCGCTCGCGCGCATGGACTTTCTCGCGGAGGAGCCCCGCGCCTGGTAGGGGCGGTGCGGCCGCAAGAAAGATGGGGTCAGACCCCATTAAAAGACGGCGGCGACCGCAGCAGGAGTCGGGGAGGACTATCGCGTGTTCCTACCCAGCGCCGGGACGCCGGCGTATGTCCGCGGTGAGTTGGTGGTGTCGGTAATCGACGGCATCGTAGAGTCCGTGCACATCAATACCTGGGGTTTCGAGGCCCAGCACGGCGCCATGTCTGCATTGCAGAAACA
>LJTT01000083.1 GCA_001303585.1 Betaproteobacteria bacterium SG8_41
ACCTTGAACCTTGAACCTTGAACCTTGAACCTTGAACCTTGAACCTTGAACCTTGAACCTTGAACCTTGAACCTTGAACCTTGAACCTTGAACCCTCATTTTGGCGTCGGCGCGGGCTTCACAGGGGCCGGTTTCAGTGCTACTTTGCGGTGGCGTTCGAGCGCGCTGATTGGTTCCGGAATATGAACGAGGCGTGACGCAGCGGATGAGCGGGCGAACACGCGAATTCCGATTATTCTCGCAGGCAAGCCGCCGGTCGGCGGCACAGACGAAGCGGAGAACACGATTATGAGTAATACACTCGAGCAGTTTTCGACGCAGTGCCATGACATCCTCACGGCGGAGCCGGGGCCGGCCGGGCGCAAGAAGGTCTGCGAGCTGCTGCAGGAGGTCCTCAAGGACGCGGGTTTCGTCGCCAAGAACCTGGATGACTCGACGCCCGAGCGCAAGATTCTGTACGAAGATCCGCAATTGGGGTTCTGCATCCTGGCGCACAGCTACAAGGGCGCGAAGGAGAGCCCGCCGCACGATCACGGTCCTTCCTGGGCGATCTACGGCCAGGCGCGCGGCGAGACCCAGATGAGCGATTACGAGCTCGTCGAGAAGGCAACGCCCGAGAAGCCAGGAAAAGTCCGGAAGCTTCGGACCTATACGCTCACCCCAGGTATCGCGCACGTCTACAACGAAGGTGATCTGCACTCGCCCAAGCGCGACGGCCCGACGCGGTTGATCCGCATCGAGGGGATCAACATGGAAAAGGTGAAACGCTTAAAGTTCGAAGCCGTTTGAACTGAACGCCGGCTTCCCGCCGGCGTTTTCCGTTTCAGGTTTCAGGTTCCAAACGCAACGTCCAGCGCTTCAGGCCTCGGTTTCAACCTGAAACCTGAAACCTATCGAGGGGGCTACGATTCGTCCTTCGCACGACGCGTGGCCGCGTGCAGGTCCCCGCTACCCGCTTGCGGCGCGCGCGTGCCCGCAGCCGGAATGAGCGGCATCGGTCCGCTGCGCACGTTGCGGAGGTGGTGGCGGCGTATCAGCTCCATGATGGCCGCCACCAGCAGACCGAAGATCACGATCACCGTATAGATCGAGAAATCGAGCCAGAGCATCAGGGCGTAGAACCCCAGCATCACCAGGATGTTCAGGTTCTCGTTGAAGTTCTGCACCGCGATCGAGTGTCCGGCCCCCATCAGAATATGGCCGCGGTGCTGGAGAAGCGCGTTCATCGGCACGACAAAGAAGCCCGCAAGCGCTCCGATGAGGATCATCAGCGGGATGGCAACGCTGAGGCTGCGGACAAAAACCATCGCGATAACCACGAGTCCCATTGCAATGCCGACCGGAACGATATTGACCGCGCGGTTGAGGGGAACGAGCTTGGCGGCGATCACCGCGCCGCTGGCGATGCCGAGCGCCGTGATGCCCTGAAGCACGGTTGCCTGCGACAGCGAGTACCCAAGCGCAACTTCCGCCCATTTGAGCACGATGAACTGAAGCGTGGCGCCTGCGCCCCAGAAAAGCGTGGTCGTCGCAAGCGATATCTGGCCCAGCTTGTCCGTCCAGAGCAGTTTCACGCAGTGCCCAAACTCATGAATCAGGAACATCGGGTTCTTGCTCGGCACGCGGTGGTCGACGCCGGTGTCCGGGATGTAGAGGTTGAAGACTGCTGCGATAACGTAGAAGAGGCTGATCAGGAGAATCGCCGCTTCCGGCGCGGAATCGATGCCGGTGTCGATCAGTGGCAGATCGATTCCCAGCAGCTGCTTTGAAACCACGTCGCTCACGAGCACGCCGCCGAGCAGGGTGCCGAGTATGATCGAAGCCACGGTAAGGCCCTCTATCCAGCCGTTTGCGATGACCAGCTTCTGGTGAGGCAGATACTCGGTGAGGATGCCGTACTTGGCTGGCGAATAGGCTGCAGCGCCGATTCCCACCACGCCATACGCGAGCAGGACCGGAAGATAGGATTGGGTGCCCGGCGACGCAACCCAGGCGAACACGAACATCAAGAGACAGCCGCTGATCTTGACGAGGTTGGTGATGAACATCACGCGGCCCTTCGCCATCGAGTCCGCGAACGCGCCCACGAAGGCCGCAAAGACCACGTAGGAAATCGTGAAGAAGAACTTGAGCAGCGGTGTCATCCACGGCGGCGCTGCCATTTGCACGAGCGTCGCGATTGCGGCGACCAGCAGCGCGTTGTCGGCGAGCGACGAGAAGAACTGCGCCGCCATGATGATGTAGAAACCGAATGGCATGCGATCTGCCGGAAGAAGCTACGCGGCTCCCACAGTCAGGAGCCAAAACTCAGAAGTCGGAAGGCAAAAGACGGGAACCCGAGCGCAATGTGCCAAGTGGAGAGCGCAAAGTGCGGCGGGCGAGAGATGCTGGATAAGCGGGTTACTCATTCATCCTTCTGCCTTCTGACTTCTGCCTTTGGGTGGCGGCTTTATACCATAATTCCCTGAATCCATGGGCGTTATTGGCCACTACCGCGCCGGCGGGCGGCAGCATCGCGCAACTGCCGCTCCTGTGCTGAGAACGAAGGTGAGCCCTCGTCCCGGCGCGTGTCATCGCCGGTCGTGTCGGGCCCGAAGCGCCCGTGGTAGCCCGCCGGGGCCCCGGCCGTCTGGCTCATGTAGACATCGACCTGGAGACGTTTGTTCGTACGGGCGACGGTGCTGTCAATCCAACGGATGTCGAGCAACGCGCGGCCGATGATCGCCAATCCCATCGCCCCGCCGAAAAGCGTTGCGCCAGCCGCGAGGCTCAGGATTGCGACCGCGGTAGCTATGCAGTGGAGCAGCGCCCCCTGCCGATCCTCCCGGTAGAGGCGGTGGGCGCCCACCGGAAACAGGAGTAGCCGGCTATAGGCAATGCGGCGCCGCTTGAAGAGCCGCGTGAGGCGGATATTGGCGCCCTGGAGGCTGCCACCGGCCAGGTCTATCTGTTTCCAAGAGAGGTCCAAGGAACTAGGCTGATATCGTGAAATGTGGTTGAATACTAACCGATTTCCAGCGGGACTGGCTGCCGGCCCGAAGCTGGCCGACCCATCACCCATCACTCATCACCGATCACCACGAAAAGATGGCCGACCGCCGCTTGCAGGTTTTTTACACCGTTGCCCGGCAAATGAGCTTCACGAAGGCCGCGGAGCAGCTGTTCATGACGCAACCGGCGGTTACGTTTCAGATCAAGCAGCTGGAGGAGCAGTTCAACGCGCGCCTGTTCGAGCGCAGCCACGGCAAGATCGCATTGACGCCAGCCGGGCAGATGGTCATGAGCTATGCGGAGCGCATCCTGGGTCTGTCAGAGGAAATGGAGACGCGCGTCGCCGATCTCACCGGCGCGATGGGCGGGCCCCTGCTGCTGGGCGCGAGCCTTACCATCGCCGAGTACATCCTCCCTCGCATTCTCGGCGAATTCAAGGCCCAGCATCCCCAGGTTCACGCGCATATGACCGTTGGCAACTCCGAGATGATCGAGATGCGCGTGGCAGATCACACGCTCGATTTGGGCCTCATCGAGACGCCCTCGCATCTGCCGGGGCTGCGCACCGAAGTGTGTTGCGAGGATGAGCTGGTGGTGATCTGCGCGCCGGACCACAAGTTCGCGAAAACGCGAAGCGTCAAGCCGCAAGAAATAGTGGGTGAGCCGTATATCAGCCGCGAGACGGGGTCGGGCACCCGCGAGTTCGCCGACCAGTACCTGCGCCGCTGCAAAGTCATGCCGGAGGACCTCAACATTGTGATGGAGCTTGGCAGCCTGGAGGCGATCAAGGGTGTCGTTGAAACGGGGCTCGGCATCTCCATTGTGTCGCGCGCAACCGCGACGAAGGAGCGAAAGCTCGGCAGCCTCGCGACGGTTCCGCTCGAGCCGCGCCTAATCCGCACCCTGTCGTTCGTGCATGCGAAGGAGAAGTTCCGTTCGCGATTGCTGGCGACCTTCGTCGAATTCGCCACGAGCAGGATGAAGGCGCTGAGCGGGGCCGCATGAAACGGTTTCTCGTCGTCCAGCGCGGCTACTCGGATTTTCTGGGTGGCGTGGAAACGCAACTCGAGAGCCGTGACATTGGTTTCAACTATCTGCGACCGTTCGCCGGGCAGGCTTCGCCGGCGAGCTCATCGCGGGCCTGCATGCCGACAGGAAAGTGTTTCAGCGCACCCAGGACATTACCGTGGCGGCGCTGGTCGAGGCGCTCGATCTCGAGCGCGGACGGCGCAAATTGCCGGTATTTTGCCCTGACCCCCCTGACCTGTAATGAGTAACTGCTCTTGATTCGTATTTCTCTCGGCGGCTCTCTAACCGCCGCAAAAGGTGAACGGAGATTCGATTTGTGCGGAATCCAGAGCCACTAGGCAGACGTCAGAAGGCGGGATGGTTTTATATAAATAAGTCTGCGTGTATCTGCGTTCATCTGCGGCTAAATGATCTTGGCTTTCCGATTCACGATTTACGAAGATGACGGGTGGTGAATGAGAACCGACGAGCGAAAGTTGCTCGCAGTCTTCGAGCAACTTGCCCCCGAGCAGCAGGAAAAGCTGATCGAGTTCGCCGAATTTCTTGGAGCGGGAGATGCGGTCCACGATGGTCCGGCACTGGCAGCCCCGGAAATACTACCGCGGCCGGCTGAAGAGACCGTCACAATGGCCATTCGCCGGCTGGTGCGGACCTATCCCATGCTCGAACGGCGTTGCTTGATGGCGGAGGCGTCGCAGTTTCTCGCCGAGCACGCGTTGCGGGGGCGCGCCGCCCAGGAGATCATAGACGAGCTTGAGATCGTCTTTGCAGGGCATTACCGGAAACTGCGAGACGTGGGAATGAGGAATGCGGAATGAGCGCTACACCAACATGAAACAGAGGCCTCGGCTGGCTTGCGTTCCTCGTTAATCATTCCACATTCCATATTGCTTTCCGTGATACGTCCCACCTTCGCCACGATCAACCTGGGCGCCCTGCGGCATAACCTCGAGGTCGCGCGGCGACACGCCTCGGGCTCGAAGACATTTGCGGTAGTTAAGGCAAACGCCTACGGGCACGGCCTGATGCGCGCGGCGCCTGCCCTCGCGGCTGCTGAAGGCTTTGCCTTGCTCGACCTGGAGGAGGCAATCAGGCTGCGCGCTGCAGGCTACCGCCAGCGCATCCTCTTGCTGGAAGGTTTTTTTTCGCCATCCGAGTTCGCACTTTTTGCCGAGCATAGGCTTTGCGCGGTGGTGCATAACCGCGAGCAGCTGCGCATGCTGCGGCAGCTGCCGAAAGACGCGGCACTCGACGTATTTCTCAAGATCAACACCGGGATGAACCGCCTGGGCTTCACCGCCGCAGAGTTTCCTGACGCCCTGCGGGCCCTGCAATCCAATCCCGGGGTCGAGCAGATCGCGCTCATGACGCACTTTGCCGACGCCGACGGCACAAGTGGCGTCGAGTGGCAGACCGCGGTATTCGACCGGCTTGCGAAGAGGCTTGATTTGCCGCGCAGTCTGGCCAACTCGGCGGCAGTTTTCCGGTTTCCCGAGACGCACGCCGACTGGGTGCGACCGGGGATCATGCTCTACGGCTGCTCACCATTTGCCGAGCAATCCGGAACGGAGCTGGGGCTCGTTCCGGCGATGACGCTGGAGAGCCGGATCATCGCGGTTCAGCAGCTGCGGCGCGGGGACGTTGTGGGCTATGGGAAATTGTTCGTAGCGGACCGCGACACGCGCATCGGCGTCGTAACCTGCGGCTACGCGGACGGATATCCGCGGCACGCGCCGACCGGCACGCCGATAATGGTCGAGGGACGGATGACGCGAACGGTGGGCCGCGTGTCGATGGACATGTTGTGCGCTGACCTCAGCGACATCCCGGAAGCGCTCGTCGGATCGCGCGTCGTGCTGTGGGGCGAGGGCGCGCCCGTGGAGCGCGTTGCCGAAGCGGCGGGAACGGTCGGCTACGAACTGCTGTGCGGGCTCGCGCCCCGCGTTCCCGTTCGGGAACGTGAGTGACTATGTAACTGGGTAGCTATCTGACTACGTGACTACGTGAGTAGCGGGCCGCGCTGAAACGGACATGGACGTTTGTGTTCAGCTGGTTTTGCACAGTCACTTAGTCAACCAGTTACCATTAAGAAAATGGCCAAGGCAAAAACCATCTACTCATGCACGGAGTGCGGCGGCCAGGTCCTGAAGTGGCAGGGCCAGTGCCCCCATTGCCAGGCCTGGAACACGCTGGTCGAGGCGGTCGCGGAAGCAGCGCCTTCCGCTAATCGTTTCGGGCTTGCCGCCGAGGCGGGCAAGTTGCAGCGCCTGGCCGAGGTCGAGGCCCGTGAAGCCTCGCGGATCGCAACTGGCATCGAAGAATTCGACCGGGTACTCGGAGGAGGGCTGGTGGCGGGCGGTGTCGTCCTCCTGGGGGGCGATCCAGGGATCGGCAAATCGACGCTCCTGTTGCAGTCGCTTGCCGAGGTGGGTCGGGGTCGCAAGGTGTTGTATGTGACAGGGGAGGAATCCTCACAGCAGGTCGCGCTGAGGGCGCGGCGGCTCGGAGTCGACGCGGGCCACGTGCACATTCTTCCTGAGATCAATCTGGAGAAGATCCAGGCGGTGATCAGCTCCGAAAAACCGGACGTCGCCGTGATCGACTCGATCCAGACGCTCTACTCCGGACAGCTGCAGTCGGCGCCGGGATCGGTTGCCCAGGTGCGTGAATGCGCGGCGCAGTTGACGCGGCTCGCGAAGAGCGCGGCCACGACGATCGTCCTGGTCGGGCACGTGACCAAGGAAGGCGCGCTGGCGGGCCCGCGCGTGCTGGAGCACATGGTCGACACGGTCCTGTACTTCGAGGGCGACACGCACTCGAGCTTCCGCCTCATCCGCGCGTTCAAGAACCGCTACGGGGCGGTCAACGAGCTCGGCGTGTTCGCCATGACGGAGAAGGGATTGAAGGGTGTGTCAAACCCGTCGGCCCTTTTTCTTTCCCAGCACGACAGCGAGGTCGCGGGCTCCTGCGTGATGGTGACCCAGGAGGGCACGCGCCCCATGCTGGTGGAGATCCAGGCGCTGGTTGACGAGGCGCACGCGCCCAATCCGCGCCGGCTCTCCGTCGGCCTCGAGCAGAACCGTCTCGCGCTGCTCCTGGCGGTGCTGCACCGGCACGCGGGCATTGCGTGCTACGACCAGGATGTCTTCGTGAACGCGGTCGGTGGCGTGAGGATCACGGAGCCGGCAGCCGATCTCGCCGTGCTGATGGCCATCGTCTCCTCGCTCAAGAACCGGCCATTGCCGCCGAAGCTGGTCGTGTTCGGGGAGATCGGATTGGCGGGTGAGGTGCGTCCCGTGCAGCGCGGGCAGGAACGATTGCGTGAGGCGGCGAAGCTCGGATTTACTCAGGCGCTGATTCCACATGCCAACCGGCCGAGGCAGGCGATCGCGGGGCTCGAGGTTATTCCCGTGCGGCGCGTCGAGGAGGCGGTCATCAAGGTGCGAGAACTCGTATCCAGCTAACGAGGCGCGACGAGTAAGGCAAGCAGGCGGAAAAGGGGTCAGGCGGAAAAGGGGTCAGGACCCTTTTGTTCTCTGAAATGGCTAAAAGGGTCCTGACCCCTTTTTTGTGGCCATGAAAGTTCACATTGCGAGAAAACCGTGCTGATCCTGCAGCCTGAACACGTTCCGGCGGAAGGCCCAATCCGGTAAAATGTGAAACCTTTCCGGTATCAATTTTCAGCAACGTTCCTGCAGGAGTAATCATGAAGGTGCTGGTGAGCGTCAAGCGCGTCATTGATCCTTACGTCAAGGTGCGCGTCAAGTCTGACGGAAGCGGCGTCGAGACCGCGAACGTCAAGATGGCTATGAACCCCTTCTGCGAAATCGCGATGGAGCAGGCGGTGCGCATGAAGGAAGCAGGCGTCGTGTCCGAGATCGTGGCGGTCTCGGTCGGCACGACGCAATCGCAGGAGACGCTGCGCACGGCGATGGCGATGGGCGCCGACCGTGGCATTCTTGTCGAAGCCGATGCCGATGTGCAGCCGCTGGCGGTGGCGAAGGTGATGAAGGCCATCGTCGAGAAGGAGAGTCCTCGCCTCGTCATAATGGGCAAACAGGCCATTGATGACGACTCGAACCAGTCGGGCCAGATGTTGGCTGCGCTCCTTGGCTGGGCGCAGGTGGCATTCGCCTCCAAAATCGAAATCAATGGGGACAATGCTGATTGCACCCGCGAGATCGATGGCGGGCTGGAGAAGATCGCTGCCAAGCTGCCAGCCGTGGTAACAGCGGATCTGCGGCTGAACGAGCCGCGCTACGTGACGCTTCCGAACATCATGAAGGCGAAGAAGAAGCCGCTCGAGACGATCAAGCCCGATGCGCTGGGCGTGGATGTGGCGCCGCGGCTCACGACGCTCAAGGTCGAGGAGCCGGCCAAGCGGGGCGCCGGCGTAAAAGTGGCCGATGTCGCCGAGTTGGTGGCCAAGTTGAAGAACGAGGCCAAGGTCCTTTAGCTGCCGTAAATCGTGAATCGTGAATCGTGATTCGTGCTTAAAACCAAGTTTGAATCGGAAGAGACATGTCAGTACTTCTTATAGCAGAGCATGACGGAAAGCAGCTGAAGCCGGGCACGGCGAACGCCATTGCGGCGGCGGGCGCGATGGGTGACGACCTGACGGTACTGGTGGTCGGGCATCAATGCGGTGAAGCTGCACAGGCGGCGGCCAAGGTCGCTGGCGTGAAAAAGGTTCTGCACTGCGATGCGCCGCACTATGCTGGCTCAGCTGCCGAGAACCTCGCTGCGCTGATCGTACCCCTCGCGGATAAGTACACTCACGTGGTCGCGCCGGCAACGGGGTTTGGCAAGAACTTCATGCCGCGCGTAGCGGCGCTCCTCGACGTGCAGCAGATTTCCGACATCAGCGCCGTTCAGTCGCCCGACACGTTCGTGCGCCCGATCTACGCCGGCAACGCGCTCGCCACGGTGCAGTCCAAGGACAAGATCAAGGTGGTTACGGTGCGCGCGACGGGATTCGATCCCGCTGGCGAGGCGGCATCGGCCGCGCCGGTGGAAACTCTGGCGCCAGTACCGGATGCGGGGCTTTCGAAGTTCAACGGGCAGGAATTAACGAAGTCGGCCCGCCCCGAGCTCACAGCGGCTCGCGTCATCGTCTCTGGCGGCCGCGGAATGGGCAATGCCGAGAACTTCAAGATTCTCGAGGCGCTCGCCGACAAGCTGGGCGCCGCGGTCGGCGCATCGCGTGCCGCGGTCGACTCCGGATTCGTGCCGAATGACTACCAGGTTGGCCAGACGGGGAAAATCGTCGCGCCCGACCTCTACGTGGCAGTGGGCATTTCCGGCGCGATCCAGCACCTCGCGGGCATGAAGGACAGCAAGGTGATCGTGGCCATCAACAAGGATCCTGAAGCGCCCATCTTTGCGATCGCCAACTAATCTCTTCAAGGCCGTGCCCGAGCTCACGGCTGCGCTGTGAGCGCCGTGACTAGGTAATTGAGTGAATGAGCGATTAAGCGACTGAGCGACTAGGAGCGCCTGACAAGACAAATTTCCCTCCTTGAAAAAGGAGGGGAGTAGCTCGGGGCGGGACAACAATTCAGGCGGTCTAAGCAGTAGGAGTAACTGGTTTTCAGAGCAAGCGGGGGGCGGGGCCCCAAATAGGGAACAAACGCGAAGCTGTAAAGTTGCCCAGTTACTTAGTTGCTTTGTCACCCAGTTACCTAGTGACATTCGACAGCAAGCCAAATCGGGCGCGTCGGTACCATGTCTGAGTATGCAGCACCGGTGAAGGACATGCTGTTCGCCATCCGCGAGCTCGCGGGGCTCTCGGAGGTGACCGCGCTGCCGGGTTGCGAGGAGGCCAATGCCGAGCTCGTTGCCCAGGTGCTGGAGGAGGCAGGCAAGTTCGCGCGCGACGTGCTGGACCCGCTCAATCGCCAGAGCGACAGGGAGGGCGCCCGGCTCGCTGATGGGAAGGTGACGGCTCCGCAGGGTTTCAAGGCGGCCTACCAGCAGTTCGTCGAAGCCGGCTGGAATGGTTTGGGCGGGCAGCCGCAACACGGCGGGCAGGGGTTGCCGCACCTCGTCGCGATGCCGGTCGAGGAAATCTGGAGCAGCGCCTGCCTGTCCTTCTGCCTCGGCCCAATGCTCACGTCCGGCGTGCTCGAAGCGCTGCGCATTCACGGCTCGCGCGAGCAGCAGGATCTTTATTGTCCAAAGCTCACGTCGGGGGAGTGGTGCGGCACGATGAACCTGACGGAGCCGCAAGCTGGCTCGGACTTGTCAGCAGTGCGCACGCGAGCCGTTCCGGAAGGCGATCACTACCGCATCCAGGGCACCAAGATCTTCATCACCTGGGGCGAGCACGACCTCGCCGAAAATATCGTTCACCTGGTCCTGGCCCGCACCCCGAACGCCCCGGAGGGGGTCAAGGGCATTTCGCTGTTCATCGTTCCGAAATTCGTGCCGAAGGCCGATGGCGAGCCTGGCGAGCGCAATGACATCCGGTGCGTCTCGATCGAGCACAAGCTGGGCATACACGGGAGCCCGACATGCGTCCTTGCCTATGGGGACGAAAAGGGCGCTATCGGCTACCGTGTCGGAGAAGAAAACCGCGGTCTCGAGTACATGTTCACCATGATGAACCACGCGCGCCTTGGCGTGGGACTCGAGGGCATCGCGCTCGCGGAACGGGCTTACCAGCACGCGCTGGAATACGCAAAGACCCGCGTGCAAGGTCGCGAGATCGGACAGAGAAGCGGGGACCGCGTCACCATCATCCATCATCCCGACGTGCGCCGGATGCTGCTGTCGATGAAGGCCCAGACGGAGGCGATGCGCGCCCTGGCGTATTTCGCTGCCGCGTTGCTCGACAGGTCGAAGCACCACCCCGATGCCGCGCAGAGACGGCGTGATCAGGCGATGTTGGATCTGCTCACGCCAGTCGTCAAAGGCTGGTGCACCGAGCAAGCCATCGAGATTGCCTCGACCGGCGTCCAGATACACGGGGGCATGGGTTTCATCGAGGAGGCTGGCGCCGCGCAATACCTGCGGGATGCGCGCATCACGACCATCTATGAAGGCACGACCGGCATCCAGGCGAACGATCTCGTCGGGCGCAAGGTCGGCGCCGAGGCCGGCGCGACGGCGCTGGCGTTGATCGAGGCAATGCGCGGCGTGGAGTCAAAGCTGGAGGCCGGACCCCTCGCTGACGCGCGCGGCAATCTGAAGGACGCGATTGACGGGCTGGAGCAGGCGACACGCTGGATTGTGGATAGCTTTCCGCGGGACGCCAAGGCGGTTGCCGCTGTTTCGGTGCCGTACCTCAAGCTTTTCGGCACCGTCTCGGGGGGGTGGATGATGGCCCGTGCCGCGCTGATCGCCAGCGAGCAGCTCAAGCAACCCGACGCGGACCAGGACTTTCTCGAGGCCAAGCTCGCAACCGCCAGGTTCTACGCGGAGCATGAGCTGCCGAAAGCGCCTGCGCTCGCGCGTGAGGTCATCCACGGCGCGGCGAGCGTGCTGGCTCTTGATCCCGCAAAGTTTTAGCGAGGAACCACCGAGGCGCCGAGGGAAGCAACAAATGGTATTGAGCCGCCAAGACGCCACGCAGAGCAAAACTCCATTCAACAATCAAAATTCACCATTTAACATTCTAGGGTGTTGGGCCCATCGCCCATAATGCATGTCAAAGGATAGGAGATAACTTTGAATTCTCCCATGCTAGTGAACCCGCTCGCCGAGCGGCTTAAGGACGGCGGGCTGGGGCTCGCCCTGATGATCCGGCATGCGCGCACGGTGGATATTGCGCTGGCTGCGCGAACGTGCGGCTTCGACGCGCTCTACTTTGATTTGCAGCACACGCCCACGCCAGAGGAAGTCGTCGCCCAAATTTCGGTCGCCGCAATCGGTGCCGGTGTCACCCCGCTGGTGCGCGTTCCCGACTGCGACTATGCCGCAGCGCTGCGGATGCTCGACAGCGGCGCCCTCGGCATTGTCATGCCGGACGTATCTTCCGCCGAGGACGCGCGCCATGCCGTCAGTCACTGCAAGTTCGCGCCGCTCGGGAATCGCGGCGCCTACGGCAGCTGGCCGCAGCTGGGCTACCGGGCGCTACCGGCGCTAGAGGCGCGCCAGGCACTGAATGACGCGACGCTGCTTATCGTCATGATCGAAAACCAGGCGGCGCTCGAGAACGTGGAGGCGATCGCTGCCGTGCCGGGGGTCGACATCGTGCATGTGGGCAGCAACGATCTTGCCACCGATCTCGGCGTCGCCGGTGAGCTCACTCATCCCAAGGTGCTCGCCGCAATCGAGCGGGTGATTGCGGCGTGCCGCAAGGACGGCAAAGTTCCAGGTGTCGGTGGTTTGACGGGGGGTGATTCCAGGCGCATCGAGCAGGTGGTGAGACTGGGCGCCCGCTTCCTCACGGCCGCAACGGAATGGAACCTTATGCTGTCCGCCGGGCAGGAGCGCGTCAAAGCGCTCCGCGCTCTCGAACAGAAAGCGTGAATGGTGAATGGTGCGTAGCGAGTGGACTGAAGCG
>LJTT01000141.1 GCA_001303585.1 Betaproteobacteria bacterium SG8_41
TCCGACCCGGAGCGGACGTTGCCCTCGTAGCGGAGGAAGGAAACAATTATTCGAGTGGAGGGGTTTATTTCCAACAGTGCTTACGTTGGCTAATATAAATGACTCTTTGAAACTCTCAATGCAGGGGCCGAGGGGATCGTGCGGATGTTTCGCAACCGTGATTGTCTCGTAATCGCCGTCGAATACTGCAAGCCAGCCGTTTGGGCGCAGAATGCGAAAGGCTTCCGAGAGCACTTGCTCTGGGCCAGGCACATGACAGAACGTCGTGTGGATGACGACAACGTCCACCTCCGCGTCGCCAACAGGAAGTGACCGGCCGTCCCCCTCGCGGAAGCTGAGATTCGGGATAGCCCCGCGTTGTTGTCGTGCTTTTTCTAGAAGGACCGGAGAAGGGTCAACCCCGACGACCTCTGCTACCCTGGGCCATCGCGCCAGTACCTCTGCGATTGGGCCTGAACCGCAGCCAATCTCCAACACGCGCGCCTTGTCCGGAAACGCGATATTAGAAAGGTATTCCTCGAGCATCGCGCGTTGCTGCGGCGAGGCTGCGCGTACTTCCATGGCGCGAGCTATCGTTTCCACAATCTCGCGCGATTGCTGTTGGATAGTTGCGTAAACGTCTGCCACCGTCACCTCCTATCCGTATAAAACGTTGTCGTCCCCGGCCAAGGCCGCGTAAGGTGAATTCGTCGATAGCACGGGCCGTTTTGCGAAACGCCAGTTTGCGCCTCCCATTGTCACGCCTCAAGCGCGCCCATCGTTTGGAAGGTTGAGATGTCTGCTTTGGCCGGGAGCGGACACGGTCTGTCGGGTTTGTTCGCGATTAACTCATCTCGTGCAGAAGGAGAGATGGCCAAGGAGTTTTCCCGTATGCGACCCCTGGCGTCGTCTTTGCGCTCTTGGGGGTTTGCCCGTTAGCGGCCCTCGCGTTCTTGGCGGTGAGGCTTTTGTTTTCCTCAGCGGTCTCGGCGTCCTCGGCGTAAAAGCTGCATATGCTGCCGATTACATCATGACGCGCCCGCCGTTGACATCGAGCACGATACCGTTGAGATAAGACGCCGCATCGGAGGCGAGAAACAGCATTGCCTGTGCGCTGTCCTCCGGCGTCGCCAGCCGCCGCAGCGGGACCTGGGAAGCAATGCGCTCGACATCCTCTTTCGTCCGCAGTGCCGCCACGCGCCGTGTCAGCGTCGTGATGGGTGCGATCGCATTCGCCGTGATTCCGGCCGGCCCGAGTTGCTGCGCGAGGAAACGCGTCAATTGGATGACGGCGGCCTTTGAGGAGCCGTAGGCCGGAGATGACGCCGCGAATACGGTACGCCCGGAGATCGACGCGACATTGATGATGCGCCCGGCCTTCGATTTCTTCAGGTGCGGGATCGCGGCGCGGCAACAGAGAAATACGCTGCGCAGATTCAACGCCACCGTGCGATCCCACTCTTCCACGGTCGTGTCCTCCAGCGTCGCGAGCCGCCCATAGCCGCCGGCGCAGTTGATGAGCACGTCGAGCTTGTCGAACTCGGAGACGACCGCAGCGATTGCGTGGTCAACGGATTTCTCGTCGGCGACATCGATCTTGATGGCCAGCGCGCGCCCGTCCGAGGCGCGGATCTCGGCGGCGACCTGCTGTGCACCCAATTCATCGATATCGAGCAGGACGACATGCGCCCGCTGCTCGGCAAAGGCGCGTGCCGTCGCGGCGCCGATGCCCTGCGCTGCGCCCGTTACCGCAATCACGCGACCGGAAAACTCGGGGTATTTTGGCATGGCAGTTGCTCTCCGTTGGGTTGCGCGGGCCGCATCACGCCGCGGGAATGCGGGGCAGTTGCTTGCCGCGCCATGCGTGGAAATAACTGTAGTCGGATGCGCGGTTCAGTCCATGGCGCATGGCTTCCACGACATAGGCATCCTCAGCGTCAATGTTCTCGAGATTGACGTCGGGTCCGAATTCGCGAATTAGCCAGTTCGCGATCTCGAAGCGGTCCGCGCCGGGTCCGCATTCGACGATAAGGTGCTCGGGCCCTACCCCGCGCATGAGCTGGTGGAGCGTGTCCGTTCCCTGCTTGATCACGAGAGCGACATCGCTCTTCTCGATCACCACAAGGTGCGTGCCCGCCTCGAGGTCGCGCAGCGCCATCCCGATCGCTTCCTGGGCATCGAGTGGCTGGTCGGGAAATTTTTTACCGAGCTCGGTGAAAACGGCAAGCCCGTGACGGCGTGCCTGCCGAATCGCGAGGACACGGTCGCCAGGAGCAAGATCGATCGAGTCCTCGCTCACTTCCACGCCCTTGAAGCCCAGCTCCGCCACGCGCTCCATGAATGCGACTACCTTGCCCTGCACCGCCGCAACCTCGAAGGGGATACCGCCGGGCAGCGTGTCGATGCCGGCCTTTGCGTAAAGCGCATTCTTTTTCCTGATCAGCGCGGCCGGATATCGCCACATCACGCCCACGTGGTCCGGGATTTTCATGTGATCAACGACGTCGCCGACGGTTTCAATGAATGAGGCTGCGTCGGCCAGCGATCGTGCCTTGTCGCTTACAACGGTGATGCCGCGCATGCGGGGTTTGAGCGCGCGCGGCGGGCGCTCGAGAAACTCGAAAGCGGGTTTGGTTGTCATGGACCCTCGTGGCAAAGTTATGACGCGGTTCCATATCATACCGGTGCCTCCCCCGCCCGGAATGCCGGGCAGGCAGCGCTTCGACTATACTGCACGCCATTCCAGGCAATTGACGCCGGCAAGGAGACCGACGATGTACGGTAAAGGCGAGCTCGCGGTGACCGCGTTGCGCGTCGCGTTGTTGTGGCTGGCGCTGGTCGCTGCCGCCCCTGGCCTGGCCCAGTCACAGGCGGCCAGGGACGCATTCTACAAGGGCATTATCGAGGGCAAGAGCGGCGTCCAGCAGAAAGCGGTCGAATATTTCAGCGAGGCCATCCAAATCGATCCGAAATTCGTGCTGGCCTACTACAACCGGGGTATTGCGCTGCAGCAGCTCGGCGAATACCCGCGGGCAATCGAGGATTACACCGAAGCGGTCCGTCTCGAACCTTACTTCGCTGACGCCTACGGAAGTCGTGGCACTGCCTACGCGAAGCTCGAACAGCACGACCAGGCAATCAAGGATTTCAGCCAGGCGATCCGGCTCGCGCCAGAGGCCGCCCTCAACTATGCCAACCGCGCGAGCTTGTACGACAAGCTCGAGCGCTACCCCGAGGCGATCCGGGACTACGAAGAGGCCATCCGGCTCGACCCCCGCGACTTTGAGACGCTCGATTCACTGGCGTGGCTGCTCGCTACCGCCGCCAATCGCGCCCTGCGCGATGGCAAGCGCGCGGTCCAGCTTGCCCGCGATGCGTGTGAGCTGACGCAATGGAAAGAGCCCAGCTACCTCGACACGCTGGCCGCTGCCTACGCTCGGGCGGGAGACTTTGCCAGCGCCATGAAATGGCAGACGAAGGCGCTCGAGGACCCGGACTTCGGCAAGATGAAGGAGGCGCGGGAGCGGCTCGCGCTCTATCGCGCGGGCAAGGCCTAACTAGCAGCGGCGAGCCGCTGCGCAATTGGTGATGAGAAATGGTGATGAGTCCTGGTGATAAGAGCTGGCGTTTTGCCAATCAACGTATTCTCCTATCACCATCACTCATCACCATCATTCATCACCATTTCGGTCCCTGACCATTACCTAGCACCTATCAGGTCCTTGAAGATATTGATCGGCATCTATCGCTGGGTCGACGAGAACATCCTCGAGCTCGGCCGCGAGGTCCGGCTCTCGTACCTGCCGCCGCTCATGGTCTATGTCGCGTACGGCGTCTCCGGCCTGACCGGCATCGTCGGCACGTTCTTCGTCAAGGACTACCTTGGCCTGTCGGCCGCGTTTCTCGCGGCACTTTTGTTCTGGGCGGGCATTCCGTGGGCTCTCAAGATGCCGCTCGGGCATCTCGTGGATCTCATCTGGCGCTGGAAGAGCATCCTGGTTTATATCGGTGCAAGCCTGATCGCGACGAGCCTCCTCATCATGGTCGGTCTGCTGACCGATCGCGAGGCGATGACTGCCGTCATGCCGGCCGAGGCCTGGTACGTGCTCGCGGCGCTCCTCTCACCCGTGGGCTACGTGGTCCAGGACGTGGTCGCGGACGCGATGACGGTCGAGGCCGTGCCACGCGTGGATGAGGAAGGCCGGCCCCTCCCGCCCGAAACCCGCAAGCTGATGAATACCACCATGCAGACGCTGGGGCGCGTCGCGCTCATCGGAGGACTGGCGCTGGTTGGAGCCGTCAATCTCTATCTCTTCTCCGACGTGCGCAGTCTCTCCGAAGCGGAGAAAGTCGCGATCTACCGGCAGGTGTACATGCTTGCGCTCTTCATCCCGCTCATTTCCGTGGCGGGCGTCTTCATCGCGTATCTGCTCAAGCGGCGCGACATCCGCCGGCTCATGGTGCGGGGATTCCCTCGCGAGGAAGCCGAGAAGCTTTATGGACCGCCGGAAGTGCGCCCCGCGCCGAACTGGTGGATTCTGGGTGGCAGCCTCGGCTTCGTCGTCTTCACGCTCGGCATGGGCTTCAGCCCGCTCCCATACAACCAGGAAATCATCTTTGCCGGCTCGTTCGCGATCGTCGCCTTCCTCATCGGCAAGCTCACGCGCGAGCTTGAGCCGGCTGCGCGCGCCACGCTCGTGGGAACTGCGGTCGTGGTGTTCATTTACCGGGCCATTCCCACCACGGGTGAGGGCTTCAGCTGGTGGACCATCGACATTCTCGGCTTCGATCAGCGCTTCCTCGCACTTCTGTTGCTCATCAGCAATCTGCTCACGATCTTCGGGATGTTCATCTTCCGGCGCTTCATGGCCGAGCGCTCGATCGCGTACGTGATCGGGGTCCTTACCGTGGTCGGTTTCGTACTGGGCGCCCCGTACATCGGCATGTACTATGGCATGCACGAATGGACGGCATCGGTCACGGGAGGCATCGTGGACGCGCGTTTCATCGCGCTTGTAAATACAGCTATCGAGTCGCCGCTCGGGCAGATCGCGATGATTCCCATGCTGGCGTGGATCGCGAACTCCGCGCCCGAACACCTCAAGGCTACGTTCTTCGCGGTCATGGCCTCCTTCACCAACCTCGCACTCTCGCTCTCGTACCTTGGCACCAAGTACCTGAACCAGATATTCACGGTGACGCGCGAAGTCAAGGATCAGGCGACCGGCGTCGTCAAGATGCCCGCGGACTATAGCGAGCTCGGCTGGCTGCTCATCACGGCCACGGTCTTGGGGCTGGTGCTGCCTTTCATCGCCATTCTGTTCGCGCGCGTGACGCGCTTCCGCAGCGCCTAGCGCGCATTAAAGACAAAATGAAACCGCAGATAAACGCAGATAAACGCTGATCGGTTTCCAAAACCCGAACTCATTCATAAAACGGTTTTCATCGGCGTTCCCCGACGCACGGATCGAGTTTGCGCAATGCGCGCAAACTCGTCATCATGCGAACGTTATGACCGAGATCGATGCGGAGACCGGAACCGTCATCCCTTCCGAGGGTCACGTCCGGCTGACCCATCTGATTTACGCGCTGCACGCTTTCAGCGCCTTAACGGGCGTGCTCACCGCTGCCGTCATCGTTACGGCGTTCCTCACCGGCTGGCCTTCCATCGCCGCGGTGATCATCAACTACGTGAAGCGCCCGGACGTGCGCGGCACTTATCTTGAGACCCACTTTTCGTGGCAGATCCGCACGTTCTGGTGGGCGCTGCTGTGGGTGGTGATCATGTGGCTTCTGGTCCTCACAGTCATCGGCATCCCCCTTGCCTGGGTGATGGTCGTGGTTGTTGGCCTGTGGGTGCTCTACCGCATCATTCGCGGCTGGCTGGCGCTGCTCGATGGGAAGCCGATGCCGATGCCCAATCCCTGAGCGTTGACAGGTTGATTAGAGATGGTGAGGAGACAGCCGCTTATTATCACCAGTTTTCATCGCCAGTAATCATCACCAGATTCTGCGCGTATCGTTCCGATACGCGCAGGTCAACGGCGGCGGAAAATCCCGTCGTAGAAGGTGTAAAGGACGACGATCAGGAGC
>LJTT01000092.1 GCA_001303585.1 Betaproteobacteria bacterium SG8_41
CCGGATGCCGCCATCATAGGCGACTTCCAGCGCGCCGATCTCATCCTGCTCAACGGTGCCGGATATGCGAAGTGGGTCAGCCGCGTTTCGCTGCCCCGGCGCAAGACGGTGGACACCTCGGCGGGCTTCAGCGAGCGCTACATCGACACGGAGGGAAGCCAAACGCACAGCCATGGGCGCGAGGGCGACCACTCCCACGCGGGCACCGCGTTCACGACCTGGCTCGATTTTCACCAGGCGGTCGAGCAGGCCAGGGCGGTGCGCGATGCCCTTTCCCGCCTGGCGCCGGAGCGTGGCGATATCTTTGCCGACAATTTCCTCGACCTCGAACGCGATCTACTCGATCTCGATACCAGGCTGGCGGCGATCGTCGCCCGGGAACCCGACAAACCGCTGATCGCGTCGCATCCCGTCTATCAGTACCTGGTGCGACGCTACTCGCTCAACCTCGAAAGCGTGATGTGGGAGCCTGATGCCATGCCATCGGAGACCGAGTGGCAGGCCCTCACGGAACTGCGGGAAGGTCACCCCGCCGTCTGGATGTTTTGGGAGGACGAACCCAGCGCTGAAAACCGCCAGCGCCTGCTCCAGCTCGGTGTTCAAAGCGTGGTCTTTGATCCATGCGCGAACCGCCCGCAAACGAGTGATTTCATGAGTGTGATGTCCAACAACATCGCGAATCTGAAGCGGGTGTTCGTTCAAGAAATCAAAAACTAGGATTGCTGAATCGTTCGATGGCTGGGGATAAACCGCCTATAACCGCGGGCGGGATTGAATAGGCAGTCGACCCCGGCTTCGGGTCCGCTTCCTCCAGCTTTCCGCTCGTTATCGCTCTGCCTGCCTGGCGATGCTGGCGTTTTCAGCTGGAAGGGCTTGGCGGGGCTGTAATAAAGGCCGGGCGGGTGTCAAATAATTGACATGCACCACAATTGCCCCGTGATATACGGGATTGGGAACTGACCGCCCCCCTCGCGCCGGCCGTTCCCCCCATCCCCCCTTCTGCCATCCGCCCGGAGAATTGCAACGCTTTTGGCGCCACATCACCAGCGCGAGGGCAAACAGCGAGCCGAACGAATTAGCCACGCATAGTTTCCATACATTCCATACATCCCGCCCCGTTCCCGGGTGCGAACATGCTGTGCAGCAGACGGGTTGAATGCTACGTCCAGTATCGCGCCCCGACTGCGGGGTGTCGGGGGTCGGCGCAAGTCCTAGCTCGAGATGGCGGTCACTATGACGGCTCGGTGGCCGGCGCGGCGTTATATGGGGGTAGTTACGTGGGTAGAGTGGAGTGTCTTATTTATTATTATTTAATATCAACGAGGTGTGTCGTTTTATGGCGGAGAGGGTGGGATTCGAACCCACGATACGCTCGCGCGTATACCGGTTTTCGAGACCGGCCCATTCAACCACTCTGGCACCTCTCCGGAACTTCAACGGCTACTACTTCCGCAGGGAAACCGGAACCGGTTTTGGCTCCGGCCGGCCCCAGGCCTTAACCTGCCCATTGGAGATGCCAAGGGGCACGTTAGCCTGCGCCGCAACAAGCCGGCTTACATTGATCGCTTCACTTCGTTGCGCCAATCCTTCGATGCCGGCTTGTTGTCGAGACCGGCCCATTCAACCACTCTGGCACCTCTCCCGCGTGAAGGCGCGATTCTATCAACGCACGCCGTGCACGCCTAGCTGCTTCTGATGACGCGGGTTTCACCCATGTACGACCGCAGCACTTCCGGAACAACGACGCTGCCGTCGCTTTGCTGATAATTTTCAAGTATGGCGACCAGCGTGCGGCCCACGGCGAGGCCCGAGCCGTTCAGCGTGTGCACCAGCTCGTTCTTCCCTTTCTCGTTTCGAAACCGCGCCTGCATGCGGCGCGCCTGGAACGCCTCGAAGTTGCTGCATGATGAAATTTCGCGGTAGGTCTTCTGCGCCGGCAGCCAGACCTCGATGTCGTAAGTTTTCGCAGCCGAGAACCCCATGTCGCCGGTGCAAAGCGTGACGACGCGGTATGGCAAGCCCAGTTTCCTCAGAATGTTCTCGGCGTGCCCCGTTAGCTCCTCAAGCCCGTCATACGACTTCTCGGGGTGGGCTATCTGGACCAGCTC
The DNA here is from genome assembly GCA_001303585.1 of Betaproteobacteria bacterium SG8_41. Taxonomy (GTDB): domain Bacteria; phylum Pseudomonadota; class Gammaproteobacteria; order Burkholderiales; family SG8-41; genus SG8-41. The sequence goes on from LJTT01000092.1 coordinate 2,109, forward strand.
GACCTTGTCGAATTGGTGCTGCCGGATCATGCCGCGCGTGTCCTTCCCGTACGAGCCCGCTTCGCTACGAAAGCACGGTGTGTGGCACACAAACTTGAGCGGGAGCTGGTCGAGCGCCAGGATCTCGCCGCGCACGATGTTGGTGACCGGCACCTCCGCGGTGGGAATCAGGTACCACTTGCGTTGCTGCGCGGCCCCAGCGTCGCCTGCAACCGCCTCGGGCGTCGTTTCGCCTGCCGCTACACCGAAACCGACCTGGAACAGATCGCTTTCGAACTTGGGCAGCTGCCCTGTGCCTGCCATCGACAGATCGTTGACGATATACGGCGCATAAATCTCCGTGTAACCGTGCTCACGCACGTGAGTGTCCAGCATGAAATGGGCAATCGCCCGGTGCAGCCGCGCGATTTCCCCTTTCATCACCACGAATCGCGCGCCGCTGATCTTGGTTGCCGCATCGAAGTCGAGGCCAAGCGGCACGCCCACATCCACGTGGTCCTTGACGGTAAAATCAAAAGCGTGCGGCGCCCCGAACTTTCGCACCTCAACGTTCTCATCCGCTGATTTTCCGACCGGCACACTCTCGTGCGGCACATTGGGAACGTCAAGGAGAAAATCCGAAAGGCTCGACTGAATCGTCTCGAGCTCGCGCTCCAGCGCTTTGAGGCGATCGGCCTGCGCGTTGACCTCGGCGATCAGGGCCGAGGCATCTTCCTTCCTGGCTTTCAGCTGCCCGACCTGTTTCGACAGCTGGTTGCGCCTGGCCTGCAGCTCCTGCGTCTCCGTCTGAACCGATTTGCGCTTCGCCTCTAGCGCCTCGAAGCACGCGACGTCGAGCTTGACACCGCGCTCGGAAAGCCGCTTTGCTGCACCGGCAAGGTCACTGCGCAACAACTGTACATCGAGCATCTGGCTGGGTCTCCACGCGAATCGATTTTTCGGCGCATATTATCTCGGAGATTCGGGCGCCTCGCCACTCTGCATGCGGTGAATGGTGCCGGGTGCGCCGTCAACGACAGGCCAACACTAAGAGCTGTTTAAAAAAACAACACAACCACGGAAACACACGGAAGCACACGACAATTGTTGCTCTCCTGCAGCGTAGCCCCTGGCTGAGGTCTTCGCCCGTGTAATTGCGCGTGATTCCGTGGTTAATGATCCTCTGGTTTCGCGGGTTTTTGAGATACGTTCTACTTCTTCTCGGGCTTGCGGCCGCGTCGCGCTTTCAGATCGAGGGCGCGCAACCCGTCGAGCCTCTCCCGTATCCGCGCCTCGAGGCCATGGTCAGTGGGTTGGTAAAGATACGGGGGCTCCATGCCTTCCGGAAAATATTGCTCGCCGGCGGCGTACGCATCCGGCTCATCGTGCGCATAGCGATAACCCTGGCCGTAACCGAGCTCCTTCATGAGCCGCGTCGGTGCGTTGCGCAGATGCGCGGGCACCGGCCGCGATTTATCCTGGCGCACGAGTTCCTGCGCCGCCCCGAAAGCACGGTACGCCGCGTTGCTCTTGGAGGCCACCGCCAGATAGATCGCGGCTTCCGCCAGCGCGAGCTCGCCTTCCGGAGATCCCAGCCGCTCATAGGTTTCGCAGGCATCGAGAGCCATGCGCAGGGCGCGCGGATCGGCGAGACCGATATCTTCGATCGCCATGCGCACAAGCCGGCGCGCCACGTAAAGCGGATCAGCTCCCCCATCGAGCATTCGAATCAGCCAGTAGAGAGCCGCGTCCGGCGCCGAGCCCCGCACGGATTTGTGCAGGGCGGAGATCTGGTCGTAGAACTCGTCGCCGCCCTTGTCAAAGCGGCGAAGCCGCTGGGCGAGCGTGTCGCGCACGAACGCCTCGTCGACCTCGTGGCGGCCCGCCTCGCCCGCGGCGATACCGATCTGCTCGAGCATGTTGTAGAGGCGCCGCGCATCGCCATCGGCGAAGCCGATGACGATCTCACGCGCCCGATCGCTGAAAACGAGGCCGTCGAGCGCTTCGCCCCGGGCGCGGTCGAACAACGCACCGAGCTCGGCTTCGGTCAGCGGCTGCAGCACGTAGACAGCGGCCCGCGACAGCAGCGCGCTATTCACTTCGAATGAGGGGTTCTCGGTTGTCGCGCCGATAAAGGTGAGGAGGCCCCGCTCGACGTGAGGCAGGAATGCATCCTGCTGCGCCTTGTTGAAGCGATGCACCTCGTCCACGAACAGGATAGTCTGCCGCCCGGCCTGCTGCAGGCTCAACTCCGCGCGAGCCACTGCGTCTCGAATGTCCTTCACGCCGGCGAGCACAGCCGAAATGGCAATGAAATCGGCGTCGAAAGCATTCGCGAGCAGGCGTGCAAGCGTCGTCTTGCCCACCCCAGGCGGCCCCCAGAGAATCATCGAGTGGGGCTTTTTCGCCTCGAACGCGAGGCGCAGCGGTTTCCCCTGCCCCAGCAAATGGGATTGCCCGACAAACTTGTCGAGCACCAGAGGCCGCAACCGCTCCGCCAGCGGCGCATCAGGCGTCCGCTTCTGAAACAGATCATTCACGTATGACGTCCGACCCTTCGGGTGGCGTGAAACGGAACCATCCCGGGGGAAACTCGCGGTTGCGCTCCATTACAGAGAACTTGATGATCGTGACTTGCCCGAACTGATCACGCAGCTCCATCGCTTCGAGCCCGGCCTTGCCGAAGCCCAGGCGAATCCGCTCGAACACCGTGTCCCGGGCCTTGGGCACGGCCTCGAGCCAATCGAGGCCCTGCTCGCGCCCCACCGCGGATAGCGTATAACTTTGCTCGATCTCGTTACTCCCCGAGAGCAGGGCCGCCGGGCTCGCGCCAAGCGCGCCTTCAAGCTTGCGCACGGTCACCTGATTGAGATCCTTGTCGTAGATCCAGAGCCGCGCCCCGTCGCCGACAATGATCTGCTCATAGGGCTTGTCGTACTCCCAGCGGAACCGCCCGGGCCGCGCGAACGCCATGCGCCCCGTCGACTGCTGCAGCAGCTTGAGATCCTTGTCGAGCACTAACTGCGCAAATTGCGCCCGCGCCGTCGTCGTGCTCCGCAGCAGCGCCTTCAGCTCCTCGACCGAGGAAGCCCCGCTTGCACCGGGAAGGAGCAAGGCGATCAGAAAGAAGAAGAGATTTTTCATCAGAATTTCTTGACGCGCTCGATCTCTGAAATGCGCCCGCCACGCAGCCTCACCACGGTCGTGTAAGGATCGGCCACGGTGGGAAAATAATAGAAGCTCTGGACCGCATAATCCCAATAGCTTTCCACGGTTTCATGGTCGGGTCGCCCGGCCCGCATGAGCAGCTCGCCCTCCGTCATCCCGCGCTCGAGGCGAATGAACGTGTCGAACGCCATGCCACGCACCGGCACCGCCGAAGCATAGGCGCGCGGTACCGGCACGGGTATGACCTGAACCGCGGGCCCCTGCGGGCGGCCGCGCGTCTCGGCCTCGCGGGGCTTTGCGACCTCACCACCCGTCTCGATGACGCCGCGCGGCTCCGTATCGACCGGCGTGGCCCGAACATTTTCGGGCGGTTTTTGGCCGTAGTTGGTGATGCCCTTTTCGTCCACCCACTTGTACGCCTCGGCCGCATTGCACGCGGTCGCCGCCACAATGAGGATGACGCCCAATGCCGCCTTCATGGTTTGTCTCCGCAATCGACACGCCTGGTTCAGGTAAGACAGCGCCATTCGGCGCGAATTCTACACCTGGCTCTAGCGCTCCTCGGAGGCGGACCCCGGCACGAGCACGTCGCGGTTTCCGTTCGACTGCATGGCCGATACCAGACCGGCCCGCTCCATCTGCTCGATGAGCCGCGCTGCCCGGTTGTAGCCGATGCGCAGGTGGCGCTGAACCAGCGAGATCGAAGCCCGCCGCGTTTTGAGAACGATCGCGACGGCTTGGTCGTAGAGTGGGTCCGACTCGGCGTCTCCCGCCTCCAGCCCCCCCTCCCCGTTCGCCTCGGCCTCCGGCCCTTCGAGCACGCTCTCGACATATTGCGGCCGCGCGAGCTGCTTGAGGTACTCGACGACCTTGTGCACCTCGTGATCGGCAACGAAAGCGCCGTGGACGCGCTGCGGGAAACCCGTGCCCGGCGGCAAAAACAGCATATCTCCCTGGCCGAGGAGCGCTTCCGCGCCCATTTGATCGAGAATGGTCCGCGAATCGACGCGCGCCGAGACCTGGAACGCAATGCGCGAAGGGATGTTCGCCTTGATGAGGCCCGTGATGACGTCCACGGACGGACGTTGCGTGGCAAGGATCAGGTGGATTCCCGCCGCCCGCGCTTTTTGCGCGAGGCGCGCAACCAGCTCCTCGACCTTCTTGCCGACGACCATCATGAGATCGGCAAGCTCGTCGATTACGACCACGATCAACGACATTTCGTGCAACGGCTCCGCTTCCTCGGGAACTGGGGCAAGCGGGTTGGGAATCGGCTTTTTCGCCCTCGCTGCCTCCCGCACTTTCTGGTTGAATCCCGCCATGTTGCGTACGCCAAGCGCGTTCATCAGCTTGTAGCGCCGGTCCATCTCGACCACGCACCAGTTGAGCGCGTTCGCCGCCTGGCGCATATCGGTCACCACCGGGGCAAGCAGATGGGGAATGCCCTCATACACCGACAGCTCGAGCATCTTGGGATCGATGAGAATGAGCCGAACCTGGGACGGCGGTGATTTATAGACCAGAGACAGCAGCATCGCGTTGATCGCTACCGACTTCCCGGAGCCGGTCGTTCCTGCAATCAGGAGATGCGGCATGCGCTGCAGGTCAGCCACCACGGGGTTCCCCGCGATGTCCTTGCCGAGGATCAGCGTGAGCGGGGCCGGCTGATCGGCATAGACCTGGGAGCTCAGGATCTCCGACAGGCGAACGATCTGGCGGGTCGGATTCGGGATCTCCAGGCCCATCAGGCTCTTGCCCGGAATTGTCTCGACCACCCGGATGCTCACCACCGACAGTGCCCGCGCGAGGTCCTTCACCAAATTTATTATCTGGCTGCCCTTCACGCCAACCGCCGGTTCAATCTCGTAGCGCGTTATGACCGGTCCCGGGTAGGCGGCGACAACTTTCACCTCGACGCCAAAATCGAGCAATTTTTTCTCGATCAACCGCGACGTGAACTCGAGCGTATCGGAGCTAAGAACCTCCAGGTTCCCCGAAGGCTGATCCAGCAGGTTGATTGGCGGCAGCAGCGAGTCGGGAAGATTCTCGAACAAGGGCACCTGCTTCTCGCGCTCGACCCGCGCCGACCGCGGAATCTCCATCGCTGGCGGCTCGATGCGGATTGGTTCGTGGATCTCCAGCTTCTTCAGCTTTTCCTCCACCACCTCTCCGCGCTCAATCGTCGCCTGCTCACCCGCGCGACGATCCTCCCGCTCCTCCCATTTCTGGAGTGCAAAGAGGTAGGCGCCTTCGACCCACGCGCCCAACTGCTCGATCACGCTAAGCCATGAAACGCCGGTGAAGAGGCTCAGGCCGGCTGCGAACAGCATGAGCAGAATCAGCGTCCCGCCGGTAAAGCCCAGGGCCTGGGTCAGCCCACCGCCAACCACGGCGCCAAAGATACCGCCGGGCTCGTGCGGAAGCGCAACCTCGAGCGTGTGCAACCGCGTCGCCTCTACCCCGCTGCTGGCGAGCAGCACGATAATGAAACCGACTGCGACTAAGGCATACGACCTGCGGTCGGTTTGCGGCGCGTGCTCGATCCGGTGAAAGCCCCACCAGACGAGGGCGCCGCAGAACACCACCCACCAATATGCCGACAACCCAAAGACGTAGAGCATGATGTCGGCAAGCCAGGCCCCCACCCGGCCGCCCGCGTTATGCACGACCGACACGTCGGCGCGATGCGACCAACCGGGGTCCTGCGGGTGATACGAATAGAGAACGAGCGCGAGATAGAGGGCGAAACCCAGCAGCGCAAGCCACCAGAACTCGCGCAGCAGCGCCGCGATTTGGGGAGGCAGCGGATTATGTGCTGCGCGCGTGCTCAAAGGGTTTCTCGCTTGCCTGCCTTAGCTTATCCGATTAAGTCGCTGATTATAGACCGGAAGCGCCAAGGCGTGAACATCGGGGTCATCAATTTAACCTTGATCGCTCTTTGGCGGCTGAAACTTCGCCATCTTGCCGCGCGTTCAAAAAACAAACCCCGCGCTCGGCGGGGTTTGTCCCGAAACGACCGGCAAAACGGCTGGTTTACCGCACGACACACTCCGCGCTCAATCCTCCGGCACTGATGGTGCCGATCGTCGCGATGCCGAGTGCGAACGGCAGCTGACTCAAATTGATGCCCGGGTCGCCCGGCAGGATCACAGGCACCGAGGCTGGGTCCTTGGCGAACCCAAATTGCCCCTCGCCAATAATCTGGTCTCCGGCGCCGTTTTGCATGATGTAGCTGCCGGTGTAAGTCGTGTGGTAGACGCCCGGCTCGAGCGCCCCGCTCGTGCTGGTAACGCCTTCGCACCCGTGCACGCAATCCAGGGTATCGCCGGACGAACCGCGAATGCCAATCGTCGCAGTATTGGTCCCGATCTTGTATGCATCCTGATTGCCGCGCTTGCCGATCAACCCGGTGACCGTGCGCAGGCCGCCTTTGATCAGACGCAGGAACGAGCTGTCTTCCTGCGGACGGTCCTGCACGAAACGGAACTCCTCGACTTTCAACTGCGTGTTCGGCCGCATCGTCAACGAACTGCCGTCCACGAAGTTGATCTGCGCGTAGCTGTCGCGCTGCGTCGTAAGGACATCACCCGGGTGAACCTCCGACTTCTGCGACAGGATCCGGACGCTGCCATCGGGACGCTGCACTGACAGGGTGCCGCTAAGATGCGTGACCGTGCCCGCGCCCGCCGCCAACGCCGCCGTGCTCGTCAGGGCTAACAACAGAAATGGCCGCCTTCAGCAGGCTCAGCTTGAGAGTGTTCACGATGCCGCCTCCACTCGAGGGCGCCCGGAGTGAGGGCGCCCCGATAAACCCTTTGTAATCATTGCAAGTTTTATACCGCAGCGGGATGAGCCGAGGCAGTGACAAAGTGCGCAACAATAGCTATTGCGCGAGGCGATAAAAAGCTAATAAAACAGAGGCTTAGGAAAATCATTGG
>LJTT01000029.1 GCA_001303585.1 Betaproteobacteria bacterium SG8_41
AGGCTGGCGCCGAGATAGTGACGCCAACCGGAAACGCCGGTCAGTGAAGCAATCGAAGCGACCAATCGCGCTCAGCCGTTTCGACGATGAAGGGCGGAAACCACGGGAGCAATAATAAGAGCTACCGATATGGTAGCCCTGTTGATCTGTATCAAGCGGCGGCCTGGTTTCGTTGAGTAGGCTCAGGAAATGTCGTTGACGAGGATGGAGAAGTTAATGCGAAAATTCATCGAGGTTGCCGTGGCACTCATGGCGGCAGCCGTGCTATTAGCAGCTGCCGCCGATGTGGCCGCTCACGAGGCACGCGGGTCCGGCGAGAAGGCGTTCTGGCTCCTGCAGGGCAATCAGCTCATGAAGGAGCGGGTAGGCAAGCGGGAGATCATGCGCGTTTCGGATACCATAACTGGCGAGGACTGCGAGCAATAGCGGAACCGCTTTCCGGGCACTGGTTCCAACCGGTAGCGGGCCACGTTCCGCGCCGGGCATATCAGGCAAAAGGGGAGACGCGCACGCTACCGTGGGTCGGGTGAAGATTGCGCGTCCTGCCAACGCCCAGAACTTTAATCCCCGACCAATGCAAAGGCGAAGACGCTCGATTGCTCTAGGCGGAGACGGAGCGCCGGGACGATCGAATTAACCGCGATTTTCCAGAGCGAGAAGGCGCGGAGCCGGACGGCTGTCTCATCCCTGGTTTTTGCCGGTTTCCAGCACGGTAGTCGGCGGCGAAGCCGCGGCGAGCGGGCTTATTTCTTTATCCGAAGGATTCGGGCGGGACTGGCCGGTCCAGAGGGTGGCCCGTATAATCACGCGCAGATCCGTCAACGGGCGACCCGGTCGCGGTGCGGTTGGCATCGATGGACGGCAGGTTTGATCAATGACGAGCGTCGCGCCGCTTGTTCTGGCGCTGTTTCGTGACCGATTGGCATCGTCGCGGATGGGACAAGGGACCAAAGCTTGGTGTCGCAAAAAGAACTTGAAAACGAAGTGGCAGGCCTGATCGTTGAGGCCGTCAATCTCGACCAGCCAGCCGATGCGCTGGATCCCGAGGTGCGGCTGTTTGGCGAGGGCCTTGGACTCGACTCGATTGATCTGCTCGAGGTGGCGCTTGCCGTCTCTCGCAAATATGGATTCCAGCTGCGCTCGGATGATCCCAACAACGAGCGCATTTTCTCTTCCCTGCGCGCCCTGAGCGCGCACATCGCTCAGCATCGCACTCGGTAACGTCATTCATGACCCGGCCCACGGCCGTCCTCGCAATCGCCGCGTGCTGCTCGTATCCTCTGTTGAGTCATCTGGGAGCGGCGACCCGGGATCCGCTGTGGCCCGCGGGCGGAATCGGGCTGGTGGCATGGGCTCTCCTGTCGGTCCCATATCCAGGTTTTCGGGCCGTATTGCTGGGGCTGCTGGCTTTTGGCCTCGGCGTCGGGCTCTCCGTTGTGTTTCCGGGTTTGCTGTTATTCACGCCGCCGGTCGCGCTCAACATGGCGCTCTGCGCCATCTTTGCGATCACTCTGCGACCCGATCAGGAGGCAATGATAAGCCGGTTTGCGCGCATCGAACACGGCGGCGAGTTGCCGCCGGATCTGGTGCGTTATACGCGCGTGTTGACCGGCCTTTGGGCTGTGTTTTTTGCGATGATGGGAATGATTTCCGTGAGTCTCGCGTTATGGGGTTCCATGAACGCCTGGTCGCTATTCACCAATCTCCTGAACTATCTGCTCGTCGCGCTTTTCTTCGCGCTTGAATATCTCTACCGGCGCCTGCGTTACCGCCACTATCGTCACTTGAGTCCTGGCGAACTGCTGCGGCGCCTGCACACCTACCGTATCTTTCCGCGGCACGCGGACGGGAGCTAGAGATTGAGGGCGGAGCTTCCACTCATCAGCGGGTTCGAGCCGAACGCGACCGTTGGCTGGGCGGGCGGAGAACCGATAAGCGCGGCGCGTTTTTGTGCTGCCGCCATTGAGGTCGCGGCAAGCTTGCCGCGACGGCGCCACGCGTTCAATCTGTGCGAGGACCGCCTGAACTTCATGCTGGGCTTCGCGGCTGCGGTGATCGCGCGGCAGGTGAGCCTGTTGCCTTACTCGAGGGCGCCGGGGGCGATACGGGATCTCTGTGGCGCACACGCCGACAGCTATTGCATCTCGGACGGGGGTGACCTGCCCGCGGGCGTCCCGGCGATCATGGTGCCGCCATGGCGCGCGCTGGACGGTGCCTCCGAGGCGCCGCTTATTCCGGCCGATGTCGAAGCATTGGTTGCGTTTACGTCCGGAAGCACGGGACGGCCTCAGGCGCACTCCAAGACGTGGGGCTCGCTGGTTTCAGATGGCAGATCCCTGTTCTGCGATCTGGGCATCGACAGGAGCGGGGCACGCGCGATACTCGGCACCGTGCCAGCGCAGCACGTGTACGGCCTGGAGACGACCGTCATGATGCCGTTGCAGAACGGTGCCGCGGTGCATTCGGGCATTCCCTTGCTGCCGGCTGACGTGACCGCGGCCCTCGCCGGAATGCCTGGCAGGTGCTGGCTTGCCACGACGCCGCTGCACCTCAGAGCCTGCGTTGCAGAGCGCGTGCCATTGCCGCACCTTGCGGGAATTGTTTGCGCAACCATGCCGCTTTCCTCGGAACTTGCGCGGGACGCCGAGCGAGTGTGGGGGGTGCCCGTCCACGAGATCTACGGCTGCACGGAAGCTGGGGCCGTCGCTGTGCGCCGTCCGGCGTCTAGCGCGTGCTGGCGCGTTCGGCCCGGCATGCGGTTGCATCGCAGAGGCTCCGGTACGTGGGTCGAAGGAGGGCATCTCCCGAATCCAATCAGGCTGCCGGATCGTCTCAAGCTCGCCAATGAAATGGAATTTACCCTCCTGGGGCGGCCCAGTGACATGGTGAAGATTGCCGGAAAGCGCGTCTCGCTCGAAGCGCTCAATCACGAATTACAGCGCCTACCGGGGGTGCGCGACGGGGTATTCTTCATTCCCGACAGCTGTCCACCGGGGCAGCCGCGGCTTGCCGCGCTGATTGTTGCCCCAGAGCTGAAGGCCGCGGCAATCCTGCGCGCTTTACGGGAGCGTATCGATGCCGTGTTCCTCCCGCGGCCCCTGCTTATCGTCGACGCGATCCCGCGAGGGGCGACGGGGAAGATCCCGCGGGAGGGGTTGCTCGCGATCGCTGAGGCGGCGCAGGCGCGCGGGCAGCGGAGTGCGTGATGCGCGTTCGTGACGAGATCGCCCACTCGCACCCGGCACTGCCGGGACATTTCCCCGGCAATCCAGTCGTCCCCGGAGTGCTCCTGCTCGGGCGGGTTGCGCGGGCGGCCGCCAATGCCTACGGTGGAGTTCCAGCGTCGCTTTCCGCAGCGAGGTTCCACGCGCCGCTTCGACCGGGAGAGGCTTACGACATCGAATTCGAGCCGGAGGGCGACTCGGCATTGAAGTTTCGCGTGCTTCGGGACGCGACATTGATTGCGGCGGGTACATTTCGCCTCAGCATGGCCACTGTACGGTAAGCGTGCGATGAGCGAGGCTTGGCACGTTGCGGAAGAGCGCGGAAGCCCGGCTGCCATCGGCCTCCTCGCGTGGCTCACCGTCAAGCTGGGCCGGCGCGCCACCCGCTGGTTGCTGCACCCGATCTGCTGGTATTTTCTGGCAACATCGGCGCGCGCGCGCCGGGCGTCGAAGGCGTTTCTCGCGCGGGTGCTAGGGCGCCAACCCGGTACCCGGGACGTAATGCGCCATTTGCACACCTTTGCCACCACCATCCATGACCGAGTGTTGCTGATACGCGGGGACTGCAGCCCCTTTGAGATCGCGGCGCACGGCGTCGGAGAGCTGGAAACGATCCTCGAAGGCGGCCGCGGGTGTATTCTGCTCGGCTCCCACCTGGGCAGCTTTGAGGTGCTCCGGGCGCTCGCGCGGCTCAACGGCAAATACGCGATCAACCCGGTCATTCACGAGCCGGCTGCAGCCAAGACCAGCCGTGTTTTCGCGCGGCTTTCGCCCGAGTCGCAGGACCGGCTCATCCGGCCGGGACAGCTTGACACGATGCTCAAGGTCAAGGAGTGCCTCGAGCGCGGCGAACCGGTCGGCATTCTCGGCGACCGGCCGCTCGGCAGCGCCAAGGCCCTTGCGCGCGAATTTCTGGGCGCGCCAGCACTCTTTCCGATTGCCCCTTTCCTGCTGGCGGCGGCGCTGGGCGTGCCAGTGGTGATGTTCTTCGGGCTATATCTGGGCGCGGCGCGCTACGAGGTCCACTTCGAGAAACTCACTGATGGTGTCTTCGTGCCTCGCGAACATCGAATGGAAACAGCGGGCCGATGGCTGGATCGGTATGTCGAGCGGTTGGAGCATTATGTGCGGCGCGCTCCCTATAACTGGTTCAACTTCTATGACTTCTGGGCAGCGCACCGGATTTGAAGCGGTTCTGGCGGCCGCCTGTCTGGCGCTCGCTGCTGCCGCCCTCGCTGGCGGCATTGATGCGAAGGAACTCATGGCACTTCTCGCGGGCGTCGAGACCGCGACAGCGCGCTTTGTCGAGACACGACACAGCGCACTGCTCAGGGAACCGCTGGTGTCGAGTGGAACGCTTTCCTATCAGCGCCCCAACCGGATCGTGAGGCACACCGAGATGCCTCAGGAGGAGCGGATTGTTCTGGATAAAGGGCGCCTGACGATCGAGAACCGGACGCTCGGTAGCGCGACGGCGGCCTCGCTCAGCAAGACGCCGGGCGTTTCAGCGCTCGTCGAGAGTATCCGGGCGACCCGGGCGGGCGATCTCGCGGCGCTCGAGCGCTATTACGAGGTTCGCGTCAGCGGCGCGCGCGCGAAGTGGCGGATCGATCTCGTTCCCCGCGCGCCAGGGCTTGCCCAATACGTGGATTCAGTTGCGGTCTCCGGCAACGGCGCTCGTATCGCGCGCATCGAGGTGCGGGAAGCGAGCGGTGACCGCACAGTGACGGAGATCGACGAAGAGCTTCGATGAGCGCCGGTTCGCGCGTAATTGTAATTGTATGGCTGGCGGCGTTGCTGGCCTGCGGGGCATGGCTTTACCGGCACGTCTCGATTACCGCCGACCTTTCTGTCTTCCTGCCGCCATCTGCGACACCGGCCCAACGCGTCCTGCTCGGGCAGGTGCGAGAGGGTGCGGTATCCCGGCTCATGCTGATTGCCCTGGAGGGAGAATCCGGGCCATCTCTTGCGCGTTTGAGCCGTGAGTTGACGCGAGAACTGCGAGCGGGCGGCTTGTTCTCGTACGTCGACAATGGCGGGGCCGCGTTGGTGCGGCGGGAGCAGGAAGTCTTGATCGAGCACCGCTACCTGCTGAGTCCAGCTACGCGCGCAGGCCGCTTCTCGGCCGAGGGCCTCAAGGCAGCCTTGCGCGAGAACCTGATGTTACTTGCGTCTCCGGCGGGGGCGCTGGTTCGCCAGTTGCTGCCCGAAGACCCGACGGGCGCGGCCCGGGACTTGGCGCGCTTGCTTACACCGGAAGCTGCGCCGGACACCCGTTACGGCGTGTGGTTTTCCCCGGAAGGGAAACGCGCGCTGCTGATGGCGCAAACCAAGGCTCCGGCGTTCGACGCGAATGAACAGCAACGTGCGATGGAAGCGATACGGGAGGCGCTTGCCCGAGCAAAGCCCGGGCAAGCTCGAGTGCTGCTTTCCGGGCCGGGTGTTTTTACCGCGCAAACCCGTGAAACCGTGGAAACGGAGGCATGGCGGCTGTCGCTACTCGCAGCGGTCCTTGTTTTCGCAATTCTCGCTGCCGCTCACCGTTCGGCGGGAGCCGTGGCTGCAAGCCTGTTGCCGGTGATGTCCGGCCTCATCGTCGGGATTACAGCCGTCTGCCTCGGTTTCGATCGGCTGCATGGCATCACACTCGGGTTCGGCGCGACCTTGATTGGCGAGGCCGTGGACTATCCGAGCTACCTCTTGACGCAGGCGGCCGGCGGCGAAACCCTCGCGGCCACGCTATCGCGCATTGGCCCGACGCTGAGGCTGGCTATTCTCACCAGCATTTTCGGGGCGCTCGCGATGGCGCTTTCGAGCTTTGAAGGGCTGGCCCAACTCGGGATTTTCACGATTTTCGGGGTGATGGCCGCCGGATTGACGACGCGGTGGGTGCTGCCGGCGCTACTGCCACCGCGTGCAGGCACGCTGAAGTTGCGTGTACCGTGGTTTCCGGGCTTCGCGCGTGGCGAAAAAGCCCGCACCTTGGGCCGGTGGTTTGCCGCGGCGTTGACGCTTGCCGCGCTCGCCGTACTCGTGTCGCGACACGACCGCCTTTGGGACGACGATCTTGCGAATCTGACGCCGGTCCCGGAGACGGCCAAAGCCCTCGATCACGCGTTGCGCGAAGAACTTCGCGCTCCCGGAGTCCGTTATCTCGTGATCGCGCGCGGGGCGAGCCGCGAGGGGGCACTGCAGTCCAGCGAGGCCGCGGCCGCATGGTTGCGCAAGGGCGTGGCCAGCGGATGGCTCGCAGGCTTCGACGCGCCCTCGTCGTATCTTCCCAGCCAGCGAACCCAGGAATTGCGTCGCATGGCGTTGCCCGACTCCACGACGCTCGCGAAAAACCTGGAAGAGGCCGTTGCCGATTCTCCGTTCCGCAAGGGAAGCTTCGAGCCTTTCCTTGCGGCAGTCGAGCGCACGCGCGCCGGGCGCTTGCTGGATTTGAAAGATTTTTCGGGAACCGCGCTGGAGCTGAAAATCGGCGCTTTGCTCTTTCATAGCGAGGATGGCTGGACTGCGCTGGCGACGCTAAATGGTGTGAAGTCGCCAGAAGCGCTCGCCCGAGAGGCCCGACGGGCAGGCCACGAGTTTCTCGATCTCAAGGCCGAGTCCAACGGGCTGGTCAGCGGCTACCGGAACGAATCGCTGCGTCTTGTCGCGCTGGGACTTGCGTGCATTGCAGGCCTGCTGGTGGCCGGTTTGCGCAGCGTGACGCGCGCCGGCCGCGTGCTCGTGCCGGTTCTCGCGGCAGTGCTGATCGATGCGGCTTTGCTGCTTGTGCTGGGAAAGAAGCTCTCACTCTTCAACCTGGTATCGCTTCTTCTCGTCGTCGGCATCGGGCTGAACTATGCGCTTTTCTTCGAGCGGCCGCAGCGCGATGCCAGCGAGCGCGCGCGCACCGCGCTCTCGCTCACGGTGTGCGGAGCGACGACATTGTCGGCTTTCGGCTGCCTTGCGCTCTCAAAGACGCCGGTTCTGCACGCAATCGGCGTCACGGTCGTGTTGGGCTCTGTCCTGTCCCTTTTTCTGGCGGCTGCTCTTGCCGGCAGACCGGCCGTCCGCGCCTGAGGGTTTCTGCACGCCGGTATGTATACTTGATTGGTATTCTGCAGAGCCACACATGAAGCCGCTGGTCATTACCTGTTTCGCCACTGCGAATCCCCTCGGACTCGGATGCGAGGCGACGTCGCTTGCGCTGCATGGGCGCCACGGCGGCCTGCGGCACAATGATCTGGAGTCTGCCGCGGAACTCGACACATGGATTGGGCGAGTGGAAGGCGTCGAGAGTGAGCCGGTCACGGCGCGCCTGTCAGAATTCGATTGCCGAAACAACCGCCTGGCCCAGCTTGGCCTGCGTCAGGATGAATTCGAGCAGGCCGTGGCGCGAGCGCGCCGCCAATATGGGGCGCATCGGATCGCGGTTTTGATCGGCACCAGCACATCGGGCATCCGGGAATGCGAGCGGGCCTATTGTGAGCGTGATGCACGGAGCGGTGCTCTGCCACACTGGTTTGACGAGCGCCGGACGCTCAACCTTTACTCCGTCGCGGATTTTGTCCAGCGCTATCTCGAATTGCACGGAGTCGCGGTTGCCATCTCGACCGCGTGCTCATCCAGCGCAAAGGTTTTCGCGAGCGCAGAGCGGCTGATCGAGGCAGGATTCGTGGATGCCGCGGTCGTTGGGGGAGTGGACAGCCTGTGTTTGACAACGCTGTACGGGTTCGCCTCGCTGGAGCTGCTTTCGCGTGAGCCGTGCCGCCCGTGCGACGCGCATCGCGACGGCATTTCAATCGGAGAAGCGGCAGGTTTTGCCTTGATCGAGCGCGCGGAAGGCGCGGAAGACGGCGTGACGCTGGCCGGCTACGGGGAAAGTTCGGATGCCTATCACATGTCGTCGCCGCACCCGGATGGCGAGGGCGCGTATCGGGCGATGCAGGACGCGCTTGACCGGGCGGGAATCGTGGCGGCCGATGTGGGTTACGTCAATATGCATGGCACGGGCACACCGGCCAATGACCGCATCGAAGATGAAGCGCTCCATCGCATCTTCGGCCGCTCGGTGCCGTGCAGCTCGACCAAGGGCTGGACCGGCCACACGCTGGGCGCTGCGGGAATTCTCGAAGCGATCATTGCCGGGCAATGCCTGAAGCAGGGTTATGTGCCGGGCAGCCTCAACATTCGCGAAGTCGATCCGGCATTCAAGAGCCGTATCGCATTGGAGCCGGAGGCGCGCGATTTGCGTTATGTGCTGTCGAATTCCTTTGGCTTCGGCGGGAACAACTGCTGCCTGCTGTTCGGCAAGGTTGCATGAGCGGCGTCTATCTCTCTGCGGTGGGTGTGCTGGGGCCGGGTCTGCCGGACTGGCAGGTCGCGCGCGAAATCCTGGGTGGGCGGCGGGCATATCAGCACGAGCCACCGGCACAGCCCCAGGCCCATATCCTGCCCCCAAACGAGCGTCGACGCGGCGCGAAATCCGTGCGCTGGGCCGTTGCTGTGGCGCAAGAGGCGCTGAATGGGGCCGGCATCACGGCCGCTGAAGCGGCGACGGTTTTTGCTTCGAGCTCGGGCGACGGTGAGACCTTGCATCAGATGTGCGAGGCGCTTGCCAGGCCTTTGCGCGAGGTCTCGCCGACCCGTTTTCATAACTCGGTGCACAATGCAGCTGCCGGCTATTGGAGTATCGGCGCGGGATCGCGGCAGCCGTCGGTGACACTGTGCGCTCACGATGGCTCGTTTGCCGCGGGTCTCATCGAAGCCACGGCGCAGGTGCTCGTGAACGGCACGCCGGTGCTCTTCGTTGTCTACGACCTTCCTTATCCACAGCCCCTTGCAGCGGTGCGCAAGATCGGCGAGCCGCTCGCTGCCGCGCTACTTCTCTCCCCGGAGCCGCGGGCCAGCACGCTCGGCGCGTGGCGAGTTGCCATTTGCGAGGGCGTATCGGCTACGCGTTTCCCGGAAACGCTTCCACCGGGGCTGTGCGCCAACCCGGCGGCGCACGCGTTGCCGTTGCTTGCCTCGGTCGCGCGGGGCGTGTCGGAGACGGTCACGATCAGCTACGCGAACGGGTGTCATCTCCAGGTCGAGTCGCAGCCATGGCGGTGAGCCATGAGAGGATTGCTGGCCTGATTCCTCATCATGGTGCGATGTGCCTGCTTCACGAGGTATTGCAGGTGGACGATGAGGGCATCACTTGCCGTGCCGTCAGCCATCGTAATTCTGACCATCCGCTGCGCGAGGACGGGGTGCTGCCAGCCCTGTCGGGAATCGAGTATGCGGCTCAGGCAATGGCCGTGCATGGCGCGCTCCGCGAGTCCCGTGGTCCGCGCCCCGGCATGCTGGCAGCCGTGCGTGATGTCGTATTCCGCGTGGAGCGTCTAGACGATATCCCGGATGACCTCGTGATCACGGCGCGGCGGCTGCTCGATGATTCAAGCCGGCTGATGTACGAATTCGACGTCCGCGCGGGGAATCGGGAGCTGCTGCGAGGCCGCGCCGTGGTGGTGCTGGGTGCGGGGGGTGCCGTGTGAAGGCGGCGTTCGTCATGGGCGACGGTGGCACGGAGGTGATCGTTTGAGCAAGCTCGCGGCCATCATTCCGGCCTTCAACGAGGCGCGCACGGTTCGCGATGTCGTAGAGCGCACACTGCGCGAAGTGCCGTGGCTCATCGTGGTGGACGACGGCTCGACCGACGGCACTTCGCGGATGCTCGAGGGACTGGCGGTGACGCTATTGCGCAACGAGCGCAACAGCGGCAAGTCTGCAAGCCTTGCGCGCGGCATGGATCATGCGCTTGGGGAAGGCGCGGAAGCGGTCGTCACGCTGGACGGAGACGGCCAGCATCGTCCCGAAGACATCCCGCGCCTTCTGGCGGCTCATCGCAATGACCCGCAAGCGCTCGTGATCGGTTCGCGTTTGCGCGATGGCGCGAACATTCCGCTGGGACGGTATCTTGCCAATCGCTTCGCCAATTTCTGGATCGCGTGGGCAGCGGGCCAGCCAATCGCCGACAGCCAGTCGGGCTTCCGCGTTTATCCTGCGGCACAGCTGCGCGACTGCGCGCCACGCCCGGAGCCTGCTCCCGGGTTCGTATTTGAGAGCGAGATCCTGATTGAGGCAGGGCGCCGGGGAGCGCGGCTGATCGACGTGCCGGTCGCGGCGATCTATCCGGAACGGGCGCGGCGCAGCCATTTCCGGCCGGTTCTGGACATCCTGCGGATTACGCGCATGGTGGCGTGGAAGCTGCTGTCGCGCGGCCTTTATCTCCCCGGATTGGTGAGAAGCCTGCAGCGGCCCGCTCGCGATGATGTCGGGGAGGAAGCAGGTGAGCGCGGCGAAGTGCGCTGATCAAGCGAAAAGGGTGATGACACGGGGTGATGATTAATAGTGATGAGAAATGGCGATAAGCAACTTCGCTTCTGTTGTCGACCCTTATCAACAGTAACCATCACCAGTGTTCATCACCATTTAATCGAGCACGTGCGAGACCAGCCCGTCGGCCAGCTTAGGCTCGAACCAGGTGGACTTCGTCGGCATGACCTCGCCTGCTTCGGAAACTGCCATCAAGTCTTCCATGCTGGTGGGGTAGAAGGCAAAGGCAGCAGCCATCTCGCCGCTGTTTACGCGCTTCTCCAGTTCCGGCAGGCCGCGGATGCCGCCGACGTAGTCGATGCGCTTGTCGCGGCGCAAATCCTTGATTCCCAGAACGGGTCCGAGCAGGTGGTCGGACAGGAGCCTCACGTCGAGACGGGCCACGGGATCGTTGACGGGAATCAGCTCGGGCCCGAACTCCGCTCGCTTCGCCGGCTTTACCGGCGCGGGACTGTTCTGGACGGAAAAGTTTTCCCGCACACGCGACAGAAAGGTGCCGGCGTCCAGTCCGTTCAGGTCGGCCACGACGCGGTTGTAGGCGAGGATCTGCATCTGCTGGTGAGGGAAGATCACCGTGAGGAAGTAGTTGTAGTTTTCCTCTCCGGTGTGTCCTGGATTGGCGGCGCGGCGGGCAGCGGCAACGCGCGACGCAGCCGCCGAGCGGTGGTGGCCATCGGCGATATACAGGGCGGGCATGGCATCAAAGGCCCGCGTCAGGCGAGCCTGGGTTTCGCCGTCCCGCACCACCCATAGGGAGTGGCGAACGCCATCGTCAGCGGTGGCGTCTGCATCGGGCGTGCCGGCCGAGCAGCGAGCCAAAAGGTCATCCGTTTCCTGCGCGCTGGGATACGCGAGCATAACCGGGCCGGTCTGGGCATTGAGCGCCTCTATCTGGCGCACGCGGTCGTTTTCCTTGTCCGTTTGTGTGTGTTCGTGTTTGCGTATGCGATTGCTGTCATAGTCGGCCACCGAGGCCGCCGCAACGAGGCCGAGTTGCGCGTGCCCGCCCATGACGATGCGATAGACGTAGTAGCACGGTGCGGGCTCACGGGTGAGGACGCCTTCGCGCAACATGAGACCCAGATTTTCCGCTGCCTTGGCGTAGACCTGCGGCGCGTAAGGGCTGGTTCCGGCGGGCAGGTCGATCTCGGGCTTCGAGATGTGCAGGAAGCTCCATGGCTTTTTGGCGGCTCGGGCGCGTGCCTCGTCGGTAGACAGCACGTCGTAGGGCGGGGCGATGACCTCGGCGGCACGGCCGGGGGCCGGGCGCAGGCCGGCGAAGGGTCGGATCATGTGCATTTCGGGTTCCTAAAAAACTTCGTCTTTCGGGGCGCGGGCTGCCGGCACGAAGCTGGATGAAACTTTGCATCCCGCTTTTTTGAAAAACAGCGATTATATCCGGGCCTATCCAGTAAGAGGCCGGCCCCGGGACGCCACAAGCGGGGTCTACGGCAGGCAGGTGCCGGTGGACGTGGGTTCGAGCCCCGGATGCAAGCCTAATGCGGGGGAGACCGGCGTGCCTTGGTGCTCTTTCTCTCCATTGCCATCACTTGCCGCTTTCTGAGTGCCCGGCGGCCGCGGGCTTGGGCATCGAGATCCGGGATCTTCAATGCCTCAACGATCCGTTTACGGTACTCGCGCGCGTCCTCTATGCGTCTGAAGCTGGCGACCGAAATGGTTTCGCCGTCGCTGGTAAGCGTGACATCGAACCATTTGCCGTCCCACTGCTTCTCGGGACTCACGACCACGCGCACGGGATGCGGTATCTTTTCCCCGTTCTCCTTGGATTGCCTGATGATGCGCGCAAGAAATGCTTTCCGACCCATCGCAAGTCCCTTTGGTAAGATGCGCCCTTTTGTCCAGTTGTGTTCGATTGAATTCACTGCCTTCCGCCTTACGTAATTCATGGTTTGCCGCCCTCCGCACGCCACGTGGTTTCGTAACTGTTTTAGTGCCTCTTGGCCGCTTGGCGGCGCATGGCTCGGTGCGGCGAGCGGTGAAAGGGGAGAGCGGTGCGTCGCGCAGCTGATTGCCACCTTCCCGTTCGATTCGCGATCAACTGCGGCCTTCCGTCACCTCGAGAAGCCGCTGTCAGAGCCGCTTGAGTGCGGCCGGTGAGACGAGAACGCTGAATTGCTCGCACCAGATGACGACCGTTTCGTAACGGGAAAGGTCCACGCCTGCGGGTATCGGATAATTCTGGCTACCCTTAAAGGCCTTTAACCGGCCCAGATCGACGTACATGAGTGTCTCTACTTTGGTCGAGGGCGTGACGTTCTTTTCGGGCACGAGATACACGTGGAATTTCGGACCCGGCCCCACCTCGAAATCGCTCTCGAGATGCAATAGATTCTGATAGACGGTTACGCCGCCCTTGCCGTAGTGGATCGGGTCCGAGGGGTTGGCGTGTACGAATGTGCCTCTCGCGACGACCTTTCTGGCGCCGGGGCTCTCGACCCTTTCCATCCCGACGATATCCGCGAGGAAGATGTAAGGGTAGACGAAGATCCCAAGCGCAAATCCGGCGGCTGTTCCCAGCAGGCCGCCGATCAGGAACACCACGATGTATTTCCCCATCTTCGCCCCCTGGTTCGTCGACGTTCATCGGAGGGTTTCAAAATTCGTCAATCGTGAATCGTGAATCGTAAATCGTCAATCGTCAATCGTGAATCGTGAATCGTGAATCGGAATTTAACTGCAAATGAACGCAGATCTGCTGGCACAAAAATCCCGAACCCGGAACATTCAACTCCGAACAGCTCTATTCGCCGCCGATGTAACGCCGATACACGCCGATCACAGGGTTGCGACGCGTGAATCGAGATTCACGCGCGAATGAATACGGTTTTGATTTTCCGTTGTATCTGTGTGCATCTGCGTTTATCCGCGGTTAAGTACGACCTGGCAAACGAGCTCTAGCTCAGGGCAGTAAAGGCCTCGCGAACCGCGGCGACGCGCGCGCCCATGTCGGGCAATTCGGCCTCGATGCGCAGGCGATCCTGTCCGGCGAGGCGGTAGTTCTTGCGTGTCTGCACCAGCTTCAGCACCTTGATCGGCTCGATCGGCGGCTTCGGCACGAATTGAAGCTGTATTGCCGAGTCGGTGGCGTCGATTCGAGCGATGCCGAGTGGTCGACCCATGATGCGCAGGCGGTGGCATTCCACGAGCGTGCGCGCTGGGTCGGGGAGGTTGCCGAAACGGTCGATCAGCTCCTCGCGCAGCCGCTCAAGCTCATCGAGGTCGTCGCAGTTGGCGAAGCGCTTGTAGAGCACGAGCCGCTCGTGCACGTCGGAGCAGTAATCATCTGGCAACAGCGCCGGCACATGCAGATTGATCTCGGTCGTGACGCCGAGCGGCGCAGCGAGATCCGGCTCGTGGCCCTGCTTCAGCGAGCGCACGGCGCTGTCAAGCATGCGCACGTAAAGATTGAACCCGACCTCCTGCATCTCTCCGCTTTGCGATTCGCCCAGAACCTCGCCGGCGCCCCGGATCTCGAGATCATGCATGGCGAGAAAGAAGCCCGAGCCGAGCTCCTCCATCATCTGGATCGCCTCCAGCCGTTTCCGGGCCTGGCCGGTGATGGCGCCTTCATCGGGTAACAAGAGATAAGCGTAGGCCTGGTGGTGCGAGCGCCCGACGCGGCCCCGGAGCTGGTGCAGCTGCGCCAGTCCGAACCTGTCGGCGCGGTTGATGATGATGGTATTCGCGGTCGGAACGTCGATGCCGGTCTCGATGATGGTTGTGCAGAGCAGAACGTTGAAACGCTGCTGGTAGAAGTCGCGCATCACGTGCTCGAGTTCTCGTTCCCGCATCTGGCCATGCGCAATGAGAATGCGGGCCTCCGGCAGCAATTTCGACAGCGATTCCCCGACGTGCCCTATGGTGTCGATGTCGTTGTGCAGGAAGTAGACCTGCCCGCCGCGGTTGAGCTCGCGCAGCACTGCCTCGCGGATCAGGGCCTTGTTGTGTCGCTGAACGAAGGTCTTGATCGCGAGCCGGCGCTCGGGGGCGGTCGCGATAACCGAGAAGTCGCGCAGTCCCTCGAGCGACATTGCCAGGGTGCGCGGTATGGGCGTTGCCGTGAGCGTCAGCACGTCCACTTCGGCCCGCAGGGCCTTGAGGCGTTCCTTCTGCCGCACGCCGAAACGATGCTCCTCGTCCACGATGACGAGTCCCAGCTTCTGGAACTTGACGTCGCGCTGCAGCAACCGGTGTGTGCCGATCGCGATGTCGACCCGCCCCTCCGCAATGCCGGCCAGCGCTGCTGCCTGTTCCTTGTTGGTGCGGAAGCGGGAGAGCTCGGCAATCCTCACCGGCCAGTCGGCAAAGCGGTCGGAGAACGTGTTGAAATGCTGCTCGGCAAGCAGCGTGGTCGGGACGAGGACCGCGACCTGCTTGCCGTCGGCGACGGCGATGAACGCGGCCCGCAGCGCCACTTCCGTCTTGCCGAAGCCAACATCGCCGCAGATCAACCGGTCCATGGGTTTGCCGCTCACCAGGTCCTCCGTCACGGCATGGATGGCGGCGGCCTGGTCGGCGGTTTCCTCGAACGGGAAGCCATCGCTGAAAGCCTCCACGTCGTGCGGTCTCACCTGAAAGGCGTGGCCGTGGCGCGCCGCGCGCTGCGCGTAGAGATGGAGCAATTCGGCGGCGGTGTCTCGCACCTGCCTGGCTGCCTTGCGTCGCGCCTTTTCCCACTGTCCGCTGCCGAGCTCATGCAGCGGCGCCGCTTCTGCCGGGGCGCCGCTGTAGCGGCTGACGAGATGCAGGCTGGACACCGGAACGTAGAGTTTGGCGCCGCGCGCGTACTCGAGCATCAGGAACTCCGTCTCGCCCTCACCGAGGTTCATGTTGACGAGCCCCTGGTAGCGCCCGATGCCGTGCTGCTCATGCACCACTGGATCACCGACCTTGACCTCGGAGAGATCGCGCAACATTCCCTCGGGTGTGGCGCGCACTGCGCCTTCGCGCTCGCGGCGCGGCCGCGCCTGCAGCGCGTAGAGCTCGTTTTCCGTGATGATGGAGAGCGGTGGCGCATCGAGCGTGAAGCCTGCGTGCAGCGAACCGATGGCGAGCATGAAGCGCTCGGGTCCTTCAACGAACCGGGTGTAGTCCTGCGCGAGCGCGGGCGCGAGACCGTGTTGGGCAAGGTATTCGAGCATCGTTTCACGCCGGCCCGCGCCCTCGGCCAGCACCAGTACGCGACCCTCGAATGAGGCAAGGTAGGAGCGCAGGCGGTGCACAGGGTCGTCGGCTCGCCGTTCCACCGCCAGCGGCGGCAGCGCCGCCGTCGCTAGTGGCGTTCCAGGTTCCAGGTTCAAGGTTCCGGGTTCATTGTTTCGAATTGGATCGAGCGAGCCATCGGGCCGTGAACTTGGAACTTGGAACTTAGAACTTGGAACCGAATTGAGTTCGATGCGGGCGAAGGGCTTAATGGCACCGAAGAATTGATCGGTGGTCTGGAACAGCGCCTGCGGCGGCAGCACCGGGTTGGCGCGATCTCCGCGCAGCATGGCGTAGCGCGCGTGCGTATCGCTCCAGAACTGCTCGATGGCCTGCTGGAGGCCGGGCTGAACGCAAAAGAGGGTGTCTGCTGGAAGATAGTCCGTGAGGAGTGCGGTCTTGTCGAAGAAAAGCGGCAGGTAGTACTCGATGCCAGCGCTTGCGACGCCCTTGCTCACATTCTTGTAAACGGGGCTGCGCGAGGGATCGCCTTCGAACGTCTCGCGGAAATTGCGGCGAAAGCGGGTCTGTCCTTCCTCGTCCAGCGGAAATTCCCGGGCCGGCAGGAGGCGCACCTCGTTGACCTTGTAGATCGAGCGCTGCGTGTCCACGTCGAAGCTGCGGATGCTCTCGACGATGTCGTCGTCGAGCTCAATGCGATAGGGCACGGCGCTGCCCGTCGGAAAGAGATCAAGCAGGCCGCCGCGCACGCAATACTCGCCCGGCGCCACGACCTGCGTGACGTGGGCGTAGCCCGCGGTGACCAGCTGCTCGCGCAGTGCCTGCGCCTGCAGCGTCTGTCCCTGCCGGAAGAAGAACGAGCGCGCCGCGAGATATTCGACGGGAGCCAGCCGGTGGAGCGCAGTCGTGACCGGAACGATGGCGACATCGACCTCCCCGTGCATGAGCTGGTAGAGCGTGGCGAGCCGCTCCGATACCAGATCATGATGGGGCGAGAGCTGATCGTAGGGCAGCGTCTCCCAATCCGGGAGCAGATGAATCCTGGGCGATTTGTCGAAGAAGGGCAGCTCGTCGCGCAAACGCTGGGCATCGGAAGCGGCCGCTGTGATGACCACGAGCGGCCGCCGCACGCGGGCGAGCTGCGCCACCGCGAGCGCATCGGATGAGCCGTAGAGAGGGGGCGTACGTACACGCTCCCCCGACGCCGGCAGTGGGAGCTGCAGCATTTCGGGTCAAAAGTGCTTCAAAAACCGGTCGTTATTATACCGCTACCCACTGCGTTAAGCGCTAAGCAGTGAGCGGTGAACAGTGAATGGTGGGCAGTGAGCTGTGAGTGGTGAATCGATTTGCGCGCGCGGACGTCAGAGGCCGGCCGTTCACTATTCACGCCGTTCAGACTGGGGTGTGGATGGCAATCGGGATCCGGCGCCGCCCGAACTGGCCGGTGAATTCCCCGTAGCGGCCGGCAATGACTGCACCGCAATCGGGGCATTTGCCTTCAGCGGTGACACGATACTCCTCGATCCGGTACCAGTCGCGCACGATCAGTGCCGTGCGGCAGGAAGGACAGTAAGTCGTGCCGCCCCGCTCATCGTGGACATTGCCGGTGAAGACGTAGTTGAGCCCTTCGCCGAGCGCGATCTCGCGCGCGCGCCGCAGCGTCGCAGCCGGCGTCGCCGGGATGTCCGGCATCTTGTAGTCGGGATGGAAAGCCGTGAAGTGCACCGGTACGTCGGGACCCAGCTCCTTGCGGATCCACTTGCACTCCGCCTCGATCTCCGCGTTCGAATCGTTCTTGCCCGGAATCAGCAGCGTCGTGATCTCGACCCAGACATCGGTTTCGTGCCTGAGATAGGTGAGCGTGTCGAGGACGGGCTTCAGCCGGGCCCCGCACAGCTTGTAATAGAAATCATCGGTGAACGCTTTCAGGTCGACATTCGCGGCGTCCATTTTCGCGAAAAATTCGCGCCGCGGCGCCTCGTGAATGTAGCCCGCGGTCACGGCCACGGTCTGCACACCTTGCGCGTGACAGGCGTCCGCGATGTCCATCGCGTACTCGGCGAATATGATCGGATCGTTGTACGTAAAGGCAACGCTCTTGCAGCCATCCGCAAGCGCAGCTTTCGCGATCGCATCGGGCGAGGCCTGGTCCGCCAGCCGGTCCATGTCGCGCGACTTGGAGATATCCCAGTTCTGGCAGAACTTGCAGGCAAGGTTGCAGCCGGCGGTGCCGAAGGAGAGGATGCTCGAGCCCGGGTAGAACTGGTTGAGCGGCTTTTTCTCGATTGGATCGATGCAAAACCCGGAGGAGCGGCCATAGGTGGTGAGGACCATGCGATCCTCGCTTCGCATGCGCACGAAGCACGCGCCGCGCTGGCCTTCGTGCAACCGGCAATCGCGCGGGCATAGATCGCACTGCATGCGACCGTCCGAGAGCATGTGCCACCACCGGCCGGGATATTCGCTTTCGTTCATCTTGAAATTTGTGGACCGTGGCCCATGACGGGAGACACCCAAAATTCAAATTTCGTCAAATTACTGGAAACTGGAAACTGGAAACTGGAAACTGGAAACTGGAAACTGGTCACTGGTCTTCGCGCCATTTCGTTACCACGTAGCGCGAGAGCTTCACGTCGCTGTCCCAGAAGTCTGGCGGCAGGCCGGCCTTATAGCGCAGTTGCGCGAGGAATTCCGCGGGGTCGCCAAAACTTTCCCACACTTGAGGCAGAAACGTGCCCGTGTGGTGCCCATACTGAAACACCACCCCGTCAACGCCCGGCCGCAACTGCTGGGCGGCGTCCTGCTCGTCGGCTACGGTCATCGGCTCCAGCGCGGATAGCACCGAGATCTCGAGCGAAATGCCGGCGAACTCATCAGGCGCCAGCGGCTTGAAGCGGGGATCGCGGAAGGCGGCCGCGACAGCGTTGGACTTCACGTCTTCGAGGAGCGCGCGATGCGCGCGCAGCGTGCCGATGCAGCCGCGCAGCCGCGCAGCCGAGGTGAGCGTGATGAAACAGGCGCCCGGCTGCCTGAGCCAGGGAAAGTCTTCGCTCGCGGCGTGATCAAGGCCGAGTTCGCTGGCAATCGCCGAGCGGGCGACCGGCAGTAGCACCCGCCCAGCATCCTGCGGCAAGGACGCGGGCCCGTCGGACTGCAACACGACCCGACCGGATGCGGCCGATAACACGATCGGTCCCGACCTATCGGCCATCCGCTTCGTCCTCGTAGAACGCGAATGCGCCGTAGCCCACCACGCGCTGTTTGTCACCTGCGGTGTCGCCCGAGTTTCGCAGATCGATGAGCTCGGGTTTGAGCCCGCGCTTGCGCGCCGTGTAGGTCAGGCCCGTGACCGGCGTGGCACCGCAGGCCTGCGTGTGCGAGATATCGACCGTCAGGCCGAGAATGGCTTGCGCGGTCGCGCGATCCAGCGCTTGCGCGTCGTCGTAGGGAAGGTAGTGCGACAAATCGGAGCTCACCACGATGAGCGTCTCGAGCCCGCCCCACAGGGTGTCGAGCACCTCTGCGACGACGCGGGCGTCGGCCTGTCCCACTGCCAGTGGCACGAGGGTGAAGCGCTCGAGAGCTGCCTGCAGGAAGGGAAGGTGCACCTCGAGCGAATGCTCAAGGGCATGCGCCTGGGCGCTGGTTCCAACCTGTGGCAACGCGTCGAGCGCGGCAACGGCCTCGGGGTCGATCGGCACCTCGCCAAGCGGGGTTGCGAACGCCGAAACCCCTGGAAGTGCGAGTCCGCGCACGGCAACTCGATGCGTCGGACCGAGCAATACCACGCGCCTGATTGTCTGGCGCGCCGGGGCGAGCAGCGAGTACACGCTTGCTGCGATTGGTCCGGAATAGATATAACCCGCGTGCGGCGCAATGATGGCCTTTGGCACCGCCCGCTTGGGCGTGACGCTTCCGGCGGCGTCCAGCATTTGCGCGACCGACTGCGCGAGCTCGGCGCGATTGCCGGGATAAAACATGCCGGCGACAGCCGGATTACGCGTCGAAGGCGCAGGGTGAAGCATATGCATTTCATTATGCGCCCGGAAAGCGCTTTTTCAAGTGTCGAAAGCCCGCGCGACAATGCTGCTAAAATCGCTGAAATAACAGTGTCTTTTATCCTGTGTCGAAGGCCTACGCCCTGATTCCCGCCGCTGGTAGCGGTTCGCGCCTGGGCGCGGCGGTGCCCAAGCAATACCTGGAGATTGCCGGGCACCCGCTGCTCTACTATGCTCTGCGGCCCCTCGTCCGGCATCCGCGCATCGAGCAGGTGTTCGTGGTGCTGGCCCAGGGTGACACGCAATTCAGGAACTGCGACTGGCGCGAGTTCGGCGCCAAAGTCGAGCCGCTCTACTGTGGCGGCGCGACACGCGCCGCGAGCGTGTTCAATGGACTGGTTGCAGCGCACGATATGGTCGAGCCTCCCGATTGGGTGCTGGTGCATGACGCGGCGCGGCCGTGCCTGAGCGACGAGGCGCTCGAGCGTCTCCTCGTCGAGGCCGGCAGCGACGAGATTGGAGGACTATTGGCGGTGCCGGTTTCAGATACGATCAAGCGCGCGAACCGCGACCTGCGCGTGGCGGGGACCGAGCCTCGCGAGCATCTCTGGCTCGCGCAAACGCCCCAAATGTTCCGCTACCGGGTGCTGATCGAGGCCCTGCGCCTGGCGGACCCGCTTAATGCGACGGACGAGGCGCAGGCGATCGAGGGGGCGGGGCTCAAGCCCCGCCTGGTGATGGGCGATAGCCGCAATCTGAAGGTGACCTATCCGGAGGACCTCAAGGTCGCCGAGCTGATCCTGAGCAGTCAGAGCCCGGCGGCCCCGATGCGGGCACGGCGGGCGCGACCCAGGACGAGACCACGAGAATCTTGACCGCGCACAAGGCGAGCCCGCGGGGTGGCCGGAATTGAACCGAATGCGGGATTTCGTCTGCGCTTGCTGATAAACTTGCGCTAACGCCCGCTCTTCGGTGGTATGAGACGCGTCGTCCTGGCCCTCCCACCGGCGTTGGTTTGAGCCGCTGATGCAATCTTTTCTGTCTTGTGCGGCGCCTTGGCGTTCTGGCGGGCATTTGTGAATTGTAAATTCGTCGCTTTTACACGATGAGAATCGGGCAGGGTTTTGACGCGCATGCGCTGGTCGCTGGCAGAAAGCTTGTCATCGGCGGTGTGCAGGTTCCGTTCGAGAAGGGGCTGGCCGGTCACTCGGATGCCGACGTCCTGATCCACGCGGTTTGCGACGCTCTGCTGGGTGCAGCCGGCCTGGGCGACATCGGCGCTCACTTTCCGGATACCGATCCGCGGTACAAAGACGCCGACAGCCGCAGCTTGCTGCGGGAGGTGGGTCGCCTGCTGGAACGGGAGCGACTGCGCGTCGTTAATGTCGACGCCACGGTCATTGCGCAGGCGCCGCGTTTGGCGCCGCATCTACCGGCGATGCGCGCGAATCTCGCTTCCGACATCGGAATATTGCCGGATTTCGTCAACATCAAGGCCAAGAGCACCGAACGCCTCGGTTTCACGGGGCGCGGCGAGGGTATCGCGGCCGAAGCAGTGGCACTCATCACGTGGGCAGATCCAGAAGACGCCGAAACACCCCGGCCCCGGGCCTGAAGGCGCCGGCGGCAACGCCGTCGAGCACCCGGCTGTTTTTCGCCGCCTGGCCCGCACCTGATGTACAGCAGGCGTTGGGTGACTTTGCCCAGTCGGCGCAGCGCGAGTGCGGCGGTCGGCTTGTGCCGTCCCACAACATCCACCTCACGCTCGTGTTCCTCGGCGCGGTCGCGCACGAGCGCCTCGAAGGCCTGGAGGCGCTCGCGGCGACGATCGAGGGCGAGCCGTTTGCGCTGACGATCGACCGCGTGGACTACTGGCGCCACAACCGGATCGTCTGGGCCGGCGTCAAGGACTGCCCGGATGGTTTGACCGCCTTGGTGAAGCGGATGGAACGGGCGCTTGGCGGCGTGGGTTTCCAGCTCAACAACCGGCCTTACGTGCCGCACATTACCTTGCTGCGGGACGCGCGCCGCCCGCCCGCTCGCAGCCAGCTTGCTCCCATCGCGTGGCCGGTATCCGAATTCGCGCTCGTCGAATCGGTCCAGCTCGACAATTCGCAGATGTACGAGGTTTTGCAATCGTGGCGGCTGGGGACCAAAAGCCCCTAACAGAATCAAAGGAAATTCTAGCCGTTGATGAGCGCCGATAGATGCCAATCAAAGATCGTGAATCGTGAGATGTTAATGATCGTGCGCCTCGCTCTGGGATTATCGGCTACGATGCGCGACTTACCCCTCAAGCTTTTCTCGCCAAAGGCAGCTCGACACGCGCGTGAAGACCCCCGCCTTCGCGCGGCGTAAGTCTGACGTCCCCGCCGTGCACGTGGGCGATGCGCGAGACGATCGCAAGCCCGAGTCCGGTGCCGCTTCCCGAGCGCGCGCTGTCCATGCGCGTGAAAGGCCGCATCATCCGCTCTACGGCTTCCGCGGGGATGCCCGGGCCGCGGTCGAGAACGTCGATGACGGCTTGTCCGTTTTCGATTGCCGTCCGGACTTCAACCTCGCCGTTGCCGTGACGCAGCGCGTTGTCGATCAGGTTGGAAACCAGCCGCTGGATGGCTAGCGGGCGCAACGGCAGAGGCGGCAGATCTGCGAGCTGCATCGTGATCGAGTTGCCGACACGCGTATAGCGCTCGCCTATGCTGCGGACGATGGCGTTGAGATCGCCATCGCCGACGACGGCCTCGCCCTGTCCCACGCGCGCGAAGTCCAGGAACTGATTGATCGCGGCATCGATATCATCGATGTCCTGCACCAGGCCGGAGGTCAGGGCGGTGTCCCCTTTGTCCTGGAGCATCTCGATCCCGAGACGGATACGCGAGAGCGGCGTGCGGAGGTCGTGAGACACGCCGGCGAGAAGGAGCGCGCGCTCGTCATCGGCGCGCTTCAGATCTGCCGTCATCTGGTTGAACGCGCCCGCGAGGGTGCGGATCTCCGCGGGGCCGGTCTCGGCGATCGGTGGCGGGGTGCCCCCGCGGCCTACCTCCGCCGCGGCGCCGGCGAGGGCCTTCAGCGGGCGGTTCACGCGCGCGACGATCAAGGCCGCTCCGATGAGAGATAGCGCAAGCACCAGCGCACCCCATCCGATCCAGCGCAGGGGGTCGCGGCGCTCCAGTCGCGAGCGTGGCAGGAAGACCCAGTATTCGTCTTCGTCGATTTCGAAGCTGATCCAGGTACCGCGCACCCCGTCACGGCTTACGGCAAGGCGCGTGTCCTCGCCGAGCCGGCGCTTAAGATCGGCCTCGACGATGTTCAGAAACGGCCGGTCGGGCAGGGGGGCGATGCGCTCCTCGGGCTCGCCGACGTAGACCTGGATGCCCTCCTGACGGGAGAGATCTTGCAGCAGCGCCAGACGTTTCGAGGGCTGCGCGCTGATGAGCGCGGCGCGCGTGAGGTTGACGATGCTCACGATCTGCTGCGCAACCTGATGCGCGCGCGGCTCGCGCTCGGTGACGCGAAGAATCTCGAGCCAGGCCAGGTGCGCGACGATCAGCAGCAGCGCGATGAGCAACACGCTGCGCCAGAGCAGCGTGCGTGGCCACAATATCATGATGGAGCACGACCGGAGCCCGGTGACCGGTGACCGGTGACTGGAAAAAGTCTGAACGCAGGACCTTTCAACTTACTGGTCACTGGTCGCGAGTTGCCGTCCTGCCGTCGGGGATAAAGACGTAGCCGAAGCCCCACACGGTCTGTATGTAGGCGGGCTTGGAGGGATCCGGCTCGATGAGTTTCCGGAGGCGCGAGACCTGCACGTCGATCGAGCGGTCGAATGCGCCGAATTCACGCCCGCGGGCGAGTTCCATCAGCTTGTCGCGCGAGAGCGGCGTGCGCGGATGCTGCGTGAGTACTTTGAGCAGCGCGAACTCCCCCGTCGTGAGGGTCACCTCAGTGCCGTCGCGGCTGAGCGCGCGCGCACCAAGATCGAGACGGAAGGGGCCGAACTCTACAATCTGGTGATCGGCGCTCGGTGCGCCGGGCGGGGCCGGCGGCGGCTGGCGTCGCAGCACGGCCTGGATGCGCGCCACGAGCTCGCGCGGATTGAATGGCTTGGGCAGGTAATCGTCGGCGCCGACCTCGAGCCCGACGATTCGGTCCACTTCATCGCCTTTCGCTGTGAGCATGATGATCGGCATCTTCTCTCCGCCGCCGCGCAGCCGCCGGCAGATGGAAAGACCGTCTTCGCCGGGCAGCATCAGATCCAGAATCATCAAATCGTAGCGCTCGCGGGCCAGCTGCCGGTTCATGTCGGTTGCGTCATGCACGACACGCACCGTGAATCCCTGCTCGCTGAGATACCGGTTGAGGAGGTCGCGCAGCCGCGCATCGTCGTCAACCACGAGAATCTTTGTCTTGCTTTCAGCCATGGGCTAATCGTACTCGCTCGAATCACCCGGCGCCACAACATTGTAAGTCTTTATTGCAGCGGCTGGCCTCGCAACAGTCTGTTACAGAAAGTGGGAATCCTGCAATGAATGTCGTCGTCGGCACAGCTAATGTGGGCGTCAAGCGGATCGGCGAGAAAAGCGCCGGGCGCGCACAAAACAAGGATTCAAGGATACAGGGGATTTTAGAGGAGACCTGAAAATGAAACGTTTGATCAAAGCAGCGCTCGTCGCAGTATTGCTTACTTCGGTGCCGGCCTTGGCGCACGGTGGCCATGGCGGCTGGCGCGATAGCGACCGCCATCATCATCGTCACTGGAAGAAGGGGCACCACAAGCATCACGGGCACCCTGGCTACCGGCGGGAGTCGCGGCACGTAATCGAGCACGTTTATCGCTATGACCCGTATCCGACGCAGTCGGCATCGGTCTCGCCGGGCATACACGTGATCTTCCCCGACGTGTACCTTCCGTGGCCGCAGTGAGTCGAAGGCGGGACCGCCGTGGCATTTGTCACGCGACGCGGCGGCCCGGCCTGCCTTCGAAACATTTTGTAACAAACCGGCCCCGATCGGAAACAGCCGATTTACATGCGCGGTCTAGCATGTATCGAAGCCTGAATCCATGGGGCGCCGCCGGACGCAGATGCTGATGAAAGTCAGCCGGCAACCGGCATCAACCTGAAATGGAGGAACACATGAAAAGCATGGTAATGAGCGCACTCTTGACAGCGCTGCTCGCGAGCACGGTCGCCGTTCCGGCCGTTGCAGCCGAGCGCGAGCGCGGCATCAATGCACGCCAAGACGCGCAACAGAACCGCATCCAGCGGGGCGCGCGGCAGGGCGACCTGACGCGTGGCGAGACACGCCGCCTCCAGGGGGAGCTACGCACCGACCGCCGTGAAGAGCGATCCTTCCGGTCTGATGGAAACTTGAGCGCCGGCGAGCGGCGGCATCTGAACCGAGATCTCAACCGGGTGCCGCGCGACGTCCATCGGCAGCGTCATGATGGCCAGCGCCGCTTCGGATATCAGGGCGCCAATCAGCGCTTCGGTTACCGCGGCCAGGGGCATGCGTTCGGGCGACACGGCAGCGATCGCCGATTCTGGGGCCGGGGAGCGGAGCGCCGGTTCAGCAGCCATGGCGGGCATCCCCGTTTCGGCAACCAATGGGGTCATCCCTCCAAATCCCGGGCTTCGTCGCGTATCGACCGGTTGCAGGCCAAGCAGCACCGTCGTATCGTGCAGGGAGTGCGTTCCGGTGAGCTGACACGCCGCGAGGCAGGGCGCCTGCGCGCCGAGCAACGCGTGATCCAGCGGAAGGAGCGTGCCTATCTCGCGGATGGCCGTCTGAGCCGCGGCGAGCGGCGGGACCTCTATCGGGATCTGCGCTCTGCGAACCGACGCATCTATAAACAGACTCACGATGCCCAGACGCGGCGTTGATCGACGGGTGCCAATGTGAAACTGCTGTTCCTGGTTGCTGTGGTGAGTGCGCTGTCGCTGCCGTCGCCGGCCGATGCCCGCGACTGGCGGCGCTCCGGCGCATTCCTGCAGACCCAGGCGCAGCAGGCCGACAGGGACCGGGATGAGAGCCGCCGAGGCAGTCGCAACGCACGGCGCGCTGAGCGTGACGACCGAAAACGGGGTGACCGTGGCCGGCTCACGGAGGAAGAGCGTCGCGACTTGCATCGCGATCTTGACCGGGCCCGTCGCGAGATCTACCGGCGCGAGCGAAGGCGCTAGCTTTCGCGACCTCGGGCGGTTTTGGCGCGCGCGGTCCCGCCGTCCCGGTTTGCGGCCGCCGCGGTCGTGGTCGGAAACGCAGAGATGCAGCCTTTCGCGGGCAGCAAGACGCACGCCATTTCATTGACCAATACGGAACAGTTCCACAGCTTCAAGACGCCATTTGCGCGCTCGCCCTTCGGCAATGCGATCCGCACGGCGGCGCAGGGGGCCGCCTCCCGGGCAGGCGTCGCGGCGCTGAGGGCCTCGCTGGGCGGGTTCGACACGCATAGCAACCAGTCAAACTCTCATGCGCGGCTGCACAATGAACTGGCGGAAGGGCTCGGCGCATTGCGGGCCGCCCTCCTGGAGATCGGGCGCTGGGACGGAGCGCTCGCGATGGCCTACGCCGAATTCGGCCGCCGGCCGCGCGAGAATCTGTCGCGGGGGACTGACCATGGGACGGCCCACGCCCACTTCGTTGTGGGCGGGCGAGTGCGCGACGGGCTATACGGGCTGGCACCCGGCCTGTCGCGACTGGACGGTAACACGGCAACTTGCCATTCGCGGTGGATTTCCGCGATCTCCGTGCAACGGTGCTCGAGGGCTGGTGCAGCGTCGATTCGGCCCCAGCCCTCAAAGGCCGCTTCAAGCCCATGGGGCTGCGGCAGACCTGATGCGGCAGGGCCGCGAAGGCGCGGCCGATCCTGTCATGACGGCGTATTAGGCCGCAGGCAAGCCGCCTGAAGCCGAGGGCCGGCTTCCTCGCGTCAGTTCCGTCAAGAGGCTAAAATACCCCTTGCTGCCCGGGCCTGGACGCCCTGGGCGGGGGTATTGCAGGCTCAAGACGAATAACTCCGGGACAACCAGGCCATGTTTGCCACGCGCATCCGACAGAAAGACGGCATTTTCTATTTTGCGAGTTGCCCCGCGAAGGACATCCTGGGCAAGGTGAGGTTCATCAGCCGCTATTACGGGGAGGGTGAGCAGATCGCGCCGCAGGTCATATCGCAAAGCGACGAGATCGCCCAGTTCATCGCCCGTATCGAGCACAACGACGCCGCTTTCCAGCGACAGCTGTCCCGCGCGAAGGTCAGGGCGCTCAAGAACTTCTACGAGATGGCGGTGAGCCAGCCGCCGATACCCGGCACGGTGCTGCTGTTCACGCACGAAAAGCTCTCGTTCCAGGCGCTGAACGGCGAGCACAGCGTCGGTCGCCTGCAGGAGCCTCAGTCGAAGTACCTCATCATCGACGGCCAGCACCGTCTGGCGGCGCTGCATTTCTATCTGCGCGAGCGGCCGGGCGAGGGCAGCAACATCCACGTGCCGTGCATCATCTTCGATGGCCGGAGCGAGGACTTTGCGGCCGAGATGTTCGTCATCATCAATTCCACGCCCACGCGGATCAACAAGAGCCACCTCGTGGATCTCTATGAGCGCATCTCCTGGGCTGATCCGGACCGGCGCTTCGCGGCGCGCCTGGTGGAGAAGCTCTACAGCGAGGGTGACAGCCCGCTCCGGTACCGCATCAACCGCCTTGGGGGGCGCAGCCAGCAGGACAAGTGGATCCTGCAGGCTGAGCTATTCAACGAACTGCACCGCTGGGTGAGCGGCGAATGGCGCAAGATCCAGCGTGCGTCGAATGTCACGCGCGAGGCCGACCGGTATTATGCGATCGTTAGGGATTTCCTGAAGGCCGCGCAGCGGGTCTGGGGCACCGGCTGGGGCCACCCCAACTATATGGTTACCAAGCCGGTGACGTTGAAAGCCATGATTCGCGTGTGCGCCGACCTCGCCCGCGACGATGCCGATCCGGCCGACGGGCGGCAGCAGCGCTGGGAGGCCCGGCTTGCGCCGTGGACCGAGAAGGCGCGCGAGTTTCGCGTCGAGGGCTTCTACGAGCGCTTCCCGGCAAAGGGGCAGATCGAGCGCGTTGCCCGCATCCATCGCGACCTCGCCCGGCTCGCGCACATCGAGCCGCGTGCGCGGGGCAAAGCCGACTGAACAAGGGACTTCCTGAGCCGCTATCCGACGGCTAACTCGGCCTTGCCCGTCTGTATCGGCTCACGGATCACCGCCGCGGCCTCTGATCAGTTCTTGGCGAGTATCTGGGCAGATTGCGTCGGCCCCTTGACCACCTAAGGGGCCACCTCCCCGCTGAAGCGGGGCGGCGGTCGAGGTGGAGCAGGGTCCCCAATCTCGAATTGGGAATGCGACCCGAGACAGACGCAAAGGGACCGCCTGCCGCCTTCGACCGCCTGCGAGGTCAGATCCCCGAGCAAAAAATAATGCCGGGGCCCCTCGTACACTCTACGGCGGTCCCCTGTTCCACCCCTCGGTGTTCTACTTGGCGGCGGTGACCATGATCTCGACGAGCGTGTCGGGAGTGCCAAGGCGCGATTCCACGCATGCCCGCGCCGGCTTGTTCTCGGGGTCCACCCAGGCTTTCCAGGCGGCGTCCATCTGCTCTTTTTGCCGCATGTCTGTCAGCCAGACGGTCGCGGTCAGCAAACGTGACTTGTTGGTGCCACCGAGCGCCAGGAAAGCGTCGATCTTCGTGAGGATTTCTTCGGTCTGTTCCTTGCAGGAAGCGGACCGGTTATCGGCGGTCGTGCCCGCGATATAGACAACGCTGCCGTGCTCGACAACCCGGGAGTGAACGGGTCCTGTCTGATGCCGTTTGATGGTATTGCTCATGGGTTGCTCCTCGTGGTGGAAAAGGACCTGACGGTCGGCTCAGGTCTTGATCGATTTTCCTATTGCCTCGAGCGATTGACAACGGCGCGCGGCGGGACCCCTCAGCGCTAACAGGAAAGCACTACGCATCCTTCCAGCTTTCGGTGACCCCAAAGATCATTAGCCACGCAATCAC
The DNA here is from genome assembly GCA_001303585.1 of Betaproteobacteria bacterium SG8_41. Lineage (GTDB taxonomy): Bacteria > Pseudomonadota > Gammaproteobacteria > Burkholderiales > SG8-41 > SG8-41. The sequence goes on from LJTT01000029.1 coordinate 28,811, forward strand.
ACGGAAATACACGAACCAAGGCCCGAGCCGGGAAGCACGCTGCAGATCAATAACAATTCCCGTTCGCTTCCGTGTCTTCCCGCTGCTGTCGTGTTTTTGGGATAGCTTGTAGTATCGGGCCTCTCGGGAGGGCAATTATGCGGCAAGCGCTGCCCCTGGCGGGGGTGAGGGTCGTCGAGTTCGTGCACATGGTCATGGGGCCGACGTGCGGGCTCGTGCTGGCCGACCTCGGGGCGGAAGTGATCAAGGTCGAGCCGCTCGATGGCGATCACACGCGCAAGCTGGTCGCGTCCGGTGCCGGTTTTTTCCCCACCTACAACCGCAACAAGAAGAGCTTCGCAGTCGATCTCAAGGCGCCGCAAGGCCGCGAGGCGGTCCTCAGGCTCATCCAGAGCGCCGACGTCGTCTCGGAGAATTTCCGTCCAGGGGCAATGGAGAAGCTCGGACTGGGCTACAAGGCCCTGAAGGAGCTCAAACCGGACCTTATCTACTGTTCTCACAAAGGCTTCCTCACGGGGCCGTACGAGAACCGCACCGCGCTCGACGAGGTGGTGCAGATGATGGGCGGGCTCGCCTACATGACGGGAGGGCGTCACGGTCCCCTGCGCGCAGGTGCTTCGGTCAACGACGTCATGGGCGGGATGTTCGGGGCCATCGGGATCCTGGCGGCGCTCTACCAGCGCAAGGGCACTGGCGCGGGGCAGGAAGTGAAGAGCGCGCTTTTCGAGAACAATGTGTTCCTCGTCGCGCAGCACATGCTCGAAAGCGTCGCGACGGGAACCCCGGCCGTGCCGATGCCGGACCGCATCCGCGCGTGGGCCGTCTATGACACGTTCGACACCGCCGACGGGGAAAAGATGTTCGTCGGCGTGGTGACGGACTCGCAGTGGAAGATTTTCTGCGAGGCGTTTGAGCTGCGTGACTTTCTCGCCGATCCCGGGCTCAAAACCAACCCGCAGCGCGTGGAGGCGCGCAGTCGCATCATTCCCGTCGTCGCTGGCGTCTTTCGGGGCCTGACCAAGGCCGAAGCGATGCGGCGCTGCGAGCGGCTCGGATTGCCCTTTGCCCCGATCACGCGGCCCGAGGAATTGGTCGACGATCCCCACCTCAATGCATCAGGCGGGCTCGTGCCCCTGAAGCTTCCGAACGGCATGATGAGCAAGGTGCCCATCCTGCCCCTTGAAATGGACGGGCGCCGGCTTGGCAGCCAGCGTGGATTGCCGCGCGTAGGCGAGCATACCCGAGATTTGCTGCTGGAACTGGGTTACGGTGAGGCGGACATCGAACGGCTCGTCGCGGCGAACGTTATTCCGGCGGCAGCGCGCGCGGCCCGGCGCGGCAACTAGAGCCGGCCGTTGATCCAGAAGTAGCCGATGAAGTACACCCCCGTGGCCATCAGGGTGTAGATAAAAATATTGGGGAGTTGCTTGAGCCGCCCGTGCGCCAGGCGGTTCTCGCGCCACATGCGAATCAATATGATGGCGGCGAATGTGACCGGGATCGCAATGAGCGGGTACTGAACGTGCAGCTCGAAGATGTTACCGAACGCCATTTCGAGCCAGCCATCATCCCGGAACATGTGGAATGAAATCCCTCCGATCCCGGCGAGAACGAGGATGACGGTCGCGAACGATTCGATGTATTCGAGAATCTGTTTCAGGGTTTTCTCCAGTCAGCCCGCGCGGCCACAACCCGGCCTACCGCGCGGCATATTGTAACAGCGCCAACTCCGTGGCTGCGTGACGTATTCATCAGTCCCCCGTCTGGTCTGTCAGGCCGTTCCCGGGGCAGCCCGACGCGGGCAATTTGTGGGCTAGAATCAAGGCTTCCCCGATTGGCGCTTACCGCTTGAAGATCCTGGCCCTGGACACCACGACCGAGTACTGTTCCGTTGCCTTGTGGCAGAACGGCGGCGTCGACACGCGCGAGGCGATGGCGGGGCAGGCTCATTCGCAATTGCTGCTTCCCATGGTGGACGACCTCCTGCGGCAGCACGCGGTTTTTCTGAAGGATCTTGACGGGATTGCCTTCGGGCGGGGGCCGGGTTCATTTACCGGCTTGCGCATCGCATGCGGCGTGGCGCAGGGTCTCGCGTTCGGCGCGGGCGTCCCGGTGGTGGGCGTCAGTACGCTGCTGGCGCTCGCCGAGGCAGTGCGATCAGATCATGCAGTCTGCTGTCTCGATGCCCGTATGGGCGAGATTTACCATGCGGCCTATGCCCGCTCGGAAGAAGAGTGGCGGGCAGTGCATGAGGCGAGCTTGTGCGCACCTGACGCCGTGCCGTTGCTCCCTGAGGGCGCGTGGACGGGCTGCGGCAGCGGTTTTGCCGCGCATGGTGAGGCCTTGAAAAGGCGTTACGAGGGCTGCCTGGCCGAGGTCAGGCCCGAAGTGTATCCGCACGCGCGGGAAATCGCGCGGCTTGGCGTGCGCGAGTTCGAGCGCGGCAGGGGCGTGCCGGCAGAGCAGGCGTTGCCGGTATACATCCGGGACAAGGTTGCTTTGCGGACCGATGAGCGCACAACTTGATTCTCTTCCGCGCTATCGGCGCATGACCCCGTCCGACCTGGACGCGGTCACCGTGATCGAGGCGGAGGCCTATCCGCATCCGTGGACGCGAGGCAACTTCAGCGACTCGCTCGAGGCGGGCTATCATTGCTGGGTCGTCGAATGCGGTGGCGCGACCGCCGGCTATACGGTGGTCATGATCGCGGCGGGCGAGGCGCACCTCCTCAACCTTACCGTTGGCGCGTCAATGCAGAGGCGGGGAGTAGGACGGGAGTTGCTCAATTTTGTCCTCAAGCTGGCGCGCGATTACGGAGCGCAGCGCATGTTTTTGGAAGTCCGGCCATCGAACACGGCGGCGCGTTCTCTCTACGCATCTGCGGGGTTTTCGGAGATCGCGGTACGGCGGGACTACTACCCGGCTGGTGAGGGGCGCGAAGATGCCGTCGTATTGGAGCTTGCGCTCCTCTGAAAAGTGCCCCGTGATTGTTGTATTGTTTTGCTCCATTTGTCCCGCCGGATTCGGTAGGTGCGAGGTTAGCTCGAGGCATTAATGGTAAAGACGCGACGCGAGCTCATACTGGAAGAGATGGGCCTCACGCCGATCTGGCGCTTGCGCGGGTCCGCTGCGGCGAAGGAGGGTGACGGCGCTGTCGACGCCGAGACAGGGGTGCTCGACCAGGCCTCCGCGGCGTCGGGTCGCCGGTCATCGGTCACTGGTCACGCTTTTCCAGCCGAAGCGGCTGACAGCCGGGCCGCCGCAATCATGGGCCTCGACTGGCCTTCGATCAAGGCCCGGGTCGCCACGTGCACCGATTGCGCTTTGCACCAGAAGCGCACCAAGACCGTGTTTGGCGTGGGCGATGAGAACGCGGACTGGCTGTTCGTGGGCGAAGGGCCGGGCGCCGACGAAGACGCGCAGGGGGAACCGTTCGTGGGGCAGGCGGGAAAGCTGCTCGACAACATGCTCGCCGCAATCCGGCTCAGGCGGGGGGAGAACGTCTACATCGCCAACTGCGTCAAGTGCCGCCCTCCCGGAAACCGCAATCCCGAGCCAGGCGAACTGCATGCGTGCGAACCTTATCTGCATCGCCAGATCGAGCTGATCGGACCGAAGCTCATCGTGGCGCTGGGCAAGGTGGCGGTGTCCAATCTGCTCGCGACCGACGCGAGCATCGCCAGCCTGCGGGGCAAGATTCACCAGTATCGGGGCATTCCGTTGATCGTCACCTACCACCCGGCCTACCTCTTGCGTAGCCTGCCGGACAAGTCAAAAGCCTGGGTCGATCTCTGTTTCGCCGTGCGCGCCATGACGGACTTGCAGGACAACAGCGCGTCTGCCAGATAATGCATGACCAGTCACCAGTGACCAGTGACCAGAACGCTGTGCTAAGGTTTGCCTGGCTCCGCCACCGTTCTGCCAACGCGTTTTCACATTTCTTGATCGACGCCCTAGGCAAGGCTCGGCATATGTGGCCGCGAAGCGGCTCGGGTCACCGGTCACTGGTCACGGGTCACTAGGGTAGGAAGGCAGTCATGATGAAACGGTTTCTCGCGACGGCAATCGTTGCCGCGACGGTGTTGCTGTCGGGTTGCGGCTACAACACTCTGCAATCCACCGACGAGCAAATCAAGGCGAGCTGGGCCGAAGTCGTCAACCAGTACCAGCGGCGCGCGGATCTCGTGCCGAATCTCGTGAATACGGTAAAAGGCTTCGCTGCGCAGGAGCAGCAGGTTCTCCTGGGCGTCACCAATGCTCGCGCGCGAGTAGGCGCGATCCAGGCCACGCCGGAGCTCATCGACAATCCCGAGGCGTTCGCGAAATTCCAGGCGGCGCAAGGGCAGCTCTCGTCTGCTCTATCGCGGTTGCTGGTCGTCGTCGAGCGCTACCCTCAGCTCAAGTCGGACGCCAACTTCCTCGATCTGCAGGCGCAGCTCGAGGGAACTGAGAACCGCATCGCGGTAGCGCGCAACCGCTACATCAAGGCGGTGCAGCAATACAACGTGGTGGTGCGGCAGTTCCCGAGCAATCTCACTGCGATGGTGTTCGGCTACAAGGAGAAGCCCCAATTCACCGTCGAGAACGAAAAGGGCATCAGCACCGCGCCGAAGGTCGACTTTGGTACCGCGTCGCCCGCAAACAAATAGCGATGTAGAATTCCTCGTCGTTCAAGGCTCCAAGTTCAAAGTTCAATCTTGAAGCTTTAACACGAAACATTGAACACCGACGAAGGGATCTGAGGAGGGCCAGGCGGGTGCTTGACGCGATCGTTGGCGGGTTGGTGGTGCTGCTGACGCCACAGGCGATGGCATTTCTGCTGATCGGCGTCGTCTACGGCTTGATGATCGGAATCCTGCCGGGCCTTGGCGGCATCGTCGCCCTGGCGCTGCTGCTGCCGTTCACCTATGGCTTCGAGGTGGCGGCCACGCTGGCGCTGCTGCTGGGCGGACACATCGGCACGATCTGGGGCAGCTCCGTGACGAGCATCCTCTTCAACGTGCCGGGTGCCGCGAAGAGCCTCGCCCTCTGTTTCGATGGTTACCCGATGACCAAGCGCGGCGAGGCGACGCGCGCGCTGGGCGCATCGGCCATGGGCGCGCTGCTGGGCGGTGTGTTCGGCGCCGTCTTTCTGGCGATCAGCATTCCGATCGTGCGGCCGATCATGCTTGCGCTCGGGCCGAGCGAATACCTCATGATGGCGGTTTGGGGGCTCACCATCATTGCCACTTTCAGCGAGGGCTCGCTGCTCAAGGGCATGATCGCCGCGGTTTTGGGCGTGCTGATTGCCTTCATCGGCATGGACATCGTCACGGCGACGCCGCGCTTCACCTTCGACAGCGAGTTCCTGATGGATGGAGTGTCCTTCCCGGTCGCGATGATCGGCATGTTCGCGATCGCGGAGATGATGAAGCTCTACGTGAAAGGCGGGGCGATCGTGGACCGCAGCGTGGTCAAAGAGACGAGCACCGTGCTGGACGGCGTCAGGGATGCGTTCCGCCACTGGGGCCTGGTCATGCGCTCGAGTCTGCTCGGTCTTTGGATCGGGGTGTTGCCGGGCGTGGGCGCCAGCGTGGGCGGGCTCGCGGCCTATGCGCAGGCGGCGCAGACCTCCAAGAACCCCGATCAGTTCGGCAAGGGCAACGTGGAGGGCGTGATTGCGCCGGACGCCACGCTGGGTGCGAACGAGGGCGGCGGTCTCATGCCGACACTCGCGTTTGGCATTCCCGGCGGAGAGGGCATGGCGATTCTGCTCGTCGCTTTCATCGGGCTGGGCATCGTGCCGGGGCCCGAGATGCTCACCAAGAACCTCGATCTCGTATTCAGCATGGTGTGGCTGGTCGTGCTCGCCAACCTGCTCGTCACGCTGATCGGGCTTGGCGTCGCACCTTACCTTGCGCGCTTGCCGACCCTGCATCCAAACGTAATGGTGCCGCTGGTGCTCTCGGTCTGCCTCATTGGCGCTTTCGCGACGCGCGGTCTGATCGAGGACGTGATCGTGGCGGTCGGATTCGGGATCCTGGGCTACTTCATGGACAAGTATCACTACTCGCGAGCCAATTTTGTGATCGGAATGGTCCTGGCGACCATGATCGAGCGCAACCTCCACATCTCGCTCACGCTGTACGGCGACTATTTCATCTTCACGCGTCCGGTCACCCTGGCGATGTTTGTGTTCATCATCATCACCACCGCGCTGCCCTTCATACGCAGCCGCCGGCGCCGCCGCGCGCAGCGTGAGGCAATTTCTGCGCAGCGCGCCGAAGGGCGGGCAACATGAGCCGCAAGGTCCAGGAAAACCTGATCGTCGGGCTGATCATTCTGGTGCTGCTGGGCGTGATCTACCTGAGCCTGGGCTATGGTCCGCGCGCGCGAATGGTGCCGATCCCAGTCGCGGCGTTTGGACTCCTGCTGGCGATCGTGCAGCTCATCTGGCAGAACTTGCGCGCCACTGAGGAGCTGTACGTCGACCTGCTTGAAGTGCTCACCAAACGCGGCGATAGCGGGCCGGGATCCGGCGCGACGGCTGAGCCGCCGGCCGCGGGCACGAAAGGGGCGCCCCCGCGGCTCTGGCCGAAGGAGCTTGCCGCTCTGGGGCTGGTTCTCAGCTTCCTGGGGCTGGTCCTGCTGATTGGGCCGATCCCATCGATCTTTATCTTCACGGGCGGCTATTTTCTGGTCAGCCGGCACTACTCATGGCCCAAGGCACTGGGCTACACTCTTTTCTTCACGATCGCGGTCTACCTTCTGTTTGTAATCGCGCTCGAGATTCAGCTCTATCACGGCTTGATCGAGCCGTTGATCGACTATTTCAGATAGCAGGGAGGCGGCCGCCGATCGCGCGGCTTTTTCAGAATCATTCATCCGGCACGAAGCAAGAGGAGGGCGAGGTGATGAAAACGCGGACGAAGTGGTTGATTGCGGTAATGGCGGCATCGCTGGTCGGCGGATTTGCGGGCCAGGCGGCCGCGCAGAAATCGGATTATTACAAGGACAAGGTCGTCAACCTGATCATAGCCGGCAGCCCGTCGGGCGGGCACTCGCGCTACGCGCGCCTGATTGCGCCGTACCTCCAGAAGCATCTCGGGGCGTCCGAATTGAGGATCAGCAACATGCGGGGCGGCGGCGGATTGAAGGCTGCCAACCACATGTGGCGGGTCAAGCCAGACGGGATGACCGTCGCCTTTGGCAACGCCTCTACCCTGATTTTTGCGCCGATCGCGGGCAGCAAGGGCGCGAAGTTCATTGCGACCGAATTCGCGTTCCTGGGCCGGGCCACGAGCGAGCCCCGAATGCTCATGGTGGGCGGCAAGTCCTCGATCAAGACCTTCCAGGACTTGCAGAAGCTCGACCGGCCGTTCATCTATCCCTCACAGGGCACGGATGAGGATTTCTACACGATGGCGATCCTGTCCGACGCGCTCGGTTTCAAGCTGAAAGCCGTGACCGGCTACGAGGGCAACGCCGACACGGCGCTCGCTGTGATCAAGGGCGATGGCGATGGCCACATCACGGGCTGGAGCGAGTCGCAAGCGGCGATCAAGTCGGGTGACAAGCGCCCCATTCTGGTCGTCACCTCGCAGCGCATCCCCGATTATCCTGACGTTCCGACCGCGATCGAGCTCGCCTCGGCGGGCAAGAGGGGGATGCTCGAAGCCATGTCGAACATCCTCGAAACCCATCGCAGCTACTACGCGCCCCCGAAGACCAACCCGGAGGCAGTCGCTGCCTTCCGCGCCGCCGTTGACGCGGCGCTGAACGATCCGGCCCTGCTCGCGGAATCGAAGAAGGGAAATCGGCCGGTGAGCTTCATGAACGGCAACCAGCAGCAGGCGGCGATCGAGCAGATCGCGCGCGAGAGCGGGGGGCTCGCGCCGGTTCTCAAAGCCGCTGTCAAGGCGATTCAGTAGCGGCTTTACCGGCTCGGTAACGGAGAGGTGGGCTGTTGTCCGCCTCTCCGCAATTTTTGGACATGCAGATAATGGGAAACTGGACAACGCTCGAGACGGATGTGCTGGTCGTGGGTGGCGGTGTGGCTGGCACGATGGCTGCCATCCCGGCGCTGGAGGCCGGGCTCAAAGTCGTGATCTGCGAGAAAGGCAAGGTGCTCGATCATTGCGGCAGCGTGGGGTGCGGTGTCGACCACTACCTGACCGTCATGGACACCGGGCCCGAGTGGGACACGCCCGAGTTCCTGATCAAGCACGTGCCCGAGCTCACCGACGGCATTGTCGACATGGCCGTTGCCAGCCGCGTCATCCACGAGATGCCGCGGATTTTCCGCAAAATCGAGTCATTTGGTGTGGACTTCAAGGATCGCAAGACCGGGACCTACTACCGGCTGCGCTCGTTCGGCCTGCCGGGCACTTATCACATCAATTTTGACGGCACCGACTTCAAAAAGCATCTGGGCGAGCGCGTGCGCAAGGGCAAGGCGACCGTGCTCATGCGGACCATGGTCGTGCAACTGCTGACCCAGGACAACCGCGCCTACGGCGCCTTTGCGTTCGACTTCCGCACGGGCGAATGGTATGCGATCCGCGCCAAGGCTGTGGTGCTGGCTGCCGGCGACGTCAACCGCATCTCGCGGAATGCCTCCGGGCTCGCATTCGACAGCTGGCATTTTCCGTACAACACGGGCGACGCGCAGGCGATGGGCTACCGCGCTGGCGCCGCGCTCGCGAACATGGAATCGGTCGAGGCAACGCTCACGCCCAAGGGTTTTTCGACGCAGGGCCTGAATGCGCTGGTGAGCCTGGGCGCCTACTTCGTGAACAAGAGCGGTGAGCGGTTCATGTTCCGCTACGACACGAAGGGCGAAAACGCGCGCCGGGCGGTGCTGGCGGATGCCGTGATCAACGAGTACCTGCTTGGTAACGGGCCCATCTATCTCGATTGCCGCCACCTGCCTCAGGAGATGCTGGACCGCATGGAGCGTACGCTCCAGGTCGACCGCTACACGCTGCCGGCGTTCTATCAACAGAAGGGCGTGAACTTCCGCGAGGAGCTTGTTGAAATCTCGATATCGGAATTGAGTATTCGCCGCAGCGGCGTCTATTTCCGGGGGAGCGGGCTGGCTGTCGACACAAACGGCGAAACGTCCGTCGCGGGTTTGTTCGCCGCAGGCGATTGCGCGACAGTGAGCGGCGGCATAGCCGGCGCCGCCGTTCTCGGGCACATCGCGGGTGAGGGCGTAGTGCGGCGGGTGCGGGGCACCGTCGGGTTGCTGCCTGAGATCGACGCGAAGGCCGTCGAGTCGGTGCGGGCAAGGGCGAAGAACCACCTGGAGCGTCGCGAAGGCATAGGCTGGAAGCAGTTCGAGGACGAAACGCGCCGCACGGTCACCGATCATGTGGGTGTGCGCCGCACCGACAAGGGGCTAAGGCTCGCCTTGCAGACGCTGCAGGCGCTGGCGAAACGCGAGCCGCAGCTGAAAGCCGACGATCTCCATGGGCTCATGCGCGTGCACGAGTCGGTGAATATCCGCCTGAACGCGGAGATCATGGCCTCGGCGTCGCTCGCGCGCAAGGAGACGCGCACCGGCTCGGCGCACTGGCGCCTGGATTACCCCAAGACGGATGACGAGCACTGGCGCAAGTTTGTGATCGTCGAGCGCGGCAAGGACGGCCCCGCGGTGCGTACATTGTCGACTGATCGGCCGCTCTCTGACGCGTTTGCCCGCGACGCCGCGGTGGCATAGCTCGTCGGTGATCGTTTGTCCCCGAAAATAGTGATAAAAAATGGTGATGAATAATAGTGATGATCAATGGTGATAGGAAAATTGCGATTTGCGCCGTAACCCGCCACTATTCATCACCAGTAGTCATCACCGGTTTAGAGAACAGCAATCCGCGAATTGGCAATCCAATGGCAGAAGCAAAAGTTCACAATCCGATCGAGATCAATCCCGAGACGTGCGTCAAGTGCAATCTCTGCGACTGGATCTGCCCTGGCGACCTCATTTACAAGGAAGAGGACAATCGCGAGACGCTGCCGGAGATCGTCTATCCCGACGAGTGCTGGTACTGCGGGCTCTGCCAGTCGATCTGCCCGACCAATGCCATCAACATTGTCTTTCCCGGGCAAATGGTCCATAACCAGACCAACGTCGTCGATCTTCTCGGCAAGGTGGTCGAGTGACTAAGTGACTGAGTGACGAGGTGGCCAAATTGCCGAGGCGCGAAAGAACGGCTTTTACCTAGTTACCTAATTACTTGGTTACCTGGCCACGCGCATGCCTCGGGCGGTTTCAAAGCAGTGCCCGGTGGCCTAAAATATCGGAAGATGTTGACTCTAGAGCGCCATTCCGGGATCGGGCAGCGCGCGCTGGCATTTGCCGAGGCGGACGCCTGCGTGGGCCGTCTCGAGGAGCGCCTCGGACAGGACGAGAGTCTGCCTCTCGCGGGCACCGTTGAACAGACGATCAATCTCATACGGGACCTGATTGCAGCTCGTGTTGTGGAGGAGGGGAACAAACAGATTCCTGCTTCCACGGCCGACCTGCTCGAGGTTTTCAAGGTGCCCGTCACGGATGAGCCGTCGTCGCACGCGATTCGCGACAATTGCCGGGCGCTTGCCTACTACCGCAACTGTATTAACATGCAACGGCAGGACGCGTTGCCGCCAGTATGGGAAAAAATGGCAGTGAGGACCGCCCGGCCCGTGTGTCTACACATCCGGACGCACTGCATCCGCGAGGGCCGGCTGGACGCCTGACGTAAAATTGAGTCAAATCGCCGGGAATACAGGCACTTGTGATTCTGTGGTTCCGGCTCCATATAACAGACGTAATCGGTGCCCGTGCGGGCCATTGAAGGCATTATGAAGACCGCAACCAGCAGATTGAGAGGCGTTGAGCGCGATATCGTGCAGGCGCCGCAACCCGGCGACACGGCGCCGTATTACGAGCCACAGGGCAACGAGATCGCGGTGTTTGAAGCTGCCTACCGCAAACGTCTCCCGGTCATGCTGAAGGGGCCGACCGGATGCGGCAAGACGCGCTTCCTGGAGTACATGGCGTTTCAGCTGAAGCGGCCGCTGGTCACGGTGTCGTGCCACGAGGATCTGACGAGCTCCGACCTCGTTGGCCGCTTTCTGCTTCGAGGGCTCGGAGACGGTGTGGCAGGACGGTCCGCTCACCCAGGCTGTGAAAGCCGGTGCGATCTGCTATCTCGACGAAATCGTCGAGGCGCGCACCGACTCGACCGTCGTGATCCACTCGCTCACCGATCACCGCCGCCGGCTGACCGTGGAGAAGAAGGGCCAGGAGATCGAGGCGCACGAGGATTTCATGCTGGTGATTTCCTACAACCCGGGCTATCAAACGGTCCTGAAAGACCTGAAGCCCTCGACCAAGCAGCGCTTCATCGCCATCAATTTCGATTTCCCGACGGAGGAGGTCGAGCGCAAGATCGTCGTCAACGAGGTGCCGGGAATCCCGCCCGAGATCGCGCATCAGCTCGTCACCGCGGGACGCAAGGCGCGGCTGCTGAAGGACCATGGCTTGGAAGAGGCAACATCCACTCGCGCGCTCGTTTACGCCGCCAACATGATCAACGCCGGCCTCGACCCGGTCGCTGCGTGCCAGGTCGCCATGGTGAATCCGATCACCGACGACCTGGAGCTCGCCGAGGCGCTGATGGAGATCGTGCACGCGCATTTCGGCACTTGACCCCGGTGACCAGTGACCTGTGACCTGAAAATGTTGATGGTTACGGGTGATGAAAGATGGTGATGATTACTGGTGATAGGTAACCAGCGGTTTGCTTCCTGTCACCATTTCTCATCACCATTTCTCGTCACCATTATTC